>JAZNSX010000111.1:0-82554 GCA_045591425.1 Acutalibacteraceae bacterium | reverse complement strand
TGTTGTGCTATAATCTTTCATGCCGCATATTCGGGGCGGGTGAGTTATGCCCAAAAACGGATTTAATCTGTGCCTCCGGTAACCCAACTATAAGAGTTACGAGAATAGCGAGTCTTAAAGAAAAGGAATGAATTCCGATGTACGCAATTATTGAAACAGGCGGCAAGCAGTACAAGGTTGAAGCCGGCGATGTAATTTACATCGAAAAGCTTGGCGCTGAAGAAGCAAGCGAATACACCTTTGACAAGGTTATCGCTGTCGGAACCGACGACGGTATCACCGTTGGCGCTCCCTATGTTGCAGGAGCAAGCGTTTCCGCAAAGATTGTCAAGAACGGTAAGGCAAAGAAAGTTATCGTTATGACCTACAAGCCCAAGAAGAACTCCAAGAGAAAGATGGGCCACAGACAGCCTTTCACAAAGGTTGAAATCTCTGCTATCAACGCATAAGTGCTTTTCCCATGATAAGGGTCAAGTTCTTAGTCGGTAACAGACAGCTTGCAGGGTTTGAAATCAGAGGGCATGCGAATTTTGCCGATATCGGCGAAGATATTGTCTGCGCTTCGGTTTCTTCGGCGGCATTTATGGCGGCGAATACAGTAACCGAAATCATCGGTGCAAAAGCCGATGCAAACGCAGTTGACGGCGCAATGTCATTGAAGGTTTACGAGCCTTGCGAAAGAACCGAAACGGTTCTTAAGGGACTGGAGCTTCATTTAACGGAGCTTTCAAAGCAGTATCCCGACAACATCAAAATTATCTACGGAGGTGTAAAGAATGCTTAAGATAAACATTCAGCTTTTCGCTCACAAGAAAGGTATGGGTTCAACCCGTAACGGCCGTGACTCAGAATCAAAGAGACTCGGCGCAAAGAGAGCTGACGGTCAGTTCGTTCTTGCAGGTAACATCCTTGTAAGACAGAGAGGTACTCACATCCATCCCGGCAACAATGTTGGCAAGGGTTCAGACGATACTCTCTTCGCTCTCATCGACGGCACAGTTAAGTTCGAGCGTATGGGCAAAGACCGCAAGAAGGTCAGCGTTTACGCAGTTGAGCAGTAATTTAAAATAAAAATCAATCCGCTATGCATTTCGCATAGCGGATATTTTTATGTTCTGTCAGACCAAATATCAAGCTTTTCAATGCGGAGATTTTTGCAGGTTTCAAATGCTTTTGAAATCAGAACAGTTTGAACAAAATCTCCGTAATTTTCATGCCATGAACAAGTTAACAGTTTATTGATGTTTTCATCTGCGTTGTAAACAATATCGGTATGAATCTGTACGGGTTCGCTGTCACCGTCGGAAAACTGTCTGACCATGGAAAACAGCAGCATGGGTTTGTCTTTGTGTGTAATAGGAGCGGTTTCAAATAAAAACATTTCATCTTCTCCGTCGATTTCCATTCGGCACATCCGACTGAATGTATCAACGATTGAAAGAAGAACAGTATCATTTTTGATATTTGATATAAGAAAATTCAATGTTTCCATAATAATCACCTATTTTAACAAAACATAATAGTTGTCATATTCAGTTTTGTCATGCCCGATTAATTTTTCTTTTGACAGATTAAAGCCTAATTCTTTTAATGCGGAAATTCTTTCTTTTGCCTCAGGAACAGCTTTTGTTGCAATTTTATTGCAGTGAAAAAGTTTGAAAGTCGGCTTAAGAATAGGTGAAAGAATACTTATAATTTTGTTTTCAACCTCATAATCACTTCTCAAATCCAAACGAAGCAAACCGCATTTAGTGAAGTAATCCTTTGATTTTCTGTGAAAAAGCTCGATTGTTCCGATGGCTTGTTGCGTTGTTTTATCAACAATTGACCAACGGACAAACCCTTTTCTCTCGTACTCGAAAAACCAATATCTGATTGCCTCAAGCATTCTTTCTTCGGTTGCGTAATAAAAATCATCGCCGCCGCAGTTATCGCTGTTAAAAAGAGGAACGGCTTTTTTGTCGGAATAAGCCTTTAATAAATCCAAGCAGTCATTTTCCGAAACATATCTTAATAGAAAATGTTCGTTTTCAAATGTCGGACAGCTTTTATAAACATCCATGTTGTTATCCTTTCAATACCTCTTTCAGATACATGCCCGTATATGACTTTTTGTTTTTGGCAACTTCTTCGGGAGTGCCCTGTGCAACGATTTTTCCTCCGCCGTTACCGCCCTCGGGGCCGAGGTCGATGATGTGGTCGGCAACCTTTATAACATCGAGATTGTGCTCAATAACAATAACCGTGTTGCCTTTGTCTACAAACTTCTGCAAAACGTCAATCAGCCTATGAACGTCGGCTGTATGAAGTCCCGTCGTGGGTTCATCGAGGATATAAATTGTTTTTCCGGTTGACTGTCTTGCGAGTTCCGTTGCAAGCTTTACTCTCTGTGCCTCGCCGCCCGAAAGAGTAGTTGCGGGCTGACCGATTTTGATATAGCCCAATCCCACATCATAAAGTGTCTTGATTTTGCGGTGAATTTTCGGTATGCTTTCAAAGAAATTCATGCCTTCCTCAACCGTCATATCAAGAATATCTGCAATATTTTTGCCCTTATAATGGACCTCAAGAGTTTCTCTGTTATATCTTTTGCCCTTACATACTTCGCAAGGTACATAGATATCGCTCATGAAATGCATCTCTATTTTAACAATACCGTCGCCCTGGCACGCCTCGCATCTGCCGCCTTTGACATTAAATGAAAAGCGGTTTGCTTTGTAGCCTTTTTTCTTGGAATCAACGGTTGATGCAAATAAATCTCTTATATCGTTGAAAACACCCGTGTAGGTCGCGGGGTTTGAACGCGGAGTTCTGCCGATGGGTGACTGATCAATGTCGATAACCTTATCAAGATATTCCGTTCCCGTGATTTTATCGTGGTCACCGGGAATTTTTTTTGCACCGTTAAGGTGAGTAACAAGATATTTTTTGAGGATTTCATTGACAAGCGATGATTTGCCCGAGCCCGAAACGCCCGTTACGCTGATAAACTTTCCAAGCGGAAATTCAACATCAATATTCTTAAGATTGTTTTCTTTTGCACCGTAAACAACAAGCGATTTACCGTTGCCCTCTCTGCGTTTTTCGGGAACGGGAATGAATTTTTTGCCGCTTAAATACTGACCCGTAACGGATTTTTCGCAGTTCTTTATATCGTCAACACTTCCGCAGCAGACGATTTCGCCGCCGTGAATGCCTGCGCCCGGTCCGACGTCAACTATATAATCCGCCGCTTCCATGGTTTCTTCATCGTGCTCAACAACGATAAGGGTATTGCCGATATCTCGGAGATGGCGAAGAGTGTTAAGAAGCTTTGCGTTGTCGCGCTGGTGAAGTCCGATGCTCGGTTCGTCGAGAATATAAAGAACACCCAAGAGTGACGAACCGATTTGGGTTGCAAGGCGGATTCTCTGTGCCTCGCCGCCCGAAAGGGTTGCCGAGGGTCTTGCAAGAGAAAGATAATCAAGACCTACGCTTGAAAGGAATTCAAGCCTGCCTTTGATTTCTTTGATAATCTGACTGCCTATCATTTCATCGCGTTCGCGAAGTATGAGGTTATCAAGAAAATCAATTTCTTCTCCGATGGATTTATTTGAAAAATCATTAATGTTAATGTTGCCTACGGTAACGCCGAGAGATTCTTTTTTCAGTCTTGCGCCGCCGCATTCGGGGCATTTTACCGTGGACATATATCCTTCAATTTCGTTTCTTGACCATTCGCTTGTGGTTTCTCTGTATCGTCTTTCAAGGTTGTTTATAATTCCCTCAAAATCCGTCATGTAAGTGCCGCTTCCGTATTCGCTTCTGCGTTCAAGCTTGATTTTTTTGCCGTCCGTGCCGTAAAAAATAACATCCTTTGCTTTCTTTGAAAGCTCCTTGAACGGAGTATCAAGCGAAAAATTATAGGCTTTTGCCAGTCCTTCATAATACATCTGTGCAATCGTTCCGCCGTCGGATGAACTCCATCCGCTTGCCTGAATTGCACCTTCTTTTATCGAGAGTTCGGGGTTCGGAACAATAAGCTTCGGGTCAACCTTCATCAGAACGCTCAGCCCCGCACATTTCGGACACGCACCGAAGGGATTATTGAACGAAAAGGAACGCGGCTCAAGTTCTTCAATGTTTACTCCGTGTTCGGGGCAGGCATAGTTGAGTGAATAAAGCTGCTCTTCGTCGTCGATAACATCAATCAGCAAAAGTCCGTCTGTCAGATTTGTTGCCGTTTCGATTGAATCGGCAAGTCTTGAACGGATGCCGTCTTTTATGATAAGTCGGTCAACAACAACCTCAATATTGTGCTTTATATTTTTCTCAAGCTTGATTTCCTCGGATAAATCATAGGTTATGCCGTCAATGCGCACTCTTGCAAAGCCGCCTTTGCGTATACCTTCAAGCTCCTTTACATATTCGCCCTTCTTGCCTCTGGCAATGGGTGCCATAACCTGAATTTTAGTGCCCTCAGGCATTGAAAGCACGCGTTTTGTTATGTCATCAACTGTCTGTTTGCTGATTTCTCTGCCGCATTCGGGGCAGTGAGGTATGCCTATTCTTGCATATAGCAGACGCAGATAGTCATAGATTTCCGTTACCGTACCAACGGTTGAACGGGGATTTTTTGAAGTTGTTTTCTGGTCAATTGAAATAGCGGGGGAGAGCCCCTCAATGCTGTCAATTGCGGGCTTTTCCATCTGACCGAGAAACTGTCTTGCATATGAGGAAAGTGATTCAACATATCTTCGCTGACCTTCTGCATAAATTGTGTCAAACGCAAGGGAAGATTTTCCTGAACCTGAAAGACCCGTGAAAACAACAAGCTTGTCACGGGGTATCTGTATATCAACGTTTTTTAGGTTATGCTCTTTTGCACCTTTGACGGTTAAATATTTCGATGCCATTATTTACCTCTTCTTAATTTCTCAATTCTGTCACGCAGGAATGCAGCATGCTCAAATTCAAGAATTTTTGCCGCTGCCTTCATTTCTGCCGTGAGTCTGACTATCATTTCTTCTCGTTCTTTTCTGCTCATCTTGGTAATAGATTTTTCTTCGTCGCTCTTTGTTGAAATTCCGATGATTTCGTGAGCATCCTTAACAATGGTCTGCGGCGTGATGCCGTGTTCTTCGTTGTATGCCATCTGTTTCTGCCTGCGGCGTTCTGTTTCGGTTATAGCTCTTTCCATGGAGGGTGTTACGCAGTCAGCATACATAATAACTGTGCCGCCGGCGTTTCTTGCCGCTCTGCCTATGGTCTGTATGAGTGAGGTTTCCGAGCGAAGGAAGCCCTCTTTATCCGCATCAAGGATTGCAACAAGCGAAACTTCGGGAATATCAAGACCTTCACGCAGAAGGTTGATTCCGATAAGCACATCAAAATCGCCCAGTCGCAGACCTCTGATGATTTCCATTCGTTCAATCGTATCTATATCGTGGTGCATATAGCGCACCTTTATATCAAGATTTTCAAGGTAATCCGTCAAATCTTCTGCCATGCGCTTGGTAAGTGTTGTAACAAGAACTCTTTCGCCTTTTGCTGTTCGTTCATTGATTTCGGAAACAAGGTCGTCAATCTGACCTTCAATGGGTCTGACGGAAATTTCGGGGTCGAGAAGACCCGTAGGTCTTATAACCTGTTCGGCAATTTGTGCGCTCTTTTCTTTTTCCAAATCGCCGGGGGTGGCGCTGACAAATATTTTTTGCCCCGTTCTTTCGTAGAATTCATCGAAAGTAAGCGGTCTGTTGTCATATGCCGAGGGAAGACGAAAGCCGAAATTGATAAGGCTTTCTTTTCTTGCTCTGTCTCCGCCGTACATAGCTCTGACCTGCGGCAGGGTAACATGGGATTCGTCAACAAACAAAAGAAAATCCTCGGGAAAATAGTTGAGCAGGGTGAAGGGAGCTGAGCCTGCGGGTCTGCCCGACATGATTCTTGAATAGTTTTCAATGCCCTTGCAAAAGCCTGTTTCACGAAGCATTTCAATGTCGTATTCCGTGCGCTGGCGGATTCTCTGAGCCTCAAGAAGCTTTCCGTTTTCCTGAAAATACTTCTCTCTTTCAAGCATTTCCCCGTATATATTTGAAATTGATTTTTCCATTTTATCGGGTGCGATAACATAATGGGATGCGGGATAAATCGCCGCGTGAGAAAGCACACTTTTCACCTGACCCGTCAGAGCATTTATTTCGCTTATTCTGTCAATTTCATCGCCGAAGAATTCAACCCTGATGCCGTTTTCGTTTGAATAAACGGGGAAGATTTCAACAACATCGCCGCGAACGCGGAACTTGTTGCGGCTGAAATCAATGTCATTTCTTTCATACTGAATCGAAACAAGCTTTTCAATCAGTTCATCTCTGCTTTTCTCCATGCCCGTGCGCAGAGAGATGACCATGCTGCGGTAGTCAATCGGGTCGCCAAGAGTGTAAATGCAGGAAACGCTGGCGACTATGATAACGTCACGCCTTTCCGAAAGAGCAGAGGTTGCTGAATGGCGAAGTTTATCTATTTCATCGTTAACCGCAGAATCTTTTTCGATATATGTGTCGGTTGTGGGAATATATGCTTCGGGTTGATAATAATCATAGTAACTGACGAAATATTCAACTGCATTTTCGGGAAAAAACTCACGGAATTCCGAACAAAGCTGGGCGGCAAGGGTTTTGTTATGCGCCAAAACAAGTGTGGGTCGGTTAAGCTTTTCAATAACGTTTGCCATCGTAAAAGTTTTGCCCGAGCCGGTAACACCGAGCAATGTTTGTTCGGCAAAACCGTTGTTTATTCCGTCAACAAGCTGAGCGATAGCCTGCGGCTGGTCACCCGTCGGTTTGTATTTGGAATGTAAAACAAACTTATCCATATTTCCCCTCCCTGCAGAATGAACAAATGTTCTTAAAAATTATACCATATAATATTTTAAATGTAAACCTTTTATTTAAAAATATTTGCAACAAATTTCATAAACGAATATCGTCAGTTATCTTTGTTTGTTGACATTTTATACAAATAGTGGTATTATAATTAAATCAGTTAAACATTTGCGGCATTGCATCTCAATTTTGAAATGGAGTGTTTTATTTGAAAGGTATTATTCTTGCGGGCGGTTCAGGCACAAGGCTTTATCCGTTAACAATGGTAACAAGTAAGCAGCTTTTGCCCGTTTATGATAAACCCATGATATATTATCCCCTTTCAACTCTCATGCTTGCGGGAATCAGGGATATTTTAATTATTTCAACGCCTTGTGATACTCCCAGATTTGAGGAGCTTCTCGGCAACGGCAGGCAGTTCGGTATCAACATATCATATGCCGTTCAGGAAAATCCCGACGGTCTTGCTCAGGCTTTTATTATCGGCGAAAAATTTATCGGTAATGACGATGTTGCAATGGTTCTCGGCGATAATCTTTTTTATGGCAACGGTCTCGGGCATATGCTCCGTCAGGCGGCAAAGAATAAAAACAGGGCAACTATTTTCGGTTATTATGTTGACAACCCTCAGGCTTTCGGTGTTGTTGAGTTTGATGAAAACGGTATCCCGGTTTCAATTGAAGAGAAGCCCGAGGTTCCCAAGTCCAACTATGCAGTAACGGGTCTGTATTTTTATGATAACCGCGTTGTTGAATTTGCAAAATCGCTCAAGCCTTCAAAGAGGGGAGAGCTTGAAATAACCGATATCAACCAGATGTATCTTGATAAAGGCGACCTCGATATAAAGCTCATGGGCAGAGGTTTTGCGTGGCTTGATACCGGCACGGTTGACAGCCTCATGGATGCGGCTAATTTTATCAGAACGGTTGAAAAACTTCAGGGCATCAAAATTTCTGCACCCGAAGAAATTGCCTATAACATGCGCTGGATAAGCCGCGAAGCTTTGCTTGCTTCTGCGGAAAAATACGGCAAGTCCTCTTACGGTCAGCATCTTCGCTCCGTTGCAGAGGGCAGAATTCTTTACACCGGAGGCAAACCCGGCGAAAGACCCTGCTGGGGTGCAGAAGGAGATTTGAACTATGACGTTGAATGAAACGGCGGTTAACGGCGTTTTTGAAATCGAACCCAAGGTTTTCGGCGATAACCGAGGCTGGTTTTACGAAAGCTATTCAAAAGAAAAGTTTGAAAAGCTCGGCATAAGTGCGGATTTTGTTCAGGATAACCGTTCTTTTTCGGCTCAGAAGGGAACTTTGAGAGGTCTGCACTGCCAGACAAATCCAAAGGCTCAGGCAAAGCTCATAACCTGCCTCAAGGGCGCAATTCTTGACGTTGCTGTTGATATCCGAAAAGGCTCGCCGACCTATATGAAATATGTTGCCGTTGAATTGAATGAAGAAAACAAAAAAATGCTTTTTATTCCCAAAGGCTGTCTTCACGGATTTGTGACTCTTACGGATAATGTTGAAGTAACATATAAGGTTGATGAGCTTTATTCACCCGAAAATGACAGAAGCATTCGCTTTGATGACCCTGCATTCGGTGTTGAATGGGGATGCGAAAATCCTGTGCTTTCAGAAAAAGATAAAAATGCACCGCTGTATTCCGACAGCGATGTCGATTTCAATTTTTAATTTTTACCAAAATGAATATAAGCATCGTTTCTGCTTATAATAACTGCGAAAAGCAATTAAGGAGTTGAAACGAATGCTTGACAAAATTTCACTGGCTCTTGTGATAATCGGCGCTCTCAACTGGGGCAGCATAGGTCTGTTTCAGTTTGATCTCGTCGCATGGATTTTTGGTGGTCAGGGAGCAATTCTCAGCAGAATTGTTTACACAGTTATTGCCCTTGCGGGTATCTGGTGCATTTCCCTGCTTTTCAGAGAATCCGATGCTATCGTCAAGGCAGAATCGGACGATATACAGTAAAACAAAAACCGCTGACTTATGAAAGTCGGCGGTTTTTTGCGATTTTCAGCCTTTCAATCGAACGAATAATAATTAAATATAAAACTATAGTTTTATGTTTGGGCTTCCTCTGACGAGGCAGCTGTCCGTAGGACTGAAGGAGAAAAGATTTTGCGAATGCCCATTGATATATAAGGTTTTTTATTGCACCTCAGAAACATAGTCGCACTGCCTTCCTTGGAGTGTCGGCATTGCTCCTTGTTTCTTCACCTCAGCAGCTCACTTCATCCGCCACCGGCGGCGTTTCGCCGCTTCGCCTCTCCCTCCGTCTTTTGCCTCGCAAAATTCACCTCCCTCGTCAGAGGGAGACGATAAAGATACTGTCAATTTCTTGTAATCAGTTTTTTCTTGCAACATAAGTAACAACATCTGTTGTCAAATCTGAAACACAGTTTTCTCTCGGAATATCATATTTTTGATTTCGCACCGTATTTTTGATTATTTCCCACCCGTCAAAAGCAACATTCAGCAAATCAATAAGTTCCTGTGTTTTGAGATTAACTTCAAATTGAGGGATAAGAGGAAGTCTGTTTTCTTTATTGATTTCTGTTATCTGAGAATTGATAATCAAACAAACAATTCCGTTTTCTTTTGTTCCTTTGCTGATTTCGGTCAGCTTGTTTTTGAAAGATTCAACATTGTCAACATGTTCCAAAGCAGAAACAGCAATAATCAAATCATAATAATTTTCAAGAATTCTGTAATCATCAATAGAAGATACAACACCGTGAATTTCGTTTTCAACACCGAAATCCTTGCTGTTGATATTTAGCGTTTCAATTGCAAAATCAAGAATATCAATACAGTCGATTTTGCATCTGCCTTTAAACTCTTGTGCAAGAGGTATGCAGTTTCTTCCGACTCCGCACCCCAAATCCAAAATATCAACAAATTGGTGATTTTTAAAATGCGGAATCAAATCAGTAACCGTTTTAACGGGTTTCTGAAGCCAGCTTCCGCTTTCGAAAAGCCTTGCTGTGGAATATATTTCAATATGCGACGCCTTTTCAGCATCTCTGATTGATTTGAGATTCTCCTTATCCATGATTTTCACCTGATAATATGTAGGGCGGCTTGACTCAAGCCGCCGTTTGATTACTGTAATTTTAACGGCGGGCTGAGGTCAGCCCGCCCTACGTCTTTTTTATTTTGTTTTCTTTAATCTCTCGCAAAGCTCCCTGTCAGGCGTTACCCACATGGTATTATAGGTATGATAAATAACCTTGCCCGGCTTTGCGCCGACGGGCTTTTTGAGTGCGCGCACTTCGGTATAATCAACGGCAACCTGCGAAGATTCTCTGCCGCCGCTGTGATATGCGGCAAGAATTGCCGCCTGACGGCAGGTGAGCTCGGGAATAATATCGCCGTTACCGATAACAACAACATGAGAACCGGGGATTTTCTGGGTGTGGAACCATGAATCATCCTTTGCGGCGGTTTTGAATGTCAGCAAATCGTTCTGAACGTTGTTTCTGCCGACAAGAATTGTATATCCGTCATCGGAAACATATTCCATGGGCGGCATAGGTTTTGCTTTCTTGGTTTTATCATTTTTTGCACGCTTAAGATATCCCTGCTCATAAAGCTCGTTTCGGATTTCCGCAAGTTCCGCGTATCCGTCCGCACGGTTAACCGAGTCAATTACCGATTCAAGATAAGCAAGCTCCTGCTCGCTCTGTTCAATTAATTCACCGAGCATTTTCTCGGCGGTTTTGGATTTGCGGTATTCCTTGAAATATTTTTGCGCGTTTGCAGATGGAGAAAGAGCTGGGTCTGCGGCAATTCGCACAGGCTCGTTGTTATTATAGAAATTTTCCAAATCATAGAAAAGCGAGCCTTTTTCAAGACGATACTGATTTGCAAGAATCAATTCCGCATTGATTCTCAAAGTGTCTTTGTCAGCGCATTCTTCAAGCTCTGTCTTCCTGCTCTGAAGCTTTCTTGCAGCTCTGGCGGCAGCATTGTTGAGCAGCTTCAAAAGTGACTGACTGCGCTGCTTTGTGCGCTCAAAACGGTCTTTTTCATAATAGAAATCGTCAAGAAGCTGAGAAAAACTCTCAAAGGCTTTGGGCGATACGGTGAAGCCGTACTGCATAATATCTGAAAAAGTAAAGTCGAAAGGCTTTACACCTTCTCTTATCAGCATTGTCGGGTTGCCCTTGCCGCACAAAAGTATTTCTTTTATTTCAATGAGTTTATCTGTCAGTCTTTGCTCGTTGAATTCATTCATTTCGTCTGTTGAAATGTCACCGCCGCAGGCGTATGACGCAATTTCGCGGCTCACGAGCGGCGAAACGCCTTCAATTGTTTCGAGAATTGCGCCCGAAAGATTTTTGCCCCTGCAATTTTTTATTCTGTCAACAACATCTTTTATATCATAACTTGTTATTTCGATTTTGCCCTGACGGGGAGGAAGCTCATATTTAAACAGAGGCATAATCTGCCTTACCGATGACTGCGAAAAGTCAACGCGTTTAACAGCATCAACAATTACTCCATCTGAATTTACAAGAATAATGTTGCTGTGCTTTGCCATTATCTCAACGCAGAGAGTGAAGGTTACCGCGTCACCGATTTCGTTTGTGCCTGCAAGGTCAAGAAAAACAACTCTGTCGAGTCCGAGCTGTCTGATATCGGTGATAACCGCCCCTGTGAGATGCTTTCTGAAAAGCATGCAGAGCATGGGAGGGGTTGCGGGGTTTTCGGGAGCATTGGCTGTCAGATGAATTCGGGGGCTGTTTG
This sequence comes from Acutalibacteraceae bacterium, assembly GCA_045591425.1. Taxonomy (GTDB): domain Bacteria; phylum Bacillota; class Clostridia; order Oscillospirales; family Acutalibacteraceae; genus CAG-177. Next base: position 70,921 of record JAZNSX010000111.1, on the reverse strand, counting down.
CCGATGCTGAGACAAGCAAGCGGTAAGCACCCGCTCTTGAACGCAGATGAAACACCAGCTCATCTTTTGACGGCTGATGTATTTTTTCTATTCTGCTTCCGACAATATATTCCGAAAGTTCTTGCTTTAACAAATTTAATGTAATTCCGTCAAGGGGCATAATTAATCCTCTTTACTGTAATATTTAACGGGCGATTCCTGCGGTATTATTTCAACTTCACAGTCAAAATTATCTCTCAATTTTTCGGCTAAAACAGTAACAACGGGATTTTCCGTTTCAAAATGACCCGCTGAAATAAGAGTTATTCCGATTGCTTTTGCATCGAGAAATTCATGGTGCTTCGCTTCGCCGGTAATATATGCATCGCAGTCTGCTTTTGCGGCATCATGCAGAAAATCTCCGCCCGCACCGCCGCAAAGTGCAACTTTTTTTATTGCTTTACCGCTGTCTGCGACCGATACGCAGGTTGAAAGCTTATTCGCACAAAGCTTTGCGAGTTGTTCTCCGGAAATAGGGTTAATTTCGGCAATTCTTACCATTTCGGTTTCTCCGATATCAGAAAGAGGTTTGACATTGCTGAATCCGATCGCTTCTGCAAGTGCATCGTTAACTCCGCCTTTTGCAATATCGAGCGAAGTATGTGCGCAGATTGCTGATATACCGTTTTTTATGAGTGAATATGTCGGGTCATCGGCAAGAACGGTTTTTAATCCGCCGAATATCACGGGATGATGGCTGACTATAATATTTATACTGTTTTCGGCGGCATACTTAATTGCATCGTTGGTTATATCGAGTATAACTCCGATTTTTGAAACTTCCTCGTCTGCATTGCCGACGAGGAAGCCGCTGTTATCCCATTCGCATTGCTTTTCAAACGGCGCAATGCTGTTTATAAATTCGAAAATATCCTTAACCGTCGGTTTGCATTTCATTTATGATTTCCTCCGTTTCGGAAATTACTTTTTCAAGATATGCGGCAGTTTCGGGATTGCCGTGAAGCTTTTCGGCCTCATATTTTGTTCTGAGTCTTGAAACAATGTTTTGAAGATAAAGATTTGCTTCGGGTTTTTGGCATTTCGACAATTCGCCCGTGTATATGTATGAAGCTTTTTTGTCGGAAATTATGCCTGTATATTCGGCTGCCATAGCACAGTAAATTTTTCCGGAATCTACACAAGCATCCTCAAAAAGAATTTCGAAACCGTTCTGAATGAAGTATCTGCGGATATCCTCGGCGTGTGATTGCGGCTGAACAATAATTCTTTTGGTGCTGTCCTTCAGCCAGCATGTTCTTGAAACAAGCTCCTCCATGAGAGTACCGCCCATGCCGCACATGATAAAATCATCTGCCTCAAAAGGCTCAATTTCATCAAAGCCGTCAGACAGACGAAGCATAATCTTTTCTTCAATTCTGTAGTGTTCGACGGTTTTTTTTGCATTATCAAGCGGACCCTTGCGGACATCGCACGCAAGAGCCTTCGGCGAAATGCCGTTTAAAACAAGATAGGCGGGGAGATAGGCGTGGTCCGTGCCGATATCGGCAACGGTGTTACCCCGACGCACCATTCTCGCCGCCATAAGCATTCTTTCCGAAAGATTAAGCATTATTTTGCAAGGAAAGCGTTGATTTTTGCGATGAGCTCGTCAGCGTTAACGCCGTGAACCATGCATGCCTGTGCAACGGATTCATTTCTTGCTGAGGGGCAGCCGAGACAATGCATACCCATTTCAAGGAAGAAGGGAGCAAGCTCGCGGTTGGCATCAAGAATTTCGCCGATTTTCATGTCTTTATTGATTTCTGTCATAATAAATACATCCTTTCGATTAATAATTACTTTATTATTTTAACATAAAATTATTTGAATATCAATACTTTTAAATCAGTAAATTGTTTGACATTCTTCTTATAACATTGTAAAATATATTGTTAGATTAAACCGAAAGGGGGCGCGGAATTGAAAAACTATGATTTAATAGTTGTCGGCGGATGTTCGGCGGGAATAGTTGCAGCAATAAACGCGAAACGCAGAAATCCTGATATGGAAATTGCAATTCTTGAAAAACTTCCGAGAATCGGAAAGAAACTTCTCGCAACGGGCAACGGCAAATGCAATCTGACAAACGAAACCGCAGCAGAGCATGATTATGTCGGCAAAGATTTTGCGGAACATGCTTTTAAGAAATACAGCCCCGAAAGAATAAAGGAGTTTTTTGCTTCGCTCGGTTTGCTTTGTTATGCAGATTCGTGCGCCAGGGTTTATCCCGAAAGCAATACTGCTTCTTCCGTTGTTGATGCCCTGCGTTTTGAACTTGAAAGGCTGAAAATTGATGTTTACTGCGAAACTCCCGTAATTGAAATAAAACATAAATCCGATTTTGTCATTAACGGTGAATTTGTTTGTAAAAAGCTTATAATTGCCGCAGGCGGAAAAGCATCTCCATCGCAAGGCTCTGATGGAAGCGGCTATGCGCTCGCAAAATCCTTAGGACACAGCATTACAAAACTCTATCCCGCGCTTGTTCCTTTATGTGCATCGCCTGAAATAACGAAGCCAATGAAAGGCGTCAGAGTCAGAAATGTTATTCTTACACTCAAAGGCGATAAAAAAATTGCTCAGACAAGCGGTGAAATACTTTTTACGGATTACGGCGTTTCGGGAATTGCCGCAATGGAGCTTGCTGCATCGGCACAGAAACATATCGACAGTGTAAAGCTTAATCCCTTTATCTGCATCGACTTTATGCCTGACATGAACTATAATGAGCTGGTTGATTACCTTTCAAATCTCAATAAAATCAAGGGGTTTACAAATATTGATAACCTTTTGACGGGTTTTCTGCCCAAAGCAGTCGGAATTACGATTTGTAAAGCTTGTAAACTTTACAAATCGGACAAGCTGATTTCGGAACTTAACGAAAAGGATATCCGCAAAATTGCCGAAAAAATCAAGAGTTTTCCGCTTGAGGTTACGGGTGCAAAGGATTTCAAGGATGCTCAGGTTACAAGCGGCGGCATAAAAACAAACGAAATTGACAGTAAAACAATGCAATCAAAAATTTGCAGAAATCTTTATTTTGCAGGTGAGATAATCGATGTTGACGGCGGCTGCGGCGGCTTCAATCTCCAATGGGCGTGGGCGTCGGGTATGCTTGCAGGTGAACTTAATTGACGAGGAATATATATGATTAAAATAAATGAAATTAAATTGCCGCTTGACAGTAGTGCTTCTGCACTCCGCACGGCAGCTGCAAAGGCGCTCAGATGCAAGGAAGATAAAATCAAATCCTTGCAGATTACAAAAAAAGCGGTTGACTGCAGAAAAAAAGATAATATTTTCTTTGTATATAACGTAGCTGTTGAGGTGGATTCGGATGAAAAATCCGTTGTTGCCCATGCTAAAAACTCAAAAGTAGAAATCGGTGTTCCGTATAAATATGAAATGCCCGAAATCAAAAGAACAAGCACCTTGCGACCCGTAATTGCAGGTTTCGGTCCTGCGGGGTTCTATGCGGCGCTCATTCTTGCAAGAGCGGGCTTCAAGCCGCTTGTTATTGAGCGCGGTGCAGATGTTGATACAAGAACAAAGGATGTAAATTCTTTTTGGACAACCAAAAAGCTCAACTCCGAAAGCAACGTTCAGTTCGGCGAGGGCGGCGCAGGCACTTTTTCCGACGGCAAACTGACAACGGGTATCAAAGACCCGCTTTGCAGAAAGGTTGTTGAAGAGCTTGTTGCACACGGTGCGCCCGAAGAAATCGCCTATTCTTCAACTCCGCATATCGGCACGGACAGACTCGGTGCGGTTGTAAAAGCTTTCCGTGAGGAAATCATTTCTCTCGGCGGAGAAGTTCGTTTCGGTTGGAAGCTGACGGATTTGATAGTTGCAAACGGAGTCGTACAAGGCGTAACCAGCCAAAAACCCGACGGCGGATATGAAGATATTGAAACCGATACGCTTCTTCTCTGTATCGGTCATTCCGCAAGAGATACAGTTGAAATGCTCTATAAAAAAGGAATAAATATTATTCAGAAACCGTTCTCGGTCGGTGTCAGAATTGAACATCCGAGAGAAATGATTGACAAAGCGCAGTACGGCTCATTTGCGGGTCATCCCGCGCTCGGCGCCGCAAACTATAAACTTGCTTGTCATCCCGAACACGGCAGGGGAGCCTATACGTTCTGCATGTGCCCCGGCGGAACGGTTGTTGCAGCCGCTTCCGAGGAAGGTCACGTTGTTGTTAACGGCATGAGCGAATATGCGCGCGACGGCGAAAACTCAAACGCTGCCCTGCTTGTCGGAATCGAACCCGAGCATTTCGGCAGCGATCATCCGCTTGCGGGCATTGAACTTCAGAGAAAAATCGAAAAGACCGCATTCGAGTTTGGCGGCGGTGATTACAGCGCGCCGGCCCAGACCATCGGCGATTTTCTTAACAATACTCCGTCCAAAAAGCTTTCTTATGTTAAGCCGACCTGCGCAACGGGTGTAACTCCCGGCGATATCCGCAAGGTTCTTCCGCAGAAGGTGACGGATATCATGGCTCAGGCTATTGTTAAAATGGATAAGAGTCTGGGCGGATTTGCCCTTCCTGACGGCGTTCTCACAGCACCCGAAACCCGTTCGTCTTCGCCCGTAAGAATCCTGCGTGATGACCTTTATCAGTCAAATATCAGAGGCCTTTATCCCTGCGGCGAGGGAGCGGGATACGCAGGCGGAATTGTTTCGGCGGCGGTTGACGGAATTCGCTGCGCGCATGCTGTTCTGATTGATGAAAGCGATGAGTGGTGAGATTATGGGAATAAGACTTGAAAAGCTCACCGATGAGCAGCTTGCAAAGCGAATGTCAAAATATATCGCAACTTTGCAGAGCATAACGGTAAGAGCTGAATATTATTCAATGGGACAATGCCCCGAAAAAGAGCGTAAAGAGCTTAATGCCGATTATGTCAAGGTCAGAGACGGTATCCGCGAAGATTTGAACTATCTGAACTATAACAAAGATAAAAAAGGCAGTAAACTTTTGTGGGATAAATATTATCCGTCGGTAAACGAGGCTTCTGCATGGGGACTTTATTCAGACCCCGAGGGCGCTTTTGATGATGAATATTTCAAGAGTGTTGCCGTTGCGGAAGAAAAACTGACGAAATATTATTCATATGATTATTGGCGGATAATCGCTGAAGAATAACATGCTTTGCGTGTTGAATTATCAAAGACAAAGGTGTATAATACTGATAAAATAGATGAAGGAGAATTTTTATGTCTGCTGTTATTCCTCTTGCTTTCTGGTTGCTTTTTGCGGCTGCGATGCTTATAAGCTCTATAGGCTTTTATAAGTATGTTTATTTTATTTCGCTTGGCTACGGCTTTTCGATTGCCGGTCTCGGTGCTCTTATGCTGTTTCTGTTCCGTGAAACTTTAAGCGCAGGAACAGTTGTTGCATGCATTCTTTTCCTGATTTACGGTATACGTCTTGGCGGATATCTTCTTATTCGCGAAGTTAAAAGCGCAGCTTACCGCAACAGTATGAAAACCGAAATCAAAGACGGCAAAACAATGGGTTTCGGAGTCAAGTGTGCAATCTGGATAACCTGCGCAGCACTTTATGTGACACAGGTGCTTCCTGTTTTCTACCGTCTGCTTAATGGAAAAAAGACAGATGCATGGTGCATTGCGGGTATTATCATTATGGCGTTCGGAATCATTTTTGAATCTGTTGCAGATTGGCAGAAGAGCAAGTCAAAGAAAAAGAATCCCAAGCGTTTCTGTGACACGGGCTTATACAAAATTGTTCGCTGCCCCAACTATCTCGGCGAAATGATTTTTTGGACAGGAGTTCTTATTTCCGGTGCAAATGTGCTTTCCGGTGTCGGTCAGTGGGTTCTGGCTTTGATCGGTTACATAGGCATAATATTCGTTATGTTCAGCGGTGCACGCCGTCTTGAACTTCGCCAGAACAAAAATTACGGCAATGACCCGGAATATCAGGCGTATGTAAAGAGCACTCCGATTATGGTACCTTTCATCCCTCTTTACAGCGTTGCTAAATATAAGTTTCTTGTTGCTTAAATAACAAACACATAAAAGGTGAACCGTTCGGAAGAATGCCGTGCGGTTCACCTTTTCGTCATATTATGAACCCGATATAACATATAATAAACCAAAATGATGAATTCGGGGGAATTATAATGGATTACGATTTTCAAACACCGCAAAGAGAAGAGCGTGATGAATACAGAAACAGATTCAGATTTGCCGATGAGGATTCTAAGCCGCGAAGAATCAAGCCGGTGAAAGAAAAAACAAAAACAGATTATTTGATAAGACTCGTTTTGCTTCAGAGCGTGCTGAGTATTCTTATCGTTTCGGGTGTTTTCCTCGCATCGAAAATCACTCCGAATCTTTTTGCCGAAATAAAAGAAGATTACGGCAGGATAATGCAGGAAAATATGTCTGTCGGTGATATTGCGGGTGATTTAAAAAACGTGGCGGAGTTTGTGTTCAAGCCTGTTCAAACTCAGAAAGAATCTTTGCCTGCTGCCGCTTCTGTTGCGCAGATTAACGAGAGTTTTTCTGTCAGTACATATGAGGTTACAAGCGATGAAACGGGAGAAACAATTGCGGTTGGTGAAATAGTTGAAAACGGCGCGGGCGGTGATGATATTGAGGCGAAGCAGGCAGCGAAGGGCACTTCTTTCGCCGATTATTATGTCAGCGACGAGCCTGTTATGCCTGTTGAGGGGGCGAGAATAACCTCCCGCTTCGGCTACAGAACTCATCCCATAACCGGTAATTACGGCTTCCATACGGGGCTTGACCTTGCTGCCGCCGAGGGTACACCCGTTTCTTCTGCGTTTTACGGAAAGGCGGTCGAGGTTGGCGAGGATGATGCCTGGGGTAAATATGTTGTTATGGAGCATTCCGAAAACCTTGCAACCTTCTATTGCCATTTGTCTGAGGTCTATGTAAAAGAAGGTGCGGTTATCAGGCAGGGCGAAACAATCGGTCTGGTCGGGTCAACGGGCTGGTCAACGGGGCCGCATCTTCACTTTGAGGTCAGGATAAACGGAATAAGGGTTGACCCTGAAATGCTTTTGTATCCGGAAAGTGCTCATGAAGCTTGATTTGTGCAAAACCGAGCTTAAAATCAATGTTTCTTTTGCGGCGGTTGTTACCCTGATGCTGATTCTTGATGAAAGCGGGTTATGCGCTCTCGGATTGCTCTGCTGCGTTATTCATGAATTCGGGCATATATCGTGCCTTTTGATAATGGGAGAAAAGCCGAAACTCATTGAGTTTTCGTTTTACGGAATAAAGCTTGAACGCCGACGGATGGCGCATCTTAACTCTTTCGGTGAAATTGCCGTTTATGCTTCGGGTCCTGCGGCAAATATGATGTTTTCGGCAGTGCTTTTTCTGCTAAGCGGCGCGGCTAAAGGGATGAGGACGGCGGCAGTTATCAGTCTTTGCATCGGCATGTTTAATCTGATTCCGTGCCGCCCGCTTGACGGCGGCAATATTCTTTTTTGCATTCTGACGGGATATACAGAGGAGAAAAATGCCGAAAATATATGCCGAGCGGTATCGCTTTTTTGTCTGATACCCATGGGTATAATCGGTGTTGTTCTGATTATGAAAAGCGGCAACTTCACCCTGCTTGCCATGACCGCTTACCTCGCCGCAGTTTGCTTTTTTGATAAACACATATAAATGAGGTAGGGGCGGATATTATCCGCCCCTACCTTTGACCATATTGTTAAAATATGCTTTTATAAACGTTTTCGTAAGTTTTTGTTAAACCGAAAAGCTTTTTGAAAAATGCGATTATCTTATCAAAGAATCCTGCTTTTGAGGTCATTGTCTGCTCATCTTTTGAAACGGCATTTCCGTTTGCATCATAAACGGTTGCGGTGAATGTTGTATCACCGCTCGATGACGGAGTGATTTTGCATGTCATGCCGTCGGCAGAAACCTCAAAATCAAAGTTGCCGTTTGATGCAGTCCATTCCACTCTGCCGCCAATAGGAACTTTCGATGCATCAATATGAAGGAATATTGCATCACCATAGTTGATGGTTGAGGTTGATGGTTTGCTCACAACATCTTCTTTAACAATTTCGTCGGGGATAATAGGATTTGAAGGTTCTGCAGGTATTTCCGAACCTTCATAATTGTAATGAATTTTTGCGTTAATAAGCTTTTCATTGTCTGTGCCGATTATGATAGCGTTCCAATCTTCTTCGCTTCCTGAATAATATACATTTTCTAAATAATTGCACAAATAAAAAGCCAAATCACCGATGCTTTTTACACTTGCAGGTATTATTATATCGGTAATACCGCACCAATAGAATGCACCTTGACCGATATTAATAACCCCTTCAGGAACAGCATATCTTTCATAATTATTACCTTTACCATACTGAATAAGAACTGTCTTATCTTTGTTGAACAAAGTACCGTCATCTGAAGAGTAATGAGTATTCAACGAATCAACATTAATCACAAGATTGAAGCAATTTAAAAACGCCTGAGCTCCTATTTCAATTACGCTTGCAGGAATAGTTATGTTTTTTAAACTCCAACAATCTTCAAATGCAGAATAACCGATATTTGTGACGCTGTCAGGTATTGTAATAGACTTAAGGGCTTTGCAATCCTTAAAAGACAGTTCCCCTAAAGTTGTGATGTTGTTTGAAACAGTGACTTTGGTGAGTTTATCACAATAAGCAAAAGCACCGTTGTCTATAATCTTCACGCTGTCAGGGACAATTATTTCTGACAAATTTTTGCAATTATAAAACATTCTTGAACTTATTGCATCAAGTTTTTGAGATAATGTTGCACTTGCAAGAGCTGTACAATCCATGAAAACATCTTCACCGATGCTTTTTACGCTGTCGGGAATTTCAATTTTTTTCAAACTTGAGCATCCGCTAAACGCACTGTTTCCTATTTTTTTAACTCCGTTTTCTATGGTTATGCTTTCGATATTTTTGCAATCTGAAAAAGCAGAAACTCCTATATCAACAACACTGCCGGGAATTTTAACATTTGTAAGACCGTCGCAACCGCTAAATGCAATATAACCAATAGAAATTACACTGTCAGGAATAACTATATTTGAAAGAGAATCGCAACTGTTTAAGCCACGCGAAAACGCTTCTGACGCAATGACTTTGGTACTTTCTTTTATTCTGTACTCACCGGAAATATCGCTTTGTGCTTCAATTAAATGATTACCGATATACAGCACTTTATTATCCCAATTTTCAGTATCATTATAATATCCCGTACCATAAAAAGCCTCATAACCGATATAAGATATACTGTCGGGAAGTGTTATATATACAAGTTTATTACAATATTTAAACACTTCGTCCTCAAGGGTTTTTACACCGTCACATATCACTACACTTTCAAGATTATAACATTCATAGAAAGCTCCGCACTCTATATTAACTACACTTTTGGGAATAGTTACACTTGTGATCAGATTGCATTTGTGAAAGGCAGATTCTCCGATGTTTACTACTGAATATCCTTCAATTAATGAGGGGATTTCAATTTTATTTATATTGCTGTTATCCAACGCATTATAATCATAACCTGTAATTGTTGCGTTTCCGCTCTCGTCAACGGTATAAGTATAATATCCGCTAGTAAACTCTTCTGCTGCTTCGACTTTCGTTACAAAGATTTCGCTGATGCTTGCAAGTGGCGCTGAGCAAACCAGCATTACTGCTGCAAGTAAGGTTGCCATTGCTTTTTTGATAGTCCGTTTCATGTGAATACCTCCGTGAAATAAAAAGTGCGCAGCCGAAGCCACGCACAAAAAACGCATCGCTCCGATTGCTGCGACACAAATTTCACCTACCACTAGAAAGTATGCGAAAACAGAGCATGCATTTTTATCGAAAGACAAAAACACACACTTATCCAATGATAGGTAAATATTAATTTGTGTCGCAGTTTTAGTATATCACATAGAATATTCATAATCAAGAAATAAATTTTTATGTTGCTTGCGCAACCACCTCATCACCGCCCATGCGGAGCTTCTCCTCAAGGAGAAGCCAAACAAAAATTGTATTGCAAAAAGAAATGTTTGTCGGAAATTCAGCCTTCCCCTTTGAGGGGAAGGTGTCGCGCGGCGGCGGAAGATGTGATTGTGCAAGCAATAATTTTCAAAAACCGCAACAATAAAATATCAGTAGATTTTTTCGTGAATCTATGTTATTATATATCAGATAAAAAATGATTTAGGAGAAATTCTATGTATCCCAAGGAACTTGAAAAGTTTTTGCTTAAGGTGCAGAAGCCAGGCAGATACACGGGCGGTGAGCTTAACAGCATCGTCAAGGATAAAAATTCCGTGGATATCCGCTATGCTTTCTGTTTTCCCGATACTTATGAAATCGGCATGTCGCATCTCGGCATGAAGATTCTCTATTCCCTTGTCAATTCAAGGGAGGACGCATGGTGCGAAAGAGTTTTTGCGCCGTGGGTCGATATGGAAGAAGTAATGCGTCAAAACAATATTCCGCTTTATGCCCTCGAAAGCGGTGACCCTATAAAGGATTTTGATATCCTCGGCTTCACTATGCAGTATGAGCTGAGCTATACCAATGTTCTCAACATGCTTGACCTTGCTGGTCTGCCCGTGCGGTCAAAGGAGAGAGCTTCGCTCACCCCCATTGTTATTGCGGGCGGCGCATGCGTCTGCAACAGCGAGCCGATGGCGGAATTCTTTGATATCACTCTCCCCGGCGACGGCGAAGAGGTAACAAACGAGCTTATCGATTTGCTCAAGGAATACAAGGCTAAAGGTGCCACAAAACAGGAATTTCTTGTTGCGGCAGCACAGATTAAGGGCATTTATATTCCTTCTCTTTATAAAGTTAAATATAACGAAGATAATACTGTCAAATCAGTAACTCCTACCTGCGGTGCACCCGAAAAGGTGGTCAAGAGAAATGTTGCAAACCTTGATGAGATGTTTTCTCCCTCGGAGTTTGTTGTTCCGTTCCTTGAGGTGGTTCACGACAGAACAACGGTTGAAATTTTTCGCGGCTGTATCAGAGGCTGCCGCTTCTGTCAGGCGGGATTTTTGAACAGACCGCTCAGAAGCAAATCGCCCGAGGTTGTCGAGGCGCAGTGCAAAGCAATCTGCGACAGCACGGGTTATGACGAAATCTCTCTCTGCTCGCTCAGCACGAGCGATTACAGAGGTCTCGAAACTCTCATAAAGAACATGCTTCCGTGGACAATAGAAGAAAAAATCAATATTGCCCTTCCCTCACTCCGTGCGGATAACTTCCCCAAGGAGCTTATGGAAAAGCTCAATGCCGTGCGCAGAAGCGGTCTCACTTTTGCACCCGAAGCGGGAACACAACGTCTGCGCGATGTTATCAATAAAAATATTACCGAAGAAGAGGTGCTTTCCACCGCTGCTCAGGCGTTTGCAGGCGGCTGGACTGCCGTTAAACTCTATTTTATGATAGGTCTGCCCACAGAAACCGAAGAGGATATCAGGGGCATTGCAAATCTCGCTCAGGCGGTTGTCGATGAATTTTATAAAAATCCCGATAAACCCAAGGGCAAGAGTGTGAGCGTGAGCATCAGCCTCGCTTCGCTTGTCCCTAAGCCGTTCACGCCCTTCCAATGGGAGCCGCAGGATAAGCCCGATGTGCTTATTGAAAAGCAGGATTTTCTTATAGAATGCGTTACCACGAGAAAGGTTAACGTTTCCCGCCATGTGCCTTGGACAAGCTTCCTTGAAGGTGTATTTGCAAGGGGAGACAGACGTCTTGCCGATGTTATTGAAACCGCATGGAAAAAGGGCTGTAAGCTTGACGGCTGGTCGGAGCATCTTAAAAAAGAAGCATGGGAAGAAAGTTTTGCCGAAAACGGAATTGACCCGTATTTCTACACCGCAAGGCGCCGTGACTACGAGGAAATTCTTCCGTGGGAGCATATTGACTACGGTGTGACAAAGAAATTCCTTATAAGCGAAAACAAAAAGGCTCACATGGGCGAAACAACCGTATGCTGCCGCGAAAAATGCGCGGGCTGCGGAGCAAATAAACTTAACGGAGGTGCGTGCGATGAAATCGGTAAGAATCTGGTTTAAAAAAGACGGTCTTGCCGTTTATATTTCGCATCTCGACATGAACCGCTGCATGACAAGGGCGGTGCGCAGAGCAGATATTCCTCTTTGGTATACCGAGGGCTTTAATCCTCATCCATATATGACTTTTTTAATGCCGCTTCCGCTCGGTCAGTCGGGCTTGCGCGAACCTCTTGATATCCGTATCGAAAATGACATGTCTTTCAAAGAAATAAAAAGTAAGCTTAATGCAGTTATGCCCGAGGGTATTGAAATTGTTGATGTTTGTAAGCCCGAACACAAGCCCAATGAAATTGCGGCGGCAGAATATGAGATTGATGCTTACTTTGCGGAAGCGGGCGAAGCAGAGCGTTTTGCCGCAGGCGTACATAGCGTTGTTTCGGGCGGAGTGCTCAATGCTGAAAAACGCAGCAAGAGGGGGATAAAAACCGTAAATCTCTGTGAAATGATTCGTTCTTTTAATGCCAAAGCGGACGGTAGCAAGGTTAGAATAAAAGCCGTGCTTGCCGCAGGCAACTCAGTTAATCTGAATGCGGATTTGCTCATGAGCGCGCTTTATGCCGAATTTGCAATGTCTCCCGAAAAAACAGGCATTGCGAGAACGTGTCTTTTAAGAGAAGATTTAAGTGTTTTTGAATAATGAAGCGTATAAATGTTTCTGCTTTTACAGCATAATGTAAAAAATATCAAATATTTTGTCTTTTAACAAAAAAAAGCTTGCATTATCAAAAAACTTGTGTTATCATATTACTCGCATTTGTGCCGTCATTAGAGCAATTGCGCTCAAAGACGGGGTTTAATGCCAATAACATTAAAGCGGACGTTCCTCTTTCTGTATAATCAGTTACGAACTTCTGAAAAAAATCGGAGGAAATTTACAATGGATGCACTCAAACTTATCGCACAGGATTCACTCAAATCCGAAGTGCCCGCAATCGAAGTAGGTGACACCGTTAAGGTTCACGTAAAGATTCGCGAAGGTGACAAAGAAAGAATTCAGCTTTTCGAAGGCACAGTTATCGCTCGCAAGGGCTCACGCGTTTCAGAAACCTTCACAGTTCGCCGCGTTTCATACGGCGTAGGCGTTGAAAGAGTATTCCCCGTTCATTCTCCCAACGTTGCCAAGGTTGAAACAGTCAGACACGGTCGTGTTCGCAGAAGCAAGCTTTATTACCTCAGAGACAGAGTCGGGAAGGCTGCAAAGGTTAAGGAACAGATCAGATAATCAAGTTGAGGGTGTAACAATTTTGCGGTTGTTACACCTTTATTCTTATGCATATTAATTAATTACAACATAATGATTAATTGCGTTATCGCGCAGAAAGGGGAGCATTATGCGCAGAATTGAAGAATTCTGGATTGAATTCAATCCGCCCGTAAAAGAAGAAATCAAAACGCCCGCAATGCTCTCTTTTTGCTATGATTTGATAGATTCCGTCAAGGGCGCGGTTATTGTTGTGTTTTTGATTTTTGCTTTTGTTTTCAAGGCGGTCGGTGTTGACGGCGATTCCATGTTCCCGACCTTGAGGGATAAGGACTGGGTTGCTGTTTCGGGCATTACAGCAAGCGTTGAGAGAGGCGACATTGTTGTTATCACCCAGCCTTGGGAGAGAAACGTGCCGATAATCAAAAGGGTTATTGCCGTTGGAGGCGACACGGTTCATATCGACTTTGATGCCAACAGTGTTTATGTTAACGGCGTTTTGCTTAATGAACCCTATATCTTCGAGCCTACATGGCTCAGCTATGACGTTGAATTCCCGCTGACGGTTGAAGAAGGCAAGCTTTTTGTTATGGGTGACAACCGAAATGTATCTTTGGACAGCCGTTCAAGCAAAATAGGTTTGATTGATGAAAGATATGTTCTCGGTAAAGCACTTGTCAGAATATATCCTATGTCCGAATGGGATATATATGAAGAATAGAAACGGAGGAATACAAATGAACGAAAACAAAGAAGCTGTTGCTCGAAAAGGAAAAAAAGGCGATTTTGTGACAAATTGTTTCGATATAGTTTCAATAGTTGCAACGGCTATCGTAACAGTTGCGCTTGCTTTCATTTTTTTGTTCAGAACGGTTGGAGTTAACGGCAACTCCATGTGGCCTACTTTAAATCACGCCGACCGTATTATCCTCACCGCTTCATACTTTGAGCCCTCGAACGGTGACATTGTGGTAACCTGTCAGCCTTGTGTTGACCCTGTTCCCGATGTTCTTGTAAAAAGAGTTATTGCCACAGAGGGTCAGAAGGTTAATATCGATTTTGTTCGCGGTGTTGTTTATGTTGACGGAGTTGCTCTTGATGAGCCCTATGTTGCCGACCCGACTTATGAGAGAGAGGATTTCACCGGCGAAGTGACGGTTCCCGAAGGGCATGTTTTTGTTATGGGAGATAACCGCAACAACTCAACCGACAGCCGCGATAACCGTGTCGGTTTTATAAGAGAAGAATATGTGCTCGGAAAGGCGTTTTTCAGAGTTGCGCCTTTCGGTAAGATAGCGTGACGAGCATAATCCGAACCTGCCTGAAAGCGAGTCTTTCCAGTGCTTTTCGGGGTTTCGGATTAGAAAGGCGTCAGCCTGTCGTCACCCTCAACCGCCAAAAATCATCTGAAAATCCTTCGCTTTCGGGTCGAAGATTTTTTGTCGAGAGGATTTTTAGATAATTCAAGGCAAAAACGCAGCAAATTCTTGACGGATTTGCGAGTATTTTAACGAAGAAAGAGCGAAAATAATCCGACAAAAAACACGGTTCGGATTATGTTCGCCACGCTAGGTTAAAACATGAATGAAAAAATGACGGTTCAGTGGTTTCCCGGCCATATGGCTAAAACCCGCAGACTTATAAAAGAAAGCCTTCCGCTTATTGATGCTGTGTGCGAAATTGTTGATGCAAGAATTCCCGAAAGCAGCAGAAATCCCGAAATAGATGAGATTGTCGGTTCAAAGCCGAGAATAATTCTGCTCAATAAATGTGACCTTGCGGACGATAGCGCAACATCACGCAAGATTAAAGAGCTTGCACAAAAAGGAATAACCGCTTTGCCTGTTGACTGCCGCAGCGGCAAGGGACTTGAAAAATTTCAGCCCGCTGTCAGAGAGGTTTTGAAAGAAAAAATAAAGGCAAATGAAGAAAGAGGAATGGCGGGCAGGTCGCTGCGAGTTATGGTTGTCGGCATTCCTAACACGGGCAAGTCGTCGTTCATTAACAGAATGGCGGGCAAAAACAGAGCCAAGGTTGCCGACAAGCCCGGCGTTACCCGCGGCAACCAGTGGTTTGCAATCGGTTCGGGTATTGAACTGCTTGATACCCCGGGTGTCCTTTGGCCCAAATTCGAAGATCCCGAGGTTGGCTTTAAGCTTGCTTTCATCGGTTCGGTTAAGGATGAAATACTTGACAGCCAGGAAATTGCGGTCAGGCTTTTGCTCGTTATGCAAAAGAATTATCCGCAAAGATTGGCGGAAAGATATAAAATATCGAATTTTGAAGACCTTGAGCCTTATGAGCTTCTTGAGCTTATCGGCGCAAAAAGAGGAATGCTTATAAAGGGCGGCGAAACGGATACCGAAAGAGCCGCTGTTATGCTTCTTGATGAATACCGCGCAGGAAAGCTCGGTAAGCTGACGCTTGACTGAGAAAAAGCAGAGGAGTTTTGTTATGAGAAAGAAAATGACGGTTTTTCTTGCCGTTGTAATGATTCTTGATGTTATTGCACTCGGAATTATTTTCTTTACCCGCGACATTCCGTCTTTGGATATCAGCTCAAATGCCGTTCCCGGCGAAGACCCGGTAACAACCGAGCAGCAAGAGCTTTTTTCAAGAGTCAGTTTTATTGCGGTCGGTGATAATCTGATTCACAAGCCGATTTATAATCAGGCGGCGGCTCGTACAAGCGGCGGATATGATTTTTCATATGCCTATGAGAATTTCGCGGACAGAATTGAAAAAGCCGATGTTGCAATTCTCAATCAGGAAACGATTATTTCAACGGAGCATAATGTTTCAACTTATCCGATGTTTAATTCACCCGTTGAAGTCGGCGAAGAAATGCTTGAAATCGGTTTTGACGTTTTCAACATTGCAACCAATCATTCGATTGACTGCGGTGAAAAGGGCTTGATTTCCGCAATTAATTTTTGGAAAGACAGGCAGGCAATAACCTGCGGAGCATATCTTGATTTTGACGATTACGGCAATATTCCGATGCATGAGGTGAACGGCGTTAAGATTGCTTATGTCGGCTTCACAGAATCTACAAACGGTCTTTCTTTGCCCGATGATTCGGAAGTTATTCTTGTGCAGGCAAAGGATGAAATTCTTCTTCAGGACAGGATTATGAAGGCAAATGAGGTTGCCGATGTTGTTGTTGTCAGCGCACACTGGGGCAATGAATATACCCATGAGCCCACCCAGACTCAGCGCGACCTTGCTCAAAAGCTTGCATCGTGGGGCGCGGATGTTATAATCGGAACCCACCCTCATGTTATTCAGCCCATGGAATATATAACAAATCAGGACGGCAGCCGAACTCTGGTTGCATATTCTCTCGGCAACTTTATTTCGGCTCAGAACAGAGGACCGAGAATGCTTGGCGGCGTAATCAACTTTGAAATAGTTGTTAACAACACAAACGGTGAGGTTAATTTTGAAAACGTTAAGTTTTCCGGCGTTGTTACTCACTACGGTCAGAGCTATTCAAATCTGAGAATATATCCGCTTGAGGATTATACTCAGGAGCTCGCTTCAAAGCACGGCGTTTTGAGCCAAACCTCGGATTTCAGCTTGCAGTATCTTTATGATATAGTTAACAATGTTATAGATAAGCAGTTTCTTAAATAAAAAGCAAAAAATTAAAACGTAGGGGACGACCTCTGTGTCGTCCCGTTTTTAATAGTGTTGCGGAGGTAATTATGGATTTTGAATATGAGTTGAATGCAATGAAAAAAGGTTTCAATTCTGTTTGCGGCATTGACGAAGCGGGCAGGGGACCTTTGGCGGGGCCTGTTTTTGCCGCGGCGGTTATTTTGCCGGCCAATTGCGAAATAGAAGGCCTCAACGATTCAAAGAAGCTTTCTGAAAAGAAAAGGGAAGCCCTTTTTGACGTTATAAAAGAGAAAGCAGTCAGCTGGAGTGTCGCAAGCGTTGATGAAAAAACGATTGATGAAATTAATATCCTTCAGGCAACCTTTCTTGCAATGAAAACAGCGGTTGAAGGGCTTGATGTGCCCGCAGATTATGCACTTGTTGACGGCAACAGAATGCCTGCGCTTTCTGTTGAGGGTGAAACAGTCATAAAGGGAGATGCGCTCAGCCCCTCCATTGCGGCGGCATCCATTCTCGCCAAGGTCAGCAGAGACCGATTTATGCTTGAACTCGACAAAGAATATCCGCAATATCAGTTTTCAAAGCACAAGGGCTACGGAACAAAGCTTCATTACGAAATGCTGACGGAGCACGGAATTTCGCCCTGCCACCGCAGAACCTTCCTGAAAAGCTTCACGGGTGAAAAATAATGATTACAAACAAAACCGGTGTTTGGGGCGAAATATATGCCGCCAGATATCTGCGGGATAACGGATACGGTATACTTTCATCAAACTTTGTCTGCCGTTTCGGAGAGCTTGATATTGTTGCGGAAAAGAAGGGAACGGTTTGCTTCGTTGAGGTTAAAACGAGAAATGCGAATTCATCGGTGAGACCCATGGAAGCCGTTGATGAGGGTAAAAGGCAGCGGGTTGAAATGGCAGCAAAAAGCTTTCTTGCATTAACAAAAATAAAAGGCGAAATGCGTTTTGATGTATGTGAGGTTTATGTTGATGATAATAACGCGTTAATCAACATAAACTATATAAAAAATGCATTTTAGGAGATTTGTATGAAGGTTTTTGATTTGCACTGTGATACCGCGGGAGAGTGCTTTAAACGAAAAATTCCGCTGAAAAAGAATGAACTGCACATAGATTTATGTAAAGGCGATTACCTTGACAAATGGTGTCAGGTTTTTGCAGTTTGGATTCCCGATGTTCTGCGGAGAAAGGATGCTTTCAATTATTTTGCAAATGTGCTTAATAATTTCAAACTTGAGATATCGCGAAACAGCACAAAAATCCAATTGTGTCGGGATTTTTCTGATATTTCCAATGCGCTTGAAGGTGGGAAATGTGCCGCTGTTACGGCGGTTGAAGGCGGCTCTCCGTTTGCTTCAAAATATGGGGCGTACATGGCCAAGAAACACGGTGTAAAGCTTATAACCTTGACATGGAACGGCGAAAATGAGCTTGGCTACGGCTGTCAGTCGGGCAGCGATTCGGGGCTTAAGCCGGCGGGCAAGGAGCTGTTGAAGGATATGCGAGAGCTTGGTATTGCTGTTGATGTTTCTCATCTCAACCGCGCGGGATTTTATGACGCCGTTTCAAGCGGAGCGGCTGTTGTTGCATCGCATTCAAACAGCGAAAGCGTGCTCATGAAAACACGAAAAGATAGTGATGACAAATTCTTTTCGTGCCGCCGAAGCCTTAATGATGAGCAGATAAAGCTTCTTATTGAATGCAAAGGGCTTATCGGCATTAATTTTTGCAGCAGCTTTCTCGGCGATAAGGGTGATGACGGCTTTGAGGCTGTTTATCGCCACATATATCATATCATGGAGCTTGGCGGAGAAAATGCTCTTGCAATCGGATCTGATTTCGACGGATGTGAAATCAATCCGGAGCTCGCGGGAATTGATAAAATGAATTCATTATATTCATTTTTAAGTAATAGTGGAATGAATAAAACCGAAATTGATAAAATTTTCTTTGAAAATGCAAATAACTTTTTCAAAAAGGTTTTACAAGCATAGAAATATATGTTATAATATTTTGAATTACTTTTTCCGAAAAGGATGATGTTAAATGAATTATGTAAGCACAAGAGATACTGCGGTCAAGGTTACGGCTTCTCAGGCGATAACCAAGGGCATTTCGGCTGAGGGCGGACTTTTCGTTCCCGAAAATCTTCCCAAGGTTGCGATGAGCGAAATCGAAAAAATTGCGGGTCTTGATTATATCGGCAGAGCGAAGGCGATCCTTTCCCTGTTTTTGACCGATTTCAGCGAAGCTGAGGTTGATTCCTGCGTTAAGGGCGCATATGAAACAGGCTTTTCAAGCGAAAAGGTTGCGCCTCTTGCAAAAATTGAAGACGGCGTTCATATTCTCGAGCTTTTTAAGGGTCCTACCTGTGCTTTTAAAGATATGGCTCTGCAAATTCTCCCCAGACTTTTGACCGTTTCCAGCGGCAAGGCTGCTCCCGGCACAAAGATTGTTATTCTTGTTGCAACTTCGGGCGATACCGGCAAAGCGGCACTTGAAGGCTTCAAGGATGTTGAAAACACTCAGATTCTCGTTTTCTATCCCAGCGACGGTGTAAGCCCCATGCAAAAGCTTCAGATGTGCACTCAGGAGGGCAACAACGTTGCAGTTTGCGCCATTGAAGGCAATTTTGACGATGCACAGAGCGGCGTAAAGAGAATCTTCACAGACAAAGCTATTGCTGAAAAGCTTGCTGAAAATTCAATGGCGTTTTCATCTGCCAATTCCATTAACTGGGGCAGACTCTGCCCGCAGATTGTTTATTATTTCTCCGCTTACTGCGATTTGCTTGCAGACGGCGAAATAAAGGCAGGCGACGAAATAAACATAGTTGTTCCCACAGGTAACTTCGGCAATATCCTTGCAGCATATTATGCAAAGGAAATGGGCTTGCCTGTCAAGAAGCTTATCTGCGCTTCAAACAGCAATTCCGTTCTCACCGAGTTCCTCACAACAGGTGTTTATAACAGAAACCGTGAGTTCTTCACAACCATTTCTCCTTCAATGGATATTCTTATTTCAAGCAACCTTGAAAGACTTCTTTATTCAATTGCGGGCAGCGAAAACGTTACCTCATGGATGAAGCAACTTTCAGCAGACGGTAAATATGAGGTTGATGGGGATACTCTCGAAAAAATCAAGGCTCAGTTTGCTGCCGGCTGCTGCAACGATGAAGAAACAAAGGCGACTATCGCAAAAATTTTCAAAGAGAAGAATTATCTCTGTGATACTCATACCGCCGTTGCCGTTAAAGTTTATTACGACTATAAGGAAGCAACAGGCGACAATACTCCTGCCGTTATCGCTTCAACCGCAAGCCCCTTCAAGTTCAGCGCAGCCGTTCTTGAGGCTGTGGACGGCAAGAATGAAGGTCTTGATGAATTCGAAATGGTTGAGCGTCTTGCAAAGGTAACCGGAGCAAGCTGCCCCGAACAGCTTGCAAATCTTCGCGAAAAGAAGGTCAGATTTGACGGCTGCTGTTCGAAGGACAGCATGGACGGTGTAGTGTTTAATATGCTCGGTATTTAATTACATGCTTCCTGTTGCGTTTTCATTGAGCTTGAAGGTTGAGCACTGTGTTTCGCCGCATTTGCAGGCGGAGGAATTGCCGACTTCGATTGTTCCTGCGGTGCAGACAGTGTCGCCCTTGTGATAAACGCAGTTTTTGGCAAAACAAGTGATTTCGCTGATTTTTTTATCCATTTTTCGTTTCTCCTTTCGCTTATTGCGGAGTATTTCCGCAAAACTATTATTTGCAGTATGCTTTAAATTATTTTCGGAAAGGATATGTCTATGGCTCTTTTTGCAATCGGGGACCCACATCTTTCGCTTGCGACAGGCAAGTCAATGAATATTTTCGGCGGCTGGACAGACTATGAAAAGCGGCTCGAAAAAAATTGGCGGCGAGTTGTCAGCGAAAAAGACACGGTTGTTCTTGCGGGCGATATTTCCTGGTGCATGAATCTTGAAGAGGGGCTTGAGGATTTTCGTTTTCTGGATTCACTGCCCGGCAGAAAAATAATTCTCAAAGGGAATCATGATTATTGGTGGGCGACCAAGAAAAAATCAGACGAGTTTTTTGAAAAATATTCTTTTAAAACACTCAACATACTGCATAACAACGCTTATACCGAAGGGGATTTTGCAATCTGCGGCACGCGCGGCTGGTTTTTTGATGCCGAGAGTGATGCCGATAAAAAGGTTGTTTTGCGCGAGGCGGGCAGGCTGAGAGCTTCAATCGCCGCCGCTAAGGAAACAGGACTTGAACCTGTGGTTTTTCTTCATTATCCGCCGCTGAACATAACCCAGAAATGCGACGAAATATATAATGTTCTGGTTGAAGAAAACATAACCAGATGTTATTACGGTCATCTGCATTCTTATTCTCATGCGGGTGCATTCAACGGAGTGAATGACGGAATAAGATTTTCGCTCATTTCGAGCGACTTTTTGGAGTTTTGCCCTGCTTTGGTCTATTAAAATTTGTCAATATCACCAAAAGATAGCCTAAAAAACAGGAAAAATTAACTAAACATAAGAAAATATAAATATATATAGAAATTTTTGATTTTATTTGTTATAATCTATAGCGTTATAAAAGAACAAGCGGCAAATGCCTTGGTTTTGCTGCTAAAACGGAGGAATTCTAATGAGCTTAGTATCAGCAAACAAAACAGAAACAAACACTTATGCAGTTGAAATCGCCATTGCGGCTGAGGATTTCAGAGCTGCCATTCAGCAGGCTTATCTCAAGCAGAGAAAGTCAATTCAGATTCCCGGCTTCCGTAAGGGCAAGGCTCCTCTCATGATGATTGAGAAGCTTTACGGTCAGGAAGTTTTCTTTGAAGACGCTCTTGATATCGTTTTCCCCGATGCTGTTCAGGCTGCTTATGAAGAAGCAGGCATCATTCCCGTTGATTCACCCCGCGATTTTGACGTTAAGACAATGAGCAAAGAAGAAGGCGTTGTTATGACCTTCAACGTAACCGTTAAGCCCGAAATTACACTTAAGGCTTATAAGGGTCTCACAGCTGAAAAAGCAGAGGCTAAGGTTACAAAGGAAGAAATCGACCACGAAATCGAGCATATGCTTGACAGAGGCGCAAGAATCGTTAATGTTGACGACAGAGCTGTTAAAGACGGCGACATCACAGTTATCGATTTTGAAGGTTTTGTTGACGGCGTAGCATTCGACGGAGGCAAGGCTGAAAAATATGAGCTTACAATCGGCTCTGGTTCATTCATCCCCGGCTTTGAAGAGCAGATTATCGGTCATTCAATCGGTGAAGAGTTTGATGTTAACGTAACTTTCCCCGAAGCATACGCTCCCGAGCTTGCTTCAAAGGCTGCCGTTTTCAAGATTAAACTTCATGAAATCAAGGTTAAAGAGCTTCCCGAGCTTGATGACGAATTTGCCAAGGATATGGGAGAATACGAAACGGTTGACGAGCTCAAGAAGGGCATCGAAGATGACATGCTCAAGAGAAAGCAGGAAAGTGCTCAGCACGCATTCGAAGATGCAGTTATCGATGCTCTCTGCCAGAACGTTGAGGGCGAAATCCCCGAATGCATGTATGACAACAAGGCTAAGGAAAATGTTGATTCATTTGCACAGAGAATCGGTCAGCAGGGTATCGACCTTGATACATATCTTATGTATATGGGTATGGACAAGGCGATTTTCGAGAGCCAGATGAGAGAGCGCGCAGTTGCCGATGTTAAGCTTGAGCTTGCAGTTGAAAAGATTGTTGAGCTTGAAGAACTCAAGGCTTCCGACGAAGCTGTTGCAGAGGAATATGCAAAGATGGCTGAAATGTATCAGCTTGATGTTGAAAAGATTAAGGAGCTTGTTCCTGCTGAAACAGTTGCTGCCGAAATTACAAGACAGGCTGCTATAAAGGTTGTTATCGATTCCGCTAAGGCAAAGAAGCCCGCAGCAAAGAGAGCAACTAAGAAGAAGGAAGCTGCAGAAGGCGAAGAAAAGGCAGAAGAAGAAAAGCCCGCAAAGAAGCCTGCTGCAAAGAAAACCACCAAGAAAGCTGCAGAAAAGAAAGAGGAAGCAGCTGAATAATTTTACTTCGGTTGAATAAGTCAGGGTATTTTTAACTATACTTAATTATGAGTTTTAAGGATAAACCGGTGTTAACGCCGGTTTATTCATTATTGCGGAGAAAGGATTGATTTTAATGGCATTAGTTC
The DNA here is from genome assembly GCA_045591425.1 of Acutalibacteraceae bacterium. GTDB lineage: Bacteria > Bacillota > Clostridia > Oscillospirales > Acutalibacteraceae > CAG-177. Next base: position 47,736 of record JAZNSX010000111.1, on the reverse strand, counting down.
CCTATGTTGTTGAACAGACTAACCGCGGCGAGCGTTCTTATGACATATTCTCCCGCCTTTTGAACGACCGAATTATTGTTCTCTCCGATGAGGTTAACGACACAACGGCAAGCATCGTTGTCGCTCAGCTTCTTTTCCTTGAGGGACAGGATCCTGAAAAGGATATTCATCTTTATATCAACAGCCCCGGCGGTTCTGTTACCGCAGGTATGGCAATCTATGACACAATGCAGTATATCAAGTGCGATGTTTCAACCATCTGCATGGGTATGGCTGCTTCAATGGGTGCATTTTTACTTTCATCCGGTGCAAAAGGCAAGAGATTTGCGCTTCCCAACAGCGAAATCATGATTCACCAGCCTCTCGGCGGTGCAAGGGGTCAGGCGACTGAAATCAAGATTGTTGCAGACCATATTCTCAAGACCAGAGAAAAGCTCAACAGAATTCTTGCCGAGAACACAGGCAGAAGCATTGAAGAAATCGCAAGAGACACCGAAAGAGATAATTATCTCACAGCTCAGGAGGCTATGGAATACGGTCTCGTTGATAAGGTGATCGCACACAGATAATTAGGAGGCAAAAAATGCCCAGAGATGACGAAAGAAGGGTTTCCTGCTCATTCTGCTATAAAACACAGGACCAGGTTGAAAAGCTGATTGCAGGACCCAATGTATATATTTGCAACGAATGTATTGACCTTTGCTGCTCGATTATCGAATCCGAGCCCGGTCACAGACACGGTGATGCCGATTTAACCGATTTGCCCAAGCCTCAGGAAATCAAGGCTAAGCTTGACGAATATGTCATCGGTCAGGATGCGGCAAAAATCGCGCTCAGCGTTGCGGTTTATAATCATTATAAGAGAATAGAAAGCAAAGGTACCACCGATGTTGAAATACAGAAGAGCAACATTCTTCTTCTCGGTCCGACAGGTGTCGGTAAGACCATGCTTGCCCAGACTCTTGCAAGAATTCTTGATGTTCCGTTTGCAATTGCCGACGCAACAACGCTTACCGAAGCAGGCTATGTCGGCGAGGACGTTGAAAACATTCTTCTGAGAATTATTCAGGCGGCGGATTTTGATATTGAACGCGCAGAACGTGGAATTATCTATGTTGACGAGATTGACAAGATTGCCCGCAAGAGCGAAAATCCGTCAATAACAAGGGATGTCAGCGGCGAAGGCGTTCAGCAGGCGCTTCTTAAGATAATTGAAGGCACGGTTGCGAATGTTCCGCCTCAGGGCGGCAGAAAGCATCCTCAGCAGGAGTTTATTCAGATTGACACTTCTAACATTCTCTTTATTTGCGGCGGTGCGTTTGACGGCATTGAAAAGATAATTGAAAAGCGTTCCGAGGGCTCAACCCTCGGCTTCGGCGCTCAGATTAAGAGCAAGTCCGAGGCGGCAAAAGAGAATATTATGGAAAAGGTTATTCAGCAGGATTTGGTCAAGTTCGGCATTATTCCCGAGCTTGTCGGCAGAATGCCTGTTGTAACAACGCTCAGAGAGCTTGACAGAGATGCTCTAATTAAGATTCTCACAACTCCCAAAAATGCAATTGTCAAGCAGTATAAAGAGCTGTTCAGGCTCGATGATGTTGAGCTTGAGTTTGACGACACGGCGCTTGAAGCGATTGCTGATAAAGCGCTTGAAAAGAAGACGGGCGCAAGAGGTCTTCGCTCCATAATCGAAAGCGTGCTTATGCCGATTATGTATGAGGTTCCGTCTGATAACACGGTTGAGCGCGTATGCATAACCGCAGCTTGCGTTAATGACGGCGCAGAGCCCCTCGTAGAGAGAAACCCAAACAGAAAAAAGGTTAAGGTTTCTCCTCCGCCAAAGGTCACAAAGCCCCGCAGCGCAGGATAAATAATTAACAGGTGATTTGCTTTTACGGCGAATCACCTGTTTTTGTTAATTGTTATTCTCTTGTAACGCCCTTAACCCAATTAAACTTGTTAACCTTAACTGCCGCAACGGCGCATTTGAGCACCTGGTCTGCTTTAAGGCAGGCGAAGGTAACAACAACGGGAAATTTGAAAACAAATGCGCTCAGTGCGCTCAGCGGCAAAACAATCAGCCACATAAAAATGATGTCGTTTTTAAGAACAAACGACGTTTCTCCGCCACCCGATACAATTCCGCAAAGGGCAGGGGCTTCATATGCCGTGCCGATTATTGTGACCGCAAGCACCCAGATAAACTGATTTGTTATGTCTATCGTTTCGGGTGATGCGTTGTAAAAATCGATTATCAGATTTTTGGTGAGAAGCAGGATTGCGCTTGAAGTAACACCGATTGCCAAGAAGATTAACTGCAGGTTTTTGCTCCTGCGCTTAATTATCTCCATCGGCTTGTTTTCGCCTATGGTTTTTCCGATAAGTACGCAGGCAACGTTGCTCGATGCGTAGCAGATAACCGTTGCCACCTGGAATATAGTTGTTGCAATGCTGTTTGCCGCAATTGCGCTTTCAACGAGTCTGCCGATGATTGCGCCCTGAATGCTCATTGCAATACCCCATGAAACGCTGCTCATCATAAGCGGCAAGCCTGTTTTGAAATAATCCTTCACCATCTGTTTGTCTATGATAAACAAATCTCTTATGCGCATTTTCAGTTTCTTATCTATAAATAAAATGTATATAACAACCACTGCAAGCTCAATCGCTCTTGAAGCAAGAGTTGCAAGTGCCGCGCCTCTGATTCCCATTTCGGGTGCGCCGAATTTGCCGTAAATCAGAGTATAATTCAGAAAGATATTGATTGCAAAGGAAGAAAGCGAAACATAAAAGCCGATTTTGACCGTTTCAACGCTTCTGAGAATTGCCAGAAGAATGGTTGAAAAGGTGAATAACAGATATGTATGCTTTATTACATCAAGGTATTGCACAGCCTGTTCGATCACCGCTTCTTTGTCGGTAAAAAGGCGGATTAGTAATTCGGGTGCGATTGCAGCAAAGGCGAAAATCACCCCGGTGAAGATTATTCCGAGCCACATTGCAACGGCAGAAACTTTGAAAATGGGATTTGTTTCTTTTTTGCCCCAATATTGAGAGGCGATAACCGTCATGCCCGATGCGATGCCCGATGCCGCCATGTTGAGGAAAAACTGAATGTTGTTGCAGATGCCGACTCCGCTGAGCGCTGTTTCGCTGTAGGCACCCATCATAACCGAGTCGGCAAGGTTAACGCCGAAAACAATCAGGTTTTGAAGAGCCATGGTCAGCGTCATTGCGAAAAATGCTTTGTAAAAACCGCTGTCTTTGATTCTCTCTTTCATTCCATTTCTCCGTTTTTGTTGTGTAGGAGCGATTCACGAATCACCCGCCAAAAGTATATCACTACTAAAACAGAATTTCAAGGTTATATAAAAGTTATATAATTATATAATATAATCTTAATAAATTGCTAAGAAATTATTGCATAAAAAGAAAAAACAGATAATTTTATGGTGATATAATTCATGGTAAGGGACAAAAGGAAAACGAGGAGAAATAATATGAATGTTTATGATTTTGACAACACGATTTATCGCGGCGAATCGGGCGTTGACCTGTTTTTATATTTTCTTAAGAGAGACCCTAAGCTTATAACCGCTCTTCCGTGGGCGGTAAGCTGCATTGCCAAATATAAGGCAACCAAGATGACTCTTGATGATGCGATTGAAAACTACGCAGGTGTTATTGAAAGCTATGCCGCAAAAATCGACAACATTGAAGAAAATGTTGAAAAATTCTGGGATAAAAACAGTTATAGAATAAAGTCTTTTTATCTCAGACAGAGAAAAGATGATGATATCATTATTTCAGCCTGCGTTGATGTTGTGCTTGAAGAAATCTGCCGCAGGTTGAATATAAAGAATTTTGTCGGTTCTGCAGTGGATTTGGAAAAACGCAAGCTTTTCAATTTCTGCTACAGAGAGAATAAGGTTAAAATATTTAAAGAAAAATATCCCGATGCGGTGATTGATAATTTTTACACCGATTCGCTCAACGACCGGCCGATGATTGACCTTGCACAGAATGCTTATCTTGTTAAGGGCGATAAGATAACGAAGATTAAATAACGATACCCTCCGATTATTCTCTTGAAAATAATCGGAGGGTATTACTGTTTTATAAAAGTTTTTATGAATACTTTCGTGACCATGCATAGGGGGAGAAGAGCATGAGCATGGGAATAAGCTCAAGTCTGCCTGCCAGCATATCGAAACTGAGCACGAGCTTGCTCAAAATCGAGAAATCGGCATAGTTTCCATAGGGTCCGACAGCGCCGAGACCGGGTCCGATATTACCGAGACAGGCAATAACCGAGGTCGATGTGGTCACAAGATCGCGTCCGTCAACGGCAATGATAAACATCGAAACAGCCGCAACCAGCATATATGTTGCGAAAAACACGGAAACGCTGCGCACTATCGGCTCGTCAACCGTTTGCCTGTCAACCTTAACCGTTTCAACGCTTCTGGGATTAATTGCCTTCTTGATATCTCTCAGACCGCTCTTGATAAGGATGATAAGGCGTGAAACTTTGATTCCGCCGCCTGTTGAGCCTGCGCATGCACCGACAAACATCAGGAAAACCAGTATAAATTTGGAAACAACGGGCCATGTGTCAAAGTTGGTTGTTGAAAAGCCGGTTGTGGTGATAATCGAAGCCACCTGGAAGAAGGAATAGCGGAAGGAGTCGCCGATTTCGTGCTTTGTTGAAATGAGGCTGAAGGCGATAATGATAACCGAAGCGGCAACTACGCCGACATACCAACGAAGCTCTTCGCTCTTGATTGCCTGCTTACCTTGCTTTATAAGCATCATATAATAAAGGTTGAAGTTAACGCCGAAAATCAGCATAAAAACAGCGATAACCATTTCGGAATAAATGCTGTTATATCCCTCAATGCTGTTGTTAAGGATTGCAAAACCGCCCGTGCCCGCCGTTGCAAAGGAATTGACAACACTGTCAAACAGTGGCATGCCGCCGGCAAAAAGCAGAACTATCTCAACGAGTGTGAGCACGCAGTAAATGCCGTAAAGAATTCTTGCTGAAGCTCGAAGTTTTGAAACAAGTTTGCCGACCGTCGGTCCGGGAACCTCTGCTCTCATAACATGCATTGATGAGCTTTCGGTTTTGGGCAAAATTGCGATAACAAAAACAAGAATGCCCATGCCGCCAATCCAGTGAGTGAAGCTGCGCCAAAAGAGAAGGCTTTTTGGAAGAGATTCAATTTCTCTTAATATAGTTGCGCCCGTTGTAGTGAAGCCTGAAACGGTTTCAAAAAACGCATCGACAAAGCTCGGAATATATCCGCTCAGGAAAAACGGCAGTGCTCCGAAAAGCGACATAAGAATCCACGTCAGCGCAACAATAACATATCCGTCTTTAGCGTAAATTGTTGTTTTCTTTGGCTTCTTGCGGACAGCGAGCAGACCTGTTGTGGTCAGCGCGGCAATAGTCAGCGCAAAGGCGGTTAGGGTGGCTTCGCCGTATACTATTGCGCCGATAGCGGGAAACACAAGCAGAATTGCTTCGATAAGAAGAATTCTGCCGATGTTATAGAAAACCATTCTGTAGTTCATAAGGTTCCTCCGATGTTATCAGACGAAAATGTCATGGATATCTTCGAGAATTCTTCCTGCTGTAACAACAATTATGCTGTCGTTTGCTTTAAGAACATCATCACCGCCCGGAAAAATAATCTTTCCGTTGCGGTTAATGCAGCAGATAAGCAGATTAGGTAAAAGATGAAGCTCTTTAAAGGTGATATCGAGATATCCCGCATCCTCGGGAACAATGAACTCAACAGCCTCAACCTTGCCGTGAACAAGCTTGTGAAGAGTCTGTATCTGTGAATTGCCTGCGGAGTTATGAAGCGCGCGGACATATCTTGTCACAAGATTACCGGCAACAATCTGGGGAGAAACAACCGTTTCGAGACCGATGTCGTTAAGAATTGAATATGAATGGCGGTTAACTTTGGTTATAACCTTGTTGATACCTTTTGATTCGGCATACATGGAAACGATGATGTTTTCTTCATCAATGCCTGTCAGCGAAACAAGGGCATCCTGAAATTCAAGACCCTGCTCATCGAGAATATCCTGATCGGTGCCGTCACCATGGATGATGGTAACATCGGGCAAAACGTCTGTCAGATTATAGCATCGGTCGTGATTTTGCTCAATGAGCTTGATGTTGCGTCCGGTGTCCGAAAGAAGTTTTGCAAGATAATAGCCGATTCTGCCGCCGCCTATAATCATAACCTTTTTGATTCTTTGTTTGAATACGCCCGTCTGCTTCATAAAACTTGAAAGCTCGGAGCGGGTGCCTGTTATGCTTATAACGTCATCGCACCGGATAACAAAATCACCCGAGGGAATAAAGACTTCTTCGTCGCGCTGAACCGCACAGACAAGAACCTTGGCCTTGCATTTTTTTCTGATTTCATAAAGAGGCATGTCGCAGAAAATATTGTCAGAATGAATTCTGATGCTGGCGATTTCAATTTTACCTCTTGAGAATGACTCGAGATTTGCCGCAGAAGGGAATCGAATAACTCTTGAAATTTCGTTTGCAGTTTCAAACTCGGGATTAACAATCATGTTTATACCCAGCTCGCTTCGTAAAAACTGCATCTGATTTGCATAGTCCGGGTTACGTACTCGTGCAATCGTGTTTTCCGTGCCCATCTTTTTGGCGATGAGACAGCAGAGAATGTTCATTTCATCCGATGCGGTTGCCGCAATGATAAGTTTTGACTTGGCGGCACCTGCCGTTTCAAGCGTTTCACACGTTGCGCCGTTGCCGCAAACGCCCATAACATCATAGGTGTCAACGATTGCGGAGACTTTTTCATTGTTTGTGTCGACAACCGTGATGCTGTGTCCTTCGGTAACAAGCTGTTTTGTCATTGTTATGCCGAGCTTGCCGAGACCGACGATTATAATATTCATAATTCTGACACTTTCTTTTCTGAATTATTTTTTATCCGAGGTTTTCTTGAATTCTTTGCGAAGAAAAATAAGGGGGATAACGATAAGCATACCGACGGCAGCTGCGCCGAGATAGATGTGAGGCGCGGGAATATCAACCATGATGCCGTATTCGTTCTGATACTGTGCAGTTGCAAAAGCATCTGTTATTTTTGTTGCGATTCTGGGACCGATAAGCATGGGCAGAAGAACAGAGAATATCATTCTTATGCCTTGAAGCTGACCTGCCTTGTCTTCGGGAGTGAAGTCACGGATTGCGGCATTGAGCATAATCATGAGAAGTCCGTAGCCGACCATAGCAATAACCGCAGAAAGAGCAAAATAAATAATGTTTCTGTCTGCAAAGTAAACAAGAACAAGACCGATGATAAAGAATGCGGCGGAGGGGAAGAGGAAGGGTGCTTTGCCCTTCTTATCGCTCATGATAACAATTGAAACGAGAGCTGCAATGCCTCCGCCGATAACAGCGATTGCAAGAAGAATCGTCGGCAGAGTCAGCTTAAGAGTTGACATATCAATATAGTGGTCAACATAAATGAAAAGATACGGGAAGAAAATCTGGCTTGCAATAGAAAAAATGCCCATGCTTATGAGCGAGAGATAAAGGCTCTTGTTGCTCTTAATAACCGAGGGCTTGAAGCCGTAAGTAAGGCATTCAACAAAGCTTGCGTTTGATTTAACACCGTTTCTTGAATCCTTTATAGAGAAAAGACCTATTATGCCGCAAACTGAAACAATGAGACCGAGTCCGATGAAGCATGCGGGGTATCCGAAAGAGCCCGAAAGAGCGCCGAAGGCTGCGGTAACCACAACCATTGCAATAACAGGAAGAAGAGCAAGAATTGATTCGGTTTTTGCTCTGTTTGATGCAGAGGTAATGTCTGTAATCCATGCGTTAAAAGCGGCATCGTTGCTGGTTGAACCCATGAAGGTCATAATACAGTCCATTACAATAACAAGAGTTACGGTTGCTGCGATTGCGCCGGCGGGAGTTGTGCCGATTATTTTGGAAACATTTTCGGGGCTGATGAATGCAAAGGCCATAACCGTTATACCCCAGACTATGTAGCCGCCGCAGATGAAAATTTTTCTTTTGTTAAGCTTGTCGCTCAGGCTGCCCATGAAAAGGGTGGTGAGAACGGCAACGATTGAGCTTGCGGCAACCATATTTGAAATGTCGTTTGAATCTCCGCCGATTTCATTGAAAAGGAAGAGGTTGAAGAAGTTGTTTTCAACTGCCCACGCAACCTGACCCATGAAACCGAAAAGAAGGATGTTTAAAATCAGTGATTTGCTGAGTTTGTCTTTGTTTGCCATTTTTTTAACCTCCGATAAGCTTAGTTATTATAAAGATGATTAGAGCCGCGCCTGCAACGGCAATGCCTGCATACAGAAGAACGTGAAGCCAAAAGCTTTGTCTGTCTGTTATTGTCCTTAAAACAGGGCCGAGAGACTCACTTTTAAGACCGAACTGTTTGAAACGCTTTAATTGCTGTGTGAATTTTCGGGGATTCTTCTCGTCAATTGTGACAAGTCTGACACAGGAGCGGCAGCCGTCTGTATATGCTCTGAAGCCCGCTGTTTTGTGCTGTGCCATGAAGATTCCGTCAACAAATCCCGAAAAGTCGTTGAGATGGTCGTGACCGAAAAATGCGCCGAGCACGCCGCCGACCTTTTTCCAGCTGTCAAACTGACCGCTGTTGACATCGGGCGAGCACGGACCTTCGCCCACATAGTCAGCTGTTCCTTTTTTGCCGACGTAGCGTGTGCCGCTGTGGGAGTTATATCCCTTGACTGAAACCGGAAGCTCCCAGAATCTGGCTTTTCTGAGAAGCTCATATTCTTCGGGAACGGGTGTGTGCTGAAAAATGAATGAAGGGAGGGGCTCTCCGCCGTTTGCTTCTTTCAGTTTTGCGCTTTCCGCTTCAAACCACTCAATCTGGTCGGCATGGACAAAGTCGTAATGAGAAATTTCTCTGTTTTCATGGCAGTTGTTGGAATCGATAAACCAAAGGCAGAAGACAGGCTTTTCTCCGTCAGAGGAATAAATCAGCTCTTTGAAGTTTAAGTTGCCCGTAACTTCGGCTGGTGCATCGTTTCTTGCGATAATACCGATTTTTTTGTAAATTTCAACAATCTTGTCTTCGTAACCGTGATCGTGTTCATGATTTCCGAGCACTGTGGCGACGGGAATATTTCTGCTTAATATCGGTCTGACAACGTCATGCATCATCTCTTTGAATTCATCGGGAGCTTCTGCGATTTTGTCTGTGTTGCAGTTGTCGCCGAGAAGAACGCATAAATCGGGCTTGAATTCATCGAGAGCGGCATTCATAAGCTTTTGCATATCTTTAAAACGCGGATTGGTTTTATAGTCATAATGTTCATGAATGTCTCCGAAGAGCAGAATTTTAAATTTACCGTTATTGAATTTAAGCTTCATGTTTATCACCTTTATGAATAGTTGACAGCAACAGCAAGCAGCATGAGAGCAACAGAAAGAATACCCTCAAGAGCAAAGAGTTTCCACGAGAACTTAAGCCATTTGCCGTAAGAAATATTAACAAGACCGATTGCAACAATCATAATTCCGCTTGTGGGGTAGAGAAGATTTGTGAATCCGTCACCGAGGCAGAAGGCAAGGGTTACATTCTGGCGAGTTACCTCAACCATGTCTGCAAGGGGAAGAACAATCGGCATTATGAGGAATGCTTTTGCCGTGCCGCTTCCGATAAAGAATTCAAGAATAACAATAAATGCAAAGAGCATCAGTATTGCTGTGTAGGGGGATACGTTCTGAATGAGATTATAAACGAAATTAAGAATTGTGGGGATTATGTTGCCCTGATCAAGAATATAAGTGATTGAAAGAATGATAACGATAATTGGGATAATCGGAGCAATTGTCTTGATTCCTTCACCAAAACTCCTGAGCAGCTTTTTGCCGCTGAACCCCGAGAAATGCCCCGCAAGAAAACCGCCGACGGTGAAAAGAATTGCCATGCCGGGCAGAGAAATTCCGCCTTCCGTTCCGAGGATAAAGTCCAGAATTATACAGATTAAAACACCTAAAAGACAGAAAAGAAAGGCTTTGGATGCTTTTTGAATTCGTGCATCGGAAAGAACGGACATGCTGTCATCAAGATTATATTTTTCACGCAGAGCGATGTCTGTTTCATAGCTGAGTGATTTCTGCGGATTCTTTTCAATTTTTTTTGCGTATACGGTCAGGAAACCTGACAAAACTGCGTAAACAAGAATGAAAACGAGAATTCTGAATGCCGTGCCCGAAAAAACGGGAATATCTGCCATTTTCTGAACGGTTACAACATTAAACGGATTGAAGGTTGCGGCGGTGAAGCCGAAAGCAACGGCAATCAGACTCATGCCGAGACCGACAAATGAATCCCATCCGAGAGCCAGAGAAATTGCAACGGCAATCGGCACAAGTGTAACGGATTCTTCAAGTATTCCCGCAGTTGAGCTCAAAAGCATGCAGACGAGAATCATCAGGTTCAGAAGAAGATATTTTTTTGCGCCGAATTTTCGGATAATCATCGCCATTATGTATTTGAGAACATTGCATTTATCAAGAATCAGAAATGTTCCGCCGATGAGAGTTATGATTAATATGATTCCTGCGCCGGTCAGAGCGGTTTCTGTTCCGAAAACGAGAATGGGAGCAAGCAGTATTTTCCAAATCGGGAGCTTGTCTTCAATCTGTGTGTATGTGCCGTTGATTATTGTTCCGTCAGGATTGGTTTCATAGACACCTCTCGGCAAAACCTGCGTTAAAATGCCTGCAAACGCCATAATGGCTGCAAGAAGCACGCAGATGAGAACAACAGTTTTTTTGTTGATTGAGAGACCCGCATTTTTATTTTCGTTGTTTGACAAATATATCACCTCTTCAACATCCGCCATTGTAACACAAATATAAACGGTTTTGCAACTGTATATTAAAAATAATATTTATAATATTATAGAATATTAACAAAATATTAAAATTCTTACTTGTACATTGCGAAAAACTGTGATAAACTTAAAGAAAAACCATGAAAGGTTGATTTTTGTGAAAAAAATAATTGCGGTAATCCTTTCGGCTGTTATTATGCTTTCGGTTCTTGCTCCTGCGGCTTCGGCTGTTGACGGCAAGTGCGATTGCGGAATAACCCCCATCATTTATGTAGGACCTCTCGGTAACACCGATATTTATGAAAACTACGGTGCCGAAAATCAGAAAACTCTTTTCAGACCCGATACAAAGGCTATCATAGATATTGTTATAGGTCTTCTTCCGGGTCTTATGAAGCTTGCCTTCCTTGATTTCGACGGCTTCGGTGATGACCTTATCGAAACCATCAATGATGTTATGGGTGCAATGGCTCTCGACGGCAACGGAAATTCGGCAGAGAATGTTTCTGTTGTTATCGAAATGCCTGAAGAGCAGGAACACAGCAAGGATTCTCAGTATTATTTCCACTATGACTGGCGCCTTGACCCCGTTGAGGTTGCGGGTCAGCTTGACGAGTTTGTAAAATATGTTATGGAGCTTACCGGTCATGACAAGGTTCATTTCCGCGCTTCCTCAATGGGCGGCGTTGTGACTCTTGCATATTTCAATGAATACGGTACGGATGATGTTGATGCCTGCGTATTCCAGAGCTGTCCTCTTCTCGGAACCGACGTTGCGGGCGACCTCCTTTGCAGAAAACTCAAGCTTGATGCAAGAGCGCTTCTTGACTATGCAACCGACGGTTATCCTCCATTCTCGTTTGAGGATACTCTTCTCTGGTGTCTCTTTAACGGTCTTTACTACAGCGGTCTTGTTGATACCGTTCTTTTTGCGGGCGAAATCATCCTTGAAAAGCTTCAGACAAGAGTGTTTGACGAGCTTATGACTCCCGTTTTCGGAACTCTTCTCGGTCTTTGGGCATTTGTTCCCGACGGCGCATATGAAGAAGCAAAGAAAATCAATCTTGACCCCGAAACTCAGGCAGGTCTTATAAAAAAGGCTGACTATTATCATTATCAGATTCAGCAGAGAGCAGATGAGATACTCAACGGCGCAATTGATGACGGCGTTCGCATCATGATAGTTGCAGGCTATAATATCCAGAGAACTCCTCTTGTTGAAAACATGAATAACAACAGCGATGCAACAGTCGACACAAAGTATGCCTCTGCGGGCGCAACCGTTGCTCCGCTTAATGGTACCCTCGGCGATGATTATAAGCAGAAGTGCACCGATTGCGGACATAACCATCTTTCACCCGACGGCGTTATCGATGCATCAACCTGTATCCTTCCCGAACATACTTGGTTTATTAAAGATATGCTCCATTCAAACGCACATGACGGCATCATGGAAATGTATCATTGGTTTATGTATGCCGATGAATATTATGATGTTTGGTCAAATCCCGCATATACCCAGTTCCTTCAGAATGACAAGCCCAACCTCAGAGTTATTCCCATGGGTAATTTTGCTAAAGGAGCTGTTGCACCCACCTTTGAAGAAGGCGACTCTTTCTATAACAAGTTTGAGAAGTATGTTGCGCCTGTAACAAATGAAATCTTCTCATTCCTTGACATGTGCAGGGAAAAGATTGGTTTGTAATCCGGCATAAAACTGAATAACTGACAAAAAATAATCGGGAGGGCAAAACCTCCCGATTTTCTTTGCTTTACGGTGATTTTATGAATGCTCGCATCAAGCTTTCTGCCAGAGCCGCGCTGTCCGGTTCTCAATTGAAAATACTGCCGATTCTGACAGCATTAATGTTTCTGGTTTTTGCTTTTTCATTTTGCAATGCTGCCGTCAACATGGTTCAGACGGCGGACAAATTGTTTTTGATTGCTTTTTCGATCTTGTCTTTTTTTGCATTTATCGCTGCGGTGAGTCCTCTGAGACTTCGACTTGAAATAAAGCATTTGCTTCTTGCACGCGGAATGAACCCGAGCCGGAGAATAAGCCTCGGTCTGACAGGTGTGCTTAAATCCTGCGGCATGTGTGCTTGTCTGTTTTGCCTTAAATTTATATGGTTTTTGTTTTTTGAATTTATTCCTCTTTCGGCTGCTGTTGCTCTTGCGGCATATACCGCAGAAAATTCTCTGAGTCTGAGAGCGGCATATGTGATTATGGGCGGTATAGCCGTTGCGGCGGCTGCGGGGCTTGGCTTTTTTTCTGTTTTTATTCAGAGATATTCGATGTCTATGTTTTATCTTGCGTGTTTTAAAGATATGTCGGTTTTTGAAGCAATTGAAGAAAGCGTAAAAAAAACCAAAAACAGACTTTCGGAAATCATGATTTTCAAACTCGGATTTCTTCCTTGGTTTTTGCTTTGTTTACTCATTGCACCCGCTCTTTTTGTGATTCCCTATTATAAACAAAGCATCACCTGCTGTTTCCTGAACAGCAGGTGATGCTACATGTTAAACTTTAATTTTAAAGACAGCCTTTTTGATTTTATTTTCTGTCATTTTTATGCCGGGCTTATGTGCATCGTTTGGTGAAAGGAACGCAAAGGTACCCTCCGAAAGCGCGACGCGGGAAGCTTCCGCCGTCTGTTCTGTGAAAAATTCAATGTCGGGCTTATATCCTGTTGAATTTTTAACAAATTCAAGCGGCAAAACATCGATGTATTCTCCGCTCGTGATGGCATACTGCAAATCATGATAATCGCGGTGCGCTTCAAAATCGCCGCCGCTTGCGGGCTCATATTCGGCAACGCCTACTGTAATGCCCTCGGCAACGTCATAGCTGCCGCATTCCATTGACTTCATATCGTTTTCTTCGATGAACTTTGCGATTGCTTCAAATGCGGGATTGAGTGCCGAATAATTCCTGAGGTTTCTGATGGTGTCGTAAATCATTGCTTATTCTCCTTTTTATGGAATTTGTATGATGCAATTATCGGTGCCGCTATCATTATAACAAAGATTGCGGTATAAAACCAGCCCAAATTCAAAAAAGATGTTGCAATTAATATAAGTCCGCCCGCTACCCATATTTTTCCCGAAATGCGGTGGGTATAAATCCAGTTTGCTTCGCTGTTAAGAGTCCAGGGGAATTTGATTCCGACGGTGTAGCTCTGACTCATTTTCGGCAGATAATTTCCTGTTATAACAAAGAAGAATCCGAAGAAAAGTATTATTGGAGTAATTGTATTGAATCCTTTGCCGAGAGAATATGCATAAATTATTGCGTGCAGCAAGAGCGATAATGCGGGGATTATCCAAAGCACAAGAGCTGTTGTTTTTTTGCTGATGTTCTTCTTTTTAGGGTCAAGACCTGTCAGAAAAGCGCAAAGCCATTGCATTCCAACCATAAGAAGAGGGAAAAAGAAAACAGCAAAAGCCTTGCTTGCATAGCCGTCAACATCGCCTTGGGCATTGAAATGAACAGGCATCTGTTCAGGCAACTTATCCCACAATATCAAGCCCGCAACAATGGGCAAAAGAGTGATTACAGAAGTTGTTATAAGTGTTCGAAGATTCTTTTTAATCATTGATCTCGTCTCCTTTCAGGTCTTTTATCCAAAGCATGATTTCCTCAAGCACGGATACATTAAGAGTGTAATAAATAAATTTTCCGTCACGCTCGTCGCGGATTAAATCCGCTTCTTTGAGCACGGAAAGATGCCTTGAAATCGCCGCAAAGCTGATATCAAACGAATCGGATATTTCGCCTGCGGATTTGGTTCCGCTTTTGAGCAGATTAAGTATTTCTCTTCGGGTAGAGTCGGACAACGCTTTCAATGTGTTTTGTATACCCATATGCTCACCTCCAATATTTAACATTTAACTTAATTGTTAATTGTATTGTATCACTCACAAGTGCCTTTGTCAATAGTTATTGACACTTTTTTTGCGGCGTGTTAAACTGATGGCATAAAAATCATGGAAGTGATGGAAATGATAATGAAATATATTTGCGTGGTGCTTGCCGCGCTCCAGACTTTTGCTTTTTCTCTTTTTACAAGCAGCGGTACTCAGTCAATCGGTGTGAATAAATATGCGGAAAACCAGACGTTTGAATCCTTCGGCACAAGTTCTGCTTGGTGGTCGCAGACAATAAGCGATGAAGAAACCGCCCGCGAAATTGCAAGGCTGCTTTATGATGATGAAACGGGTCTGGGTCTTGATGTTTACCGTTATAACATCGGCGCCGGCGAAAAGGAAAACCCGGCTACTCGCATCGGTGATATTAACAGAAGAGCTGAGAGCTTCTATGTTTTTAACGAAGAAACAGGCGAATATGAATATGATTTCACCCGCGATGCAAACGCACGCAGAATGCTCGACATGGCGGTTGAATACGGCGCAAGCGAGGTTATTCTTTTTTGCAACAGCCCCCATTTTTCAATGACTGCAAGCGGTCATGCGTCGGGCGGACTTACTCCCTATTTTTCAAATCTTCCCAAAGAAAATTATATGGCGTTTGTTGACTATGTGCTCACGATTGCCGATTGGTTTGTTGCTCAGGGTTATCCCGTGACGGCGGTTTCTCCGATAAACGAGCCTCAATGGGCGTGGGGAGGCGACTGGGTCGGTCAGGAAGCCTGCCACTATTCAGCCGATGAAGCCGTTGAGGTGCTTGAACTTTTCGCCGTTGAAATGCAGAAACGCAATTCTCCGTATAAGCTCAGCGGGCCTGAAAACGGTGAGCTTTCACCCGGATATTATGAATATATAGACAAGTTTTTTGCGAGCGAAGTCCTTCGGGATTTTTGCGATACATATTCTGCCCACAGCTATTGGCTTGATAACAATATTGAGTTAAAAAATGCTGCGGGAGAAAAATTCAAGAACGAGCATCCGAATGTTAAACTTGAAATGAGCGAGTGGTGCGAGCTGCCGCTGACGATTGACTCAACAACAATTGATAGCGGACTTTATATGGCTAACATAATGGTTCAGGATTTGAACCTGCTCAATGTTGTTTCTTGGCAGAGCTGGACGGCGGTTAACGGCGACGGGTTAATGGAGCTTAAGAACGGAGAAACGGTTCTTTATAACCGCTATTATGCCTATAAGCATTTCTCAAATTTTATTAAAAAAGGAATGGTTCGGGTTGATGTTATGGACAGCTTTGGGGAAAAAAGCCGGCTTGCATCAACCGCATTTAAAGGTGACGGCGAAACCGTTATCGTACTTGTGAACAATGCCGGGACAAAAAAAGAAATCAAGCTTTTTGATTTTTGCAAAACGATGGAAATTTATCAGACCGATAAAAAACATAATTGTGAACAAGTATATTCGGGCAAATACGCAAGAAATGTTGAGCTGCCTGCAAAAAGCATAACGACCGTTGTTATGCATGATATATTATGAAAAAGAGCGTGCGCGGTTATTCCGTGCACGCTCTTTAAGATTAAAAGACTTGCTTTCAATTTAATCATGCTCATAAATTGTCGGGTCGTTGGTATATGCTATATCCAAAGTTTTCAGAGTTTGGTTATACAGCAGAAAAACACAATAGTTTTTTTCGTTTACTTTCTTTATAGTATCAACCGAAATCGTACTGCATCCGTCAACCGTTGAGGTTGAAATGATTCCGCTGAAGCCCTCTTCTCCGAGCAGGTTGTAATATGCTTCAAACTCGGCTTCTTCAACGCCGACAAATCCGTCGGTAAATCTGAAATCCCAATGCCAGCGCGGAGAATCGAACATGCCGCTGAATTCGTAGGTTTCGTGTTTGCCATCTGCATCGTGTCCGCAATAAACGCCCTGAGCCTTGGTAAATCCTTCAAACTTAGGGAAATGCTCGGTCAGTTCCTCCGGAAAATTATCTTGGCATTCGCTGATTTCAAATGTGAATTTGGTTTCACCGTTATCGGCAGCGGAAGAGTTGCTGATTCTGATAAGATGCTTTCCGTTTTGCCAATAACCCTTGAATCCGTCGCTATAGTATGTGCCGTTGCTGATTTTTTTGACCCCGCCGGTGTACCCGGCTTCGTCCATACTGTTGGAAAAAGCGTAAAACGTGTGCTCGGGACAGGTGAATCTGATTCTGATCCAATCTGAATAAATGTGGTCGTTTGCCTTGCCGGATGAAACCAAAACATCGTGTGCTTTTTCGGGTGGCGGAGGGAAGTCTTCCGGAACAAGGTCGGAACCCCATTCGCTTACATATTTAACGGGCTTCTCTGTGGGCTGAGGTTCCGATGAGCTTTGCTCATCGGATGCAGATGCGGTTGTTTCGCTGTTTGTGCTTTGCTTTGAGCATGCGCACACAAGCAGCATGGATAATAATATCAGTAAAGCAATTATTTTTTTCATGCAATGCCCCCCTTATTATATTTTGTATTCTATCACGAGTTTGCGTTTTTGTAAATATAATTAATTTGCAATTTGCGGTTGAGATGTGTTATACTGTCAAAAAATGACAGAGGGGAAATGAGAATGCCGAGAAACATTGATTATACCGTGCCGTTCGAATATGACGGCAGAAAAACCGTTCATTTTCTGCGCGGATATTGCGGCTTTTCCTCCAGACTCATGCGCAAGGTGAAATATGCTCTCAAGTGCAACGGCGAACCGACAAGAACAATCGATAAAATTAAGTGCGGCGATGTTATCAGCGTTTCTATTCCCGATGATGATGCACTTCCCGAAATAACCGAAGCGGAAATTGATATTATTTATGAGGATGAGGACATTCTTGTTATCAACAAAACTCCGTTTATGGCAATGCATCCGACGCATAATCATCAGGGCGACACGCTTGCAAATGCAGTTGCCGCTTATCTGACCCAAAAGGGTAAAAGCGTTGCGTTCAGAGCTGTCGGAAGGCTTGATAAAGGCACGTCCGGTGTCGTTGTGTGTGCAATAAATCCGCTTTCGGCATGCAAGCTTTCGGGGAAAATAGAAAAGGAATATTGTGCGCTTGTGCAGGGTGAATTAAGTGGCGAGGGGAGGATAGATGTTCCGATTTACCGCCCCGACCCGATGAAAACGCTGCGTGCCTGCTCATATGAGCTTGGTGTTGAGCCTGCATTCACAAACTGGCGGGTTGAAAAAAGCTTTAGCGGTGCAACTCTCATAAGTCTGCGGCTTGAAACAGGCAGAACACATCAGATACGAGTGCATATGGCGTTTTCGGGGCATCCGCGTGCGGGCGACACCATGTACGGAGATTTCATGCCCGAAATCGGGCATCAGCTTCTTCATTGCCGCCGCTGCTTTTTTGAGCATCCCGTAACCGGGGAAAAAATGCATTTTGAAGCTGCATATCCGCCGGACTTTGACGAAACAATCACAAAACTTGGTGAAATTGAATAAATATCCGTTTAAAACGGAAAAAAACTGATATTTTATCATAAAAATGCAAAAATGCTTTACTTTTTTATTTTATATGATATAATAAAGCCATCCAAAAATTTACGGAGGTAATCGTAATGAAAAAATTTGTTAAAATTTTGGCAGTTGTTATGATTGTTGCTCTTTCCGCAACTCTTCTTTTCGCTTGCGGC
The DNA here is from genome assembly GCA_045591425.1 of Acutalibacteraceae bacterium. Taxonomy (GTDB): domain Bacteria; phylum Bacillota; class Clostridia; order Oscillospirales; family Acutalibacteraceae; genus CAG-177. The sequence continues at coordinate 29,269 of JAZNSX010000111.1, read as the reverse complement.
GGTGAAGAGAAACCCACAGGCGAACCAACAGCAGATGCGGCAGGCAAGCTCATCATGGGCACTAATGCAGCATTCCCTCCCTACGAATACTATGAAGGCGATAAAATCGTAGGTATTGATGCAGAAGTTGCAGCTCTTATTGCTGAAAAGCTCGGTATGGAGCTTGAAATCAAGGACATGGATTTCGGCGGCATTATCAGCGCGGTTGAAAACGGCGTTGTTGACATGGGCATGGCAGGCATGACTGTAAATGAAGAAAGACTTCTTCAGGTTGATTTCTCAACAAGCTACGCTAAGGGTGTTCAGGTTGTTATTGTTAAGGAAGGTTCAGGCATTGCAACTCTTGATGACCTCGCAGGTAAAATGATAGGCGTTCAGGAAGCAACAACCGGTGATATTTATTCAACAGATGATTTCGGCGAAGAAAACGTTAAGAGATATCAGAACGGTGCGGCGGCAGTTGCAGCTCTTCAGAGCGGTATCGTTGATGCTGTTATTATCGATAACGAACCCGCAAAGGCATTTGTTGAAGTAAACGAAGGCCTTACAATTCTTGAAACAGCATATGCAGAAGAAGATTATGCAATCGCAATTGCAAAGGGTAACACAGAGCTTCTTGACAAAATTAACGCTGCTCTTGCAGAGCTTACTGCAGACGGCTCAATTGATGCGGTTGTTAACAAGTATATCCCCGCATAAGTTATTTTAAAAAGCGTTAAGGGCAGGCTTTCGCTTGCCCTTAAATTTTGTTATGATTATTGAAAGGCAGATTAAGGCATGAGAGATTTCAAAGTGTCCGGCAAGGCATTTGCGGTCATTGTTCTGGCAGTTGCTGTTGCGCTGATTGCAAGCTTTGCTTTCCCTGCGTTTGCTTCCGCGGCAGAAACTGCGCAGGAAGCGGGCGGCATAGGCGTATTTTTTGTTGAACTGAAAGACAATATTGTTGAAGCTTTTGTTGAGCTTAAGGACGATATCTATAATGTTCTTATCAAGAACGATAATTATAAGCATATAACCGACGGCTTGCTTGTTACTATTGAAATAACGTTTGCAGCTCTGCTTATAGGTCTTGCTATAGGCTTTTTGGTTGCAATTATCCGCTCGACGCACGATAAAACCGGCAAATTCAAGTTCCTCAATTCGATTTGCAAGCTTTATTTAACTGTATTCAGAGGAACTCCCGTTATTGTTCAGCTCCTTATAATTTATTACCTATGGCTCGGCAAGGCGGGTGTTCACGAAAACATTGCGGCGATAATCGCCTTCGGTGTCAACTCCGGCGCATATGTTGCGGAAATAGTCCGCTCGGGCATAATGTCAATTGATAACGGTCAGTTTGAAGCAGGCAGGAGTCTTGGCTTTAACTATGTTCAGACCATGATTCATATTATTCTTCCCCAAGCACTCAAAAACGTTTTGCCCACACTTGCAAATGAATTTATCGTTCTTCTTAAAGAAACCTCGGTTGCAAGTTTCATCGCAGTTAAGGATATGATGAAGGGCGCAAACGCACTTGTAGGTTTTACATATAATATGAACATTCCCTACATAACGGTTGCGCTGATTTATCTTGTGATGGTTCTTGTTCTTCAAAAGGGTGTCAGCCTGCTCGAAAGGAGGCTTCGCAACAGTGACCACTGATAACGTAATTATTAAAGTGACAGGTCTTAAAAAGAACTTCGGTTCTCTTGAGGTTCTTAAGGGCATTAATACTGAAATAAAAAAAGGTGAGGTTGTTGTTGTTATCGGTCCTTCGGGTTCGGGCAAGTCAACCTTCCTGCGCTGCCTTAACAGGCTTGAAGAGCCTACAGGCGGAACGATTGAGTTCAATGGCGTTGATATCACCGACAAAAAGGTTAATATCAATAAACACCGCGAAAAAATGGGTATGGTTTTTCAGCAGTTCAACCTTTTCAATAACCACACCATTCTCAAAAACATAACCCTTGCGCCCGTTAAACTCGGCATTATGAAAAAAGCCGAAGCAGAAGCCAAGGCAATTGAGCTTCTCAAAAGAGTCGGTCTTGAAGAAAAGGCAAATGCCTATCCTTCGCAGCTTTCCGGCGGTCAGAAGCAGAGAGTTGCAATTGTACGCGCGCTTGCAATGAATCCCGAGGTTATGCTTTTTGATGAGCCCACCTCCGCCCTCGACCCCGAAATGGTCGGCGAGGTGCTCGATGTCATGAAAGAGCTTGCTCAGTCGGGCATGACTATGGTTGTTGTTACCCATGAAATGGGATTTGCAAAGGAAGTCGGTTCAAGAGTTGTATTTATGGATGAAGGCGTGATTATGGAGGAAAATACTCCCGAAGAATTCTTCGCCAACCCCAAACATCCCAGACTCAAGGATTTCCTTTCAAAAGTCTTGATATAATGCTTGCCGCCTTGTCTGTGTTGACAAGGCGGATTTTTAATGCTATATTGTTTTGAGAATATAATATAGGGGTGAGAAAATGCTTGCAAGAACAAAAAATGCTTTTCTTGATTTTAAATATGAGTTTGCAATTATTGCCATGCTTTGTATACCGGCGATAAGGAACTTTGAGTGCCTTAAATCTATGATAGATGGCTTTTATCCTTTCTATCTTGTGGATTTTTCAATGGGTATCAATTCAAGAATGCTGGTTGGCTCTGTTGTCTCTCTTTTAACAGATCATCCAACAGAGGAATGGCTCAACTGGTTTGCACGCATTGTATTGTTTTTAGGTATGCTGTTGACGGCTGTTGTGTTGGGGCGAGTTATAAGAGCAACGAAAGCGGAAGACAGAAATATTTTATATGTATTTATTTTGATGTTCACTTTTGGGACGCTGACATTAGATACGTTTTTCTATTATATGGGTTTTCTTGATATCCATATGTATATTATTGCTTTGCTTGGAATTTGTTTTGCAAACAATAGGTATTTGAGATGGTTGATTCCTGTGCTTTGTGTTGCAGGAGTATTTGTGAATTATGTTTTTATAATATCATATTTTCCGATAGTATTGTTGATTGTTTTGCATTTGGCAGAGAGAAAAGAAGATAAGAAAACGGATGTTTTGATTTTTGTGTTAAGTATTGTTTTGACATTAGCCTCAACTTATTACTGTGTATTTTTAGGTAAATATACCATGAACATAACTTTCGATGAGTTGTGGGAATTGATTGAAAAAAAGAGCGGAATAGAGTTCGATTTCAGATATGTCAGATATTTTGATTATTATTTGTTCGGAAATGATGTTGTTGAGGCAGAAATCGGAGTCGAGCTTTCTGAACTTTCAAATTTTGAATTTGTTATTGCATTAGCTAAAACACTGATTGATAAAGGAACTGATTTTGAAAATCTTATAATGATTTTTATTGTTGCAATACCTGTTTTAGTGATGTTTTTAGTTTTGTGGATACTTTGTGTAAAGAGCGCGGAAAGAAAGAGTAGAAAATTTATATATATTTGTTTCATGCTTTCAGAGCTTCTGATTATACCATGTTGCCTTCTTTCTACTGATACTATCAGATGGGTGTCTTCCGGAGTGATATCGCAGTTTGCTTTTTGTTTTTATATGTTTTACGATGGAGACAAATCATTTGGTGAAGCAGCAAACAAGTTTAAAAATTTCTTTATTAAAAACAAACTTGCATTAATTGCTTTGCTGCTGTTTTATATGCTGTCTCCGCAATTTTCAGTAGTTGCAAAGCACTAAATTTATTGTTATATCAAAATACTCCCGGCTAAGATGAGCCGGGAGTATTTACTATATATTGGAATACTTATTGTTTTTGATTATTTGATATGCCTTTATCAGCTCTTTAATTCCGTCATCAAGAGAATAAACGGGTCTCCAGCCGAGAGCCTCGAGCTTTTCGTTTGAAACGATATAGTTGCGCTTGTCGGGGTCTTCGCCGACGGGAGCTTCTATATAAGTGAATTTTGGCAGGATTGCCTTGATTTTTTCGCAAAGCTCGATTTTTGAAAGGTTGGAGTCGGAAAGACCGCAGTTGTGGGTTCCGCCTTCCATTCTTTCAAAATTTTCGATTGCAAACCAGAAAGCATTTGCAGCATCTCTTACATGAAGATAATTTCTTTTGAAATTTCCTTCGAAAACAACAAGAGTTCTGTCAAATACCGCGCGGTAAACAAAATCATTAACGAGAAGGTCAGTTCTCATTCTCGGCGAAGCACCGAAAAGAGTTGCAAACCTGAAGGCGGTAGTGCCGGATTCGCTGAGAACCGCCGCTTCTGCTTCAACCTTGCTTTTGCCATATATTGAGATTGGTTTAATCGGAGAGCTTTCCGTGCAGAATTTTTCGCCCTCGCCGAGTCCGTAGCCGCTGTTGGTGCAGGGAAAAATGATGCGTTGCCCCTTTTCTCTCAGTCTGAGAATCATTTTGACGGCATCAAGATTAATTGAATATGCCGAGCATGCTTCCTTGTCGCAAATCGGGAAGCCGGCAAGAGCGGCAAGCGGGATTATATAATCCTTGCCCCTCATTGCTTCTTTTACCGCGATTTCGTTGCGCGCATCTGCGTTTATCATTTCAAACGCAGGGTTTGCGCAGCATTCAAGAAGCGGACTTTGGTTATAGAAAAAATTGTCGAGAACAGTTACCCGGCATCCCTTTGACAAAAGCAGGGGAACAAGAACCGAGCCTATGTAACCGGCACCGCCGGTAACAAGAATATTGAGCATTTATTTCACTTCCGTTTGAATGTTATGAATACACTTTACCACATTTTTGTTTATTAGTCAACAAAGCGAAAACATTTGGGCTTATTGACATTCGCTTTTATAAATATTATAATATATGAATACGATATGTTAATATGGGAAAGGAGCGCGGCAATGAGAAACATTTATTTCATTCAGGCAAATAATGTTTACGGTAACGAGCGCAGGTCGGTCTATATTCCGTATGCATCTGGCTGCATTGCTGCATATGCTTTCGATGAACCAAAGATAAAATCCGAATGCAGGCTGGCAGGCTTTGTTTATACTCATGAGCCGATTGCCGAGGCTGTAAAAAAAATCGAAAATCCGTTTATTGCCGCTTTTTCATGCTCGGTCTGGAATTATGAATATAATAAGGCTTTGGCAAAAGAACTCAAAAGGAAATATCCCGAAGTTATTATTGTTTTCGGCGGGCACAATGTTTTAAGAGAATTTGAGACCTTTGAGGAATGCCCCGAAGCGGATATTCTGATTTACAGGGAGGGCGAAGAGGCTTTCAGACAGATTGTTCTCAGTTTGCTTGAAAACGGAGCCCTTTCAGATATCGCAAACATCGCATACAAAAAAGACGGCAGATATATAAAGACAAATGAAGCTTCGTTTTGCCTCAGCGAATATCCGTCACCCTATCTCACGGGTGTTTTTGATTCGATTGCAGACGGTGAAACCAACTTCTCGGCAATTCTCGAAACCAACCGAGGCTGCCCGTTTCAATGCTCTTTCTGTGATTGGGGAACTCTCGGCAGCAAGGTCAGGCTTTTTCCGATGGAGCGAATCAAAGCGGAAATGGATTGGATTGCCGCCCATAAAATCGAATATGTTTATTGTGCCGACGGAAATTTCGGGCTTTTTGACCGCGACGAAGAAATTGCAGAATATATAATTTCATTAAAAGAAGCAACCGGATATCCTAAGAATTTCAGAGTGTGTTTCACAAAAAACCGAACAGAATTTGTCAAAAAGATTTGCATGAGATTCAATGAGCACGGTCTTGATAAGGCTCAGACACTTTCATTCCAAAGTCTTTCGCCCGTAACACTTGAAAATATCGGCAGGAAGAATATTTCGCTTGAGCATTTCAGACAGCTTATGAATGAATACAGCAGGTGCGGCATTTCAACCTCATCGGAGCTTATCCTCGGTTTGCCCGGCGAAACCAAAGAAAGCTTTACCCGCGGTATATGCGACCTTCTTGAATATGGTCAGCACAAAGCAATTCAGGTTTACACCTGCGATTTGCTGCCTAATTCTGAGATGGGTGCACCCGAATACGTCGAAAAATTCGGAATAAAAACAGTTCGCACTCCTTTTTTGCAGGCTCATTGCAGTCCGTTTGAACAGAATGAGGTCTGTGAATATAACACAACAGTTATTCAAACAGATTCGCTCAGCCGTGAAGATTGGATTTATTGCGTTGTGTTTGCCTGCCTTGTTCAGGCTTTTCATAATATCGGCTTTTTCAGAGCCGTTGCGCTTTACCTGAGAAATGAGCTTGGTATAAGTTATTACGATATTTATTCGGGGATTGCCCGTTTTTCCTCACAGGTTGAGAATTCTGCCTGTCATGCCGTGTATTCGCTGATAACCGAATTTGCCGAAGGTATGTCGCTCGGCAAAAATCCGTGGGCTGTTGCCTGCGAACCGCTTGGTGATATATGCTGGCAGTTTGATGAAATATATTTTCTCAAAAGTCTTGAAAATGCAGACAGAATTTTTGATGAGCTTGCGGATTTTGTTTTTGCCGAATACGGCAAGACAGACGAAATCAAAGCCTTGCTTGATTATCAGCGTCAAACGCTTAAAAGAGTAGCGCAAGGCGGAAAAAAAGAAATAACAAGTGAGTATGATTTTTATAACTATTGCAAGCGGATTTATGACGGATGCTATGCTCCGCTTGAAAAGCGCAGAGTGACGCTGACACTCGAAGACAGCATGCCGTGCGAAAATCTTTATGAATATGCATTTAAGGTTATTTGGTACGGAAGAAATCAGGCTGCGGCGCTTTACAGCTCGGATTGCTACAAACCTGTTTTGAAATATAATTAAGAAATGTGGGATTAAAATGACAAAAAAATTACCGACAATCGGCAAAAATGAGATTTTGACCGTTCTTGTTGTTTTTGCAGCGGTTTTTGCAAAGACTCTTTATGAAATGAGTGTCTTAGGACCTATTCTGCCGGAAACACTGATAAGAGTGTCTGTTGCCAGCGTTGCGTTTTCGGTCTTTCTTTTGGTAAGTTTTTCAAAATCAATCGGCAGAAGCTTCACAGGTCAGGATTTTGTGGGCGTTTTTGCTTTGATATACACGCTGGGAGTAACAATTGAAATGCGTGTGATCAGATTTGATATTTTAACTTTTATGGTTTGTCTTTCGGTTATATTGCTTCTTGCAAAAAACGTATATGCTTTGATAGCAGCGGCGGTTTTAAGTGTTTTTATGAGCGTGTTTATTAATTATGCCGCTGTGGTTTGCATTCCTGCGGCAATCGGGGCTTCAATGGTTGTTATGGCGCCCAAATTTGTCAAAGCCAAGTCCGTTTCAAAGAAAAAATCGAAAAAGGCAGCTCCTCCGCCTCAGGATGAAAACAAAAGAGAAAAAATTATTTTCTTTGTCTGCCAGGCGGTTATGTTTGCTGCGGCAATTTATGCCCATTATGTGCGCCGCTTTTCAATGGCAGCTATTTCATTTAAATATAATATTAAGCTTGTTGTTCCCATTCTTATTCTTGATGCTTTGCTGATAGCCTTAACCGTGTTGTCAATCAAAAAGAAAAGACCTGTATTTGAAATCGTCGGTTATATTATACCTGCTTTGTTTTCTGTTATGTCTATGTTTATGGAATACAGTCTTGTTGCGACAGAGGCATCGGCAGTTTTCTTTGCTCTGTTTATAATGTGCGACAAGAGCTCTTTTGCGGGAGAAACAGTTGAAAATATTAAAGAAAAGCTTTCCGAGAAGATTTCCGGAGTAAATAAAAAGGCTGAAACAGAAGCTTGATTGAGATGCATTTTGAAGAATAGGATGTGATTTTTTGCAGAAAAAGAATGTTTATTTCGTTCAGGTTGACGTTTCGTCGGGCAAAAATTCAAAAGTAGTTTATCTTCCGTATACTTCGGGCGTTATTATTGCGAATGCGTGGAAAAACGAAGAAGTTGCAAAGGCATATGAGTTTAAGGATTTCATATTTATCCGCCATGATATCGAAGAGGTTGTTTCAAGGCTTGAAGAACCCGCGGTTGTAGGCTTTTCCAATTATGTCTGGAACACAGAATATCATCTTGAGCTTGCAAAAGCGATAAAAGAAAAATATCCCGAGTGCGTAACTGTTTTCGGCGGCCATAATATTCCGCCCGACACTTCTTTTCTTGAAGAAAATCCGCAGGTCGATTATCTTTGCTTCGGCGAGGGCGAAGTGACCTTTGCGGCGCTTCTCAACGCTCTTAACAGCGGCAATGTGACAAAGCTTACAAATATCGCATACAGAGCAGAAAACGGATGCATGATGACCGAAAAAGAATCATATTGCGGTGTTGACTATGCTTCGCCTTATCTTGACGGATGGTTTGACAATCTTTCCGAAAAATATCCCGATTATGAATTTAACACAATTCTTGAAACCAGCCGCGGCTGCCCTAATTCCTGCGCATACTGTGATTGGGGTCCGCTCAAGGACAGGACAAGATTTTTTCCGCTGGACAAGGTTTTGGCGGAAATTGAATGGATTGGAAAAAACAAAATCGGCTTTGTCTGGGGCGCGGATGCAAACTTCGGCATAGGCAAAGACGATTTGATAATTGCGGATGCCCTTGTTGCAGCCAAAGAAAAATACGGCTATCCGGAAAGAGTGCGCATCAATTATTCAAAGGGCAACACGGAGCGTGTGCGTGAAATAGTGCGCCGCTTTAACCGCAAGGGTGTTGACCGTGAGGGTGCAACAATTTCGCTCCAGAGTCTTTCGCCCGTTGTGCTTGAAAATATCGGGCGCAAGAACATGTCTCTTGAAAAATTCCAGAAGAATTTCAGCCTCTATCATGAAGAAAAGCTTCAGGTATATTCAGAGCTTATTCTCGGTCTGCCCGGCGAAACCTATGACAGCTTTGTTGACGGAATCTGCAAGCTGTTTGAAATCGGTCAGCATTTTATTTTTGAGGTTTATCACTGCATAGTTTTGCCGAATTCTCAGCTTGGTCAGAAGGACTACATGGAAAAGCACGGCATTAAAACCTCGCGTGCCGAAATAGTGCGTTTCCATTGCGCCGCTGATGCCTATTATATTCCCGAAAAGATTAATATTATAACTGAAACTGACACAATGCCCTGCGACAAATGGCAGAGAAGCGGTCTGTTTGCGGGCTTCACTCAGACAATGCATGCCTGCGGTTTGCTCAGATGCCTTGCAGTTTATGCCTTTTATGAGCTTGGCGTGAGCTACAGAAGCTTCTATGAGGGACTTATGGAATATATTGAAAAAGCTGATGTTCCTTTTGTTCAGAACTTCTATAACGAGGTTAAGGATTCGTTTGTGGGTCTTGCAAAGGGTGTCACACCGAAGTTTGTTGTTCCCTTTGTCGGCAATTTAGTCTGGGACCATTATGAATTCATGTTTCTCCATGCAAGTGCGGATATCGACAGGTTTTACAGCGAGCTTATGCCATATCTCAGAGAAATTATAAAGGATGAAAACATGCTCTCTCAGCTTGTGGCATATCAGAAGGCGATCATCAGAAAGCCGTCTGAGGAGCGCAGCGAATGCGAAACTGAATATAATTTTTTTGAGTATTTCAAGAATATTTATATCAACAAATATATGACTCTTGAAAAGGGGTGCTTCAAAACTGTATTTACCGACACAAATCCTGTTTATAATTGGGATGAATTCGGTAAGCAGGTTGTATGGTACGGCAAGATGGGAAGCAAATCCTACAAGGCAGATGTTAAAGTTATTTCAAAATAAAAAAGTGCTGTCTCACTCAATTTGGTGAGACAGCGTTTTTTATGTTCCTGTAAAATTATGCTTTTTGTATTTGAGCCTGTAATTGCGCACCCAATCTGCGCCGTATTTCGAAAGATAAAGCAGAATATGGTCTGTGTCTGCAAAGCTCAGCGACCAAAGGCTTTTTGCATTATCCTTAAGGAAGTTATGCTGGAATTCCATTCGGTCTTTTTTGATGTTTTTAGTTGAATTACCGTTTATAACGTAGTTGCAGGAAATATGGAAATCGCCGTTGTCAACAACGTTATTGATGCCTGCATCGTCGGTTTCTTTAATCATAATCGCGTTTTTCTTCAAAGCGAAGTTTGAAGGTGTGCAGCAGTTGACAAGCTGACGGTTGCGGATTGTGTTTTTTGTGGACTCGGTTTCTTCGGGAGTTTCGCCGGGATAGCCGAGAAGGAAGGTGCAGTGATTGAACAGACCGACGGATTTTGCATCCTCAAGAATTCTCTTGCGGTTGCTGCAGTCAATGCCTTTGTTAAGAATTTTCATAATTCTTTCCGATTCCGCCTCATAACCCCAGATAAATGAGCGTGCGCCGGCATTATAAAGATTCTGCAAAATTTCCTTGGTAAAGGTTTTTTCAAGCCTTACGAAAGAATAGAAATTGATTTTTATTCCTCTGCGGATGATTTCAAGAGCAAGCTCATTATAGTATTTGGGCGGAACGGCTTCGTCAACAAAAATGAAGTGGTGGAAACCGTATTGATTTACAAGTGCTTCAACCTCATCCACCGCATGGTTAACGCTTTTGATGTCGAAACATTGCTGACCGGTATAGAAGTCGCAGAAAGTGCATTTTGCCCAATAACAGCTTTTTGAAAGCTGAACGGGCATAACTATGTCTGCGGAAAGATACTGATTGAAATCATATCCGTCAAAGCAGGGGGGAGCAAGAGCATCCATATCAAGCAGCGGAGCGGTTTCGGTCACTTTTATATTTCCGTTTTGGTCTTTATAAATAAGCGAATATGTTTCTTCAATCGAAAGCTCGCCGCTGATTGCTTTTGCAAGCCTTACGGCTGCAATTTCGCCGTCGCCAACCTGAACCGAATCGCAGAAAATATCAAAGAATTCGGGCAGGGTTTTAAGAGATTCTCTGATTTTGAAAATATAGTTGCCGCCCAGGGTGATATGGGCGTTTGTTCTTTCTTTAAGGAGCTTTGCAAGCGTAAGACCGGGAATAATCTGGCTCAGGTCGCAAATGCTGATGCCGATCATTCCGTATTCTTCAAAATCCTCCGCCTTGACCTTTTCATCAAAATAGTCAACAAACATGTTGAGGTTTGAATCGTTGCACTGAAGCTTTATGTCTTCATAGTCATAGGTATAAACGGGGTTGGCAATAAAATTGTCAAGCATAATCTTGCTCGGCATGAAGGGCAGCGAAACGATTCTGAGAGCGTCAATGAGTGTGTCCTTTGCTTCAAAAAGCTGCTCAGGGTCATAGAAACGCTCGCGGTCTTTTATTGCGGCAACGGCATCTTCAACTCTTTCGGCAACATCATAAGCATCGATGTCGCCATCAAAGAATTCCCGACATGCCTTGAAGCGCATAAGCTTTGTTTTTATCATGGGAGGATATTGCTCGAAATTTTCTTCGCAGTATCCTTCTTTTTTCATTTCATCCGCAAATTCTTTGCAGAATTGCTTTGCCTGCTCTGCAGCTGCGAGAACCCTGTCTTTTTTCAGCATGTCGTTGAAAAATTCAACATTCATGTCTCTTGCGGCAGCGGACAGCCCGTTTTTCTTGAACTGACCGATGAGCTGCGCAGCCGAGAGATAGGGGCTCATCGGGTACCACTGCGGCGGCAGGATAAAAAGAGTTTTCATTTTCTGTATTCCTCCAAAAGAATATCTTTTTTCGGCATGAACCTAATATGAAGTGCAACTTTAAGATAAGCAAGGATTTCTCCCGCGGAGTTGCTGGATTTGCCGTCGGTACGCGGATAGCAGTTAGTGGGGAGTTCTTTGAATTTATAGCCAAGTCTTATGGGCTTAAGAATCATTTCGGCAAAAATCGGAAATCTTGTTTCTTCAAAGTTGATTGATTTATAAAGCTCAGACGGCGCAATCTGAACGGGGTCAGTGAAATCGGTAAGATTGCGCATGTAAAGAACCGCGAGAAACTTCTGACCACAAAAATTAATCAGTTTTTTGATTCGGCCGTAGTTATAGAATTCGCAGCCTTTAAGCCAGCGTGAAGCGGAAAAAATAGTGTCCGGCTCCTTCTTTGCGCCTTCAATCATTTGGGGAACAACGCTCAAATCCAGAGCCATGTCCGACGGCACCAGTATGCAATGAGAGCCTTTTGCGGCTTCAATAAGGTCTTTAACAAATGCCATAAAAGGGCTTTTTTGTTTGAAAACGTTTATGGGAACATCACATTTGAACTCAGCTAACTCATTGATGACCGCCAGACACTCGGGAGTTACCCTGTCGGGGTAGCAAATAAGAATTTCGGCAATGTCATCATGCTTGCAGATTTCAAGCAAAGTGCTTATAGTTTTGCGTAGCGATTCCGTTTCGGAAACGGCGCCCGTCATCAAAGTGACACCTGTAAAAACTGACAATTAAAACACACTTTCCGGGAAATTATAAGTAGTCAACCTGTACGGTTTCTCGGTGATTCGTGCAGAGTGTTGCACTTTTTCTCTTGCCGTACCAGATTATTTCTATCGCATAATCAGACCAGTTATCAATCTGCTTTTCAAGAGTGATGGTGAGCCTTGTAGGCTTCTTCTCAAGAGGCGCATAACGGTCGTCATAAATGTTTTCAAAATATGAATAGAAGTCGTAGCCTGATTCAACCGTCACAACGTCGGTGTTCGGCAGGCGAAGAATTCCCTGCTGATATCTGAGCAGCTCATCATAAACGTCTGCGTCAATTCCCAGCGAAGAAATGAATCCTTCAATTTCCGGCCAGAATTTTTCGCGGTTGTAATGTAAATCAAGGAAAATGCCTTCCTCAAAATACCATCCGATTTTGCTGAAGATATCCTTTTGATAGCACCAATCGGAGGTTGCTGTATTTGCGGTTTTTTGGCGGATTTCTTCAAAAAGAGAGTATATATATTTTGAAGAATCGCTGAATATATAGTCAAGCAGTCTGTTATAAAAATCATAGTAGCTTATGCCAAGCTCGTGGCGGGCATAGATGGCAAAGCAGCGCAACAGACCGAGATGGTGGAAGCTCTGCAGGCAAACCGAAAACATGTTTGCCTTGACCCACATTTCTTTGCTCATGTCCTTGGTTTCAACGATAACGTCATAGTATTCCTGAACGCCGTTGAAATCGGCTGTGTAGTGAATTCCGTGAAGAGGCTGACGCTCCCAACGGATGCCGTATTTTTCTTTGAATTCTTTACTTGCAATCGGTGCATTGCAATAAACCTGGCAGGTGTAAACCGTCATTGAGTTATGCTGACCGTTTTCAAGCAGGCGGCAAAGACCGTTGCAGAAGCTTTCATATGTTTCGCCGGGCATGCCGAGAATCAGCTCGGTGTAGGTCGGGATTTTCTCCTCTGCGTATTTGGCAGTAAGGTTTGAATAATGCTCAAGAGTGAGGTTCTTTCTGCCGATGTTTTCAAGAGTTTTTTCGTCAAGCGACTGATAGGCGAGGGTAACACCCTTGTCAATGCCGCTGTGATTGAGAATTTTGCCTATTTCAAAAACGGTATCATCGCTGTTTTTGGCGTAGCATGGTTTGAACACCTGCGGATATCCGTTTTCGTTTTTCTTTTTAAGAATGTAGTTTGCAATTTCAATATCGCGCTCAACTATGCCGAAGTTGGCATCGGCGCAGTAGCAATATGAAATCTTGTGCGCTGATATCCAGTCGATATCGCCTTTGACTCTTTCCATGGGGAAAAGGCGGATTTTTTTTGTGAAGCACCAGTCGCAGAATGCGCAGCCATAGGGGCAGCCGCGGTTGGTTTCAAGCGTTGCGTGGAAGGTGACTTCGGGAAATTCTTCAAAAAGCTTGTCAAAGCAGCCGGCAGTGTAGGGCGAAGGGTAATTCTCAATATCATAAAGACGCTTTTTCTCGGTCATTATGCATTCGCTGCCGCGTCTGAAAGAAATGTCGGGGATTGAATCAAAGCCTGCGCCGTCATTCAATGCTTTGAGAAGCATTGTGAAGGGTTCTTCGCCCTCTGCATGCATAAGCACGTCGATGAAAGAATGCTTTTCAAGCAAGCTTGTGTCATCGGGAACATTGTGGCCGCCGAAAACAATGAGGCAGTCGGGATATTTTTCTTTAACCATGCGGGCAAGCTGCAGGTTATATTCCATGTTCCAGATATAGCAGGAGAAGCCGACAACGGCGGGATTGTCGATTTTTTCAAGAATTTCTTCAGTTTTATGTCTTATGCAGAATATGTCTGCAAGTTCGTAATTTTCGTTGACCTGTTTATCCTGCCATGCATAGGCGGCAATGCAGCCCGAAGCATAGGGCAGGTATGAAAAACAGTCGCTGTAAGTTACGTTAACCTGAACAAAATAGACTTTGTTTTTATTCATCGCCGTTATTTCTCCGTTTCGAGTGAGATTGTTTGATATATGTGCTGTTGCTGTCTTTTCTGCCGTACCATGCCACAACCTTGGCAAATTCTTCCCATGAGGAGAAGGGCTTTGATTCGATAGCAACAGAGTTATTTACCTGATTAAGAACGGCTTTTTTGCCGTCAAGAATATCAATAAAATAGCTGAGAAAATCATATGAGATATCAAAGCTTTGGTTTTCGCTGAATGGCTGTTTAATCATGTTTTTCTGGAAACTGAAAAGCTCGTTGAAAATCTTTTCTTCAATTCCGAATCCCGAAAGGAATTCTCTTATTTCATCATAGAACTTTTCGGTTTCGTATACCGTGCAGAGAAAAGCGTATTCTTCGAAAGTCCACTGAACTTTTCCGAATCTGCCGTCGCAGCAGCTGAGAGTGCCCGTTTCGTTCAGAACATCATCAAGAAAACCGTTGATTTTTGCAAAAACTCTGCCCGCAACCGTTCCTGATTCTGAAAGAAAATGTTCAAGAAGAGAAGAATAGAATTTTTTATAAGAGCACAAGCCTTCGTTGTATAAATAAAGAGCAAAAAACTGAAGAATGCCCATGTGATGGTAGCATTGGATTGCATATGAAAACAGATTCATCTTTTTCCAATCCTGCTGAGTCATCGAATATGTTGAAGTGACGATGCTTGAAAACTCGGCAATGTCGTCTGCTTCATCGGGCTCTCTGTGGGGCTGGTTGAGAGGTGTGCGCGAGGTTTTTATTTTATAATGCTCAACATAATCCTTCTGCGCCATTATGGAGCAGGGGAGATGCTCGCAGTTGTGGATATATATGGAGTTATGCTGGCCGAGATTCAGAAGCTCGTCAATGCCGTCAACAAGGCTTTCATATGTTTCGCCCGGCAGCCCCAGAATCAGCTCTGTATAGGTTGCAACACCTGCATTATTATAGAGATTCATAAGCTCTGAATAGTAATCGATACTTATGTTTTCTCTGCCAATGTTTTTAAGGGCTTCTTTGCTCATTGACTGAAAAGAGAGCGTGATTCCCTTGTTCATGCGGCTGTGTTCAAGCTTCAGCCCCATGTTGAAAACAGTCTGGCTGCTGTTCTTTGCATATGAGGTCTGAAAAAGAACGGGATATCCGTTTTTTTGTTTGGCTTCAACGATTTTGTCAACAATTTCTTCGTCGCGCCTGAACATTCCGAAGTTTGAGTCCGCTGCGCCGAGACCGTAGATTTTGTTTTTGCTCATCCATTCAATCTCGCCGTAAATCCTTTCAATCGGGAATTTGCGGATTTTGGATTTCATGTTGCTCCAGTCGCAATATGCGCAGGAATTGGGGCAGCCCCTTGATGTTTCAATGATGGACATGAACTCTGTTTCGGGATTTTCGGCAATGATTCTGTCAAAATATCCGTTCAGATAAGGGGAGGGGAAGTCGCATTCGCCCGAAATCATTTCGGGGTTTGAAAGTATTCCGCTGCTTGTCCTCATGGAAATTCCGGGGATTTCTTCGGCATTGTCAAGCCCGATCAGCGCACGCATAAGTCGGCGGAAAATAACTTCGCCTTCGCCGTGAAGAAGATAGTCGATGTAAGGGCATTCCTCAAGCATGCCGCCGCCCGGCGCAACGTGATGCCCGCCGAAAACGATGATGCATTCGGGATATTTTTCTTTGATTTTTTTTGCAACCGCTTTGTTGAAATTGCAGTTCCAGATGTATGTTGAAAAAGCAACGATAAAAGGATTTTCGATTTTTGCGAGCACGCCGTCAACGGTTTCGCGCAGGAAAAAGATGTTTTCAAGGCTGTAATTATCAGCAATATCCTTGTCCGCAAAAGCATAGGCGGCAAGCTGACCCGCGGTGTATGGCAGATGCGCGGATTTACCGTAAGGATAATTCACTTGAAAGAAATATAATTTCTTTTTCAAATAATCACGAGCCTTTCACCAGGGGGGTTGATTCAACAAGCTTAAGGTTGTTGGTATAAAGTGTTGCGCCCTTGCGCCTTCCGTACCAAACGGTTTCTTTGGCAAAGCGCGGCCATTCCTCATATTTTTCGGGTGCTTTGAAGGAGTATAAAGTTCTTTGCTCTTTAAGCGCTTCGTTTGCTCCGATGTTTTGGAAATATGAGAGAAAATCATAATCGCATTCAAATTCCTTGCCGCTTTCAAACGGACGCTTGATAGCATTAAGCTGGAATTTAAGCAGTTGTGAATATATTTTTTCGTCTTTTACAAACGGCTTCACATAATCTTCAATGAGAGCTTCAAGCTCGCCGAAGTTATAGAGAATTTCGAGGAACAGACCTTCTTCAAAGAACCATGTGATGTTGCCGAAAACGGGGTTGCTGTGGTTCCAGTCGCCTTCAAGTGAGCCGTCAAGCTTCTTTTTGATTTCTCTGAAAAGCTTGCCGATAAGCCCGTCGTTTTTCAGGCAGAAATCAAGCAGACCTTTGTAAAAATCATAGTAATCAATGCCGAGTTCGTGATATGCATATATTGCGAAAAATCTCAGCAAGCCGAGGCTGTGGAAGCACTGCAGGCAGATTGAGAAAAGATTTGCATATACCCATCCGTTGCGCGGCATGGTGCTTGTTGAGCGGACAAGATATGAATATTCGGGGATGGTATCCTTTTTGCCGAAAGCTGAGTGGATATGATTGAACTGAACCTTCATGGGCTCAATTTGGTATTTTTCCATATATTCGGGCTTGCACATCGGTGCGTTGGGCAGAAGCTCGCAGTAATATACGCTGATTGAATTATGCTGACCTGCCCTGAGAAGCTTGCAAAGCCCCTGGCAGAAGCTTTCGGTCGTTTCGCCCGGCAGTCCGAGAATCAGCTCGGAATAGGTGGGGATGTTGGCTTTTGTATAATCCGCCATCAAACCCGAAAAATGCTCCATGGTCAGGTTTTTGCGGTTGATATTTTTGAGCGCCTCGTCGCAAAGTGTCTGGTATGCCATGGTTGCGCCTTTGTCAAGCCCTCTTGAATTGAGGGTTTGGGAGATTCTGAAAACTCTTTCGGCACTGTTTTTTTCATAGCAAGGTCTGAAAACCTTCGGGAAACCTGTTTTTTTGTTGAGTTCAACGATGTATTCGGCAATTTCTTCGTCGCGCTCAAACATTCCGAAGTTTGAGTCGGCGCAGAAACAGTATTCGATTTTGTGCTCCGAGAGCCACTTGATTTCGCCCTTGACCTTTTCCATGGGGAAAAGTCGGAGCTTTTTGTGGTTACTCCAATCGCAGTATGCGCAGTTATAAGGGCAGCCGCGGTTTGTTTCGATTATTGTGTCAAACATCATGTCAGGATGCCTTTCAACAATTGAATCGAAAACGCCTGTGAGATAGGGGGAAGGATAGTCCTCAACCGTCTGTGGGCAATGCGGTTGAGTAAGAATATTTTTGCCTTCGGAATCCCTGAATGCGATGCCGTTGCATTCGTTCAGAGATTTGCCGTCTTTAAGCGCTCTGAGCAGATTTGCGGTAACTTCCTCGCCTTCTCCGAGAGAAAGAATATCTATATAGTCTTTGGCAAGGAATTCCATTCTGTCCGAAACGCTGTGACCGCCGAAAACTATGATACATTCGGGATACTTTTCTTTAACTGCTTTTGCAAGTGCTTTGTTGAATTCAACATTCCAAACATAGGTTGAAAATGCAACGATATAAGGCGATTCCATTCCGCTGACAATGGTTTCAATATCATCCCGGCGGAAAATAATCTCCTTGAAATCATATTCGGCTGCGATGTCAGGTCTGCTTTTGCAATATGCAACGATTGTTCCGGTTGCGTAGGGCAGATAAACGGATTTGTCAAACGCAAAACCGACCTGAACAAAATAAACATTTTTCAAACTAAAACACCTGCTTTAATTTTTGAGAGAAGCCGTAAAGGCTTTCGTAATGTGCCGAAGCAACTTCGGCGGCATCGGGCTCATCCGAGCCGATGAGAATGTTGTTTCCGACTCCTGCGTTTATTCCCGCAAGAATATCGGAGCGTTTGTTGCCGACCATGAAAGAATTTTCAAGGTCGATTTGAATTCCGATTTCAGCAAAATCCGAAACAGCTTTTAATATCAGCCCCGGCTGCGGCTTGCGGCAGCTGCATTCGGCGCGGTATTCGTCAAGAACCGCCTGCGGATGATGGGGGCAATAATAATAGCCGTCTGTAATTACATGGGAAGAAACCGACAGCTCGCTGTCGATATGTTTATGAAGCAGATTAACATCTTCATGGTCGTAAAGCCCTTTTGCGATGCCTGCCTGATTTGTGATAACAATTGCAAGATAGCCCTTTTTTTTGATTTCAGCTATCGCTTCGGCTGCGTGCGGAAAAAACTCAAAATCTTCCCTGCGGTAAAGATGACCGGGGTCGCGGTTTATAGTTCCGTCGCGGTCAAGAAAAACTGCGCGTCTGACCGATTTTGATAAAAGCATTTGCTTTTCTTTCTCGGCTTTTCTGTAATTCTCGGGAATGCCGATATCAATGAAATAGCCGTTACTTTCAAAAACACCGATATCGCACAGGCTGCTTTCAAGCACTTGCTTTTCAAAAGAAAATTTTTCTTCATTAATGCCGTCAAGTGCGTTTTTGTTTATGAAATAAACTCCGCCGTTAATTGGACCCGAAGCTTTGACTCCTTTTTCCCGAAATCCGCAGAGCCTGCTGTTCTCCGATTTAATGAAGCCCGAATGCTCGGCACTGGGCACTTCTTTTGAAGCGAGAGAAATGCTGCAGCCTGAAGCATTGTGAAATTCTTTCATTTTGAAAAGGTCAACATCAAATAAAGAATCTCCGTTAACCGCAACGGCAAATTCATCGCGGCACATGCCGAGAGCTTTTTTGATTGCGCCGCCCGTGCCGAGAGGAGTATCCTCCCTGCAATAATCAATCACCATTCCGCGGTAAGTGCTGCCCGTAGCGTTTTCAATTGTTTCTGCCATAAAGCCCGTTGAAATAACTGCTCTGTGAACTCCGTTGACATAAAGATAATCGAGAAGATAATGCAGAAACGGCTTGCCGCCTATGGGAGCCAGAGGCTTTGGCAGATTGTCAACACAGGGTCTGAGCCTTGTGCCGAAGCCGCCTGCAAGAACGATTGCTTCCATTATTCGCCAGCCTCCGGAATAATATCCTTTGTTCCGTCAGGGAGCTCAACGCCGTTGTCATAAAAACCTATAAGCGTTGAATCCTCGTGATAGTCAAATCTGTGTATAACATTCGGCTCGATGATAAACATGTCGCCTTTCCTGAATTCATAAGTTTCTTTTTTGCTGCCGAGGCGAGTTTCAAGAGTGAATGCGCCCTCAATAACATAAAAGCCTTCGCGGTTGAGCCTGTGGTAATGGTTGCCGCGCTCAAAACCTGCTTTTGAAGTTACAACATTTATTTGTTTATAGCCCTCGTGAACAAGCTGAACAAGAGTTCCGCGCTCGTCCTCAAAAACGAAATCAGGCTTGATTATTTTAACCATTCTTTTACCTCGTCAGTTGTTGCAAATGATTTTTGTGCCTTCGTTTTCAAACTTGAATTTGATTTCAAGTGTTCCTTCAAAAGCGGAGCGGACAGCTTCCTGTTTTTCTTTTGGAACATAAAACAAAAGGCATCCGCCGCCGCCTGCACCGAGCAGCTTTCCGCCCAGAGCGCCTGCGTTCATGGCTTTTTGATAAAGCTCATCTATTAGGTCTGTTGAAATTTTGCTGCTGATGCTTCTTTTCAGTTTCCATGTTTCGTCAAGCATCCGCCCGAAGTCGTCAAGCGTACGGCTTGGGTCAACGAGAATCCTTTCGGCTTCGTCAACCATTCTCAATATTTCAAGAAGCTCTGCGGTTTTTTGCCCCAGCATCAGTTTTGTTGTTTTTTGAATCTGAAAAGAGAAGCGGGAAAGACCCGTGAAAAACATTAGCAGGTTGTCGTTAAGATTCTGTTTTCTTTCATCTGATATGTTTAGCGGAGTTATGGTGTATCCGTTTGAATTGAAATCAATTCGGTTGAAGCCGCCGAAGGAAGCCGCTATCTGATCCTGAATTCCGCCGTCTTCTTTGCACAGAATGCGTTCAAGATAAATTGCGTCGTCTGCAAGCTCACGCTTGGTTTTGGTTATTCCCTGCATTGTGTAAAATGCGTTGAGCATGCCGACAGAAAAAGCGCTGCTTGTGCCGAGCCCTGTTTTTGAGGGCAAATCCGCGTCATAATTCAAGCAGATGTTTTCAAGCTTCAGCCATCTCATGGCTTCCCTGATGGCGGGGTGTTTGATTTCATCAATCTCATTGATTTTTTCAATCTGTGCATATGAGAGATATGTTTTATAGTCATACATTTCCGGGGGAAGATGCCTTACATTGACGTGACAGTATTTGTCGAAGGTTGTCGAAATAACAGCGCCGGAATGCTGCTTATAAAACTCCGGGAAGTCGGTGCCGCCGCCGAAAAATGACATTCGCACAGGTGTTTGAGATATAATCATTTTTCAACTTCCCTCCGATACAAATTATTTAACTATTATATCATATAGCAATAATTAAATCAACTGTTTTATTAATAAACTATATTAATAGGAAAACCGTCCAAAAATGCCGTAATGTTTTGGCGGCAGATTGTCATGAGCCGTTCTCTTGTTTCAAAGGCTGCCCAGGCAATATGCGGGGTTATATGGCAGTTTTCAAGCCCCAGAAGCGGGCATTCTTCGACAGGAGGCTCGGTTGAAAGAACATCAAGCCCTGCGGCGGAAATAACCCCATTTTTGAGCGCCTCGGCAAGGTCATTTTCGTTGACAACCTGACCTCTTGAGGTGTTGATTAACATGGCTGAATTTTTCATTTTTGACAGGAAATCGGCGTTTACCATGCCTTCGGTTGCAGGTGTCAGCGGGCAGTGAATGCTGACAAAATCGCTCCTTTTGAGCAGCTCATCTCTTTCGCAGAATTCAATGTTTTCAAAGGGTTCGGGGTGGTTGGTTGAAGCCAAAACTTTCATTCCGAAGGCTGCCGCAATTTTGGCAACGGCTTTTCCGATTTTTCCGAAGCCGATTATGCCGATTGTTTTATCGCAAAGCTCCGAAAGAGGAGTTTTCCAATAGCAGAAATCCTTGCATGCAGCCCATTCGCCTGCATGAACGGATTGGCTGTGAACTGCAACGGCGTTTGTGTGCTCAAGGATAAGTGCAAAGGTAAGCTGAGCAACAGCCGCCGTGCTGTAAGACGGGATGTTGCAAACGGGAATGCCCTTTTCTTTGCAGTATTCCCAATCAACTATGTTATAGCCCGTGCTGAGAAGTCCTATATATTTAAGCGATTTCATTGTTTCAAGTGTTTCTCTGCGCAGAGGCGTGTTGTTTGTTATGACAATTTCGCAGCCTTCAACGCGCGAAGCAATAAGCTCCGAAGGTGTGCGGTCATATATTTCGCATTTGCCTAGTGCTTTTAGCCAATCCCACGAAAGGTCGCCCGGATTTGTTGTAAATCCGTCAAGAACACATATTTTCATTTGTCTTACTCTCCGATTTTATTTTATATAATATTATATCATACTTTGCGAAAAATAAAATACCAAAATATTTGGTTTTCTTATTGACCCGAGAGAAATAATATTATAAAATGAATTATCTGAAATTATTTGAATTGCGGTGAGTTTTTGGAAACAAGAAAAAAGCGAAAAAAGCTTCTGCTGTTCAGCGGATTAATATTAATAGTGCTGTCCTTTGCCGTGGCCGTTCTTCTTGTGTCTCTGCAATTTGAAGAACTGTGGCGGTGGTATACGGCGGTTAAACATAAGCTTGCACAGCTTGAAGATTATATTCTTCATATTGATATTATCTGGCGGTTTGTGGTTGCCATATTGCTGCTTTTTGCAGTTAAAAGCTTCTTTCCCATATATGCAACGTCAACTGTCTGTTTCCTTACAGGTGCTGTGCTGCCGATGTATATCGCTGTTCCCGTCAACGTTATCGGTTTTGTTGTTTTGTTGACAATAAGATATTATTGGGGCAGGCGTTTCGGTGCAGGCAATGCATGGAAAATGATAAGCAAGCTGGATGTTGCTCGGAGGCTTATTCAGCAGGATGGCAAGGGAAATCCCGCTTTGCTTATTGCACTCAGGCTTGTTCCGTGCATGCCTATTAACAGCATTTCGGGAATCTACGGTTCATTTGATTTCGGCTATCGTAAGTTTCTTTTGCTTTCTTTAGTCGGATTTATGCCGAAGCTGCTGTCGTTCACTTTTGTCGGTCGCAATGTGTTTGACCCGCTTTCGTCGGGCTTCCTTGTGCCTGTAATGGTATTGCTGTTCCTTTCCGGCGTTTCCGTGCTTTCGGTTAACGGAGTATGGACAACGGTTGAAAAAACAGTAGAATTTGCAAAGAAAAGAAAAACAGAAAAATCAAAAAAGAAAGGAATTGCCGAAAATGATAAAGACAACCGAGCTTAAACAAAAGCTTGCAAGTGCCGAATATGACGGCATTTTTGCAAAAAACTATAAAAAAGAGGATGTAGCTTTTCAAAAGGAAAGATATATAAAGCTTGTTTTAAAATTTGAGGAGCTTTTCGGTTCGGAAAGAAATGTTGAAGTGTTCAGCGCACCCGGCAGAACAGAGGTTGGCGGTAACCACACAGACCATAACCACGGTTGCGTTCTTGCGGCAAGCGTTAATCTTGATGCGGTTGCGGTTGTCAGTCTGAACAGCGAAAACATTGTTCGCGTTAAATCCGAAGGCTATAAAATTGATGCCGTTGACCTGAATGAACTCGGAGTAATGCCCTCGGAACGAGGCAAATCAGAGGCTCTTATCAGAGGCGTCTGCGCAGCTTTTAAAAACAGAGGATATAACATCGGCGGTTTTGATGCAGCGACTGTTTCGGATGTTCTCTCAGGCTCGGGGCTTTCTTCATCGGCGGCTTTTGAAGTTCTTATCGGAACAATTCTTAACCATGCATATAACGGCGGCAAAATAAGCGCGGTTGAAATTGCTCAGATTGCTCAGTTTGCCGAAAACGAATATTTCGGAAAGCCTTGCGGACTTATGGACCAGATGGCATGCTCCGTCGGCGGCTTTGTTATGATTGATTTCAATGACCCGTCAGCTCCTGTTATCGAAAAGCCTGATTTTGATTTTGCCTCATCAAATCATGCTCTCTGCATCGTTGACACAGGCGGAGACCATTCTGACCTTACCGACGAATATGCAGCCGTAAGAGGTGAAATGGAGGCAGTCGCCGCAAAATTCGGTAAGAGCGTTCTGCGTGACGTTGACAGAGCCGAATTTGAAAAGAATATTTCCGTTATCCGCGATGTTGCGGGCGACAGAGCCGTGCTTCGCGCAATGCATTTCTATAACGAAAACGTAAGGGTTACAAAGCAGGCAGAAGCGCTTAAGAGCGGAGATTTCAATGCTTTCAAGGCTCTCATAATTGAAAGCGGATTTTCTTCATATATGTATAATCAGAATGTTTATACCTGCAAGGCTCCCGCAAATCAGCCTGTCAGCCTTGCGCTTGCCATCTGCCAGGATGTGCTCAGCGGCAAGGGTGCGTGGAGAGTTCACGGCGGCGGTTTTGCCGGCACGATTCAGGCGTTTGTTCCCATGGAATGCCTTGATGAATTCAAGTCAAGAATCTGCGCGGTTTTCGGCGAGAAATCATGCTATGTTCTCAATATCCGTCCCGAAGGCGGAATAAAAGTAATTTAAGTAATCAAAGGTTGGCTCCGACGGGTCAACCTTGATTTGTTTGGAAGTGATTAAATGAGTAATTTTTCATCTGTTTCCGCTTTGCTTGAAAAGCTTTGTGCCGTCAGCGGCGTTTCGGGAGCGGAAAATGAAGCGGCAAAGGTTGCAGCCGCGCTTCTTTCAAAATATATGCCGGTTAAGATTGATACTCTCGGCAGCGTAACGGGCTCAACGGGTGAAGGCGAAACGCATGTTTTGCTTGATGCTCACCTTGATCAGATAGGTCTTGTTGTTACGGCAATTGATGAAGACGGTTTTTTGAAGGTTACCAAATGCGGCGGTGCGGATATCCGCGTTCTAGCAGCTGCGGAGGTTACCGTTCACGGCAGAGAAAAGCTTTTCGGAGTTATAACGTCAACTCCGCCGCATCTTTCAAAGCCTGACGATGCCAATAAGGCAAAGGGATTTGACGATATAGCTGTTGACATAGGCATGAACGCAGAAAATGCAAAAAAACTTGTTTCGCCCGGAGACAGAATAACCTTTAACGGCAGCTTTCTCAGAATGCTCGGCAGCCGAGTTTCTTCGCCGTCGATTGATGACAGGGCGGGTGTTGCCGCAATTCTCAGATGCCTTGAAATTCTTGAAGATAAGAAGCTTGACTGCAAAATCAGCGTTATGTTCTCCGTTCAGGAGGAAACAGGCGGCAGCGGCGCGCAGACAGGTGCTTTTGCTGCGAATGCAGACGAAGCAATCGCTGTTGATGTCAGCTTCGCATCCGCACCCGGAGTCAGCAGCGAAAAATATGCTGTTCTCGGCGGCGGAACCATGATAGGCTACGGACCTTCGCTCGATTTTGAAATGAGCAGAAAACTTGCTGAAATTGCAGAAAACAAAAAAATTCCGAATCAGCCGGAGGTTATGGGCAGAAAAACGGGAACAAACTGCGATGAAATCCAGGTTGCGGGTAAGGGTGTCAAGACTGCGCTTTTGTCAATCCCGCTTCGTAATATGCACACGGCAGCAGAGCTTTGCGACCTTGAGGATATTGAAAGCACTGCAAGACTGATGGCGGAGTATATTATCGAAAGGAGCGGTTCAAATGCTTGAGATGATAAAAGAGCTTTGCTTTCTTTCGGGAATATCGGGGCGTGAAAACGCTGTCAGAGAATATATTATAGACAAGATAAGGGATTATGCCGAATACAGCATTGACCCGCTCGGCAATCTGATTGTGTTTAAGAAAGGTAAAAATCCCGCAAAGAACAAGGTTATGCTTGATGCTCATATGGATGAGGTCGGCATGATTGTTTCTGCAATAACCCCAGAAGGATATCTGAAATTTGTTAAGGTAGGCGGCATCGACAGCCGTGTTATGCTCGGCAGAGCGGTTAAAGTCGGCGAAAAAGCCGTTAACGGCGTTATCGGAATAAAACCCGTTCATCTTGTTGAAAAGGATGCTGAAGCGGATATTCCTAAGCAGGATGACCTTTATATCGATATAGGAGCGAAAAGCAGGGAAGAAGCCGCCGAATATGTGAGAATCGGTGATGCTGCATGGTTTGCAGGTGATTTTGTTGAATTCGGTGACGGCTTTGTGAAAGCAAAAGCGCTTGATGACAGAGCGGGCTGTGCAATCCTTATTGAAATGATAAGAAGCGAGCTTGAATATGATGCATGGTTTTCTTTCAGCGTTCAGGAAGAAATCGGAACACGCGGCGCTCAGACAGCGGCTTTTACAGTTGCTCCCGATTATGCAATTGTTGTTGAAACAACGACTGCCGCCGATATTTCGGGTGTTAAAGATGAAAAAAGGGTCTGCATCTGCGGCGAGGGCGGCACGGTTTCTTTCATGGACAGAAGCACGCTTTATAACCGTGAGCTGTTTGACAAGGCTTTTGAGGTTGCGGCAAGAGACGGCATAAAGTGTCAGCCCAAAACAATGGTTGCGGGTGGCAACGATGCGGGTGCGATTCATAAAAGCAGGGGCGGCGTTAAGGTGCTTACGGTTTCCGTGCCGTGCAGATATCTCCATTCGCCCTGCTGTGTGATAAAACACAGCGATGTTGACGAGAGCTTAAAGCTTATAAAGGCTATGGCGGAGGAATTCGCAAAATGGTGAGCCTTTGCAGCGATTTCAATGAGCTTTCATTTCTTCCTGCCGACCCTTATTCGGCAAGGATAACCGCGTTTTTTAAAACCTACGGTGCGGAGCATGGCTTTGCGCTCTTTTGGGTACAGAGAGAGGGAGATGTTCCTATGGCTGCAATAAGCAGAGTAGACGGCAACATGACTCTCTGCGCTTTTGAAAATGCGGATTTTGAGGAGCTTGCGTGTTTTATGAATGCT
Organism: Acutalibacteraceae bacterium; assembly: GCA_045591425.1. Lineage (GTDB taxonomy): Bacteria > Bacillota > Clostridia > Oscillospirales > Acutalibacteraceae > CAG-177. The sequence continues at coordinate 3,037 of JAZNSX010000111.1, read as the reverse complement.
GTAGGTTTTTCAAGCCTTACATGCAGCGAAGAAAATATGAAAAATCTCGGTTTTGAGATGTCAAAATCTTCATTTACTGTTAAATACAGCGGAGACTTTCAGCCGAAAAAAGCGGAAATAACACGGGATTGTGACAAACGGCAGATATATGATTTGCTTTGCCGTTGCGGCTTTGAGCTTGGCAGCTACGGCTCATTCCTTGCCGATGTTTGTGCAAGGCTCAACAAAGGAACCGCATCAATGGCGTCAGTTGAAGAGAACGGCGCGGTTCAGGCATGTGCGTTTGCTCTTTTTGAAGGCGAAAAAAGTGTTTTGCTCGGAGCTGTTGCAACCTCTCCCGAGGCTCGCGGCAGGGGATATGCTTCAAAGCTTGTCGGCTTTTTGGCACAGGAAAAACGCGGAAAAGAAGTGTTTCTGTTTTGCAGAAATGACGGTTTGGCGGATTTTTATGCAAAAAACGGTTTTGAAACTGTCGGCAGATGGGCAATTTGCGAAAGGAGAATGTAAATGTCACCTTTGTGTTATGTTTTGGCTGTGATTACGGTTATTTTTGCGGTTGGATGCATACTTTTCAGAAGCAAAAACAAAGCCTTTGAAGGTATGCTCTGCAAATTCATGGCAAGCTTTGGCTTCATTTCCGTTGCGGTTGTCGGCTATTGCACAAATCCGCACGATACATACTATTTCTGCTTTGTCTGCTTTGCTCTGATGTTCGGCTTTTTCGGCGATGTATTGCTTGGCATAAAAGAAATTGCACCAACATTCAAGGGCAGGCTTGTTCCGCTCGGAACACTGTATTTTCTGGTTGGTCATATATTTTACCTGATTGCTTTTATCAAAAAAGGCGGGTTCAATGCCGCGGCACTTGCAATCGGCTTTCTCGGTGCGGCACTTGCATTGACTGTGATAAAAGCAATGAAAATGAAGGTTGATAAAAAACTTGCACCGCTTTTGATTTTTTATTACGGCATGCTTATTTATAAAGCCGCATCGGCTGCATTGCTTGCCATTGACAGCGGGGACGCATCCTCAATTATTGCTTTTGCGGGTGCCTGCCTGTTTGTGGTCAGCGACACATGTCTGGGTTTCCTTTATTTCACACCGGTCAAAAGGAAAAATATTTGGGTTACGGTTGAGCTTTCAACCTATTATCCGGCGCAGATATTGCTTGCAATGTCGGTTGCGCTGATGTAATATATCAGCATATAAAAAGGAGGAAAAATTATGCTTTCATTTTTAACTAAAATTTCCGCAGCGTTTTTTACAATGCTCATGCCTATGGTAATTGCATTCAACGGCTTTACGGTCTCAGTTCCGTTTATGTCCGACACAGCCGAAATCACCTATGAGTTTGCAAACGAAAAAGCAGGTTCCGCAGCAGGTACGGTTTCTGTTGCCTCTGATATTAACGGAAACTATGATATCTATTGGGGCGATGAAGAAGGCAACAGAATTTTCGTTGATGTTAAGGGTTATGATGCTTATTACAGCGAGTTTGCAACCGTTTCCGTTTCAGACGGAACGGGGAGTGCTGAAATCCAAGAGTTTACGGCGATTCCCGAGGGAGCGGAAACCGTTCTTGCTTATAATGGAAAGATTCTTGCGGGTTCTGCCGAGATACCCGAAAACAAGCTTGCCGCCAACGGTAAAAAGCTCTATTCCTTCGGCGCGCTCAGCGATGTTCATTTCAACAGATACAACGGCTCTCTTTCGGGCGACGATGCCTGCCTGACCTTCCCAAATGCGCTCAATTTCCTTGACAGCCTCGGCGTTAGCATGGTCGGTATTTCGGGCGATATCTCAGCCGACGGTGAAAGAGATGCATTTGAAAAATATAACACAATAGTTTCCGATTATGATTTCCCTGTTTATACCTGCACGGGTAACCATGATGTAAGCAGCGACTATACTCTTGCAAACTGGCAGGAGCTTGTCAATGGCGGTGTCTACGGTGAAAACAAGGTGGACGGCGTTAAGGATGTTGCCTCAAACGGTCTCGACTTTGTTTATGCTCCCGAATCGGCAAAGGGCGATGTTTTCATTTTCCTTTCCCAGTATCAGTGGCATTATAATGAAGATTATAGCCGTATTCTTACCGATGAACAGCTTGAATGGCTCGAAAAGCAGCTTGAAACCTATAAGGATACAACCGTTTATCTTTTCTTCCATACTTTCCTCAACAATCCTGTTGAAGGCGAAAATCCCCACATGGGTGAAGGCAACATCGAAAACAATGTGGGCTGGCACTACAATCTTGCATTCACACACGGATGCCCCGATGAAGTCCGTTTCAGAGGTATGATGGATAAATACGAAAATGTTGTTTTCTTTAACGGACATTCGCATTGGGCATATGATATGCAGAAGTTCAATCCCAATCTCAATATTGCAGATTATAACGGCGAATATGCAACTATGGTACATATTTCAAGCGTATCGTCACCCAGAAGAACAACTGCAAATGTTGCGGATTCCTCCGAACACTATATGCGTTCTTCCGAGGGCATGCTTGTCACGGTTTATGAAGATTCAATCGTGTTTACAGCAATTGATTTCCTGCGCGGCGAAATGCTTGCGTATGCAACATATACGGTTGAAAAATAAAGAGTGTTTTTCTCTCCTTTTGCGAATAACAAGTGAAAGGTTGTGAGAAAAATGAAAAAAGCTTTGATATTTATTCCGATTTTTGCTGCCGTGTTTATCTTGGCATATCTCGTTGTATCGTATTTGCCGGGATACATGATTAAGCTTTCCGCACCGCCTGAGATTTATTTCATTCACAATCTCAAAAAGCTCTGGGGGTTGAAATCGATCATTTCAGGGTCTTTGGGCTTGCTGGCAGGCGGTTTTACTTTGATTAAGTTAAAAAAATAGAGGTTGGCGATTTACCAACCTCTGTTTTGTTTGTAACAAAGACAACCCCTGGCTATGCCAGGGGAATAGAAAAGCTTTTAGCGAGGGGAGACGTAGACAAGAAAAAAGCTCCTTGATATAGTAGAAGTGGTTTGCCGACCACACAACTAAAACATCAAGGAGG
>JAZNSX010000110.1:0-26635 GCA_045591425.1 Acutalibacteraceae bacterium | reverse complement strand
TATTCCTACAAAATTACAGACCCGCTTCTTTTCTACACAAAGATTGCAGGCAATGTTGACGACGAATACAGACGAGAAGAAATTGATATGCAGCTCAAGACAGAGTTTATCTCTGCGCTTCAGCCTGCATTTGCAAGGCTGACAGAGCTTGAGCTTCGCCCTGCACAGATTCCTGCACATACAAATGAGCTTAAGGATGCAATGAATGCGGCACTCAAGAGTGAATGGACAGACCGCAGAGGTATATCTGTTGAGTCGATTGCTCTTAATCCGATTACCCTCACGGACGAGGATATGAAGAAGATTACGCAGATGGAAGATGCCGCAACAATGGGCTCTAACCCGTTTATGATGGCAGGCAGAATGACCGATGCACAGGCAAGTGCAATGGATGCGGCTGCAGCCAACGAAAACGGAGCGATGACAGGCTTCATGGGAATGGGAATGGCAATGAACGTCAACGGCGGCTTCAATGCGGCACAGATGTATCAGGCAGGCGTTGCGCAGCAACAGCAGTTTGCTCAACAGCAGCAGGCGGCACCCGCACCCGCACCTGCACAGGGCGGCTGGAAATGTGCCTGCGGTGCAACGGTAAGCGGCAAATTCTGCACGGAATGCGGAGCAAAGAAGCCCGAAGCAGAGGGCTGGGCTTGTGCTTGCGGCGCTGTAAACAAAGGCAAGTTCTGCCCCAACTGCGGAGCGAAGAAACCCGAAGGTTCACCTCTTTATCAGTGCGACAAGTGCGGCTGGAAGCCCGAAGACCCACACAATCTCCCGAAGTTCTGCCCCGAATGCGGCGACATTTTTGATGAAAGTGATGCTAAATAAGTTATAAAAGGAGAATTTAACTATGGGACTTTTTGATAAAAAATATTGCGATATCTGCGGTGACAAAATAGGACTTTTAGGCAACAGAAAGCTCGAAGACGGCAATATGTGCAAGGACTGCGCAAAGAAGCTTTCGCCCTTCTTCAGCGACAGAAGAGGATCAACCGTTAACGAAATCAAGCAGCAGCTTGCTTACAGAGAGCAGAACAAACAGGCGCTTGCAGGTTTTTCGCCGCTGTTCACCTTCGGCGAAGAAGACAAAATTTATATCGACCCGATGAAGCAGAGCTTTGTTGTTTCACGCCGTAATCCCGGAAGCTGGAGCGATGAAAACCCCGATGTTATCCCGCTTTCAAGTGTTACGGGCTGTAATCTCAGGATAGATGAAGACCGTGAAGAAATCTATACACAGGGTAAGGACGGCGAAGAGGTAAGCTACAATCCTCCCAGATACAAGTTTACATATGATTTCTATATTGACATCAATGTCAACAACCCCTATTTCGATGAAATTACGGTAAGACTCAATGATTCCGATGTTGAGGGTATCGGCACAATGGAATATAACCGCTATCAGCAGATGGCACAGCAGGTTATAAGCAACCTCACACAGAACGGCAATGCAGGTATGGCGATGAACAACGGATTTAACCAGCCTATGAATCAGGGCTATGCTCCTGCAGGTGCTTACGGTCAGCCCAACCCTTATGCACAGCAGAATCCCTATGGACAGCAGAATGCTTATGCACAACAGCAGCCTTATCCCTATACACAGCAGAATCAGTATAATCAACCAATGAATAACGGTTACAACCAACCGATGAATCAGGGCTACAATCAGCAGCCTGCTTACTCTCAGCAGCCCGTATCGCAGAATTGGGTATGCCCTTCATGTCAGGCAAATAATGATGGCGGCAGATTCTGTGCATTCTGCGGCACACCTAAGCAGTAATGAACAAAATGAAGGCTGTGATAATCATAATTTCGGTTGTTGCTTTGATTTCAGTTGTTGCAGCAGGTGTATGGTATTACAAAACGAAGTTTTACATACCTGATAAAGACGGTATTGTTTATTCTCAAACAGATACGATATATTCCTGCCGCTACGAATCGGGCGGAAGTATGAACGGAGAGTTGACCGAAGCAGAAATCTTTATCAAAGATAACGATGAAGTGTGGCTCGAATATCATTACCGTTATCCCGTCGGTTCAGATAAAGAGGATATAAACCTTGAATATCGGGTGGATTCCAAAGCAATTGATGATATCCGTAATGTATGTAAAAAATATGGTGTTCTCGGTTGGGGTAAGCTGAAACGAAGCGAAGTGCTTGTTCTTGACGGTGCAACGGATGTGATAGCACTAAAGTATTCAGACAGAGAATACTACAGCGTCAACTCAGAGCTTGAATTACCCGACGGCGGCGAAAAAATATTCGATGAAATTTTTGAAACCATTAAACGATACATGCAAGGAGATGATTAACCTTGTCAACAATTCTTGAACAGAAATGTCCGTGCTGCGGCGGTGCGGTTGAATTCAATACAGGTGCACAAAGGCTGAAATGCCCTTACTGTGACACCGAGTTTGATATTACCGCTATGCCAGAAGATACATCAAATCAGGTTGAGCAAATCAACTGGAATTCACCGGGCGCACAATGGGGCGCAGGCGAAACAGACGGTATGAGCGTTTATGCCTGCAATTCCTGCGGCGGCGAAATCGTTGCCGATTCAACAACAGGTGCAACAACCTGCCCTTACTGCGGAAATCAGGTTGTTATGAAGGGACAGTTTTCGGGGGCATTGAAGCCTGACCTTGTAATTCCTTTCAAGCTCGATAAAAAAGCGGCAAAGGAAGCACTCAAAAAGCATATCTCAACCAAAAAATTTGTGCCTAAATCATTCCTTACCGACAACCGCCTTGAAGAAATCAAGGGTGTTTACGTGCCGCATTGGCTATTCACCTGCGATGCAATCGGCAACGCAAGCTACAAGGCAAAGAAAATCAGAAAGTGGTCTGACGAAAATTACGAATACACCGAAACCTCGTATTTTGACATTTACAGAAGCGGCAACATAGGCTTTGACAGCATTCCCGTTGACGGCTCAACCAAAATGCCCGACGACCTTATGGAATCCGTTGAGCCATTTGATTTGTCGCAGGCTGTCGATTTCAACACCGCATATCTCGCAGGCTATCTTGCGGACAAATACGATGTCACGGCAGAAGAAAGTATGCCCAGAGCCAATGAAAGAATCAGGCAGAGCATAATTGATTCGTTCAAAGAAACCGTAAAGGGATATGACGAGGTTGAAAATCAGGGTGCAAATATGAATGTTGCAAACGGTATTTATAAATACGCACTCTACCCCGTATGGCTTCTCAACACAAAGTGGAACGGCGAGAATTTCACCTTTGCAATGAACGGACAGACGGGAAAATTTGTCGGCAATATTCCGACGGATAAAAAAGCCGTCACAAAGGCTTCATTGCTTCTCGGTGCAGGCATAGGCGCCGTTATCTACGGCCTTATGTGGCTGATAGAGCTGCTTTAAAGGGGGTGCGGAAAATATGGCTAAAAAGATTTTTGCAATCATAATTGCGGTTCTGACTTGTGTTTCGTTCGTATTCTCTGCATCAGCTTATACTCAGGAGTATGTTATTGACTATGCGGATAAGCTCGCATCAAGCGAAATTGAAGAACTCGATTTGTTTGCCGAAAAGCTCGAGTCGGCTTACGGCGTTACCGTACTTTTTTGCATAACCGAAGGTACGGGCGACGTAACTGCCGATGAATTTTCTTCGGGAACCTATGGCGATTACACCGATAACGAAAACGGTATAATAATCGTTCACGATGATTGGAACAAATCATATTCCGTATTCACTTCGGGCAACGCAGATGAATATTTCAACGATGCCGCCGTTGACAGCATGATTGATGCCTATGATTTGAACGAAAGCTATTACGGCGGAATTTATGCCTGCTATAACCTTGCGATGGAATATCTTGAAAACGGCTATTCGGGCGGATATGTTTATGAAGACGACGAGTTTGTTTATGCAGGCGAATCAGACGAGCCGAAAACAGAAAATGAAAAAGACGGCGTTTCAATTATATGGCTGCCCGTTTCGCTTCTGATAGGTCTGCTTGTCGGTTTTCTTATCATTAACGTCATAGCCTCAAAAAACAAGTCGGTAAAAATGCAGGAAAATGCAACCGTCTATACCAGACCCGGCAGTATGGTTATAACAGGAAGTGCAGATAATTTCCTGTATAACAACGTTGAACGCAGAGAAAAAACCAAGCAGACTGAGAACAAAAACAATTAGGTTTGGAGGAAAGCATATGGATTTTATCGGCAAATGGAAATTTCACTCAATAGGCGTATTCAACGATAATGACGAACTTGTTTATCTGACAGCAGAAGGGTATCTTGCTTCACCTATGCTTTACATAGATGAAACAGATGAAGATGCCGTTGCCGAAGAAATGAAGGAACGCAAAAAGATTATCGGTATGCAGATTAAAATATGCGATGACGGTAAAATGTATATGCTCATGCCTCTGCCCGAGGGTGTGTCTCAGGTTGAGGTGGATAAAGCGGTTGCAGCGGGATACTTCACTCTTGTTGACGGTATGATTGCCGATTCACCAATGAAGTGGGAACTGCGTGACGGTGAGCTTTGGTATGATACCGGAATCAATGGTGAGGTTTTTGGCGAAGAAGCTCAGACATGGGTAAAAGCGCTTGACGAAAGCGGATATTTTACCTTTATGAATTACAGATTTATCAAGGAATAGGAGGCAATACCAATGGGATTTTTTGATTCACTCAAAAGGCAGGCAGAATCCGCACTTAAAAGAGAGGTTTCACAGGGTATAAACAAAGCGGTGAACAATGCCGTGCAGCCGGTAGGCAAGGGCAGAAACCACACCGAAACCTTTACCTTTGCTTCGCTTCCGACAAATGTTGCAGAGCTTCAAACTCTGCCCGAGGCAAGCCTTGATTCCGCCTTCAAGACAACTGCGCTCACGCTTGCGGCTTTGTGCAATTATGAGCACAATCCCGACGCAACAATTGAAATGCTCAACTTCTTAAAAGGTCCGGGCGAAGTAAGCGGCTTTGAAAAGCAGTTTATCAAAGAGCATCTCGGCTCTGAGGGCTATAAGGCTCGCTCTTATTTTGAGGGTGCAACTCCGCAGAACAGCTATAAGCCTGATGTGCCCTATAAAATTACCGTTATCGAAAATCCTTATTCCTTCGATAATGCTGATTGGGCAACGCTCTATGTTCAGAGCGGCGGTGCGGATAATCCCAGACCGATGAAGCTTCGCAGAAAGCCCTCAACAGGTCAGTGGTTCCTTGTTGAAATCCAATGCCTTTCGGATATCCGTGTGCCTGTGGAAGAAGACCCCTGGGCATAACAAATCAAAGGAGATGTAAATATGAAAAAATTATTCGCATTACTTCTTGCACTTTTAATGTTATTTTCACTTGCTGCTTGCGGTGATGATACTCCCGATAAGCCGGACGATACAAAACAGCCGTCTGCCAATTCCGAAGCAGACATTGAAACCTCGCTTTTCACAGTTAAACTCAGTGACGGTTGGATAAACATTGAAGATGACTTAGAGAATGAAGAAGAATACTCAAAAGCTGTTCTTCAGATTCTCGACCCCGAGGACAACGAATATTACTTAGTCGAGGCAACAATCAGCGTTGAAATTGACGAGCCATACGATTTCCGTGAGGACCTTGTATATTACGGCTTCAATCAGTATGAATACAAGGAAAACAACGCTTATGAAACCGTAAAAGTCGGCGGCGTTGACCTTCTTAAATATGATGACGGTGACGACACACTAATTTATTTCAACCGTGTTGAAAACGCAAATGCAAACGTTTATGTTGAATTCGATGCAGTTGACATCAGCGACAGCCGCATTGATGCACTTCTTGAGGGTATCACATTCAAGCTTGAGGATATCGGCAATGTTGACGGCCCTTGGGAGTGGGAAGGCGAAAGATTTTCGGCTGATGCCGCAAGCGTAAATGCGGGTTCGTTTACAGTTACATCAACATTTGTTCCTTTTGAAGCGCCCGTTTCAACCTTTGAAACCTTCGACCATTCAGTTGCCGCAATCGGTGACAGAGTATATGTTCTTGTTGACGGCGAACTCAGCGAATGTCACTATGACGGCACAAATCTTGCCTTTGTTCAGCCGATAGAGCTCCCCGAAGACGATTATGACAGAATCGAGGCAACCGCAGACGGCACACTCTGGGTCAGCGGCTCGATGAATGATATTCTCTGCATCAAGAACGGTAATGTAATTGCAACTTATGAGGATATTGATTCTCTTGCTATTCATCCGTCAGGTGCTTGGGGCGTTAATTATTTCACATCAAATGAGTGTGAAATTGTTACATTCAGCGGAAACACATACACCTCAACTCCTGTAACCTTCAAAGAAGCTGATACAATAATGCATCTCTGCGTTGATGAAAACAATATTTACGTTTGTGCAAATGCAGCTGACGACAGCGGTCACAAGGTATTCATTTACAACAAAGACGGTGTTCTTCAGAAATCTCTCTGCGATGCCGAAGGTGAGGGACTCGGCAGCGTTACTTTTGTTACACAGACATCAAACGGCTACATTGCTTTTGACGGCAATATGAGGGATGTTCTTCTCTGGGATAACAACGGCAATTTCATTGCAGAGATTTCTGACGGAGATATTTTCTCCACAAATTACCCGTGGTTCTGCGATTCGGCAGTTCTTGATGACGGAAGTATTATTACAATTATGACAGATGAACGTGAGGATAAATCCGCAACCGAACTTGTTGCGTTCATCGTCAAAGGATTCTGATGTTAATGGATAAGTTAAAAAGAATTATCGGCATATTACTGGTTTTGTGTTTCATGGTTGCTTTCGCCTCTTGCGGAGAAGATTCTCCGCAGGAGGTTACTCCTAATGAAACAACACGGACTGCCGAAAATGAAACAACCGAAGAAATAACCGTTCTTTCGCTCGACAAAGAATATATTTCTCATTATGAGTGGTATGAGGATTATCCCGAAATGCTTGTGAGAAGCGAATATACGGATGTAACCCTTGATAAATCAATAGAGAAAGAATATCCGCTTCTTGCCAAAGCTCTCACGGAAACTTCCGTTATGCGAAAGAGAACAATGGAAGAAGAAAAAGATAATTTCATCGTTACTGCTACCGAAGAATTTTTGAACGACAGCGAAGCTTTCTCAACCTATGTTTCAACTCTTGATGTTCAAGTCAGGCGTGCCGACAGTGTAGCAGTCAGTATAGTTGAAGATTATAATTCGGAAGCTGACAGATCTTTCAACTGCCTTAATTACGACACAGAAAGCGGAAAACCGCTTACTCTTTCCGATGTTGTAACGGATGTTTCAACAATTCCCGAAATTGTTGAAAAGGTTATTATGAGCCGTATAGGTGAAGAAGAACCCTTCGGCAAAACCGCCATTCCCGATTATTTCAAAAACACTCCCGAAGATGATATCACGTGGGTGCTTGAATATAACGGCATAACCTTTTATTTCAAACCGGGTGCTATTGCTCCCACAAATTTCGGCATACAAACAGCAACCGTAGCCTTTGCTGAATATCCCGATTTGTTTAACAAAAAATACATTTCTGTACCCGATGCCTATATAGTCAGCCTGCCCTTAACATCATCGTTCTTTACCGATTTGACAGGTGACGGCAGAAGTGAGGAGCTTATCGTTTCGGGTGACTATGACCATGACGGCAGATATTATTACACGCTCGGAATAAATTCGGAAAGCTCAAACTATGAGGTGGATTGGTTTGCTTATGATATTAATCCGTATTATGTGAAAACTAAAGAAGGTGACAGTTTCCTCTATGTTTTCAGTGATGGCAGTGAATCAATGACTTTAAGCGTATTCGGTTTTAAAGACGGCAAAATTAAACAAATCTGTGAAACAGATATAGGTTTACTTTACAAAGGTGACAATATTTTTGCGGTGCCTACTTCACCGGATAAGCTTCTGCTTTCTGATAAAAACGGCAATTCATCCGATTCGTTTTACTCTGTTGAAAAAAGCGGAATACCAATGAAAACTGTTTCTGTCAGTACATCAGAAGAGTTAATTAACGCAATTGCACCAAATACAAATATAGTTATTAAAAGCGGATTTTACAATCTGAGCAACGACATAGCCAATATTGGGGAAATGCAAGGCGAAACCCTGAATGAATTAAACGATCATGTAAAAATGCGTGAATGCTATGACGGTGCAGAGCTTGTTATAACCGACTTGTCTTACCTTAGTATAAGAGGTGAAACAGGGAAACCAAATGATACTGAAATTGTAGTTACTCCAAGATATGCTGCAGTAATTAATTTTGAATACTGCTCTAATATTGATTTGTCCGGAATTACTATGGGACATACTGAAACGGGTGATTGTTCCGGTAATGTTCTGAATTTTTCGGCTTGTCAAAATATAAACCTCAACTCTGTGGACCTTTTCGGCTGTGGTGTATACGGTATCGGAGCAAAAAACGGAACAAGAGATGTTTATGTGAATAACACTATAATCCGTGATTGTTCATATGGTCCGATGAATATTGTTGATGTCTATGGTGAGTTTGAATTCACAAACTGCACCCTCACCGGCTCAGACGGTTTCGGTTGGTTTGATAAAACCGATGACTGTTCACTCACTTTCCGCAACTGTACTTTCGGTTATTGGGAAACATCATATTTCATGTTTCTTGAAAATATAACAACTGAAAATTGCATATGGAGCGAAGAATATATATATCCCGAATACGGGTATTAATATGTGGCATAAAGCCTACCTAATATTTAGAGCCAAGTACAGTCTTTTCTGCACTTGGCTCTATCTTGTTTTTGGGATTTTTTGATACATCTACCTTTTAAATAGAATAACTGTCGCAATGAAATACGCTGCGTCAACAGGCATATTTGAATTAATTTCGTTTGAAAGACACAGTTATTTGTAATAAATATTGATTTTTCAAATTCAATATTGTAATATAAAATTCGGAAAGGAGAATTAAAATGAAAAGAGTGTTAAGAATTATGTTAACGGTTACTGTGCTTATAACCGTTATTGTATTGGCAGAATTTACTGCAGGTGCGGTAAGTTTCGATTCGGATTCGCAATATCAGACCGAAAATAGAGTTGTTCTTTGGAATAAGAATGACTATGACGGTAAAAGTCAGATTGTCGGCATCGGAGAATATCCGTCTGTTGATTTTAAGGTCAGAAGCATAACCGTGCCGCAGGAATACGTTGTTTATGCTTATTCCGAAGAAAATTTCGGCGGTAAAGAATACATCTTAAAAGACAGCGTTGATAAGCTGTTTAATATCAGTATTCATAACGGAATTACATATTATAAGGGTTTCAGAAGCTTTAAAGTCGGGCTTATTGAAAGCAATGTTATTGATATAACAGAGCTTGACGACGAACTTAAAAACCGAATCATGACCGACTATGCGCCCCGTATTCACATGGCGCAGGGCGACCCGTATCAGGCAGTTTCAATGGACTGGACATTTGAAAATTTTGACCGTGTTATGGATTCTGACGGCAATTCGCGTCTTGTTATGAAAGAAAAGATTGATGGCCCGTTTGATATCTGTGAAACCTTTTACGGTGACCAGGAAACGGCTGCCGCTTATGCCTTCTGGGTTGAAAAAGAGAATAACTATGTGGATGTTGTATACTTTATATATTGTCCTTATGACAGCGGTAAATATATATGGCTGCTCAACAGTATGGTTGGAGGTCATCCCGGAGATTGGGAGCATTTCACGCTGAGATTTCTGAAATATGAAAAAGACGGAAAAACTTATCTGCGACCTGTCAAAACCGCATTTGCGGCGCATACGTTTGCTGAAATTGAACCGTGGGAAAATCTGGAAATGCATGACGATACTCATTGTATCATTTATTGTGCGGCAGGAACTCACGGACTGTATCCTTATGCAAACACATATGTCTATATGAATTTTGTGATTATTCAGCTTAAGGATGAGTGCTCAAAAGGTGAAGTTTGGGATCTCTGGAACCCCGGAAAGCTTGAAACCTTTGAGCTTGTTCCCGAAGAAAGCTGCCGTGCACTTGCAGGTTCAAAGTGGGCAGAAGTTTTCGGCTATGATGTTGAAAACCCTGACAGTATGGCTACCCTGTATTGGGGAAACGAATCCTCATATCCTCCGTTTATGAACGGCGGACCTCAGGGACCCCAGTTCAAGACTGAAATGACAAGTAAAACCAGCTTCAAATAATATTTATTCCGAAAGGATAACAATATGAAAAATAAATCAACCCTTGTTTTTACCGGCGATATCGGTTTTGACAGATATATGTACGGCAAGTGGAACGATGAGGAGCTTATCTCGGATGAAATTCTTGATTTCCTTCATTCCGCCGACCATGTTATTGCAAATGTTGAGGGCCCCGTTGCACCCGTTGAGCAGAATACAACCAAAGACGGAGTGCAGCAGCTTCTTCACACAATTGACCCCAAAGCGGTGAAGGTTCTCAACAAAATGAACGCTGATATCTGGAACATCTGCAACAATCATATTATGGATGCAGGTGAATACGGTATCGGAAAAACTCTTGAAATTGCAAAAGAAAACAATGTTCAGACTATCGGCGCGGGCATGGATATTCATGAGGCGAGAAAACCTGTTATTCTTGATGAAGCCGGCGGAATAGGTATGTTCGGTGTCGGATATCAGCGTGCGTGCAGAAAAGCCGACGAAAACAAGGCAGGCTGCTACAGCTGGAGCGACCTTGACGAAATTCAGAACACAATAAATGAAATCAAACGGACCTGCCGCTGGTGCGTGGTTGTTGCCCATGCGGGCGAGGAATTTACTCCGCTGCCGTCGCCCTATACAAGAGAGAGATACCGCAAATATCTCGAAATGGGTGCGGATATTGTTGTGGGTCATCATCCCCATGTGCCGATGAATTATGAAACGGTAGGGGATAAGGTTATTTTCTATTCGCTCGGCAATTTTATTTTCGATACCGATTATCAGCGTTCGCAGTTCAATACAGAATTCGGTCTGCTTGTGAAAATCAATTTTACCGAAACCGATTTTTCATGGGAGCCGATGGGGCTTGAAATTCTCAGAGGAGAAGAGCATGTTGTGAAAGCGCAGCTTCCGAGGATTTTTGTTGATGTGCAGGAAGAGGAATTTAATCTGCTTTCTCCGCTTTCGGTAAAAATGCACATTGCCGCAACAAAAAGACAGATGGCATATCTCAACCCACAGAGATTCCAAAATGCAACCGAGGAAGAATGGGCGGAGCATTTTGCAGAGCCGCTCAGAACGGGTCGTGTTCCCGGTGAAACTCTCGATTTCTTTATCCTTTGCCCTCTTGCAGAAAAAGCCGAAGAAGGGGAATGGAAAAAGAGTAAGCTTGAGGATGTTAAACAGTATATTTTAGAGCAGATGTAGCAGGTATTCGGCGGGAGTTCACTCCTGCCGTGTTGTTTTTATATTAAATTTACCACTAAAAAGAATAAAAACAGTTGCTAAGTTGTAACAATTTCCGAATTTATGAAAAAGTGGTCTGATTTGCTTGTAAATCAACGAAAAAAGCGTATAATTGGAGTTCGGTAAAAGCCAAATATCTGTTTACGGAGTTGTATTTATGAAAATATTTCAGCCCAAGCTTTTCTCTTCAATTAAAGGCTACAGCGGCAAAAAATTTGCAAACGACCTGATAGCGGGTGTTATCGTTGCGATTATTGCTCTGCCGCTTTCCATTGCTCTTGCGATTGCTTCGGGAGTGTCGCCCGAAAAAGGTATTTATACAGCGATTATCGCAGGTTTTGTTATTGCATTTCTCGGTGGAAGCAATGTTAATATTTCGGGCCCGACGGCGGCTTTTGCAACGATTGTTGCGGGTATTGTTGCTCAGTTCGGCACAAGCGGTCTCGTTATTGCAACTATAATGGCTGGTATTATTCTTATCGTTATGGGAATATTCAAGTTCGGTTCGCTGATAAAATATATACCGCACACAATAACCACAGGCTTTACCTCCGGCATTGCGCTGACAATTGTTATCGGTCAGGTTAAGGATTTTCTTGGGCTTACCTTCCCTGCAAACATGCCTACCGTTGAAACGGTTGAAAAGGTTGAAGCGATTGCAAAATCAATTTCAACTTTCAATTGGCAGGCACTTGTTGTGGGTGCTGTTGCAATGGTAATTCTGATCGTGTGGCCTAAAATCAGCAAAAAAATTCCCGGTTCGCTGGTTGCTGTTGTGGTTGGCGTTGTTATGGTGAAGATACTGAAGCTTGATGTCAATACTGTAGGTGACCTTTACACAATTTCGCGCAGCCTGCCCTCATTCGAGCTTCCAGAATTCAGCTTTGATACCGTTCAGCAGCTTATTCCGAGCGCATTCACAATCGCGATTCTTGCGGGCATAGAGTCCTTGCTTTCATGCGTTGTTTCCGACGGAATGATTAATGACAAACACAATTCAAATACCGAGCTTATAGCTCAGGGCGTCGGCAACATATGCTCCGGACTTTTCGGCGGCATACCCGCAACCGGTGCAATTGCGCGAACAGCCGCAAATGTTAAAAATGGAGGTAGAACCCCCGTTGCAGGCATCGTTCATGCACTGGTGCTTCTTCTCGTTCTTGTTGTTCTTATGCCTTATGCTGCATGGATTCCCATGCCTGTTATTGCAGCGATTCTCTTTATGGTTGCATATAATATGTGCGAGTGGAGACAGTTTGTTAAAATCTGTAAAACGGCACCCAAAAGCGATATAATTGTTCTTGTTGTAACGTTTGTTCTGACTGTTGTGTTTGACCTTGTTGTTGCGATTGCTGTCGGCATGATTATCGCCGTTGTTCTTTTTATGAAGCGCATGGCGGATGTAGCGCATATAAGAACATGGACTCAGGGCGGGGAGCATGCTCCCGATAGCGAGCGCCTTAAAGAAATTCCGAAACACACAATGGTTGTTGAGTTTGAAGGACCGATGTTTTTTGCTTCTTCGGAAAAATTTAATTCAATTACTTTTGAAGAGGGGATAAAGACTGTTATTCTCCGAATGAGAAACGTTCCTGCACTTGACTCAACGGCAATGCGCGCTCTCAATGAAATTTATCGCACCTGCAAGGCGGCAGGGCTTAATCTCATTCTTTCGCATGCCAATGAGCAGCCTCTTTCGGTTATGAAAAAGGCGGGATTTTATGACAAACTCGGAGAAGAAAACTTTCTGCCGAACATTGATGAAGCTTTGGCGTATGCCGAAAGCGTAAACAAATAAAGAAACAATGACCTGTGCAAACTGCGCAGGTCATTGCTTTTATTCAGTGTAACGTAAATCCGTTCCTATATATCCGACCTCTTTGAAATCATCAAAGTTATGGCGGATAATATAGTCAATATATGAGGCAACCATGTGTGCTGTGAGAACATATCCCATCGGATTCATATGCCCGCCCATATAGAATTTCTTTCTGAAATCCTCATTATATTCGGGAGCGTATTTATAGAAATCGAGAACATAGGTGTTATCAAAATAATCAGCAAGCTCAAAAAGAGCCTTTCTGTGTGCCTCTGTTTTTTCGCGAAGGCGGTGATTGCCGCTTTCGTTCATCATGGTCATGAGAAAAAACTTCGCCCTCGGCTGAATTCTTTTGATTCGTTGGATAATCTGCGCGTAATATCCCGTAAAGGTTTTGGCGTTTTGCATATAATCTTCTTTTATGTCATCAACAGAGCCTATTTCCTGATTCTGGTTTTGTATGTCGTTAACGCCGAGAGCGATTATATAGCACTGGCATGCATATTCGGGATTCCAGAAACGCATTGAATCAGCAAAACTTTCGCAGTATTCTCTTGCGGTCATGCCGCCTCTTGAAAAATTGAAGCATTTGCTGCCGCACATGCGGGCGAGATTCTGACCCCAGGAATATTCGAAATAGTCGTGATAGCCCTTGTTTCCGTTTGAATCCATGCTTTCAAATTCGCCCGATGAAAGGCTGTCTCCGATAACGCCGATTCTGCGGAATATTGAGGTATAACCGCCGTTATGAACGAGGTTTTCAAGCGGCTTTTCGTCGGTTGCAAATATCATCTGATTTAAATTCATAGTTCTACCTCCGTTCGTTGGAATTTTATCATATTACCCTGAAATTATCAATAGCGGACAAATTTTTTTATAAAAACAATATTTTTACTTGTAAAATATTCACAAATATGTAATAATATATTATCTTTTTTATTCTATCCCAAATTTTTTGTTAAGGAGGATTTTTCTATGAGCGAAAAAAGAAGTAGCTTTACGGGAAAAATCGGCTTTGTTCTCGCTGCTGCAGGTTCTGCGGTAGGTCTTGGAAACATTTGGCGTTTCCCTTATCTTGCGGCTAAATACGGCGGAGGTATTTTCCTGCTTGTTTATCTTGTTTTGGCAGTTACGTTTGGTTTTGCGCTTATGTGCGCTGAAATTGCAATAGGCAGAAAAACAGGACAGAGCGCAATAAATGCTTATACCGCACTCAATAAGAAGTTTTCGTTCCTGGGCGTTATCACATCTATCATTCCTGCTATTATTCTGCCCTACTATTCCGTTATCGGCGGCTGGGTTTCAAAGTATCTTTTTGTGTTTGCAACAGGCGGTGCGGCTGAATCAGCGGCAGACGGCTATTTTGAATCTTTCATTGCAAAACCGATTGAGCCTATCGGATGGTTTTTGCTTTTTATCGGTCTGACCGCACTTGTTGTTCTTCTCGGCGTTGAAAAAGGCGTTGAAAAGGTCAGCAAAATAATGATGCCCGTTTTGGTTGTGCTCACGATTGTTATTGCTGTTTATTCAATGTTCATGCCCGGTGCATGGGAAGGCGTTAAGTATTATCTTACTCCTGATTTCAGCAAATTTTCGGCAACAACCGTGCTTTCCGCCATGGGTCAGCTTTTCTATTCAATGTCACTTGCAATGGGCATTATGATTACTTACGGCTCATATATGAAGAAAGATGTTGATCTTGAAAAATCCGTAAGACAGATCGAAATCTTTGATACAGGTATTGCGTTCCTTGCGGGTCTTATGATTATTCCTGCTGTTTTTGCATTTTCGGGCGGTGACGAATCCGCTCTCGGCAAGGGTCCCGGCCTTATGTTTATCACTCTTCCCAAGGTCTTTGAAAGCATGACGGGCGGCTCAATCGTCGGCGCAGCATTTTTCTTGCTTGTTCTTTTTGCTGCTCTTACATCCTCGATTTCTCTTATGGAAACCGTTGTTTCAATCGTAAGAGACAAGCTTGGTTGGAGCAGAAAAGGTGCATGGTTTGCAGTGTTTATATTAAGCGTTGTTCTCGGTGTTCCCTCATCGCTCGGTTTTGGTGTTCTCGGCAACATTTCAGTAGGCGGTCTCACAATTCTTGATATGTTTGACTTCATAAGCAACAGCGTGCTTATGCCTATTGTTGCGCTTCTCACATGTATTCTTGTCGGTTATGTTATTAAGCCCGCATGCCTCATTGAAGAAATTGAGCTTACGGGCAAATTCAGGAGCAAGACTCTTTTCACAATTGTTATCAAGTATATTGCTCCCGTGTGCATTATTCTTATTTTGATTTCGTCTGTTCTTGACGGGCTCGGAATCATGAAGATTTAAAGGAGAGAAGAAAATGAAAAAGTTTTTAAGTGTTGCGCTTTCCGTTCTGCTGCTTATTACCACTGTTTCGGTTGTCGGTTCGGCAGTTGAGCAGGAACCTGATTTGAGCTTTGCCGTTGCATCCGATTTGCATTATAATGTGCCCGAAGAGGAGCTTACGGCAAGCGGCGAAATTGATGATGAGATTTATTGGTATGCAAATCGACGCGCCGCAATGGAAAACGAAAGCGGCTGGATTATTGATGAATTCCTCAATCAGTGCGCCGAAGATGAAAATGTTGATTTTGTTTTGATTTCAGGTGACCTTGCCGATAACGGTAAAGTTATTGTTCAGGAGCATCTTGATGTTGCTGCGAAATTTGCCGCATTTGAGGAAAAAACGGGAAAGCAGATTTATGTTACCGTTGGCAACCACGATGCAGGGCTTAACTGTGAAACAACTATCGACGATTTCAAGAGAATCTATCATGATTTCGGTTATGCGGAGGCTCTTACCGTTGTTGAGGATAACTGCTCTTACACCGCAAATCTCGGCGATAAATACAGACTCATTTCTCTCGACAGCTGTGACCCCGACAAATCAACAGGCGACGGCATGTCGGCAGAAAAAATGGATTGGGTCAGAAAACAGGCACAGCAGGCAAAGAAAGACGGAAGATATCCCATCCTCATGATGCACCACAATCTTCTTGACCATATGCCCGTTCAGAGCATTTTCAGCAAGGATTTCATTGTTCAGTTCCATCTTTCAACCGCAGACCTTTTTGCAAACTGGGGAATCAAGCTTGTTTTCACCGGTCATGAGCATTGCAGCGATGCCGCAACATACACAAGCACGCTCGGAAACACAATCTATGACTTTGCAACAACTTCTCTCACCATGTATCCTCTCCAGTACAGATATTTTGAAATTACCGATAAAGAAATAAAGTATGAAGCAAAGACTGTTGATAAGCTTGATACAGCGGCACTTTCAGCGGCAATTGACGGCTATTCACAGGAGCAGCTCGACCTTATGAATGCAGGTCTCAACGAGTACGGAAAGGGCTTCCTCAAGGCGGGTGTTCAGTGGCGTCTGACCCGTTCGCTCAAGATGGAACAGATGGGAATCGCAGAGGATTCAATCTTCTATGATCTTGTGAATACAGCAGTCGGAGGTCTGAGAAAAATTCTCGAAGAGCCTCTCTACGGCGAAGGCAGTATTCAGGAGCTTGCTGCGGAATATAACATTGATATTCCCGACAGCAGCTATAAAACAGGCTGGGATGTTGCAACCGAACTTGTTGCAGCTCATTATGCCGGCGAAGAATCTTTCGATTTTAATACAACAGAGGTTACAATTTTCCTTCGCTTGGTTGCTCTTGTTCTCCGCGATGACCTTTCAACGGTTGCCGATGATGTTTTCTTTGAAGCTGCGAACAAGATTTTTGCAAACTTTGGAACAGACGAATTTGTTACGGATATTACAAAGCTTGCAACCAAGGTTCTCGGCGCAGTAACACCTGTCGAATATCTTCTTCTTGCCATTGCTTCGCCGATTATCTACAGCTTTGCTGTTGACAGCGACGGAGTTAATGACAATAACGGCGTTATTGAAGGTTACGGCACGGTCAGCGCCAAAGAAAATGTATCAAACATTTTCGACCGTATTGTTGATTTAATTTCTACTGCAATCAAATATATTTCAATGTTCTTTTCTATTATTATTAAAATAGTTATTCGCTAAAATTCAGCCGCCTGACAGTTTTTGATGTCAGGCGGCTTTGTTCATATTAAGTTATTAATTTGATAATTATTTATATGTTTATTGGTGTTGACGTTTTTAATATAATAATATATAATATTATGCTAAGAAAGTATAATCATTTTCGAAAGTAGCCGAGTGCGGAATCGGCGAAAAGGAGTTTAAGATATGATGAAAGAAGAAAATATAAGAATAATGCCGACCGTTGCTTTGCGCGGTTTGGTGGTTTTTCCCGGCATGTTTATTCATTTTGATGTCGGCAGGGAAAAGTCAATCAATGCTTTGCGAAAAGCCATGGACACCGACCAGGAAATTTTTCTTGTAACTCAGAAAGACATTGCCGTTGATGATCCCGATTACAACGAGCTTTATGAAATCGGCGTTATTGCAAACGTCAAGCAGGTTTTAAAGCTTCCCGGCAAGAGCGGGAATGTTCGCGTTGCTGTTGAGGGCGTTCAGAGAGCAAGGCTTGTTCAGGGACTCGGAGCAGGCAAGGGAAACTATCTCAAAACAATGATATTCCCCATTGAGGAGCCTATGGTTAAGGTTGAGGACATCGACTATACAAAAGCTCTTGTGCGTCACACCAAGGATGTTTTTGCAGATTATGCCGACTGCGCGCCGCAAATGCCCGCCGACCTTATGACAAGTGTTATGCAGCAAACTGAGCCCGGTGAGCTTGCCGACTATATTGCAGGCAACATTATGCTCGAATATGAAGATAGGCAGACGGTGCTTTCAACCATTAATCCCATCAGACGTCTTGAAGAAATGTGTGTTCTTCTTGCGAGTGAAGGCAATTTGCTTTCGCTTGAGGCGGATATCAGCGATAAGGTTCAGGAGCAGATTGATAAAAACCAACGTGAATATTATCTTCGTGAGCAGATGAAGGTGATTTCTGCCGAACTCGGCGGCGGTGTTTCTCAGGAAGAGGAGCTTGACCGTTTCAGAGAAGATATTTTTAATCTCGGAGCTTCGGAAGAGGTTAAGGAAAAGCTTTTCAAAGAATGTGACAGGCTTGAAAAATATTCTCCCCAGTCTCCTGAGGCGGCAGTCAGCAGAAATTATATTGAAACATGTCTTTCTCTGCCGTGGAACAACATAAAGCCCGAGAATACCGATATTGCAAAATCACGCAAGGTTCTTGAAAATGACCATTACGGACTTGATAAAATCAAAAATAGAATTCTTGAATATCTTGCCGTTCGTGTGCTTGCGCCTGACATAAAGGGTCAGATAATCTGTCTTGTGGGTCCTCCGGGTGTCGGCAAAACCTCGGTTGCGCGTTCAATTGCAAACGCAACAGGCAGAGATTATGTCAGAATTTCGCTCGGCGGCGTTAAGGATGAGGCGGAAATAAGAGGTCACAGAAAAACTTATATCGGCTCGATGCCGGGCAGAATCATTAATGCAATGCAGCAGGCTGGCTCAAGCAATCCGCTTATGCTGCTTGACGAGGTTGATAAACTTTCGTCGGATTATAAAGGCGACCCGACCTCTGCTCTGCTTGAGGTGCTTGACCCCGAGCAAAACAGCACCTTCAGAGACCACTACATCGAGCTTCCGTTTGATTTGAGCAAGGTTATGTTCATAACAACCGCAAATGTTGAGGCGAATATTCCCGAGCCTCTGCGCGACAGAATGGAAATAATCGAGCTCGGCAGCTATACAAGCGAAGAAAAATTCAATATTGCGAAGAAGCATCTTATTCCCAAACAGATTAAGCGTCACGGTCTGACCGCAAGCCGTCTGAGAATAACAGACAAAGCTGTCAGGCTTGTTATTGATGGCTATACGAGAGAAGCGGGTGTTCGTGCTCTTGAACAGAAAATAGCCGCGATTTGCAGAAAAGCCGCAATAGAAATCGTCGAGGGCTGCGCAGAAAAAATTTCAGTAAAGCCTGAGGATATTGAAAACTTCCTCGGAACCCGAAAATTCAAGCCGGACTCTATGATTAAAGAAAATGAAGTCGGTGTTGTTAACGGACTTGCATGGACAAGTGTCGGCGGTGATATGCTTGAAATCGAATCCGCGGTTCTTAAGGGAACGGGTAAGCTTGAACTCACGGGTTCGCTTGGCGATGTTATGCAGGAAAGCGCAAAGGCTGCGGTCAGCTTTATCCGCTCAAAGGCTGACAGCCTGCCCATAAATGCTAATTTCTATAAAGAATCGGATATTCATATTCATGTTCCCGAAGGTGCGACACCGAAAGACGGTCCTTCGGCGGGCGTCACAATCGCAACCTCCCTTGTTTCGGCTCTAACAGGCATAAAGGTGCGCAAGGATGTTGCCATGACGGGTGAAATTACCCTTCGAGGCAGAGTGCTTCCCATCGGCGGGCTTAAGGAAAAATCAATGGCGGCTTACAGGGCGGGAATAAAGACTGTTGTTATTCCGCACGATAATATTTCCGATTTGGATGAGGTTGATTCAAAGGTTAAGGAAGCAATTACCTTTGAGCCTGTAAAATCGGTTGAAGAGGTCTGGAATATCGCCCTTGAAAAGAATGCATCTCTGACCGACGGACACGCAAAGCCTGTTGAAGTTATAAAAAGCTCCCGTGCGGCGATTACTCAGTAAAGGTAAGGTAAAACTATGAGATTTGACAAAACAGAGTTTGCGGCGGCTTACGGAACGGCAAAACAGCTTCCGCCATCGAAAGAAGCGGAAATTGTTTTTTCGGGTCGCTCTAATGTGGGTAAATCTTCTTTGATAAATAAAATATTTAACCGCAAGAATCTTGCCAGAGTCAGCTCTGTGCCGGGCAAAACGATTACAGTCAACTTTTTTAAGGGCGACGGCGTATATTTTGTTGACCTTCCCGGTTACGGCTATGCAAAGCGTGAGCAGAGTGAGAAAAAGCGCTGGGCAGACCTTATGGAAGGCTATTTCCATTCGGGCAGAAACATCGCGTTGGTAATTCAGCTTATCGATATGCGGCATGCACCCTCGGCTGACGATATGGTTATGCTGAATTTTCTCAGAGAAACCGGCACGCCGTTTGTTATTGCTCTCACAAAATGCGATAAGCTTAACAAAACCGAAACGGAAAAACGCAGAGAGGCTCTTGTGACTGAGCTTGCGGAATATTCGGATATAAAGCGAATTGAATTTTCAGCCGTTAAAGGAACGGGTGTTGAAGAAATGAAGGCGGCTATAGAAGGCGCCCTCAAATAGGAGGAAGAAAAATGTATGTTTCGGACTGCATTTCAGTCAACGAAAAAGGTAATCTGACAATCGGCGGCTGCGATACCGTTGAGCTTGCGGAGCAATACGGTACGCCCGCATATGTTTATGATGAAAATGAAATAAGAAATAATTTAAGAGAATTTAAAAAATCGATTGAAGAGAATTATGACGGCAAGGGTCTTGTTCATTATGCGAGCAAGACATTCAGCTGCAAAGAGATTTACCGTATTTGTGCCTCGGAGGGTGTGGGAATTGACGTTGTTTCGGGCGGAGAGCTCTATACTGCTCTTTCCGTGGATTTCCCTGCCGAAAAAATCGCTTTTCACGGCAACAACAAAACTTATGCCGAGCTTGAAATGGCGGTTGAGAACAATGTCGGAAGGATTATTGTTGACAACATAACAGAGCTTGAAACTCTCAATTCGATTGCCGTAAAGCACGGCAAAACAGTCGGAATCATGTTCAGAATAAAGCCCGGTATTGATGCACATACCCATGACTTTGTCAAGACGGGACAGATTGATTCGAAATTCGGCTTTGCTCTTGAAACGGGCGAAGCGATGGAAGCGGTTAAAACCGCACTCGGGATGTCGAACGTAAAGCTTTGCGGACTTCATTGCCATATCGGTTCGCAGATTTTCGATATTGACCCGTTTGAGCTTGCCGCAAAGGTCATGCTTGAGCTTTTTGCCGAAGTGAAATTACAGACGGGCGTTGAACTTGAAGAACTCAATCTCGGCGGCGGTTTCGGTATCAAATATCTCGAAAGCGACAACCCGAGACCTTTCGGCGATTATATGAGAGCGGTTTCAAAGACGGTTCACGAATATTGTGAAAAGCTCGGTCTTGAAATCCCTTTCATTCACCTTGAACCCGGCAGGTCAATAGCAGGTGCGGCGGGTATAACTCTTTACACCGTCGGTGCAGTCAAAAAAATTCCTGATATCCGCACCTATGTTTCGATTGACGGCGGTATGACCGATAATCCGAGATATGCTCTCTATAAATCGGATTATGAAATTGTTTGCGCCAATAAGGCGAATGAAGAAAGAAGCGAGATTGTTACGGTTGCAGGTAAATGCTGTGAAAGCGGCGACCTCATTCAGGAAAATACAAAGCTCCAGAAGGTTCAGCCCGGCGACATTCTTGCTGTTCTTTCCACGGGCGCATATAATTACTCGATGGCGTCAAATTACAACAGAATTCCGAGACCTCCCGTTGTTATGATTAAGGACGGAGAAGCAAGAGTTATTGTAAGAAGAGAAACTTATGAAGATGTTGCGGTATGCGACATCTGATTACGAGGAATAATAAATAAAAAATTAGGAAGTGACACAATGCCTCAGATTAAAACTTTGGCTGAGCAGGTGCGTTTTGTTTCGGTTGAAACAGACAGTTTTAAAACGGGAAGAATATCGGTTTCCATGGCGTTACCCATGGATGAAAAGATGGCGGCGAATTCGTTGCTCATATATCTTCTCAAGCGTTCATGTAAGGAATATCCCGATTTTTCGCTTCTCAACGGCAAACTTGATGAGCTTTACGGCGCAAGCCTTTCGGCGGGCGTGGCAAAAATCGGCGAATCGCAGGTGCTTACCCTTTCGCTCACTTGTCTTGATGACCGTTTTGCTCTGACTGATGAGAGCATAGTTGGGCAATGCGCGGAACTTCTTGCAGGTATGATTTTCTCTCCCAACTGCAAAAACGGAAGCTTCGGGGCTGAAAGCCTCAATGCAGAAAAAAGGCTTCTTATTCAGAGAATCGAAGAGGAACTTAATGACAAAAGAACCTATGCTTTCAACAAATGCATTGAATATATGTGTGCAAATGAAGCATACGGTAAGGACAAATACGGCACAATCGAAGAAATTCAGAATGTTAAGATGGCTGATATTTATTCCGCGTGGAAGAATCTTCTCTCAACTGCCGTTTTTCAGATTACCGTTGTGGGAAGTGCATCGGATAAAATTGCGGATATTTTCACAAAGAAATTTGCGAAAATCGAACGCAATCCCGTTAAACCCCAAACCGTGTTTATTAAAAGAGGCAGACACTTCAACAGATATGAGGAAACCTATCCGGTGAACCAAGGCAAGCTTGTTATCGGTTTCAGAGCGGGCATGGAAAACAGCAGGGACAATATCCATGCGATAACCGTTATGAACGATATTTTCGGCATGGGCACTTATTCAAAGCTTTTCATGAATGTCCGTGAAAAATTGAGCCTTGCATACTATTGCTGGTCAAGACTTGTTTCAAGTAAGGGTATTTTGCTTGTTGAAGGCGGAATAGATACCGATAAGGAAAAAAAGGTTTCTGCTGAAATATTGAGTCAGCTTTCAGATTTGAGAAACGGTAAAACCGACCTTGAGGTGCTCGAATCTTCAAAGCGTTCACTTCGGGAAAAATGCAGCTTCACAACGCCAGAAAGTATCTGTGCATGGTATGCTTCGCAGGTTCTTGAAGAAGAGATAGCTACCCCTGAAAGCGTGGTTGAAGGTGTCGAAGCCGTAACTATGGAACAGGTTTGCGAAGCTGCAAAGAGGCTTTCCATAGACACGATATATATGCTCAAGGCTCAAGAAGAGGAGGCGGCGGAAAATGAAAATTGAACAGATCATCAATGAAAAGCTGGGCGAAACCGTTTTCTGTGCTCAGCATCCGTCGGGTCTTGAAATAAGAGTTATGCCGAAAAAAGGCTATGACTCCGCATATGCGGTTTTCGGTGTTAAATACGGTTCGATTGATACCGCTGTTCAGACTGAAAACGGTAAATTTGAGACCATCCCCGAGGGCACGGCTCATTTTCTGGAGCATAAATTGTTTGAAAGCGAAGATTTGAACGCGTTTGAGCGCTTTGCAAAAACGGGCGCAAGCGCCAATGCTTACACAAGCTTTGAAAAAACAGCATATCTGTTTAAGGGCTCGGAAAATATCGGTGAATCCCTTGAAATTCTTCTCGATTTTGTTCAGAACCCTTATTTTACTCAGCAGACTGTCGAGAAAGAGCAGGGGATAATCGGCCAGGAAATCAGAATGTATCAGGATTTGCCTGACTGGCAGGTTATGTTTAATCTGCTTAAAGCACTTTATGCAAAGCATCCCGTAAGAATAGATGTTGCGGGCACTCAGGCTTCAATTGCCGAAATAGATGCCGATTTGCTTTACAGACTTTATAAAAACTTTTATAATCCTGCCAACATGGTGCTCAGCGTTGTCGGCGCAATTGAGCCGCAGGATGTTTTTGACATCGTTGAAAGATGCATCAAGCCCGCCGACGGCAAAAAAATTGAAAGAAAATTTGAAAAGGAAAGCCCGCTTCCTGTCAGAGACTATATTGAGGAAAAGCTTTCGGTTGCCTGTAAGCAATTTTTGCTCGGCTTCAAAGAGGATATTTCCGAGCCGTTGCTCAGCCTTGAGGACGAGCTCGCTTCGCAGATTGTTCTTGAAGCGCTCACGGGCAAATCGTCTCCGCTTTTTAAAAGGCTTCTTGATGAGGAGCTTATTGACATGGGATTTTATTCCGAGCTTTTCAATGGTTTCGGTTTCTCTTGCGTTATGATGGGCGGAACAAGCAGTGACCCCGAAAAGACGGCATCAATCCTTCGCAAGGAAATAAGCCGTGCACAAAAAGAGGGTATAGACCCGGTTGCCTTTGAAAGGGCAAAGCGCAAGCTTTACGGTCGTCTTGTTATGGGCTATAACGATATTGATGACACTGCCAACATGATGATGAATCTGTATTTCAACGGTTATCAGCCTTTTGCGGAGCTTGAAGCATGCAAAGGTGTTACTCTTGAAAAAGCGCAGGAAAGGCTCGGCGTTCTTAAAGAGGAAGCCTCGGCACTTTCTGTTATCAGCCCAATCTAAGAAAGGAATAATAAAATGTCGGATTATACAGTTGTTTATTTCTCCGGTATTGACCGGGGTTTCAGCGTTCCGAGTGTTCTTGCCGATTTTTCAATATTCGGAGCGGATATTCAAATTAAGTTTTACGGCGCAATAATTGCTTTCGGCTTTTTGCTTGCCGTGCTTTTCGGCGGCAGAATGGCATACAAATGGAAAATGAGTCTTGACAAGATGGTCGATGTCCTTATCTACGGCACAATTGCCGCCATAATCGGCGCAAGGCTTTATTATGTTTTTTCAAAATGGGATTATTACGGCGAGCATCTGTCCGAAATCCCGAAAATTTGGGAGGGCGGTCTTGCGATTTACGGCGGCATAATAGCCGGTGTGCTTGCGGCATTTGTTGTGTGCAAGGTCAGAAAAATGAATTTCTGGAATCTGCTTGATATTGCAAGCATGAGCCTTCTCATCGGTCAGGGCATCGGCAGATGGGGTAATTTCACGAATCAGGAGGCTTTCGGTGTCAACACATCAATGCCGTGGGGAATGTGGAGCGAAAAAGTTGCTGATTATATTGAACGCAATCAGGCTTTCTTTGAAGCAAACGGATTTTCCGTTGACCCGAGTCTGCCCGTTCATCCCACCTTTCTCTATGAATCAATATGGTGTCTGCTCGGTTTCTTTGTGCTTTATATAATTACCCGAAAGGCAAGACTTTTCAGCGGTCAAATCGCTCTTTGCTACGGTATCTGGTACGGTGTTGAAAGAATGATTGTTGAAGGCTTGAGAACCGACAGCCTTTATATTGCGGGCACAACTATCCGTGTTTCTCAGGCACTTTCAGCGGCAATTGCAATAGTTTGTGCTATTCTTCTTGTGGCTCTGCTTATCAAATTCAAGAAAAATCCCAAGCCCATAGACGGAGTTGACTTTTTTCTTGAAGATGAACTGAAAAAAGAGAAGAAAGTTGCAGCGATTGCAGAAACAGAGGATAGTATTAATGTAATAGAAGGAGTTGATTCCGATGGCAAAGATATTTGACGGTAAAGCCGTCAGAGAATATAACCTCGATAAAATAGCAGAACAGGTTGCCGTGCTTAAGGAAAAGGGCGTTTTACCCACTCTTGCAGTTATTATTGTCGGCACCGACTCTGCATCAAGAATTTACGTTAACAACAAAAAGGCGGCATGCGAAAGAACCGGTATGCGTTCGCTCGAATATGCTTTGCCTGAAGAAACAACAACCGAAGAGCTTCTTGAGCTTATTGACAGGCTGAATGCGGATAAATCCGTCAACGGTATTCTCTGCCAGCTTCCCGTGCCCAAACATATTGATAAAAATGCCGTCCTTGAAAGAATACTTCCCGAAAAGGATGTTGATTGTTTCCATCCTCAGAATGTCGGCAGGCTTTGCATCGGCAACGGCGAACTCGTTCCCTGCACTCCCATGGGTATGGTAAAGCTTCTTGAATATGAAAACGTTGATATAACTGGCAAGCATTGCGTTATCATCGGCAGAAGCGATATCGTCGGCAAGCCTATGGCGATGCTTATGCTTGCAAGAAACGCAACCGTTTCAATCTGCCATTCGAAAACCGTGAACCTTTCCGAAATAACACGGCAGGCAGATATTCTCGTTGCTGCTGTCGGCATTGCAAAATTCGTTAAAGCCGATATGGTTAAGGATGGCGCGATTGTGCTTGATGTAGGTATGGACAGAGACGAAAACGGAAAGCTTTGCGGTGATGTTGATTTTGACGAAGTCAAGGAAAAGGCTTCAATGATAACCCCCGTTCCCGGCGGCGTGGGTCCCATGACGATTGCAATGCTCATGAGAAACACTCTCACCGCGGCGGATATACAAAACAGATAAGGAGAAAGAATCATGGAAAGAAAACTTTACAGAAGCAAGTCAGACAGAAAACTTCTTGGTGTGCTTGGCGGCTTTGCGAAATATTTTAACATAGACGCAACGATTCTCAGAATCATATACGTTCTTCTTTCGCTTTTTGTTTTAGGCTGCCCGATTATTATTTATCTTATTGCAGCGCTCATTATTCCCGAAGAACCCGAAAATCCCGATTATAAGGAAGCAAGCTATCAGCCTGTTGACGACAATAAAAACTAATTCAAATTTCTTTGAAAAAACATTTGACAACAGTTGACTGTTGTGCTATAATCTTTCATGCCGCATATTCGGGGCGGGTGAGTTATGCCCAAAAACGGATTTAATCTGTGCCTCCGGTAACCCAACTATAAGAGTTACGAGAATAGCGAGTCTTAAAGAAAAGGAATGAATTCCGATGT
>JAZNSX010000109.1:0-7820 GCA_045591425.1 Acutalibacteraceae bacterium | reverse complement strand
ATGTATGCAAGGCGGCGGAAATTTCAATCTTATGCGTGCTCTGCGTTGCTTTGATATTCCGGGTGTTGACGTTATATGGCGTCAGCTTTATCCCGAAAATAAAACAGAAAACATAAATGATATGAACGGCTATAACGCATTTTTCCCGAGATACGCTTCATCTGCCGCCGCACCAAACGGCTCAGAGTCTCCATTGAGTGAAATTTTCGGCGTTGGCGGTTGCGCAATGACTTACGATACAATGCGCTACACCGTAGGATATCAGTCCGTACGGGGAATCAACATTTTCAATCCGTTCAACTTCCCTCTCGGACGAAAAGGTCAGCTTCTTGCGCAGGAGTTACCTGTTTTTACAGAGAATCAGCCGTATTGCCGTTTTCTCTGTCAGTTCAACAAGTATGTTGAGCGCCTTTCATATCTGTCAACGCTCGGCAAACGCGTCTGTGAAACAGGGCTTTACTATCCTGTTTCCGATTTTCAGGGCGGTTTAAAAGCTGATGTTATGGCAAAAGCCTTTGATAATCTCGGCAGAACGCTTGAAGATATGACGATAGATTTTGATATTGTTGATGATGACATTATTCAGGCTTCAGAGGGTGCAGACGAGGGCTGCATCCGCATCGGCAATGCAGAATACAGAAATATTATCATCCCAAAAGGAGCTTTCATTCCGCCAAAAACACAAAGTACGCTCAAGCGCTTTGTCAAAGCCGGCGGAAGAGTTTTGCATACTCTTTCAGACCTTAAACCGACAGTTACGGCTGACGGCAAGGGCTTACGGGCAATGCACAGAAAAACTGAAAACGCAGAGTTGTTCTTTTTGTTCCGTGAATGCGGTGAAAGCGGAGATTACCGTATTCAACTGCCCTCGTCAAGCGGTTATTTTCTTGATTTGGAAACGGGAAAATTACAGCGTTTTGAAGCCGGAAACGGATATCTTAACCTTTCCCTTACCATAGGCGAAACAGTTGTCATAATGCTTACAGATGAAGCTTTTGATGCCGAAAACAAGAAAGATTTCAGCTATAAGGCTGATATTTCCGACGGATTCCTTTTCCGCAAAGAAACTGAACTCTTATGCGGTGAAAACGGATTTGAATGTATTAATCATTCAGAAAAATCCACTTGCGTTAACCTCGGTGATTGGGCAGATATAATCGGCAGTGATTATTCGGGAAGCGGAGTTTATGAAGCAAAGTTCACACTTCCAACCGAAAGACAAGGAAAAGAAGGAGAAATCAATCTCGGTGACGTGCATTATGCAGCTGAGGTTTATCTTAACGGACACTTGCTCGGAACTGCCCTGACACCCCCGTACAGATTGAAAATACCTGCAAATATTCTTACAGAAAACAACAATCTGAAAATTATTGTAACCAACACATCGGCAAACCTGTATGTTCATACAGACTACTTTGAAAAATGGAGCATCAAAGAACTGTCTCCGTATTTTGAAGCTGAGCTTGAATTTGCCAAAGACCTTGTTTCTGGCGGACTGTACGGTCCTGTTACAATTCTTACGCAATGACAACCGATTCTCTTTAAAGAGCAATAATTACAATACGTCGAACAGTTAGAAAAATAAGAATTTGCACGAAAGGATAAAAAATTATGTTCAGAAAAAGTACGGCTTTTTTTCTGGCTTTAACTGTGCTGATTGCTTTGCCATCAGTCGCATCTGCCGAAGAAAATATCCCCGAAAAGGAAGGCTATGTGCTTGATTTCAGCACCGAATTTGATGATGGCAAATTAAATACAGAGTATTGGTTACCGCAATATTTACCTCACTGCACCGCCAATACAGAAGGTTCCTCTGCAAGATATAAAATCGAGAACGGTTGTCTGAATCTGTATATCACGAAGGATTCGCCTGATTATTTTGGCGGTCAGCCCGGTTCAGCAGACCCCGACAACCTTTTATGGATTGCAAACGGTATTCAGACTTGGGAAAAGAATCATCTGCATCCGGGCGGAACTCAGCAGAGGGAAGTTGAGCCTTATGAAGGATATGCTACACAGTACGGCTACTTTGAGATACGAATGAAAATGCCTGATACGGGTGGCGGCGGATACGCTTCATGGTGGCTTATCGGTGCTCAGGACGATACCGACGCAACAGATTCTGTTCAGAACGGTGAAATAGATGTGTTGGAAACCTTTTTCAAGTCACCCGGAGTTTTTGAACCCAAAGTTCACGCTTGGGATGACCCTAATCTCGGTGAATGGGCAAGCAAGGTTGAATTGGACGGAGAACCGACGGATTATGTGAACGAATTCCACACCTATGCTATGGACTGGAGACCTGAAGGGATAACGTTTTACGTTGACGGAAAAGAAGTGGCACAAACAACAGAATCGCCGCAATACAGAATGTGTATAATTCTTTCAATGTATATAAATTCAGATTTCAGCGGTTGGGACGAGCCAGAAAATGAATATCCTATTGAATGGTTTATTGACTATGTTCGTGTCTATAAAGATAAAAACGGTTATGATGAGAATAACAGACTTACAAAATTCGAGCGTTTCATAAAAGATATTTGCGACTCACTTGCCTCATTTTGGCATCGTGCTTTATCTTTTTTTAAAGACCTCTGTCCGCAATGTCATCAGTTCTTTGAGCGTTTATTAAGTAAGATTCCTGCTTTGTACAGAACAACAAATTCCGGTTTATCGAATATATAAACAAAAATTTATTATTTTGGAGAATTGATATGAACGTTTTTCGTTTTGGTATTATGGGCGCCGGCGGAATTGCAAACACGTTTTGTGAAGCGGTTTCATTACTTGATAACTGCGAAGTGTGTGCAATTTCAAGTAAAAGCTACGATAGGGCAAAAAACTTTGCAACTAAGCACGGTTTAAATAAATATTACGACAGTTATATTGAAATGCTTGAATCCGAAAAACCTGATTGCGTATATATTGCTGTTACGCCGAATGACCATTACCGTCTTACAATGATGTGCGTTGAAAGAGGTATTCCTGTGTTATGTGAAAAAGCTATGTTTCAGAATTCGGATGAAGCGCATAAGATTTTTGAAGCAGCTGCAAAAAATAGTGTTTTCATTATGGAAGCTATGTGGAGCCGTTTTTTACCTGCCGTCAACAAGGCGAAAATGTGGATAGATAACGGAGAAATCGGTATTCCCGAAATCTCACAGTTTTCAATCGGATTTGCTGCTCCCGAAGATAAAGAAAACCGTTATTTTAATCCGTTGCTCGGTGGAGGTGCAGCAAAAGATATTACTGTTTATGCCTATGAAATCACTACATATCTGATTGAGCAAAAAATAAAAAACATGAATGTTTCTGCTGTGTGGGGTGACAGCGGTGTGGATGTTAATAATCATATCAGCATTGAATTTGAACACACCTTAGCGGATCTGATGGCATCTTTTATGACCTCAATTGATGATAAAATGATAATATACGGAAAACACGGAAAGATTGTTATCCCGAAGCCTCATTATGCAAGCGAATGTTTTTTATATGATATTTCAGGAAATCTCAGGGAACATTTTGAAGATAAGAAAACGGTAAACGGCTTCACCTATGAAATCAGCGAAGCTATGGAATGCATTAAATCAGGAAAAACTGAAAGCTCTGTTGTTCCGTGGGAAGTTACAACAGCCTGTTCTGAACTGTTTGACAAAATAACAGAAACGAAAAAGACTCAGTCTGTTTGACAAAATTAATCAAAAGAGATTGACAAATAAGAATTTGTAGGGATAAAAGAATGAAGATATTTTATACAAGTGAACGAGATATATGGCGAAAGTGGCTTGCTGAACACTTTGAAACAGAGAGTGAAATATGGTTTGTATTTCCAATGAAGGAATCAGGTGATAAAGCGCTTACCTACAATGATGCAGTAGAAGAAGCACTATGTTTTGGTTGGATTGATAGTACTATAAAACACATTGACCCTACGCATCGTGCACAACGGTTTACACCGAGAAAGAAAGGTAGTCCGTATTCACGCCCGAATATAGAAAGACTGATTTGGCTGGAAAGACAGGGGTTGCTTCATCCAAGCGTAAGAGATAGTGTATTACCTTTGATTCGTACTCCGTATATTTTTCCTGCTGATATCATTGATGCTATAAAAGAAGACATTGCTGCGTGGGAAAACTATGAGAAATTATCCGAGCCATACAAACGCATTCGTGTTGCTTACATTGATGCGGCGAGAAAACGCCCCGACGAGTTCAAAAAACGCCTTGAAAGTTTTATTAAAAAGACTCGTAATGGAAAATTGATTGTCGGCTTTGGCGGAATAGACAAATATTATGGTTAAGATGTCAAATTCCAACTTGTCAAATTAACCTTCAAAATAGCACATATATATCAAAACCGCTTCACTGCACATTACGCATAGTGAAGCGGTTTTCTGTTACATTTTCTTATTGTAAAATCCGTTTGTGTCAATTCGCAGAAGCTTTATTGCTTTGTTGACAAGCGATGAAAAATCGTTGCGAGTCAGCTTCATAACGCCCTTGATAAGCGGCGACACCTTGAAGTCTGCCATGGCATTGACCGTTCCGAGATAGAAGTCATCGGGGAAACGGGCATCTTTATCTTTCGGCACACTGTCTGCCGTTTCAAGCATCCATTCAAGAAGCTTCGAGCGCACATCGGCAATTATATCGGTATATTCAGGATTATCAATTTCATTTGTTTCTTCACCTTTTGCAAGGTCATAGAATTCATCGGTTTCATAAAGACGCATAACGTATTTATAATCCTTTGTACGAATCATAACCGCCTTTGTGTGCTGACCGTTGTTCTTCTGCTGAATGCCTATTCTCGGCGCATATTCATCTGCAACAACGCCGAAATAGTTTTCAACCTCCTCGGTACAATGCTTCTCGTTTTGCAGTCTGCCGCCCTCTGAGCAAACGAAATCACGCACTGAAACGGTTTTATCGGCTATTGTTTCTCTGAGCGTTCTGCTGAAATGAGTGTAGCTTGCATCGGTTTTTGTTATATCAAGAACAGTTGCAAAGAAATCAATCAGCTCAACGGGATTTGAATTTATGCCGCTGTCGCTCTGCATATATTTCGGCAGTTTTACGATAAGAGGAACATTCACAAGGCAGTCATCAAAAAGATTCTGTGCCTTTTCAGGTATGCCGTAATCGGCGGTAAAATCGCCGTGGTCGGAGAAAAAGAATATTGCGGCATTATCATATCTGCCAGAGTCTTTGAGCGCCTGAATAATCCTGCCCGTCAGCTCGTCAATCCTTGCGCATTGGGCAAGATATGTTTTGCGCAGTGCGGTTATATTTTCTTTATCCCAATCCCCTATTCCGAGAGCATCGCAGAGTTCATACTGCATTGACGGCTTTTTATCTTCAGGTTTTGACGGTGCTTTTGCAGGCGGAATTTTTGATTCGTCAATCAAATCAAGAAATCTTTTTTCAGCATGATACGGCGGATGCGGATTGTTAAGACCGAGAAAAGCAAAAATCGGTTCATTCGGTTTCGCTTTTCTGATTAAATCTTCACAGCCTTTTGCCCACACCCAATCGTTATCATGGCACATACCGTCAGCTTCAACGTTGGTTATTTCACCTCTGTAAAAGCTTAAATATCTTTTATCGTCCTTTTCGCCTCTGCCCTCATCCTTCGGCTTTTTGCCGCACTTATTATAGATTTCGCTTGTGCATTCTTTCAGCCATTTCGATTGCTGACCTGCAAGGCAATCGCCCCTGCCGCTTGTCCAGACGTAATATCCGCTGTTTTTAAGTATGCGGTAAAGATTATCCTCGCCCTGACGCAGCAGATAACTCATCGTTCTGTGACCGTTTGTGTGCGGATAGGTACCCGTCATAAACGAGCATCTTGACGGCACACACACGGGATTCTGACAGAAAGCGTTGCTGAAGCTGACACCCTCATCGGCAAGAGAATCGAGATTCGGAGTGTATGAAGCAAGGTTACCGAGATGATGCAGAGAATCCGCTCTCATCTGGTCGGGGTTGATAACTATAATATCGGGTCTGCGGCTCATATCTTCACTCCCTTTTTCTTTGCCTGTTCTTCCATTTTACGTGTGTATTCAGCCTCATCACGCAATTCTTTTTCAGCCTTTATTCTTGCCTTTTCTTTCTGCTCGCTGAACTTTTTCATATATTTTTCAAGTTCAGCCTCAAAGTTCAGTTTGCTGTTCTTTGCACATTTTTCTTTGAGTTCGGTTTTGAATGATTCGATTGCCTTGTCGTCGAGTTCTTCCTGAATCAGTCTTGCTCTTTCTGAAGGCTCAACCCATTCCTCGCCGTTTGCTTTGCATTTGTCAATCTGTCTCTGACGGATAATCTTCTGAATTGCAGGGAGTTTGAGTTCGATGTCAAGAAAACGAAGAAGAATTGCAAGACCTGCGTGAATGAATATATTTATTCCGACAAATGCCCAGACGATTGCTGATATAATATTATCAGGTTGAGTGGTTATGCAGTTGCCTGCGGCATCAAATTCAGGCTGGATATATCCTCTGATAAGAAGATTGAAAATGCCTATACTCAATCCGACGGCAATGGTGTTCATAGAGTTGATAACGCTCGTTGCAACACCGTCACAGCGGAAGCCGTGTTTATACTCAAGCTCATCAAAAACACCTGCCATAAGCGCAGGGAAAACATATGCCGCAGGCACAATGCCCATATTCATAATGAACTGACCTATAAGCACGGTAACAAGATTATCGGGCGCAACAAAAGTAATAATATCACCTATTACGCAGAGAATGAATCCCGTTGCGGTAACGGTCTTTTTGCCAAATTTCTTCGACAGAGGCCAGACAAGGAATATGCCGATACCCATAGGCAGACCGCCGATAACATTGAGCAGAGTCTGTGTTATACCGTCTGCATAAGTGCTGCCGAGCACCCAGTTTGCATAGTAGGTCATAGCGTTTGAACGGGTAAGCTGACCTACCCAATAGAAAAGCCAGAAAGCAACGAGAATCCACCAGTTTTTGCTTGACACACAAGCCTTGATTTTTTCTTTGAAGGCTACGTTATCCACTTCGGCTTTGTCGGGATTTTCAAGGGTTACACGCTCCTTGGTAAAATAGTATTCAAGGAGCATAACGGGCAGCATAACGATTGCCGCAACGGTCATAAACGTTACCCACGCATCAATATTGCCTTTGATTTTAGGCAGAACAAGCATCGGGAACAAAAGAGCAACAAGAATACCGGTTATTGCAATATTCGCAACGTTATTGAACACCGCGAGCTGACTTCTCTGCATATCGTTTCTTGTTGAAAGCGGAACCATCATCATATGCGTGATGTTATACATCGTGAACGCAAAGCAATAGTAAAGGTTATACGTGAAAATTATGTAGACAGCCTTTGCCGTAGTTGATGCGTGAAGCGGAACGAAATAGAGCAAAATTCCGCAGATAACAACAAGCGGAACGGAAAGCAGAAGCCACGGTCTTGCCTTACCCTGAACGGTTTTCGTTCTGTCGATAATCGCACCCATTATCAGGTTGGTTATCGCATCGAGGATTTTTGAAAGTATGGGGAAAACCACAAGGAACATTCCGCCCCATACACCGCTCATACCGAGCTCATCGGTATAAAAAACGTTGAGGAATCCCTGCGCAAGAAGTGCATTTACAAGCAAAGCACCTGCGGGTCCTATAAGATAACCGAGGAACTTTTCTTTCGCGGTTGTGTTGTAGCTCTGAATACGGGACTCAAATAATTTTGAAGATAAAACTTTCAAGTTTTCCGCCTCCGTTGACAAATTTATTCGATTAAATTATACTACTGAATATAAAGATAATCAACAGACTGTTCGATAAG
>JAZNSX010000108.1:0-123228 GCA_045591425.1 Acutalibacteraceae bacterium | reverse complement strand
CAACAATCTTTTTAAGGCAGGGCGCAGGGTTGACCTCAATGAGGACAACCTGAATGCGGTCTGGTGCGAAGCATACGCACAAGCTGTTACTCTTATGGCATTTCACAACTCAAATGAAGATATTCTTAAAAGCGAAAAATGCGGATATATCAGAAAAAAGCTCAGTCAGACACTTGCCGATAACGCCAAGGTTGATTTTGAGCATATCCGCATATGCAATATAATGAAAAATGCAGGTGTTCCCTGCACAATTCTAAAAGGCTTCGCTTCCGCACTTTATTACCCCGACCCTCTCATGCGCTCAATGGGCGATGTCGATTTTCTTGTTGATACTGATAATTTTGAAGAGGCAAACAAAGTTCTTATCCAAAACGGCTATGAGGCAACGGGCAAAAATCATGATGTGCACGATATTTATCTCGGTAAAATTTGTCGATGCGAAATGCACTTTCAACCGTCGGGAATCCCACAAGGTAAGGCGGGCGTCAAGGTCAGAAAATACCTTTCGGGACTTCTTAAAAATTCGCAGATTGTTCAGACTGAGCTTGGCGAGATAACCGTGCCGTCTACATTCCATCACGGACTGATTATTCTTCTTCATATGTGCCATCATTTGACGGGCGACGGACTCGGACTTCGCCATCTCTGCGACTGGGCGGTGTTCCTGAATTCAATCGGCGAAGAAAAATTCCTTGAGCTTTTTGAAAAAACAATCAGGGATATCGGTCTTTGGGAATTTGCAAAAACAATGACGCTCATCTCCTGCGAGTATCTTGGTCTTCCGGGAATGAGCTGGGCAAAAAGTGCCGATAAGAAAATCGCAGACTATGTTCTCATTGACATCATCATCGGCGGAAACTTCGGGCAGAAAAATGCCGACAGAAGCCACGAAAGCCTTTTGATTTCAAATAAAAACGAAAAAGAAATTTCTATGCTCAGGCAATTTTTTGTTTCTGCCAACAGCATTGTTTATAAAAACTGGAAATCGGCAAGGAAATTCAAAATTCTCCTCCCCTTCGGCTGGATTTTCTTCGGCGGAAGATATATAATCCGTTCGATTCTCGGAAAGCGCCCGAAAATCCGCCCGCAAAAGGTTGCAAAAGAGGCATCGGAAAGAATAGATATCTATTCGGAGCTCAAGCTTTTTGAGGAAGAGAAGAAATAACAAATAAATAATTTTGGCGATGAGGGTATTATGAAAAAATATATTAAAAAAACTGTTTCTTTGTTACTTGCGCAGCTTATATGTTTAGGTTGTGTTTTGGGCGGGCTTCCCATCGTGTCTGTCGCAGAAGCTTCTGTTGCTTCTGCGGAAAACAACTTTGATTTTGCCGTTAAGACTGCGGAAATCATTAAAAGCAATAACGAAGCATCAATGCTCAGAATTATAGGAAAGCTCAGGTCTTATACAAAGGACTTCGATTTTTCTTATGCTTCTGACTATGTTGTTTCAGATGACGGCAGATTTGTTCTGCAGTTTGAAACGGAAAAAGAGCTTGCTTCCTGCCTTGAAATGCTTCAGAATAACCCCGGTGTTATCTACGCTGAACGTGATATGCCTGTCTACACAGAAACTCTTCAGGAATCTGCTGAACACCTTTCATGGGGGGTTGCAGCGATAGAAGCCGATATTTATTCGCAGTCAATAAATCCGTCATCAGATGATTATGTAACAGTTGCTATAGTTGACAGCGGCTGCGAAGATATTGATTTTATAAAGGATAAACTTGTTCCCGGCTATGATTTCTATGAAAACAACAAAGACGCTTTTCAGGATGAAAGCGTTGACAGCCACGGAACATTTCTTGCAAGCATTGTTGCTGACTGTGTCGGCAGCCTGCCCGTAAAAATTATGCCGATAAGAATTATTGACTCCAAAACCGGGTCGCTCATAAATCTTATCAACGGTATTACTTATGCTGTAGATAACGGTGCGGATGTTATTAACTTAAGTCTGTGCGCTGTTCTTAACAACTGCAAATCGCTTGAAAATGCTCTCGCTTATGCGGAAGAAAAGGGAGTAACCGTTGTTGTGTGTGCAGGCAACGCTAAAAGCGATGTTAAAAACTTTTGCCCATCACACTGCGAAACGGCACTCACCGTAGCTTCCGTTAATTCAAACGGCTTCTTTTCTGAAGGCTTTTCAAATTTCGGAAATGAAATTGATTTGGCGGCACCCGGAGAAGGAATATCCGGCTGCAATGCCCAAGGAAAAATAACCACACTGAACGGCACATCAATGTCAGCTGCCTTTGTTTCCGCGGCTGCAGCGATGTTTCGTCTTGATAATCCGAATTGCAACTCCAAACAGGTACGTTCCGCACTCACATCAACCGCAAAAGATTTGGGCATTTCAGGCAAAGATGATTATTATGGCTGGGGAATTCCCAAACTCGGAAGTCTTGCGGATTCAGACAAAATTTATGTTGAATCAATAAGCTTTACGCAAGATACATACATTATGTCAGTATCAGACAAATTGGAAATAAATCCTGTATTCTATCCGTCAGATGCAACAGACAAGTCATTTAGCCTTTCTTCCGACAGTCAGTGCATTTCAATAAACCAGAATGTTATAACAGCGCTTTCAAGAGGTACTGCTGTTATTACCATTACAAGCAATGACGGACTTTATACAGATAGAATAGAAGTAACAGTTAAATCACCAGAATTAAAAATTAAAAACAACGAAGGAGCAAAAACAATTAACTACGGCGAAACACTCCGTCTTACTGCAGAGGCAACAGACCAACCCGTAAACACATCGGTATGGTGGTATGTTGACGGAATTAAAAGCGGCAAAGGCAACACCTTTGAGGTTTCTCCCAAAAACGGCAATATTGAAGTAACTGCAAAACTTGTTGACACTAACGGAATGTTTATCAAAGATAAAAACGGAAATGAGATATCCGATACACAGACGGTTTCCGTGAATTCAGGATTTTTTCAAAGAATAATCTCATTTTTCAAGAATCTGTTCAACATCAGCAGAATCGTAATTCAGACCGTAACAAAACTATAATAAAAGGCTTGTATGGCATCAACCATACAAGCCTTTGCTGTTTAATTGAACAATCCGTTTTCTATAAGCTGCATCAAAAAATCCTTTAGATCCGATTCCGCTTCTTCCTTTGAAACATCATAGTTACTGAGGATTGCATTCAACAGCTCTTCAAAGGATTTCTCCGTTTTAAGCTCGTCCCAGAGAAATTTGCTGACGGGATTGAGGATTACTATATTTGTTCCGCAAGATGAATCAACAGGCACGGCGATAAATTCGCCTGCGATTTCTCTGACAACATATCCTTGTTTTATACTGTATTTATTGTTTTCCATACTATCTCTCCAAAATCACATATAATTCTTTGTATTACTGAGTAAATACGCGAAAGTTTTCACTAATCAATCAATTAATTATTAGACCAACTCTGTAATACACGGTAATACAGCATTACCCCAATCCTTAAACCAGTGCTTTAGTTTTACAGACTTATCGGAATGCTCAATTTCGATTCTCATACAAGTATAACGATCGTAATACTCTGCATTTCCGTTTTCATCTTCGTTGTAAAAGATATGTTCTATCGCATACCTTCCCGGAATAAGATATGTCGTATCAAGCACGAAATCCGCCGTGTTTTCTCCTTCAGTGTGTCTTATTTCATCAAGCAATGATATTCCGACAGGAGTTAAGTCTACTCCTTTGATAATAAACTTCATTTTCAATTTGTCATCAGCAGACTGACTATGCCATTTCATCCGGAAACAAGCCTTATCGCCGTAATTAACCACACCGTTTACGGCATTGAGTATTTCTATACTGTCAAGCTTATGCTTCAGACTGCATTTGGGCGAACGCTTTATTTGTGAGAGATCAAAATAAGAAGTATTGTCATATTTCTCATTTTGAACATATACCGATATTGCATCTTCAACAGGACCGACAAAAACCACCTTGCCGCGCTTCAAAACCGCGCATCTGTCGCATAACCCTTTAACCGTAGCCATATTATGGCTAACATACAAAACCGTTCTGCCTTCTTCCTTTGCGACTTTTCTCATTCTGTCAATGCATTTATTCTGGAAATTTACATCACCAACTGCAAGAACCTCATCCATAATCATGATTTCAGAGTTTAAATGAGAAGCAACAGCAAATCCCAACTTAACCCTCATTCCGCTTGAATATCTTTTAACAGGGGTGTCAATAAATTGTCCGACTTCAGAAAATTCGACAATCTCATCAAATCTCTCGTCAATTTCCTCTTTATTCATTCCGAGTATTGCTCCGTTAAGATATACATTCTCACGGCCGGTAAGCTCTTCATGGAATCCCGTTCCGACTTCAAGCATTGAAGTTATTCTTCCGTTGATATATATTTTCCCGGAAGTAGGAGCTGTAACGCGGCATATCAGTTTAAGCAATGTCGATTTTCCTGCGCCGTTGTGTCCGATTATTCCGATAGCTTCTCCCTTGTTTATTTCAAGAGACAAATCATCAAGAGCAAGAAATTTCTCGTTCTTATCATAGGTGATTTCGCCTATCTTCAAATTAGGATCATCTTTATGAAAAAGCTTTGCCATTTTTGACTGAATTTCAGCCTTAAGTGTTCCGCCGCCTATCATTCCGAGCCGGTATTCCTTTGAAACATTTTCAACTTTTATTGCTAATTCACTCATAACTTACCTCATCAAATTGTATCAAGAAATGTTTTTTCAACCTTTGAGAAAACACGAACTGCAATCGCTAAAATAACTATTGTAAAAATCCAGCTTATTCCGTAAAAAAGCCAATCAATCTGACCTGTTCCGAGAAAAGCATATCTGAAAATATTGATGCAAGGGGTAACGGGGTTCAGCATATAAATGCTGTAAAACTTACTGCCGGGCATCAAAGCATTCATGCTGAACATATCATATGCAACAGGAGAACAATAAGACCACAAGCTTACACCGAATCCGACAACCATCTGTAAATCCCTGTACTTTGTCGTCAGAGACGAAACAATAACACCGCATCCCATTCCAAGAAACGCAAGCTGAACAAGAATAACAGGAACCATTAAAACATAAATATTGGGTGAAATTCCGGCATCAGAAATAAGATAATATGCCCAGAAAATCAACATGAATGCAAACTGTATAGCGAAATTTATAAACTGTGAAATGGCAGAAGAAATAGGCATAACCAATCTCGGGAAATAAACCTTTGAGAAAATATGTTTATTAATTATAAAAGTATTAGCATTGTTGGTAAGACATCCGGAAAAAAAATTCCATACAATGGTGCCGCAAAAGTAAAAAATAAAATTCGGTACACCCTGAGCTCCTAACCCTGCGATATTTCCAAAAAATACCGAATATACAACAGTAGTGAAAAACGGCTGAATAACAGCCCACGCAGGTCCGAGTATTGTTTGTTTATATTTGGAAACAAAATTTCTTCTAACCCAAAGAAATATCAAATCCTTATTTTTAACTATTTCTTTCAGGTTAAATCTGTTTCTTTTGCTGCCGTCTACTACAACAGTCCAGTTTTGTTCAGACATCATTTATCACCCTTTTACTTTATTAAATACATTAATCCATTCATTTAATATATTATCGGCAGAAAGCTCGTTGCGAACATTTGCCGCGTTTTTTCCGCATTTGTTTGACAGGTCCTTTTGCAAAGCTAAGCTGCGCATTGCCCTATACATAGCGTCCGCATCTCTGACGGGAACAAGCAAACCGTTTTCTCCGTCATTAATCATTTCTCTTGCGCCGCCGCCTTCGCAATCCGTGCAAATACAAGGCAGTCCCAACGCCATCGCTTCTATCATTGAATTGGAAAGCCCTTCGGAATCTGAAGATGAAACATACATTCCATAATCAAAAATCCTTTTGTGCACATCAGGAACAGCATCATAGACCTTGGCTTTTTTTTCAAGCCCCAACTCGTGGATACGTTTGCAAACCTTGGTTTTATAGTTTTCTGCAATTTCTGTTGATGTGGCTCCGTATATTTCAAGTGTGTAATCCGGAAATTCTTCCGAAAAGAGCTTGAAAGCATCAACTAATAATATTAAGTTTTTCACCGGATGTGTTCGGCAGAAATTTACTATTATATGTTTTCTTTCACCCTCATAAACAGGCGGTAATTTTGCAGTCAGCGGGTTCTTTATTATATAACCGTTGCTCTTTACACATTTTCCGTAATATGCCATTTGATCTTGGGTCTGAAATATACATGCCGCTGCTTTGTTAATTTGTTTTGATAAAACCTTGTCAAAAACAAGCTTTTCTTTAGGCGAATTTTTGAACTGCGGTGCACTCGCATCAGAAAAAATCAAACTGCAGCCAAGACCGTCAGCAGCATAAAACAGTCTTTCATAAATCTCAATTCCGAAAGCGATAAAAAGAGCATCTCGGTTACACATCATAAAGGCTCTCAAAGGAACAATTTGACCGCTCCTGCTCCTCCACCTCTTCACACGAATATCATCAATATTCAAAAGCTTTAAAATTCTGTGCTTACGCGTTAACATTTTTTGCTTCGTTCTTATCTGTTGCTGCGAAAGCTCTTTTTCACGGGCAGCTGCATCAGAGGAGGCAAAATCGGATATGCTGACAAGCTCTATGCTATCATCCAATTTGTAAACAACATCGGGATATATTTTATTCATAACAAGATATGTTACCTTATATCCTTTTTCAGAAAAACCGTTTGCAAGAACCATTGCGCGTCTTTCTGTTCCGCCGTTTGCAAAGTTTGTTGTTACAATGACAATATGTTTTTTATGTATCAAAAAACAAAACTCCTGTTCAATAAGTTTTATTTTGCTCTGTATTTTTTCTTTGGAAGCTCCAGATAATCGCCGAAAATCTTGTCCCATTTCTCGGGGTTAAGCTTCCAAAAACCACCTGCCGAGAAGAATGTTAATTCTCCCGAATACAACCTGTTATCACAAACAAGAAAATCAACTCGTATATGCGGAATGTCTTTTGAAAATACTTTTGCTATTCTTATTATTTCATCAAAAAACTCAGGTTTTGAATAAAC
This sequence comes from Acutalibacteraceae bacterium, assembly GCA_045591425.1. Classification (GTDB taxonomy): domain Bacteria; phylum Bacillota; class Clostridia; order Oscillospirales; family Acutalibacteraceae; genus CAG-177. Next base: position 116,186 of record JAZNSX010000108.1, on the reverse strand, counting down.
ATCTCCTGCAGCCTCACCGGTAATCAGATCCATATATTCCCACTCGGAATTATAGAAATCTTTTACCAATGTTTCGTCTTCTTTCTTTGTTCCAACTTTAAAAAATTTGGGCACACCATTAAAACAAAACGCATTATACTCTAACAAAGCATTACCATTGCTGTTTTCCAAATATTTCTCACATATAATTTTTCTCTCTATATTTTTATATGGCCACTCTCTGCTTGCTTTGTAAAAATTAATACCAAGTCTTTTTCTGAGATAAGCCTTAACTTCTTCTATACTGCTGATTTTGCCTTTCTTGCATTGAAAATCATTGTTTTCCTTATCTCTGCAAATCACAACCTCGGAATCGTGGTTGCATTTGAGAACAAACTTATTCGGCAAAGAATCAAAATCTATGTCCTCAACCTTATCATACACACCAAGAAGCGGAACAAGATATTCTTCTCCTATTTTCTCTTTTATATAATCACGGACGCGGTATTTATCTGCCATCATAGTATATTCCGGTCTTCTGTTGTATAGCTTCAGCCAATTGAGTTTTTCGTTGAAAAGAGTAGGGTTCTTTAAGTTTAACTCTTTACCGGTTTTCTTCTTGTATAATTTCTTCAGATAAAGTTTATCAGGCAGTAAAGATGTATACATTCCGTCAACAGTAAAGTAATCACGATAAAACGCTTTTATTTTCCTGATAAATTCTTTTTTAACTTTATGTATCTTTTCAACAAATTTCATAACTTTCTCTCCGTTTAAAAGTTGCAATCATTTTCAGACAGTCACATATAGAATTCTTTATACCACTCTGCGAATTTGCGAAGACCGTCGCGAAGAGAGGTTGAGGGTTTGAAGCCGAAATCTCTTTCAAGTGCGGAAGTGTCTGCATAAGTCACGGGCACATCCCCTGCCTGCATGGGAACAAGCTGTTTGTGGGCTTCAAAGTCATAATCCGACGGCAAGACCTCTGCCCGGATAAGCTCCTGCTGAAGAATATCAACAAAGTCGAGAAGATTTTCGGGACTGTTGTTACCTATGTTATAAACTCTGTAAGGGGGAATCGGAAGTCCGTCCTCGCCGTTTTCTTTTTCGGGTGCGCACTGCATAACACGCTTTACACCTTCAACGATATCATCAACAAAGGTAAAATCTCTCTTGCAGTTGCCGAAGTTGAAAATCTGAATGTTATCCCCGGCTCTGAGCTTGTTTGTGAAGCCGAAATAAGCCATGTCAGGTCTGCCGGCAGGTCCGTAAACGGTAAAGAAACGAAGACCTGTAGAGGGAATATTATAAAGCTTTGAATAAGAATGAGCCATAAGCTCGTTGCTCTTTTTCGTTGCCGCATAAAGGCTTACGGGATTATCTACCTTATCGTCGGTGCTGTAAGGAATCTTTTTATTTGAGCCGTAAACACTCGATGATGAAGCATAGACAAGATGCTCAACGGGATGATTACGGCAAGCTTCAAGGATGTTATAGAAGCCGATGATGTTGCTTTCAATGTAGACATCGGGATTTGTTATCGAATATCGAACACCTGCTTGAGCGGCAAGATTGACAACAACATCAAAACCGTATTTTTCAAAGCATTCGTCAATGCGTGCTCTGTCGGCAATGCTGCCTTTGATAAAAGTCCACTCGCATGAGTCTTTTTCAACAGCAAGCTTTTCGATTTCACCAAGTCTGTATTCCTTGATGGAAACATCGTAATAGTCATTCATATTATCGATGCCGACTATCTTTATATTTTTGACAGTTTTCATAAGCTCAATAACAAGGTTTGAGCCGATAAAACCTGCCGCTCCTGTTACAAAAACTGTTTTGCCGTTAAGACTTACGTTTTGTGTTAACATATTATCACCTAACCGTAAATGAATTCATGCATTCTTCTTGCTGCATCATCAATATCGAATGAAATAATCGCCATGCCGTTATATCTTTTATAGGTGTATGCGCCACTGTAAGGCACGTGCTGAGATTGCATATTGAGTCCGTTTCTCAGAGCACCAGATGCGATGTCCCCGACAGCGGATGTAAGCTCCGTGATGCTGATATTTGTTTTAACAAGACCGAAAGCAAAGTTTGTAAGGTCGTATATTTCGGAAAGGCTCTTTTCGTTGAGAATCTTTTTGGCAAGAGTTTCAATAACATTTCTCTGCCTTGCGGTTCTTCCGAAGTCACTGTCGATCTTACGGATTCTCATATATGCAAGCGCTCTGTCTCCGTTAAAATCATTGGGACCGACATTAAATTTAACCTTGCCGCCGCTGTAATTCGTAAGATAATCAACTTCTGCCTGAGTTAGGCTTATTGTAACTCCGCCTGCCCTGTCAATAAAATCAGTAACGCCGTTGAAATCAACAACAACAAATCTCTGAATATCAAGGTTAAAAAGCTGATTGACTGTGTTAACTGCAAGACCTACGCCGTCAAATGAATAAGCAGCATTAATTCTGTTCCATTTGTGACCTTCTATGGGAACAAGGGAGTCACGAAGAAGGGAAATCATCTTGACTTCACCTGTTTTTTTGTTATAAGAAAGAATAATCATGGCATCGCTTCTGCCTCTTTCTCGGGTAACGTCTCTTGAGTCTGTTCCCATAACAAGAATGTTTTCAATGTCGGGGTTTTTCTTTTCGACTTTATAAATAGGTGTTTTTCCGTAAACACTTATTACATTTTCATTTCTGCCGAAAGATGCGTTTCTGTCAAAACCATCACCTTTTTTATTGCTGCTTCCACCCTTATTGATGTTGTTTGCCAATGTTTCCGCCGTGGTAAAATCTCTGCCAAGATCCTCTTCTTTGATGGTAACATCCGCCCATTCTTCGGGCTGAGGATCGGTTTCGGGAACAACATATTCATCTGTTCTCTCAACAATATTCGCTTTTTCGTAAGCATTGTTGTTATAGCTGATTATAAGAGGTAATACCACACCTCCAACAGTGCCGATTATCAACACAAAAGGAATCAGCAGGAGCAAAGCCAGTATTCTCTTTTTCTTTGATTTCTTTTTCATAAAAGCACCTGTTTCAACAAATATTTAATATGTCACCTTTCTGCCTGTTACCGCATAAACAAAACTTCTGCAAAATTCATCAAAATATTTCTGAAAGAAGCCTTTGAACGCAATATCAAGAGCAGTTTTGAAGCCGTAGTAATCGCCGTTCTTCATTTCGTTGACAGCGAATTCAATATCAAAAATATCAAACCAATGAACAACCCTGGTTGTGTAAACGGAGGTGTCTTTTTCATCAATCTCAATCATTCTGTAACCGTACTGAGTTGAATAAGCATCGCCGTTGTAACGGGTGCTGAGTGAGTTCATGATGTCAATGCCCTTGTGTCTTACTCCAAATGCGTTTGTGTGGTCATGTCCCGTAAACATGGCAAGAACATTACCCTTTTCTACCATGGCATCAAACTGCCCGAAATTCTCATATCCGGGGCAAGGCATCTCATTTAATGTGCCGTAATTTATGCCTTCGGGGTCAAACATATAGTATTCACCTTCGTTGTATATATGCTCAAATGAGAAAAGCTTCTGGGAATCGACTTTTTTGAGTGCATCATAAACTTCGGGAACAATGATATGCTGGAATGCAAGCGAATAAACTTTTTCGCCGCCGTTTGCTGCCTTGAGCTCATCGGATTTTGCCTTGTACCATTCAACCTGGTCAGCCTTCACACAGGCATAATTGCCGTTTGCATCATAATCGTTTGAGTCGAAAACCCAGAGATTGAACTTCACCCTTTCGCCGTCAGATGACATAACGGGGATGTTATATGTGCCGCAGCCCGAAAGTGCCTCGCCGTCATCAACGGAAACGGAGCATAAAAATGTGTTGTAATAAACCATAAGCTCTTCTCGCGACATTGCTCCGGTTTCGGAATCATGATTACCGAATGTGACCGCAACGGGAATGTTTCTTGTTTCAAAAATATTCATGAGTCCGTCTATGAGTCTCTTTGTATCTGCGGCATCTTTGCAATTCTGAACATTATCACCCGTGATAACAACGATATCGGGTTTTTCAATATCGCAGGCTTCACCGATTGCCCATGCCGAAGCTTCAAGGTTTTCATCTTCAAGATGAGTATCGGTAACGTGCATTATTCTGAATTTGCCGTCAGCGCTGAATTTTAACGTTTTTATTTTGCTTTCCGATGCAAAAGAAACAGCAGAAAGACCCATTATTAACGCAACTGATAAAATAAGTGATATTGCTTTTTTAATTATTTTTTTCATTTTTCTTTTCCTCAGCTGTTAATCAATAACAAATTCCATGTATATGTTTTTTATCAAAAGAAGTTATATTTACCCTGAGAAATGCTTGTGCTCGATATCCCAGTATAAAGGACCAAAACATAATCGGGATTTATTTTTTTTATGTATTCTTCAACATTTACTTTCTCCCCTACAAACCCACTGAAATCACGCATATCGCAAATGTGAAGTTCACTTGTCTGCAATGCCAAAAAGGGAGCAACAACACAAGCAAAGGAATCTCTTATAAGCAAAATCTTTTTGCCTTCAGGATTAAGATTATTTTTCATAATCTGCAAGCGAAAATCTCCGCCGCTGTATGTTGTGTATGTACTCAGACCATAATAATCTTTTTCCATGTTTTCCATGAACAAAACGGAATCTTCAAAACTGCCTCTGCGAACACTTCCTTTGAATGGTTGTTCCTCCGTCATATCTGTATTGAACTTTGGAGTAATCAAATCAAAATCGTCCGCGCCATGGCGAGTAAAAAACAATCCTGTCTTTTTACCTCTTGAACCAAGAAACAAATTCGAAAAATGTTTTATATCATAATTGCCGATGTCCGTATAATAATCGTTAAACTCAAATCCGTATCTTCTGTTAAGCTCCTCACAAATTGAAGTTGCAGCGACAAATCCGGCATTAGTATTCCAGTGATGATCGGTATAGTAAAAAATATCCGTATCCGAAATGCCTTTTTCTTTTAATGATTTCTTCAAATCCGCATAAGGTACAGATGCCGAATCCAAACATGACAATAATTTTTCACAATTTTCTATATCCCAATAATTAATATTTGCCGGAAGAGTTTCATACAACTCCTTATTGGGAGCAAAACAATATAAAAACTCTGCTCCGTTGGATTCTGTAATACTCTTAAGCTTATTTATCTCCGAAACAACAGCACTAAACTCACTTTCTGTCATTTGAGGTTTCGGCTCAACCAAGCTCCCGGAATCAGATTTTACTATTGTAGTATCATCTTTAAAAATAACTCTTGTTCCCAAGAAATTCTCTTTCAAAGAATTGATGTCCAGCATGTATTTATGATAAAGCAAATCCGTTGGATATGCAGCATCTATTCTTCTTTTTAACTTTTCAATACGATATGATATTGATGAATTCCCATTTATAAAACCAAACACCGCATCACTTGTTTTTATCAGCAAATCTTTTGAACACAGGCCCACACCTATAAAAAGAAAACAAAACAGAAAAACAAATATATTTTTATTTATCTTCTTCATCATCAGACCTCAAAAATTAAAATAAATGAATGGATTATACGAGCTGCTTAACAGATTTGCAACCGAAAGAATAAATAAACCAATCAACACAACCGCTCTTATGTAGTCAATAAGATTGCAGTTGTGAGTCTTTTGGGAAAGTATCTTAAACACAGGAGTCGATAATACCGCACCAATACATATCAGAATAAAATTCTGGGTAAACCAACCAGTGAACAATCCGTCTGCAAACGCATTTCCGTTCATTCCAAACATAGAGCCGATGTAACTAACGGCATCTCCGATAGATTCTGCTCTGAAAATTACCCAACCAATCAGAACGAAAAATGCAGTATAAAACCACTTAAAAATATTCAACACTTTTCCGCTTTTATTATGAAAACCTGTAAGCTTTTCAAAAAGAAGCAGCACAAAATACATTAAGCCCCAAACAATAAATGTAAAGTTTGCACCATGCCACACTCCTGTAAACAACCAGACAACAAACAAATTAAAGATATTCCTGCTTTTGCTGCATCGGCTTCCGCCTAACGGAATATATAAGTAATCACGGAACCATGTTCCGAGTGAAATATGCCAACGTCTCCAAAACTCGGTAATTGATTTGGAAATGTACGGATAATCAAAGTTTTCAAGAAAATGAAAACCAAACATCCTTCCCAACCCTATTGCCATATCGCTGTATCCGCCGAAATCAAAAAAGATTTGAAAAGCATATGCAATCGCACCAAGCCAACCGAACATAACAGAAATACTTTCACCGTTTTTTATTGCATCAAAGGATTGATCTGCTAAAACAGCAAAGTTATTCGCGAGTAAAACTTTTTTTGATAAACCAACAATAAATCTGGAAAAACCATCAAAAAAATCATCCGATGTTTCTTTACGGTTTTTTATTTCGTCAGCAACCGTTTCATAGCGAACAATAGGTCCTGCGATAAGTTGCGGAAAGAAAGAAACGTATAATCCGACATTAAAAATGTTTGTCTGCACTTCCCCCTTTTGACGATATACATCTACAACGTAAGACATTGCCTGAAAAGTAAAGAAACTGATACCTATCGGCAAAGCAATGTCAGGAACAGACAGATCTGCATTGAAACACTCGTTGATAACATTTGCCGAGAAAGAAAGATATTTAAACACAAATAACAAACCAAGATTCAATACAACATTCAAACCCAATATCAGTTTGCTTATTTTTATATTATTTTTTGATTTACTGATAACCAAGCCGAAAAACCAGTTTATTATTATTGAGGCAATCATTACCAAAACGAACTTTGGTTCTCCCCACGCATAAAAAATCAAACTTGCCAATAACAGAAAAGCATTCTTCAACATCCGACTTTTTCTGAAAACAACAAAATAAAAGAAAAGAACTATTGGTAAAAACAAGTACAGAAAAACTGTGCTTGAAAACAGCATGGTACCACTCCATTATAATATGTTATTTATAATTATACAAGAACTATGCTGTATTATCAATATCAATTTCAAATATTACCCGATATTTCAGCATTTAACCTCCCTTTTCAGATTTTGTATGATAACCGTGTGCCGTATTTATAGTCAAATCGGGTATGGTGTTATTGTAACATCATCGGGTGCCATTGCCGCCCCCATGTTGTTAGGGTCTTTGATGCCGTAATCCTGGATTCTGCCAATAATTATCTTTTCGATTCTTGCTTTGCTTTCATTTTCAGAAACAACCGCCGCACCCGCCGCAGTTGCTGTCCATTGGGCCGTAGGCGTACGCTGACCTCCGTATTCAAGAGGCATTCTGAACTGCTTTTCGGCTGAGCAGAAATGCGACGAGGTTGAAGCCACGGCGATATCGGCAATGCGGCTGTCAACACAAGCCGCAGCCGCAGCCATTGAAAGAGCCATTGTTGAGCACGCGCCGTACATTCCTGCAAAAGGAATTCCCAGCTCACGGATACCGAAGGTTGTGCCCGTGCACTGGTTAAGCAAATCGCCCGCAAAAATAACATCGGCATCCTGCGAAGATATCCCCGCCTTGGTTATCGCCCTTGTAACCGCATCGCGGTGAATAACGCTTTCGGCCTTTTCCCACGACTTTTCGCCCGCCGTTCCGTCTTCATAAATATAATCAAACTCTTTTGCAAGCGGACCTTCGCCTTCTTTTTTTCCGACAACCGCGGCATAGCCTGAAATGCCCGGCATTGACGGCAAAAGCAAAGTATATCTTCCCTGCCTTATAGGCATAAAACCACCTCATTTTCTTTTGGTTATTATTTGCACCGGAAGCGGAAATATACAAAAAACGGCTTGCACGTAATTGTGCAAGCCGTTCAATTGATTTATTTGATTTTTCAGCCGTTAAGCTCTTTTTCAAGCATCGCTCTGATAACATCGGGCGAACCTGTGCCGCGAAGCTCTTTCATGACATTGCCGAAAAGCGCCTGAAGAGCCTTAACCTTGCCGCCCTTATAGTCGGCAACAACCTTTTCGTTTTCTGCAATTACTTTGCGTACTGTTTCGAGAATAAAGCCTTCGTCAACCTTAGCGTTGAGCTTATTTTCTTCGCAGTATTTATCAACATCAACATCATTTTCAAACACTGCAGAAAGAACCTTCTTGCCTGCTGCGCGGGTGATTTCAGCGTTTTCAACAAGTTCGATAATTCTGCCGAGTTTAACTGCATCGATGTCGAGAGATGTAAGCTCAAGACGCTTCATCTGACCCATGCATTCGGTAAGAATCCAGCTTGCAACAACCTTGGGGCTTCTGCCCATTGCAACAAGAGAATCAAACATATCCGAAAGCTTTCTGTCGGATGAAAGAACAGCCGCCTCTTTTGCAGCAATACCCATTTCTTCATAATGAGATGTCTTTTCCTCTGCAGTTGCGGGCATGCTTGCTTTTATTTCCGCAAGCCATTCATCGTCAATAACGATGGGCATAAGGTTGGGGTCGGGGAAATAACGGTAATCTGCCGCGGTTTCTTTATTACGCATGGGGAATGTACGTCTTTTTACATCATCCCAGCGGCGGGTTTCCTGAACAAGCATTTCTGTGTGACGCTCAATGGCATCGATGTGGCGAACCTTTTCGAACTCAATTGCATCCTTGATTTCGGAAAGTGAACTCATGTTCTTGATTTCCGAGCGTACACCAAGCTCGTTTGAGCCTTCGGGGCGAACAGAAATGTTAACGTCGCATCTCATTGCGCCCTCTTCGCATTCAGAAATTCCTGCAAACTGAAGGCTTGATTTAAGCTTCTTGAGATATGCAATAACCTCATCCGATGAACGGAAGTCGGGTCTGCTGACGATTTCGATAAGGGGCACGCTTGTGCGGTTAAAGTCAACAAATGAGGTGTTTGTTGCATCATCGTGAACGAGCTTACCTGCGTCCTCCTCAACGTGAATCTGCTTTATTCCGATTGTTCTTTCGCCAATCTGAACGCTTCCGTTTACGCAGATGGGGTGGAACCACTGTGTAATCTGATAAGCGCAGGGAAGGTCGGGATAATAATAGCTCTTTTTGTCAAAAGTTGTGTACTGATTGATATGGCAGTTAAGCATGAAGCCAGCCTTGACCGCAAGCTCGATTGCGTGCTTGTTGGTTACGGGCAGCATTCCTGGCATGCCGCTGCATGCAGGGCACACGCAGTCATTGGGCTCCTTGGGGCTTGAATGTCCGCCGCAGGAGCAAAAAAGCTTTGAATCGGTGGAAAGTTCAACGTGAGTTTCCAAACCTATAACAAGTTCGTATTTCATTATTTACACCTCCACGCTTTTTGCGATGCTTAAGAGCACGCTCTCTTTGTATGAATCAGCCATAAGCTGAACGCCCTTTGTTACCATTGCGGGCATACCCGTAATTGAGGGGATTGCGGTGAAAAGGCTTTCTGCATAAACCTTTTCGAAGCTTTCGAGAGCGTCATAAGGCTTGTAGCTTACCTGTGAGCAGGCGGGAGCAAGAATTGCATCATATTTTGCAAGAACTTCTCTTACCTTGTCGCAGACAATGCGGCGGATACGGAGTGACTTGTCATAGCACTTTTCGTATTTTGCCTTTGCGAGTACATCGGAGCCGTAAATGATTGTTGCCTTTGCAAGGAAGCCCATTGCTTCGGAGCGGCTCTTTACATAAAGCTCGTCAATGTTTTTGTATTCGGGTGTTCTGTAGCCAAACTTAACACCGTCAAATCTTGAAAGATTGTTTGTTGTTTCGGCAGCCATAAGAATCTGCCATGCGGTCTGTGCCTGTGAAACGATATCAAGAGAGATTGTTTCAACGGCTGCACCGATTTTCTTAAGGCTTTCTGCATATGCATCGATGTTTGCCTTAACCTCTGCACTTGCTGCGTCATAAAGCTCTTTTGCGATGCAGATTTTCATTGCCGAAACATCTTCACTTGTTGAATAATCATATTTTTCAGCGGGAAGGCTTGTGCCGTCCTTGCTGTCGTGACCTGCGATAACTGCGAGGATTTCTTTTGCATCCTCTGCGTTTGCGGCAGTTACGCCAATCTGCTCACCCGAACAGGCACAGGCAATAATACCGTAACGGGAAACCGTGCCGTAGGTGGGTTTGATGAAGTCTGCGCCCGAAACAGCTGCCGCACGTCTGGGTGCGCCGTTGAGATCAACATTAAGAGCTGCCCTAACCTTGCCCGATGCAACAATAGCTGCTGCAGCACCGACAAGATTGCCGTTTTCGGTTTCGGGAGCGAAATATGAAGTTTCGCCGAGAAGATCAAGACCGAATTCGCCGACATTTGTTTTGCCTGCGATGTCATAGCCTGCCTTTTCAAGTCTTTCAACTGCTTCCGCACTGAAAAGGGGCTTCCAGTTTTCAAGCATTTTTGAGCCTGCAGTTGCAGGAACATCTTTTACAAGAATTGTATCGTCTACGGCAATTTTGCCTGCCGCATTTATTTCATTGATATAAAACATTTTTTGCACCTCACTTTACGAGTCTGGGAACCTGCCAGCTGTCTTCTGTGCTCTGAGGAGCGCCTTCAAGCAGGTCTTTGCGTGCGAAAGGCTGGCTTCTGCCATCATTGCGAAGAACATTGGTCATAGGCATAACATATACCATAGCCTCAACATCGTCTGTGTCAGTCTTTTCAAGCTCAGCCTCATTTTTGCCCATATTATCAAGAATTTTCTGCATTGCCTTCTTTTCATCTGCACCGAAGGAAAGCTCGTTAACGCTTTCAAGCTCTTTGAACCATTTTTCCTTGGTCATAACGCCGCCCTTTGCGGAGTTAACGGTTGCGGCAAATGCGGAATCATCGCTGTCTGTGCCCGAAACCTCAACCGAGCCGCCCTTGCCTCTGATGGCAACATTGGCTTCAAAGAGCTGAAGCTCGGTAACAACACCGGGGGCGCCGAGCATCTGGTCCTGAGCCGTGCCGTCAAGCGGAAATGCGATAACATCTCTGATGGTTTCGGTGTCTGCAAGAAGCATAACGATTCTGTCAACGCCGGGAGCCATACCTGCATGGGGAGGTGCGCCGAACTGGAATGCATTATAAAGCGCGCTGAATCTCTTTTCAACCTCTTCCTCGCTGTAGCCTGCAATTTCAAAGGCTTTTCTCATGATTTCGGGGCTGTGGTTTCTGACTGCGCCCGAAGCAAGTTCAATGCCGTTACAAACGAGGTCATACTGATAAGCAAGAATCTCGCAGGGATCCTTTGTTTCAAGTGCTTCAAGACCGCCCTGAGGCATTGAAAACGGGTTATGGGTGAATATGATCTTATCTGTTGTTTCGTCTCGCTCATACATGGGGAAGTCAACAACAAAACAGAATTCAAATGAATCTTTATTGATAAGACCGAGCTCTTCGCCGAGCCATGTGCGGACAACACCTGCGTTTTTATCCGCAACATCCGAAATGCCGTCGCAGATGAAGAAGATTGTTTCGCCTTCCTTAACGCCTGTGAGCTCAACGATTTCTCTCTTTTCTTCTTCGGTCATAACTTTGCTGATGGGGTCATCCTTGAAGCCGTAGTTTGCGGCATCAAGAAGAGTAATGTGAGCAAGACCTGCCATTTTTGCCTGCTTAGTTGCAAATGCAAGTGACTTATCGAAGAACCATCTTTCGTTTTTGCAGGGAGCAACAATTGCTCTTACGAATTTGTTCATAAAGGGCTTGAACTGAACTCTCTTGAACATGTCGGTAAGGTCACAAATGATAAGTGGATTGCGAAGGTCGGGCTTATCCGAGCCGTATTTCGCCATTGATTCCGCATAGGGAATGCGTCTGAAGGGTGATTCGGTAACTTTCTTATCTGAGAATGTTTTGAAAATGTTGCTTACAACGCTTTCGCAAACTTCAAGAACTTCTTCCTGAGTTGAAAAAGCCATTTCAAAGTCAAGCTGATAGAATTCGCCGGGTGAACGGTCTGCACGGGCATCTTCATCTCTGAAACAAGGCGCAATCTGATAATATTTATCGAAGCCCGATACCATAAGCAGCTGCTTGAACTGCTGCGGTGCCTGGGGAAGAGCATAGAACTTACCCGGATGCTTACGGCTGGGAACAAGGAAATCTCTTGCGCCTTCAGGTGAAGATGCAGTAAGAATAGGAGTCTGGATATCAAGGAATCCCCTTTCCTCCATAAGCTTTCTCATATGTCCGATTACTTTTGAGCGAAGAATAATATTATTGTGAAGCGCAGGATTTCTCAAATCAAGAAATCTGTGCTTAAGACGCAGGTTTTCGTTTGTGTCGTTCGAGCCGATTTCAAACGGAATTTCTCTTGTGCAGGTGCCGAGAACTTTAAGAGAATCCGCAACAAGCTCAACAAGACCCGTATCGATTTTGGGGTTAACAGTGTTCTCGTCGCGCTTGGTAACCGTGCCGTGAACGGAAATAACGGTTTCCTTGCTCACGCCTTTAAGCGCTGCTTCATCATGAACAACAACCTGTGTTACGCCTGTTTCGTCACGCAAATCAACAAAGAGAACACCGCCGTGGTCACGGATAACGTCTACCCAGCCTGCAAGCTCGATAACCTGACCGATATGCGCCTCTCTTATTTCATTGCAACGGTGAGTTCTGTACATAGTATTATTCCTCCATTACATGGTTTATCTGTTTCTTAATTTATGCTGATAAAAACAAAAAATCCCGAGAATTATGCATGATAATTCTCGGGACGAGTAATTTAACCCGCGGTGCCACCCGTTATTGATACAAAAATGTATCCTCTCTTTTTTATTAAAATGTGGGTATACCGAACAAAGTGTTGCCGAACTTACTACTCATCCGAAGCGCACTTTCAGCCCATGATGCGCTATCTCTTGCGGACTTTCCGGGAAAGCCGGGTCTTTGCTTGAAAGAAATTATATCAAAAAAATTTTTTAATGTCAATAAAATATTCAATAAATATCTTCTTTTATTATATACCGTTTTTATTAAATTTGTTCTTTTTAAAATATCTCATTGCAAATATCAGAACCGCCGCACCCAGAATCGGGAACAATGAAATAACAAGCATACCGGCTTTAAGTCCGATTTGTTCTGTTGCAAGATTCATGCTTGCTCCAAGCTCTGCCGCAAAGCTGCTCATCGCCACCTTGTCAACAACAATTCCGAGAAGCTGCGGTGCAACGGAAGCTCCAAGGTCGCCGCTTGCCGCCATGAGCGCATATGCGGCAACTCCAAGACCGGGCAGATTTTCTTCCATCATAATCAGAGTTCCCGGCCAAAGCATAGCGGTAAAAAGCCCTGTTAATGCACAGGCAACAAACGCAAAAACAACATTGGTTGAAAGACCCGCAACAAGGTAGCAGGCGGCTCCCCCGATCATACCTAAGAGCAGAATTCTCATTATGTTTTTGCCGAATTTTGCATAAGTTATTCTGGCGATTCCCAAAAGAATTGCAAACATTGCCATTCCGAGAATATCTCCGAATGTTTTATCTATATGCAAAGCATTTTCCATATATGTTGAAACCCAGTTCGACATAGTATTCTCCGCACAGCTTCCGAAAAAGATTGAAGCCACGCAGATTGCAAGAGCAAGCGCTCTTCTGCCCGTACCTTTTTCTGCTTTGTTTTCCTCTGATACATTCATTTCCGGCATCGGGGAAGCGAAGAAAAGGACTGATGCCGCAATCGGCAAAGCTGCCCAGAAAACAGTAAGATACATCCAGTTTTCCGCACTGAAAAACCTTAAGAACAGAGTGCTTATAACAACAACGGTAAACACACCGAAAGCATAAAGCGAATGCAAAAGGCTCATATCCTTCTGAGGGTTATCAGACGGTATTGCGGCAATGACAGGGCTGAGAAGAACCTCGGAAAGACCTGCCGAAACCGAAAAAAGAACCGTTCCGATAAGCAAACCCACGTAAACATTCTGCGGAAAAATAACCGGTGAAAAGGCATAAACCAAAAGACCTGCCGATGTAATCAGCGGCATGATTCTTACTACCTTTTTAACATTGAAATACTTTGTAAAAAAAGTAAAAATAAGGTCAACAGTAAGCTGAGTGCAGAAATTAGTGAGCACCAAAGTGCCGAGCAGCGTATAGGAAATGCCGTACATATCCTGCAGAGTTGCAAACAGCAAGGGTGGAAGGCTGAAAATCGAAGACATTGTAAAATACGCCGTATAACACGCAAGCTTTGTTCTTTTAAAATTAGGTGTGGTCATATGTTTTCTCCTTATATTTTATAGTTCTATTGTAAATCCGAGTTCCGAGAGTATAGAACCCGTTACACAGGCAATTGCAAAAAAAGCGAAAAAAATCAAATAAGTCATAAGCGGATATTTCAAGGCAAACTTGCCGTCATCAAGTTTCTTTATGCTTTCGCCGCATTGTGTACAATATCCGTCAATGTTCTCAACCCTTGTGCCGCAGGATTTGCATTTTCTCGTTTTCATCGCAATCAATGCAATCACAAAAAACACTTCGGAATAAAAATTGCAGACAAGCCCAGAAACTGCCCATTTGATTGAATTCATTTTCAAAAATCCGGCAAGAAAAAACATTACAAAGGCGTTTACTATACATGTGAAAATAAAAAATCCCCATGCCGCCATGCCCGTTATCATGCCGACAATCATTGCACCCATAGTTACCTCCTATGCGCTGAAAAACTCGGCTGACAAATAATCAATAACCGTTATCACCGCAGCTGCCGCACAGATAGCGATAAAAAGTTTGGTTGCAAACTTCATTTTGGGTCTTACTGTTTCAAGCTTTGCATCACACCGAGGACAATAAGTGTCAAACTCCTCTGTTTTTACTCCGCAAACCGGGCAATACATTTTCGATGCTTTATCTCTTGCGATAAAATAAGCACAAAGACCGAAAACATTGAAAACAAGACCGATTGCAACCCATAAAACCGTGTTCATTTTATGTTTCTTGGAGTTGATTAATATATAAATCCCCACAACAGCAGACACAAGAACCCATATCCAAAAAAACGCAACCCATGTGAAGATTGAAACAAGCATTGTAAACATAATATTTCTCCCTGATTTCAGCTTACTTAGCAGTCAAATCAAAGCTCGTGTCAAACAGCCGCTTTATTTTTTCATATTCAACACCGGCATCAAAAGCAAACGAAAACCGGTTTGTTTCAGAGTGAAAATATTTCAAGGTCAGTCCACAACAGTTTTTCTGAATTGGAAACTGCGTTCCCGAAATCGTCTTTGAACTGTTTATACGGCTCTGCCCCTAGCTTAATATACAGGTTTTTAGCATTAGCGTTACCTTTTACAACACATATACTCATTGCCTCATATCCGTTTTCGGCAGCGTATCTGCCCACTGTTTTGACAAGTGCGGTGCCGACACCTTTACCTCTTGCATTTTCGCTGACATGCAGGGAATCAAGATACCATGTATTTTCAATTTCGTCATCTTTGGTTCCGGCAGCAAAACCGATAAAAACATCTTCATCAAAAGCAACCCAGATTCTGTTATTATCCTTATTAAGATAATCAGACCATCTGACTTTTGCGCCCTCAACGGTAAGAGAATTTAAATATTCGTCAGACAAAAGCCCCTTATATGTTGTTTTATGATTATGCACATAAAGTTTTGCTATATCATCAAGATTTACAACAGTCGCAAATTCTATGTCCACGGTATCACCTGCCTGACATTTAACTTTCAAATTATTCTAACATATAAACGGCATAATAACAACCTGAAAATGAAAAACATTCTTGACAGCCAAAAAAATATATGATATTCTTCTATTGAATATATTAAATAAACAAATTTGTTTATTGTTTTTCACAATAGCATCAGCGTGATGGACAAATTCGCAATGCTGCACGGGTGCCCCGTGGATGGCACGCACCCAAAAAAACAAGAAAGGAGGAGCCGAATGTATATCCCCACCCCGTTTGGCATTATGCTGAAACAGGTTCGCGAAAACAAAAAACTTTCGCAGGGCGAGCTTGCCGCCGAGCTTCGCAAAACCGCCCAATATATCAGCAACATCGAAAAAGGCAAAAACAATTCCCCGCCTGAAGACGGCGACATATATCTGCTGATTGAAAAGCTCGGTCTCGACGGCGTCGAAGCAGAAAAATTCCGGCTCCTCGCTTATGCAGACCGCGGAATGCTGCCGCCCGAAATGTTCCGCTATGTTTCCGACAGACCCGCGCTCATCGGTCTTATAAACTACGCAATGAGCAACGGGTTTTCCGAAGAATACTGGAGCAATATGCTTCAAAACATCAACAACCGATAAAGGACGGATATATCATGAGAAAAACACCTGATTTTGTTAAATACGCCGCATCAATCGTGCCGAGCGAAAGACAACTGAAATGGCAGGAGCTTGAATTCTATGCTTTTTTTCATTTCGGTATTAACACCTTTACCAACTCCGAATGGGGCAACGGCAATGAAGACCCAGAGCTTTTCAACCCCGAAAAGCTTGACTGCCGCCAATGGGTCAAGGTTTGCCAGCTTTCGGGAATGAAAGGCGTTATTCTCACCTGCAAGCATCACGATGGCTTCTGTCTCTGGCCTTCAGCTTATACCGAACACAGCGTTCGCTCCAGCAAATGGAAGGACGGCAAGGGCGACGTTGTTGCGGAGTGTGCCAAGGCATGCAAGGAATTCGGCATGAAATTCGGCATTTATCTCTCCCCTTGGGACAGGCATGAGCCGACCTATGGTTTAGGAGAAGCATATAACCGCTTTTTCATGAATCAGCTTCGCGAACTGCTGACAGGCTACGGCGATATTTTCTGCGTGTGGTTTGACGGAGCATGCGGCGAAGGCCCCAACGGCAAGGTGCAGGAATATGACTGGGAAAGCTATTACAGCCTTATCCGCAAGCTTCAGCCGGATGCAACAATTAATATAACCGGTCCTGACGTTCGCTGGTGCGGCAATGAAGCAGGTGTCTGCAGAAAGAGCGAATGGAGCGTTGTTCCCTATTGGCACTCAAACCATGAAATAATAGCAGCGGCAAGCCAGAAGGATGTCAGCAAGCCACCTAAAAAAATAAACCCCACTGCCCTTGATTTGGGCAGCAGGAAAGCTATTAAAAACTGCAACAAGCTGATTTGGTATCCCGCAGAGGTTGACGTTTCAATCAGGAAAGGGTGGTTTTACCATCCCGAAGAAGATTATTCGGTTAAGCCTCTGTCAAAGCTTATGGACATATACTATAGCTCTGTCGGCGCGAACGCCAATTTCCTTTTGAATATTCCCCCGACAGCCGAGGGAAAACTACATGAAAAAGATGTTGAAACCCTGCTTTCAATGGGCGCTCAGATTGACATCGACTTCAACGAAAACCTTGCTGAGGGCTCAATCATAACCGATAACCGCCATCTTGACGAAAAACACACAGGACAGATGGCACTCAGCAATGACCCCGAAGAATACTGGCATTCGGGCGACAACCCCGACGGAGCAGAACTGATTCTCGACCTGGGCGATGAATACGACATTGACAAAATAGTTATCGGTGAGCACATCAGAACAGGACAGCAGATAGAAAAATTCGCCCTCTATGCTCAGATAAAAGGCAAATGGAAAAAACTCGCGTCTGAAACAACCGTAGGCTACAAGCGAATATGCCGTTTTGACGAAATCAGAGTCCGTTATTTCAAACTCGTCATCAAAAAAGCGAGATGCTTTGCGACAATTTCAAAGTTTGAGGCGTATTAATCCCAATCTTTCCAAACATCCGGGCAGTAACCAACGGTAGCCTTTTTGCCGTTACGAACTATAGGCGTTTTGAAAAGCTCGCCGTGCTCAAGAAGCTTTTCTTCAACAGCTTCTTTGCTTGCAAGATATTTAATAAAATGCTTTTCATATGCCTTTGACTTCTCGTCAATCAGTGCCTCCATTGAGCCGACAGCCTGCTTAACGCTGTTGTATTCGCCCTTGCTCAGATTCTTTTGGGTAAGGTCGATAAACTGGAATTTGATGCCGCGCTCCTTGAAATAACGCTGAGCCTTTTTGGTGTCAAAGCATTTGTTGGTTCCGAAAATCTGTATATTCATAAAAAATCCCTTTCTTAACGGTAATACTAATATGGTAATAAATATTCCGAAACAAGTCAATAGAGCAATTGAAATTCTCTGCAGCGGCGGTCATTCCGCTTATGTTGTCGGCGGAGCGGTGCGCAATATTCTGATGGGCATACCCGCAAGCGATTGGGATATAACCACCTCGGCTCTGCCACAGGAAACTCTTGCACTCTTCAAGGATTGCCGAACAATCGAAACAGGCGCAAAGCACGGCACGGTAACGGTTATAATAGACGGCATGAGACTTGAAATAACAACATTCAGAGTTGAGCACGGATATTCCGACAACCGCCACCCCGACAGGGTCGATTTCACAAGCCGCATTGAAGACGATTTATCAAGGCGCGATTTCACGGTTAACGCGATTGCCTGGTCGCCGCAAACGGGATTTGCAGACCCATTTGGCGGCAGAAAAGACATTGAAAAGAAAATAATAAGATGCGTCGGCAAACCGGACAAGCGATTCGGCGAGGACGCTCTGAGGATTCTTCGTGCGCTGAGGTTTTCCTCAGTACTAGGCTTTGAAATCGATTTCGAAACATCCGAAAGCATACGCAGGAATTACGGGCTTCTGAAAAATATTTCCGTTGAGCGGATTTTCACCGAACTGTCAAAACTGATTTGCGGCAGGGATGCGGGAAGAATACTGAGAAAATACAAAGATGTTATTTTCTATGTTTTACCCGAACTTAAGCCTACCGATAACTGCACGCAAAATCATGAAAGACACATTTATGACGTGTGGAACCACACGGTTGCCGCCGTCGAAAATGTGACTCCCGAGCCTACCCTGCGCTTTGCGATGCTTTTTCACGATTCGGGCAAACCGCAATGCAAGACAACTGACGAAAACGGAACAGACCATTTTTATTCTCACGGCAAAACAGGGAAAAAGATTGCACATGATGCGCTGACACGACTGAAAACCTCAAACAAATTCAAGGAGCATGTTTGCAATCTCGTTGAATTTCACGATTTTCAGCCCGAAAAAATCAGCAAAAAGACTTATAAAAAATATATTGCCCGTTTGGGCATCGATATTGTGAAAGAGCTGTTTCTGATACGCAAGGCGGATGTTTCGGCGCAGAACCCGAAATATCTGAATGAAAGCCTGCGTGAAAATGAAACAGGGATGAAAATTCTTAAAGAAATTGAAGAAGAAAACGGTTGCTTCAAAATAAGTGACCTTGACATAAACGGCAACGACCTTGCCGAAGCCGGATTCAGTCCGTCGCCCGAGATGGGGAAAGTTCTGAACGTGCTTCTCGAGGAAGTTATGAACGAAAAAATTCAAAACACCCGAGAAGTGCTTGTTAATCGGGCTTTGCAGCTGAAAAAGCACTGAAAGGAGAAGGTATGGAAATAGTAAAGATTGAAAACGCAAAGGAATTTGACAGCTTTGTTGCCTCCCACCCCAAGGGACATATGATGCAAAGCTCCGCATGGGGGCTTGTCAAAAAAGAATGGGATTGGTGCGGCTTTATCAGCCGCGATGTTGACGGAAGCATAAAGGGCGTGTGCAGCGTTCTGCTTCGCCAGATTCCCATGACACCTTTTAAAATGATGTATTCGCCGCGCGGCCCGGTATGTGACCTGGACGACAGGAAAATAGTCGCTGAGCTGTTGAATTCTATTAAAGAATATGGTATCAAAAACAAGGCGTATACATTTAAAATTGATACCGATACTCTCGCATCAAACCGCGAATATATCGCACTGCTTGAAGAACTCGGCTTCACCTTGAAGGAGCATAATGCTGATTTTGACACAATCCAGTCCAGATACATTTTTCGCCTTGATGTTGGCGGCAAAACCGAGGATGAGCTTCTCAACTCTTTCCACCCGAAAACACGCTATAACATCCGCCTTGCTGCAAGAAAGGGCGTTACGGTTGAGGTCAGGGGCGCGGAGGCATGTGAGGATTTTCACAAACTCATGCTCGTTACGGGCACGAGGGACAATTTTGTTATCAGAGACGTTTCGTATTTCAAACGCATTATGGATGCTTTCGGAGATAATGCAAGAATTTATCTCGCGTATTACGAAGGAAAGCCCATCGCGGGCGCATTGGATGTTCTCTGCGGCGACAAGGTTTGGTATGTTTACGGCGCAAGCTCCAATGAGTACCGCAACGTTATGCCTAACTACCTCGTTCAATGGGAAATGATTAAATGGGCAAGGGAAAGCGGCTGCAAGTATTATGATTTTAGAGGCGGTTATCCCGACGAAGATAATCCTCTCCACGGCATTTTCAAATTCAAAAAGGGCTTCTGCAATGATTACATGGAGCTGATGGGCGAAGCGGATTTGATTATCGACAAAATCGGCTTCAAGGCAGTCAACGCTGCCCAGAAGCTTGCAAAATCCACCAGAAAAATCAGAGCAAAAATTCTCAACAAATGATTTAGAAATCTTCATAACGGCAAAGACGATTCTTTGACCGCTCAAATCCTCCATAAAGCAACAGGCAGCACCTTGGTGCTGCCTGTTGCTTTATGTTATATTACTTTTTCTTTATTCTTGCCCAGTATTCTTTTGATGCCTGTTCCATTTTGTTATCGCCGAACTCATAATATTTCTTGTTTTTTATGGCATCAGGCAGATACTGCTGGTCAACCCAATGCCCCGAAAAATCATGAGCATATTTATAAAACTGCCCTTTATTAGGGTTGTCCTCGCCGTCATAGTGCATATTCTGTAACTGGCGGGGTACGGGACCTGTTCTGCCCGCTGCAACATCCGACATCGCGGAATTTATCGCACCGTATGCGCTGTTTGATTTCGGGCTTGTTGCAACAAGTATAACGGCATCCGCAAGAGGAATCCTCGCTTCGGGCAAGCCGAGCATCATTGCGGAATCTACCGCCGCCTTGACAATCGGGATTATCTGAGGATATGCAAGACCCACATCCTCGCAGGCACAGACCAGAAGCCTTCTGCAAGCCGAAGGCAAATCCCCAGCCTCAAGCAACCTCGCAAGATAATGCACAGCGGCATCAGGATCAGAGCCTCGCATGGATTTTTGATAAGCAGAAATTATGTCATAATGCTCGTCACCGTCTTTATCGTAGCGCATTGCGCTTTTCTGCGTTAGAGACTTAGCATTTTCAAGAGACACTATCTTTTTCCCGCCATCGGAATTCGCCGAAAGCACACAGAGCTCAACGCTGTTTATCGCCTTTCGGACATCGCCTGCGCTGGCAGTGGCAATATGGGAATAAACGCCGTCTTCAATATCATACTCCTCGCCTCTGTCGCCCGCCATAAACTTAAACGCACGTCTTACGGCTTTTTCTGCCTCATCGGGAGTTACGCTCTTGAATTCAAACACGGTTGAGCGGCTGAGAATTGCGCTGTAAACATAAAAATAGGGATTCTCGGTTGTTGATGCAATCAGTGTTATCGAACCGTTTTCAATATATTCGAGCAGAGTTTGCTGCTGTTTTTTATTAAAATACTGAATCTCGTCAAGATAGAGCAAAATGCCGTTTGGTGCAAGAAAGGTGTCAAGCTTTGCAACAACCTCTTTTATATCTGATGTTCCCGCCGTTGTTCCGTTAAGCTTAACGAGATGTCGATCGGTAGTTTTTGCGATTATGCTTGCAAGAGTTGTTTTGCCGACTCCCGGAGGACCGTAAAACACCATGTTGGGCAGTTCGCCCGATTCGATGATGTTTCTCAGTGGTTTGCCCTCTGAAAGCAGATGCGGCTGACCGATAATATCTTCAATTTTTTGAGGGCGGAGCCTGTCCGCAAGAGGTGCCGACATAAAAATTCCATGCCTTTCATACAATAATATAATTGATTATAGCAAACATAGTCACTTTATTCAAGAGTGTATTTTTTACATGACAGGCGGCAAAAGACAGTTTTGAATGTTATCGATGAAAGTTTTATTAGTGCATATTGCAAAAAACTAGTCGTTAACGGCACGTTTTTTAGTTTTTTTTACAAAATTATGAAAGTTGCAATTTTTTTCTTGCAATCTTACGCGTTTGGGAGTAAAATAATATGCAATCGGCGCAGTACCGCGTTAAATCGTTATAGAAGGCTGTGTGTTTACAGTTTTATTTAGAAGGAGTGTTACTTTTGAGTTATGTAGAAAGAGTCATCGAACAGGTGGCAACCAAATATGCAAGAGAGCCTGAATTTGTTCAGACCGTAACAGAGGTTTTTGAATCAATCGCTCCCGTTGTTGAACAGCATCCCGAATACGAAGCAAACGCTTTGCTTGAAAGAATGGCTGAACCCGAAAGACAGATTACTTTCAGAGTTACATGGGTTGATGACAGCGGTAAGGTCAACGTTAACACAGGCTACAGAGTTCAGTTCAACGGAGCTATCGGTCCTTATAAGGGCGGTCTGCGTTTCCATCCCTCAGTATACAGCGGTATCATGAAGTTCCTCGGCTTTGAACAGACCTTCAAAAACAGCCTTACAGGTCTTCCTATCGGCGGTGCAAAGGGCGGCTCAGACTTTGACCCCAGAGGTAAGAGCGATGCTGAAATTCTTCGTTTCTGCCAGGCTTTCATGACAGAGCTTTACAGACACATCGGCCCCGATGTTGACGTTCCCGCAGGCGATATCGGCGTCGGCGGCAGAGAAATAGGCTATCTTTACGGTCAATACAGACGCATTAAGGGCGCATTCGAAAACGGCGTTCTCACCGGCAAGGGTCTCCCCTACGGCGGTTCACTTATCAGACCCGAAGCAACAGGCTATGGTGCAACATACTATGCAGTTGAAATGTTCAAACATTTCGGAGAAGAAATCAAGGGCAAAACTTTTGCGATTTCAGGCTTCGGCAACGTTGCATGGGGCGCAGTAAAGAAGATTACCGAACTCGGCGGCAAGGTTGTTACAATCTCCGGTCCTGACGGTTATGTTTATGACGAAGACGGTATCAACACTCCCGAAAAAATTGACTATATGCTTGAAATGCGTGCATCAGGCAGAGATAAAGTTCAGGATTACGCAGACAAGTTTGGTGCGCAGTTCTTCCCCGGCGAAAAACCCTGGGGCGTTAAGGTTGATGTTGCAATGCCCTGCGCAACTCAGAACGAAATCAACATGGCGCAGGCTGAAAAGCTTGTTGCAAACGGCGTTCCCTACTACATCGAAGTTGCAAACATGCCCACAACCAACGATGCTCTTGCATATCTCAAAGAAAACTGCAAGGCAGTTGCTCCCTCAAAGGCAGTTAACGCAGGCGGCGTTGCAGTTTCAGCTCTCGAAATGAGCCAGAACTCAATGAGATACAGCTGGACAGCAGAGGAAGTTGATGCAAAGCTTAAGCAAATCATGAAGAATATCCATGACAATTCTGCTGCAGCTGCAGAAAAATACGGCCTCGGCTATGACCTTGTTGCAGGTGCAAACATTGCAGGCTTCATCAAGGTTGCCGATGCGATGATGGCTCAGGGTCTTATCTGATAACAATTAACCAACATGGAATCCGAATGAAAATTCGGGTTCCTTTTTTATTGACTTCATTTTCTGCAAGTGATATTATCTATATTAGATTCAAATACACAAAGGGGTCTTTATGATGTTAAAAAAATTTCTTGCTCTCAGCATTGCGGCTATGCTCGGAATAAGCAGTATTCCCGCCACTTACGCGGCTGATTCCAATGCAAAGCTTTACAGCATTTACAGCGACAACATGCTGTTTCAGCAAAACAAAGATGCCGTTATTTCGGGCACTGCACCAAACGGCAGCAAAATAACTGCTGAGCTTTTTGATGAATCAGATGCTCTTGTTACATCGGGCGAATGCACTGTGTCAAACGGCGTTTTCTCAGTTTCATTCGCTTCTCCGCCGGGTGGTTATGACGAATTCAGCATCGTGCTCAAATGCAGCGGTACAGAGTTTGCAAAACTTAACAATATTGTTTTCGGTGAGCTTTGGCTTGCAAGCGGCCAGAGCAACATGATGTATCCCCTCGCTCAGGCAAAGCACGGCAGAGATATGTTTGCAAGCGGCGAGAAGCTGAGCAAAAATCTTCGAGTTATGCTTATTCCCGACTATCCCGAATACAAAGGCTCAAAGGAGCTTCTTCCCGTCGACCCTCAGCAAGACATTATCGGTGCTAAATGGATAACGGGTGAAGACCCCGCTGTCTACAGCATGAGCGCCGTTGCATATTATTTTGCAAATGAAATGGAAAAAGAGCTTGATATGCCCGTCGGCATTCTCAATGTTGCACTCGGCGGCACAACAATCGCTTCTTGGCTTTCACGAGAAGCAATAGATGGCAGTACCGAAGTCAAATCATATTTGCAGGCAAACGGCAGATATATTGAAAAAGCCGACTGGAAAGAAAACGATCAGAATGTATATCATGACATGACAACCAACTTCAATCAAAGAATAGCGCCCCTCAGGAGCTTCAACCCCGCCGGCATGATATGGTATCAGGGCGAAAGCGATCTTATGATGAATTTCAGCACTGAATACTATTCAAATGTGATGGAGCTCATGCAAAGCTCGTATGAGGATTATTTCGGCCTCGACGACAGCAGTCTGCCGGTTATATATACACAGATTGCTGCATACCCCTATTTTGACAGCATTACCGAACCCGCAAAATGGAATGTCGGATATTCAGAATTGCAAGCAAAAAATGCAGACAGTATGGCAATGGTCACAATATATGATTTGCCTGTCACCTTTATTCCCGAAGCGGGATATATCCACCCTGAAAGCAAAAAGGAAATCGGCGAGCGCATGGCATTCGCCGCAAAGGGGCTTGTCTACAATAAAAAGGACACCTTTACTGCAGCAACGGTTAAAAGCTCGGAAATAAAAGACGGCAGCGTTTATGTTAAGCTTCAGAATGTCGGCAGCGGTCTTATGGTCAACGGCAACAAGCTTTACGGCTTCGCGGTCTGCAGCGATGACGGCATTTATGTTCAGGCAAATGCTGAAATCATCGGCACGGACACGGTGAAAATTTGGAGCGAATATGTTCCGAACCCCCAATCCGCAAGCTATGCATACTGTCTGAGCAATATTCGCTCAAATCTTTTTGCAACGGAAAACGGTGAGCTTGCGTTGCCCGTAAGCCCGTTTGTTACAGATTCCACGGTCGGCACACATTATTGGGCAGACAAACCCTGGGCGGACTGTGAAAATGAGCTGACCTGGCACAATATTGATGACACTTTCTCAAAGGAATATAATTCATGGTCGACAGACGGCGCATCAATTGCATTTTCAGACTGCATGAACATAACCGCAAATAAGAAAAATTTCAGCATAAGCCCCGTTTTATCTTATAAAGACGGCGCAAGAACAGCTCTTTTCAGAGATGATGACAGCGATTATTCCGATTACGGCAAAATAACCTTTAAAATACGCAACAACGGTTCGTCAGACATCTCATTTGACAGCCTCAGAATCAGCAAAGGCGCCGTTTCATGGTATTCGCCCGCTGTTGAAAACACAGCCGAAACAGGAGCAGTTGTCCCTGCCGACGGCAATTGGCACAGCATCACGCTTGACCTCAACAGCCTTTATCTTTTCGGCAACGAATGCGGCATAACATATCCCAACGACAAGCTCAGCAAAGTGAAAGATATAGAATTCTGTTTCTCGGGCGAAAACGCAGATGTCAGCATCGACGGAATATGCTTTGCACCGTCAACCGAAGATGTCGGCATTCGTTTTGAAGCAAGCATAAAAAATGCCGATAACCTCGGAGAATTTCTCTCTGCAATAGTTATCGGTTTCATCGGTCTGATAGCTGATTTGTTCATTTAAATAAAAAGCCGAAGGGCTGTCTCATTAATGAGGCAGCCCTTTTTCGACTTTGTAATTCACATTGAAAGGATGGATGGGGGAAATTTCAAGAGCGGTTGCACTTCCGCTCCTAAAACGAAAATCATACTTGTTATATTTTTATTATATTGTATTTTACTGTAAAAAACCACCTTTTCAAATTACAATACAAATACAAAACAGTTACAAAAAATCATTGGAATGTTACAATTTGTAACCATTAAACACCGATTCAACACATATATTTATAGTATATCAATATGTGTTAAAAAGGAGTATATAATGAAAAAAGGAACTGAAAGATATTCGGATATCATCACCTTTGTTATATCGGCAGCTGTTATCACCGCGCTGTGCCTCGGCGGCGTAACGGGCAAGCTGTCTCTCGCCATGGCATCGGTTATGTTTTATTCGGGAAACGGTATGGCTGCGGAAGAAACGGAAATATCTGAAACAACACAAAAAAGCACCGCTGCCGCAACCGAGCAAACAACAAAGCTGACGGTTGAAGAAACAGCCGCCGACTCCGACATAACAGAAACTCCCGATGACATCAAGGAGCTTATAAAAAAATACACAAAGCTCTTTGCCGATGACACAAAGGACGGCGGAATAAGCTCGATTACATATGAAAAAGCAGGTGTCACCCATTCCTTCGGAAATGTTCGGGTCAAAAACACAACCGAAACAAAACCGCTTGACATCGAAAAGGTTCTTGCAAAGCCGCTTGAACTTTCGGTAGATAAATCCAAGCCCGCCGTTCTGATTTTTCACAGTCACACCTCCGAGGGCTATGAAA
The DNA here is from genome assembly GCA_045591425.1 of Acutalibacteraceae bacterium. GTDB lineage: Bacteria > Bacillota > Clostridia > Oscillospirales > Acutalibacteraceae > CAG-177. Next base: position 89,590 of record JAZNSX010000108.1, on the reverse strand, counting down.
TGATTGAGCGCAGCTGGTATGCCTGCGACTATATTGCAAGAAGCAACGACGAAAACATAAATATTGTTCGCGTCGGCACGGAAATCGCGAATTATCTGACATCTCGGGGGTATACTGTTATTCATGATAAAACCATCCATGACGACAGCTATAACGATTCATATCCAAGCTCGCGCAAAACGGTCAGCAAGCATCTTGAAGATCATCCCGAAATACAGATTGTTCTGGATATTCACCGAGATGCAATAACAAATGATGACGGCACTAAAATCAAACCCGTCAATACTATCGCCGGCAAAAAAGCGGCGCAGCTGATGATAATAACGGGAGCAGAAGAAGGCAAAATAAAGGATTTTCCCGACTGGGAATATAATCTCTGCTTTGCTCTGCAGCTTCAGAAAAAATGCGAAACCATGTTCCCCGGCTTGATGCGCCCCGTTCTCTTTTCACCAAGAAAATATAATATGGATATGACCCGATTCAGTCTGCTGATTGAAATGGGCAGCGAAGCGAACACGCTTGAAGAGGCCTGCTATTCGGGCAGAATGCTCGCCGCTTCCCTTGCTTCACTCATGGACGATTATTGCAAAGGAGAAAACAAGTGAAAATAATCAGAGCATACGCTTTGACGGTCATTGCCGTTTTGAGCATAACTGCCGTTGCTTCGTCATTATTCATCGCCGATGAAAATGCAAGAAAAATAAGCCTCGGAAAGGAATATGCGGTTTTTGTTCTCAGCAGTTCAGCTGAAAAACAAAACGGGGAAACTGTAAATCTCTTTCCCATGCTTCACAAAGCGGCTGAAAATGCAAAAAGAGCGGCAAGCATTGCGCCGCCGCCCATAAGCAATATTTATTGGCTGATTATCAACTCAGAAAAAACAGAGAATCAAAAATAAATATTTTATAACCCTCAATTTCTATAGTTTCAACCGCAAGCATCTCAAAAAGCGCCCAGTCTGTTGTGGACTGCAAAACGGAAACCTCATAGTCCGATGCCAAAACAAAATATTTTTCAACACCCTCCTGCGGTTCAAACCATTTTTTATTTGTCTGGTAAGCGCAGGGGGCTATTCCGTTTTCATTAATATCAACATTCGCCGCCCTGACTCTTGAATCCGAAAGAACGGTTATTGTCTGCGAATTCCAGAATGTAGCATAACCGTAGTTAAGCCCTTTTTCTTCAAGAATCTGTGCAAGCTTATATTTCTCATTCAGTTCAATTCCGTTTTTATCCATTTCGGCAACGGTTTTGAATGAAATGCCGCTCATGAGAATTAAAACACACGCGGCAGCCACGGACAATCTGAGAGCAACGGCATGCTCTTTTGCTGCCCTGAATGATGCGAAGCAGACAAGAATACCCGTGCATATCATGGGGCTTAAACGCCAGTTAGCCGCCGAAAGGATACCAAAAACATAGCCGAACATTATAACGGCGGAAGCTCCGAAATGCGCCCAGATAAGAAGCTTTGAGGCTCTGTCGAATTTTTTATAGAATATCAGAGCAATAAAAGGCACAACAGCAACTATCGCCGCAGAAGCAATTCTGACGATATTCAGAATCGATTCGATTGAAAAAATCCCCATGCCGTATTCGGCATCAACGCCGAAAAGCCAGAACCAATGCAGCGGGAACTTGCCCAGATTTCCGAGCCAGTCCTCCATGTTGGCATATTGCGAATATGCGCCTGCATAGCCTGCGGAAATTCCTTCGCTGAGTTGCGCCAAAAGCCACATGCCCAAAACGGTTGAAAAACCACAGATAAGACACCAGCAAAGCGATAATCTGCCTTCTTTCGAAAACAGTTTTCTGTCCTTTTCAAAAAACATCTCGGCAACCGCCGCAAAAAGGACAGGCAATATGCCCGTTGCGATAATCTGCATTCCGTCAAGAGCAGAAAGAACAGAAAAAACAACCGTACAAAAAACGATTACGGCAAGCAGCATTGATGATTTACCGCTCTCAAAAGCAGAGTTGAATCTTATCAGCAGCGAAAGCAGAACACAGATTATAAGAACACCGATGCTGTAATAAATAACATGCTCATAAAATATTTCTCTCAGCTTTGCAGAAGAGCAGAGGAGCATAGCCATTGTACCCAGGGCGGTCAGTGACAGTGTCCAGCTGAATTTAAGGCTTCTGCATAAAAGCATAACGGAAGCAAAAAACAAAAGAGTAAACAGCACCATTCCTATGTGGTGGGTTGTCATTGAAACGCCGAAAGCACCAATGAACGGAAGCATCAGCATCGTTCCGCCGAAAGGCAGCATGGCAGCATAGCCGAAATCGGGATTAAAAAGGCTGCCGCCGTCATAGCTTGCCTGAGCCCAGAGAATTGTGTCAGAGCAGTCTGCGTGAAAAAAAGCTTCAGAAGGCAGGATAATGTAATATATAACCGTTGCAAGTGAAGCCGCAGCAAAAAGCGCCGCAGCCGCAAAAGCAAATCGGTTTTTCAGTTTTTTTAAATCAACAGTCATTTGTTTCCTCAATTCCAGAACACAAAAAATTCTTTGATTGCAATATAGATATCAGGGTCATAGACCGCAAGGTTTCCGTTAAGCATAATTGAAGCAAGGCTTGAAACCAAAACGTTTGAACCTGTCAGCACCGCAACGGATTTTTCAGCGATGCCTGAAACCTCGGCGGTGTGATTCTTCTGCACAAGAGCACAAATCTCAAGCAAAATAACAGCCGAAACAAAGGCTGCAAGCAAGGTTATATCCGCCGTGTATCTGAATATAACTCCGCCCATGCAGAAATCAGCAAACGCGGTTATCACAAACGAGCCGAGCGCCGCAGCAAGAAGAGCTTTGCCGTTTCGCGTTATCTGCCTGCTTTTAAAAATAACCGGGCTCAGCAGCAATGAGAGCATAAACGGGAAGGCAAAAATTCCGAAATTGCTGTCCGTATAAACATTCCTGCCGAAATCGGCAAAATGATGATACGCAAACTGAACATACGGGAATCTGTCAGAGGCGGCAAACGGTTGCAAAAAGTAATAAAACAGCGAATAAAACAAACCGCCCGCCTTCATCTCATAAAGAGACGCGTTCATAATTGTAAGCTGATAGCTTGAGCCGAATTGAAGCATATCTCCGAAGCGTATGTAATTATAATAAAGCGAAAAGGCAATTGCCGCCGCAACGGGCGTGGCAAGCGCCGCCATTTCCGCAATAAAAGCAGAAATCCGCTTTGATTTGATGCTGTGAATAAAATAGATTATAACAAACACCGCTATTATAATCGCGGCGGGAAGCACGGAATTGATTCTCGACAAAAAGCCGAGCCCGAAGCTGATACCCGCCAATAGCATAAGCACAAGCCTCGCCGCTTTTTTCTCTGTGCCAAGTGCTTTAAGCACAAAGAAAACAAACGCTGCAACAAACGCCATTCCCGCAAGGCTTGCAATATAATAAAACGACATTCTGCCGCGCTGTATAAGCAAAACCGCACTTGAAAAATATGCACCGACAGCACATAGCGCCGCAAGCCACGGACGCATATTATTGCCTCTGAGCTTTGCCCATTCGATAACGGCAAGAGGCAAAAACAGCGCAACAAGCACCGAGAAAATGCCCATAACAACGCTGTCAACAGGCAAAAATCCCGTTATAAGATAGAAAGGATAATAAATCGTGATTATAGGGGCAATACCAAAATACGAATAATATTTTCCGTCAAAAAACGCTCTGTCATAAAGATAATTAATTCCTTCGCGGGCATCGGGGCTGTAAGGGTTTTCAAGTGCCGCAAGCTCGGGAGAAACAGAAACATCAAAATGCAGCTGCCCCTTCATAAAAGCATCAAACTGCTGAATATACGGGTGATAGTATTCAACATCGCCGTCAAGCGGATAAGAAATATAGTTGCCGTATTCGCTTGTCATGCACAGCACGGTAAAAACAGCCGACATAAAGCAGCAGACCGCACATGAAAGCAGAGCCGCCTGACCGAAGGTCATTTCATCACGAATCTGCTTGCTTGTTTTTGCTTTAAAAACAAACATAAAAGCAAGCAGAGCAAAAATGAAAGCAAATCTGAGTAAATCAAAGCTGAACTCATAGTGAGGATTAATAACAATCCCCGAAATCTCAAGGTCACACGGAAGCTCTTCAAACTGCATTCCCACACAGCCCGCATTGCCCATTGAGTTCATATAAGCTTTAACTTGTCTCGGCTGCGTGCCGATTGCGATTTTTTCGTTTCTTGCAACGGAAGCGTTGGTCAGATTATTTTCGTCAAAAATGTAATAACTGACCGTCACAAACGAATCATCAATCTGATTGTTCAAAGAAACAGCATTAAAGCTGACGGAGTGAAGCGGAACAGACTCACATTCAAAACTGATATAGTTCTCTGCGGGAGTAATAACATAGCTTTCGGACTGTTCGGGCAAATAATCATCCGCACCGCCTCTGCCTACAACATAAGCAAGCCATGTGAAGTTTGAAAAAACAATCTCCGCAATAAGCGAAACGGCAAATATCAGCGCAACAAGCCTGAAACCGTCAATTCTTTTTGCCGTCTTCATTCGCGGACTCCTCATGATATTCAGCTTCGGTGTTAACATTCCATATGTTTTCTTTTGTCTGTTTGCCGCTGATAATATTTGAAACAGCTTCAAAAGAGGTTACCATGGAATGGTCCATGTTATTATATCTGTGCTGACCGTTTCTGCCGACACAATAGAGATTACCGAAGGTATCAAGATATTCAACAAGCTCATCAATGCGGTCATAGGTGTCAAAATATGCGGGGTATGCCTTCTGCACCTTTTCGCGGTGGCTGTCAAGCACCTCGGCATCCGCATCGATAACACCCATGCTCTTAAGCTCCTTAACCGCAAAATCAACACACGTTTTTTCATCCATATTCCAGAATTCGTCGCCCTCTGTGCAGAAATACTCAAGACCTATCCAAACGGTATTCTGCGGGTCTTTGACAAGATAGGGCGACCAGTTGTTGAAAACCTGAATTCTTCCGAGCTTCACGCCGACATCCTGAACATAAATCCAGCAGTCGGGAACAATGTTGCCGAGAGTTTTTATATCGGTTTCGTTTTTAAGATTAAGCTTGTTAAGCAGCAAACCGACCGTTACAAAATCTCTGTAGGGCAAGCCCTCGGCGATTTCCCTTGCATCGGCGGGCACTTCGCTGCCCATGCCGGCAACCAGATCCTTAACGGGCATTGAAGAAATAAAAATATCGCCTTCAAATGTTTCGTCGTCGCATTTGACGCTGTTGACTTTTCCGCCTGAAACATCAATATCGGTAACTTTTTTGTTATAAAGAATTTTGCCGCCCATTTTCTCGAATTCAGCGCCGACCGTTTCCCAAAGCTGACCGGGACCGTATTTGGGATAAACAAATTCTTCAATCAGAGAGGTTTCAACCTTACGGTCTTTATTCGGAACAAGCTTTGAAAGCATATCCTTGATAACGGCAAGGATTGAAAGCCCCTTGACACGCTGAGCGCCCCAATCGGCAGAGATTTCGCTCGGATGTCTGCCCCAGAGCTTTTCGGTGTAGCCCTCAAAAAACATTGAATAAAGAACTTTGCCGAAGCGGTTAATATAGAAGTTTTCCAAAGAAGTTTCTTCCTTCTTTGAAACAGTTGATTTGAGATAGCTGAAGCCCGCCTTAACCGTTCTGGGCAGACCCATATTGATAAAGGTCTGCGGCTTCATTGAAATAGGATAGTCAAAAAACTTGTTGAGATAGTATATTCTTGAAATTCTGCGGCGAATGAGCATAACCCTGTCTTCTTTTTCGGGGTCGGGTCCTCCATTGACAAGCGGCTTTTCTCTGCCGAGGATTTTATCATCAATTGACGGCGCGCCCTGAGTCGGCATAAGCTGAGCCCAGAAATCGGTTACATCTTTGTCTTTTGAAAAGAACCTGTGACCGCCTATATCCATTCTGTTGCCGTTATATCTGACAGTTCTCGAAATGCCGCCGAGAGCCTCGCTCTGTTCAAGAATAACAACTTCGTATTCACCCGATTTTTTCAAAAGCTCATATCCCGCCGTAAGACCCGCAGGTCCTCCGCCTATAATAATACACTTTTTCATCATTTTCCCCCTGTTCTGAATGTCATAATAAACCATTTAAGATTATATCACCTATTTATTATAAAAGCAATTACAAAAATATTACGAATAAATTAACAATTAAATATTATTCGCCGATGCTCGGCAAAACCCTCACATAAAAGACAATTTTTATCTAAAATCACAATAAACAGACCCATGGTTTAGTCATTTCAACGAAATGTAAAAAAATTGAAAAAATCTGTTGACTTCCTGTTTTTTTCGCCATAGAATGAAGTCGAAATTCAGTGAAAAGGGGTGTATAGAATGATACCCGCGAATTTATTGATTAACAAGCCCGTAAGCAAGAAAATCGAACGAATCGCTCAGGAACAGTTTGCCGGAAACGAAGCTCCTCTGTTTGCCGTTTGCGGTGACCTATCGCTCAACAGTGACTACGGCGAGGGCGCAGTCTATGTCTGCCAAAACAGAATTGTTGCAATAAGCGATTGTTTTGACGGAGGCTTTCTGAGCCTTGATTTTGCAAACATTGCCGAAATTTCCGTCAAGCGAATGTACGGAAACGCCGTGCTTAAGGCAAAAACAACGGGCGGCTCATCAATCGACCTGATGCGCTTCACCTTTGCGGTTGCCGATGTGTGCGATGCCGTTGCGGATTTCATTACAAAGGTCAACGAAGGCGAAAGCATTGAAGACAGACTTGCCGCAGCAGAGGTAACCTTTAAAAACCTGCGCTCTTTCTGTCCGAAATGCGGCAGAAAGCTGCCTTATCCAAACGCAGACTGCCTTAACTGTAAGGGCAAAAAGAAAATGGCATCCACCCTGCTCAGATACATAAAGCCTCATTCAGGCAAGCTCATTTTCTGCATTTTCCTTTCGGTTATAACAACCGCCGCAGCTCTTGTTCCTCCCTATGTAACAAGCATGATGGTTGATAACGTTATACCGAACGGCGATAAGAAAATGCTGGTTTATGTCATCCTCTTCCTTCTCGGAGTTTATTTTCTGCAATATGCGGTCGGTGCTTGGCGCTCTTATATTCTCAGAATTGCAGGCGACGGAATAATTGCCGACCTCAAAAAGGAGATTTACGCAAAAGCGCAGTATCTGCCGATGAAGTTCTATGACAAAACCTCAACGGGTTCTGTTATCAACCGCGTTAATTCCGACACAACGGTGCTTCAGCAGTTTATGCTCAGAATAACTCAGGAAGCGGTTGTGCAGCTGTTCATGATGATCGGCATAATCATTATCATGATGGGAATGAACTGGAAATTAACCCTGCTTTCACTCACTCCCGTTCCGATTGTTGTTATTTGCAGCCGCTATTTCGGCAAAAAAATCGGACCTCTTTATCGCCGCATATGGCGCAGAGGCGTTGCAATTTCAAGCATACTCGCAGACTCAATTCCCGCAATCAGAATTGTTAAATCTTTTTCAAATGAAGAAAAAGCAATCAAAAAATTCTCAAACAACGTTGATGACTGGCTTTATGAAGATAAAAAGGTTGCAAAAATCGCCGCAATCTTCCCCGCCGCAATAACTTTTCTTATCACCTGCGGCTCGGTAATAATCTGGTTTGTGGGCGGAAACATGGTTATCAACACCCCCGAAAAGCTTTCGCTCGGTGTTCTTGTTTCGTTTATTTCATATACAAGCATGTTCTACAACCCCGTCAACTTTTTCGCAAATCTCAGCGACTCATACCAGAACGCTCTTGCATCAACCGAAAAGGTTATGGATATCATAAATGCCGAACCCGAACACGATTTCGGCAAAAACGAAACCCTTGATGTTATGAGAGGTAAAATCGAGTTTAAAAATGTCAATTTCTCATTTGACCGCTCAAAAAAGGTTCTCAATGACATCAACTTTGTTATTGAACCGGGCGACGTTGTGGGCATAGTAGGAACAACGGGTTCGGGCAAATCAACTCTCATAAATCTGCTTATGCGTTTTTATGACGACTACGAGGGCGAAATTCTGGTTGACGATGTCAACATCAAAAATATCGATATGGCATATTACCGCTCGCAGATAGGCTATGTTCAGCAGGAGCCGATGATGTTCCGCGACACGATTTTCAACAACATCGCCTATTCCCTGCCCAACGCTCACCCCGAGCAGGTGCTCAACGCGGCAGATATCGCGAACGCTCACGGTTTCATCTCGCGTCTGCCCGATGCATATGACACAATGCTCGGCGAAAGAGGTGTCGGTCTTTCCGGCGGCGAAAAGCAGCGGCTTTCAATTGCCAGAGCTGTTCTTAAAAATCCCGGAGTGCTTATTTTTGACGAAGCAACATCTGCCGTTGACTCAGAAACGGAAAAACTGATTCAGGATGCGATAAACCGCCTAATAAGAGGCAGAACAACGCTCATGATTGCCCACCGCCTTTCAACTCTTCGCAAGGCAAACAAAATCATCGTTGTTGATAAAGGCAACATCATCGAATTCGGCTCACCCGACGAGCTCATGGCTCTTAAAGGTAAATACTATAAGCTCATTCAGATTCAGTCTATGAGTGAGCAGGTTGCCGCCGAAAAAGCAGCGGAAAACTTTGAATAAGGAGGGGTTCAGATGGCAAGGCATTTTATAGACGGCAACGAAATACGCATAACCGTTAAAGACAAAATATTCTGCGATGTTGAATTCTTCACGGGCGAAAAGCTTTACAATCTTGAGCCGCGCAGACTTTTTCCCGTCAGCGGTCTTTCAGAATATATAACATTCCTTGACGAAAACGGCGAGGAACAGTTTATTATCAGAAAGCTTGATAATATGGAACCCGAACAAAGAGAGCTTCTTCTCGGCTGCCTTGAGGAATACTACAGAATTCCCAAAATCACAAGACTTATCAGCCGCTCCGAAAAACATAAGATATGGATGTGGAATGTTGAAACCGACAGAGGCATTTACACCTTTGAGATTATCAATCACATTCAGTCAATGAAAATGTTTTACGATAAGCGTATACTTATTAAGGACGGCAACGATAACCGCTATGAAATTCCGAATATATACGCACTTGACAAACGCAGTCAGAAGCTTATTTTACCCGATATGTAATACAGAAAGGAAATAATAATTATGAAACTTATTCTTGCAATAGTAAATAACGACGACAGTGCCGTTGTTTCCGCAACACTCACAAAGGAAAACTACAGCGTCACAAAGCTTTCAACAACGGGCGGATTCCTTATGATCGGCAACACGACTCTTCTCATCGGAGCGGAAGATGACCGAGTTGCAAGGGCAAAAGAAATTATTCATCAGTATTCACAAACAAGAAGCAAAATTGCAATGACAACCGATTCACTCGGCAGAGGTTTGCAGAAAAATTCTCTTGAAGAAGAGGTTAAGGTTGGCGGTGCAACCGTATTCGTGCTTGATGTCGAAAGTATGGATAAATATTAATATTAGGGGACAGCCTCAAGATGAGGCTGTCCCTTTAATAATTCTCTGCCTTGATTTCAAAATAAGCTCTCGGATGAGTGCATACGGGGCAGACCGCGGGCGCTTCTTTTCCGACGTGAAGATGTCCGCAGTTGCGGCAAAGCCAAACAGTTTCTCCGTTTCTTGCAAAAACAAGACCCTTTTCAAGATTTTCGCTGAGAATTCTGAAACGCTTCTCATGCTCTTTTTCGATAGCTCCGACCATTTTAAAAAGAGCGGCAATCTGAACGAATCCCTCTTCATTTGCAACGCGCTCGAACTCCTTATACATTTCGGTCCATTCATAGTTCTCGCCCGCGGCCGCATCAAGCAGATTCTCTGCAGTTGACGGAACCGAACCGTCATGAAGCTGCTTGAACCAGATTTCAGCATGCTCCTTTTCGTTGTTGGCAGTTTCGGTAAAAATCGCGGCTATCTGCTCATAGCCGTCTTCTTTTGCTTTCGCGGCATAATAGGTATATTTGTTTCGCGCCTGGGATTCGCCCGCGAATGCCGCCATAAGATTTGCTTCTGTTCTGCTGCCTTTAAATTCCATAAAAATACCTCCCGTTACTTTTAGACTTTGTAACGGGAGGGAAATTATTCATATAAATTTTTCAATGTTTTCCGCAATGAACCTTCCTGCTGTTTCGCCGAGAGCATCTTCACTTATCAATTCGGAAAACTCCCTGTCAGCCGCTTCAATCTCTGACGGAACAAACGAAACATCCTCATTTTCAGAATCAAAAGCTTTATATTCAAGTTCAAAAATCTCAGCCGCTTTGCCGCCGAAAAGACGTTTCACGGCATTCACAGCCTCGCCCGTAAGCGGCTGACCGTTGGTTCTGAAAAATCCGCTCAGCTTTTCGCCGCCGTCTTCAGCAACAAAGGACAAAGCATATATTTCTTTTTGCTCCTGTGTGAGCTTTTCGAATTCCGCAACCATATCCTCCGCATTTGACACACGCTTCTGAAGATTGAGCGCAACGCCCTTGAAAAGACGTGTCGGAACGGCATTTTTCGCAAGAGAAGGCGTAAGAATCGCGAATTCACCGCGAAGCTCGTTTTCTTCCTTAAGCTTTTTTATCAAATTTTCATTTGCCTTTGACCTTTTTGAGCTTGCCTGACCCGCTTTTATGCAAACGAACAAAGTTAAAACCACCGTTGCAAGCAATATGAAAATCAAATAAGGTCTTTCCAGAAAATACTGAATCATGTCATCATTCCTCTATAAGTAATTTATAAATATCGCCTTTCTTTAATCCGCTTTCCTTTGCGGCAATTTTTGCCGCCTGAGTTTTGCTCTCTCCGTCAGCAACAAGGCCTTTTGCGTATTCAACCGCTTGTTCAACGGTCATTTTCTCGTCGGTCTTTGGCTCTGCCCCTTTGATAATGAGAACGATTTCGCCCTTCAAATCCTCTTTTGAATACTTTTCCGCGGCGGCACAAAGAGTAGTCTTTATAACCTGCTCATGAATTTTCGTCAATTCTCTGACTATGGCGATTTCTCTGTCACCCAATGCTGCAGCAAGGTCGGTAAGAGTTTGTGATAATTTGTGCGGTGCTTCGTAAAAAATCATGGTTCTTGTTTCATCGGAAAGCCATGAAATATGCTCTCGTCTTGACGTCTTTTCAACGGGCAAAAAGCCCTCAAAGGTGAATCTTTTTGACGGCATACCCGAAACCGCAAGAGCCGTTGCAAACGCACAAGGACCGGGAACCGCCTCAACCCTTATCCCCTTTTCTATACAAAGCTTCACTAAATCTTCACCCGGGTCTGATATGGCGGGCATACCCGCATCCGTAACTATCGCACAGCTTTCTCCTGAAAGAAGTCTTTCCGCAATTGCAGGACCTCTTTCAAAGCGGTTATGTTCGAAATAACTGACCATCGGTTTTTTTATTCCAAAACGGTTGAGAAGCTTCAGAGTGACCCTCGTATCCTCAGCGGCTATAAAATCGCATTTTTCAAGCGTTTCAAGTGCTCTGGGCGAAAAATCGCCAAGATTTCCTATCGGAGTTCCGACAACATAAAGAGTTCCGCTCATGCGTTTTCACCCCTGTTCTCCAAAAGATAATCACCGTATATTTTTTTCATTTCAGCGGAGTATCCGCCGTCTGCCGAGTGAACAAAAAGCTCGGGCTCAACAGTCATTCCGACCTTTCCGCCTCTTCTGCCTTCAATCAGCACAAGCCACGGTGCTTTGCCGGGGCATTTTGAAACAAGCTTAAGCCGTTTAGGTTCAATATCAGCAGCATGCATTTCGTAAATAAGCTCCGCAAGCCTTTCGGGGCGGATGCACATGCACAGCCTGCCGCCGAAATTGAGAAGTTTTTTTGCCGTTTGGCAGATATCACTGAGCGAACACATGGTTTCGTGCCTTGCGATTTTATCCGCTCCGCTGCGGCTCTCTATCCCCGCGCCGCTCGCTTTATACGGCGGATTCATCGTCACAACATCAAAGCACCCAAAAGGTACAACGCCTTTCAGCTCCTTCAAATCGGCATTGACGGCAGTCAACCTTTCAGAAAGGGAATTATATTCAATTGCGGCGTTTATCTGATCAACACCGAGTGACTGTATCTCAACCGCGGTTATTTTACCCGTTTCTTTTTTGCACCAGAGAAGCGGAATTATTCCGCAGCCTGAGCCAAGGTCGCAGCAAACCGCTCTTTTTGAGGGCGCGGCAAAATCAGCAAGCAAAACCGCATCCGTGCCGAAAGCATGAGAATCCGAAACAAAAGCAGTCACACCCGAGCCGAGATACTCCTTTCTGAATCCGTTCATAACTTACACCTTTTTATAAATAATAAGAATATTATATCATCGTAAAAGAAAAATGTAAAGCTGTCTGTTTACGCTCTGCTTCTATGGAATGAAATAATGAATATGGTTGATATAATCATGGCAAATCCGATTATATCCGCAAAAGAAAAATCCGTGCCGAGCCACAAGGCGGAAATAACCGTTGCCGAAACGGGCTCAATGCTTGAAATTATGCTTGCCTTTGTTGCGCCGATAAGGTGAATACCCTCAAGATAAAAAGTGTAGGCAATAACCGTTCCGAGGATAATAACACCCGCCAGCGCGGCAATAAGCGAAAAGGTAATTTCGGGCATGCTCTCCCACGGTCTGAAAACGGGCATAAGCGCAGCTCCGCCTATAAGCATCCCCCATCCGAGCACAGTCGGTGTATCCGCAATTTTCAGCAGCGGCACGGGGATAAGTGAATAACATGCAAGAAACACGCCTGCGATTATTCCCCAGAAAAGAGCCGCAGGCGATACGGCAAGGCTGCTGACCTTGCCGCCCGTTGCAATAACAAAAGTGCCGCCGATTGCAAGAATTATCGCAATAACCTCCGCCGCCATCGGCAGTTTTTTATTTTTAAAACAAGTGAAAACCAATATCATCGCGGGCGAAAGATATTGCAAAACAGTTGCCGTGCCCGCATCCGAAAGCTCTATTGCCGTGAAATATGAATATTGGCACATTATCAGCCCGAAAAGAGTGAATGCCCCCATGCGAATAAAATTGCTTTTACCGCGCCATACATCGAATATATTACCCCTGTGTCTCATTGCGCTGATACACAGCAGAATTATTCCCGTTGAAAGCATTCTTATCGGAACAAGCCAATCCGAGCTGACATTATGATATGTGAAAAGATATTGCCCGCATGAGCCTGACAGCCCCCAGAAAATCCCGCCAAGCAGAGAAAAGACGATTCCCGCGACGCTTTTTGACTTTTGCATTAAATTCACTTCCTTGTGTTTAAGGAATAATATCATATATCGGCAGCATAAGTCAATTATAAAACGCCTATAATTTATCTGACCTTTGACTTTTCAAAAAAGTTAAAAAATCGCAAAAAATCAAGAAAACAAGAGATAATTAAAGATATTCAATGATTTCGGCGTGCATTTCTTCAAATTTGACCTTTTTTGACTTTTGACCTTTTGACCTTTCCTGACTATAATGAAATCAAGGTCAAAGAAAGTCAAAGTCAAATTTTGAATACAGTGAGATGATTTTATGAGTCTTAGCAATCAGATAGCACGAATGCTTATGGAAATGCTGGAAAATGACGGCACAACCGAAATCCAGCGAAACGAGCTGGCACAGACCCTCGGCTGCGTGCCCAGCCAGATAAATTATGTTATATCTTCGCGCTTCACACCCGAGCAGGGATATATTGTTGAAAGCAGACGCGGCGGCGGCGGATATATCAAAATCACGCGGGTCAAGCTTGACCGCCCCTCGCTGATAATGCACACCGTAAATCATGTGGGCGATTCGATTGATTTTGCCACATGCAGAGCAAATATCATGAACCTCCACCACAGCGGCACAATAAACACCCCGTGCGCAAAGCTTCTGCTTGCGGCAACTGGCGAAAACTCGCTCCGCTCTCTGCCTGCACCGGTAAAAGACAGGGTGAGGGCAGCAATACTCAAACAAATGCTTATTACGATAGATACAGGAAAGGATGATTGATTATGTTATGTCAGAACTGCGGAAAGAATGAAGCAACAACCCACATCAAGCAAATCATTAACGGCGACATGGCGGAAAGCCATCTTTGCCCGGACTGCGCCGCCCATCTCGGCTATTCGGATATGTTTTCGGGCTTCGGTCTGAATCTTTCGGAGCTTTTCGGCGGATTCCTTGGCGACATGATGCCGTCGCTTTCTTCGGGCAAATCCCAAAGATGCACAAAATGCGGAACATCTTTTGATGAAATTGTGCGCGACGGCAGAGTTGGCTGCGCCGACTGTTACAGAACATTTTATGATCGCCTGCTCCCCTCAATTCAGAGAATCCACGGAAAAATCAAGCACAGCGGCAAGGTCAGCACTGCAACACCCGCAGAGCCGAAGGTTGAAACAACCGAAGAAAAAATCGAAAAGCTTAGAGCGGCAATGAATGAAGCGGTTGAAAAACAGGATTTTGAAAATGCAGCAAAAATCAGAGATGAAATTAAGGCTCTTGAAGGAGGCGAAGCAAAATGAAGAAATGGTATTTTGAAAAGGGCGACCAGGGAGATATAGTTATCAGCACCCGAATCCGCCTTGCCCGAAACCTCGATGACTTTCCCTTCCCCGCAAAGCTTGATATTGCGGGCAAAAACAAAGTCAACGAACTTATCAAGGGAATACTTTTTGAAAACGACAGAAAAGACTTCAGCTATATTGAAATGAAGGATTTGTCGAGGCTTCAGGCAGTTTCGCTTGCGGAGCGGCATCTGATAAGCCCTGAATTCGCCTCCAAAAAAGACGGCAGTGCGCTTGTTCTTTCTTCTGATGAAAGCGTGAGCATCATGCTCTGCGAAGAAGACCATATCAGACTGCAGGTTATGAAATCTGGGCTCGCTCTTGAAGAAGCCTTTGACATTGCGGATAAACTCGACAGCATGATTGACGGCAAAGTTAAATATGCTTTTGACGAACGCATCGGCTATCTCACCCAATGCCCCACAAATCTCGGCACGGCAATGAGAGCTTCTGTTATGCTTCATCTGCCTGCACTCACCCGCTGCGGTCAGATGACCCGCCTTGCAAACACAGTTTCAAAGCTCGGTCTTATCATCAGGGGCGCTAACGGTGAAGGCTCACAGCCCAGAGGCGACATGTATCAGATAAGCAACCAAATAACTCTCGGCATAACGGAAGAAACCGCAATTGCAAATCTCAAATCAATTGTTTTGCAGCTTATCGCTCAGGAAAGAGCCGCCGCGGCAGAAATAATCAAAAAGCCTGCGGAAGAAGATAAAATTTTCCGAGCTCTCGGAGTTCTTAAAAACGCAAGACTTCTCAGCACTGATGAATTCATGGAGCTGATTTCGGTTGTCAGGCTCGGCGCGGCAAGAGGGCTTATCGACGTGCCTGTTGAAAAAATCAACGAACTGATAGTCAACATGCAGCCTGCAACAATAAGTGCAGGCAACAGCGAAGCGGTGAATCCCGCATCGAGGGATGCCGTTCGTGCCGCGGCTGTCAGAGAAGCGTTGGCATAGCTTCACACGGGCGGTTAACAAATCGTCTGTATTAAATATAGGGGGATGAAAATATGTATAGATTTACGGGCTTTACTCAGAAAGCCAATGATGCGCTCAACAGCGCAATAACATCGGCGGAAAACCTTGGTCACACCTATGTCGGCAGCGAGCACATTCTGCTTGGTCTGCTTGCCGAAAACGGCGGAATGGCTTATACGGCACTCAGCGCAAAAAAGGTAACTTATTCCGAGGTTGAAGCAATCATAAAAAGCAGCATGGGTATCGGCTCACCTACCGTTCTTTCACCAAATGACTTCACACCCAGAGCAAAGAATATTATTGATACCGCCATTCTTCAGGGCAAAGGCATGGGGCATTCGTATATCGGCACCGAGCATATCCTCATGGGCATAATCCGCGAAGGCACGGGCGCGGCAACCGAAATCCTCAGCCGTCTCGGTGTTCAGCCGCAAGATTTGCTCAATGACCTGACCAATGCTCTCGGCAGCAGCTCCGCTTCGGATACTTCTAAAAAAGCTGCGAAAGAAAAATCGGACACTCCCACCCTCAGCCAGTTCGGCAGAGATTTGACCGTGCTTGCAACACAAGGAAGAATAGACCCCGTTATCGGCAGACAGAAAGAAATCGAAAGAGTTATTCAGATTCTCAGCCGCCGAACAAAGAATAATCCCTGCCTTATCGGCGAGCCCGGTGTCGGCAAAACAGCAATCGCAGAGGGGCTTGCACTCAAGATTGCAACGGGAGAAGTGCCCGAGCTTCTTCGCAACAAAAGGATTATCACCCTTGACTTGACGGGTATGGTTGCCGGCACTAAATACAGAGGCGATTTTGAAGAAAGAATCCGAAATGCCATTGAAGAAGTGAAAAAAGCAAAGGATATCATTCTTTTCATAGACGAGGTTCACACGCTCATCGGCGCCGGCTCGGCAGAGGGTGCAGTTGATGCCGCAAATATCCTGAAACCGTCGCTTGCAAGAGGCGAGCTTCAGGTTATCGGCGCAACAACGCTGGAAGAATACAGAAAGCATATCGAAAAGGATTCGGCACTTGAAAGAAGATTTCAGCCCGTCACAGTCGGCGAGCCGAGCGAAGAGGAAGCCATTGAAATTCTCAAAGGTCTGCGCGACAAATACGAGGCTCACCACAAGGTAAAAATAACCGATAACGCCATTCTGGCGGCAGTCAAGATGTCATCACGCTATATCGGCGACAGATATCTGCCCGACAAGGCAATTGACCTTGTTGACGAAGCAGCTTCAAGAGTCAGACTCAGAGCTTTTACTGCTCCGCCCGATTTGAAGGCTCTTGAAGATAAGCTCAAGTCGCTGGGCGAAGAAATGCAGTCCGCAGTTAATTCTCAGGATTTTGAGCACGCGGCTTCAATCCGCGACGAAAAGAATAAAATTGCTCAGGAGCTCGAAAACGAGCGCCGTCTCTGGCGCGAAAAGAGCAACCGTTCAACGGGAGAGGTCGGTGAGCAAGAAATAGCTGCCATAGTTTCTCAATGGACGGGAATCCCCGTTGTTCAGCTCACACAGGAAGAAAGTCAGCGCCTTTTGAACATGGAAGAAGAGCTTCACAAACGCATAGTCGGCCAGAACGAAGCGGTCAGCGCGGTTGCAAGAGCCATCAGGCGCGGCAGAGCGGGTCTTAAAGATCCGAAACGCCCCACCGGCTCGTTCATTTTTCTCGGTCCAACCGGTGTCGGCAAAACCGAGCTTTGCAAAACACTTGCTTCATCCATGTTCGGCGATGAAAACGCCATGATAAGGCTCGATATGTCCGAATATATGGAAAAGCATACGGTTTCAAGGCTGGTCGGCTCTCCTCCGGGATATGTCGGCTATGAAGAGGGCGGTCAGCTCACGGAAAAGGTACGTCGCAGACCCTATTCTGTTGTTTTGTTTGACGAAATAGAAAAAGCGCATCCCGATGTATTCAACATGCTTCTCCAGATTCTTGAAGACGGCATTCTCACCGATTCACAAGGCAGACGCGTTGATTTCAAAAACTGCATCATCATCATGACATCCAATGTCGGTGCAAAACAGATTGCGCAAAGCGGGGCGGGCACTCTTGGATTTGCCCCCGAAAGCAACGAAACAATGAGCGAAAAGAAAATCAGAGAAGCCGTTATGAGCGAGCTCAAAAATGTTTTCAGACCCGAATTTCTCAACAGAGTTGATGACATCATCGTTTTCCACCAGCTCGGCAAAGAGGACATTAACGAAATTGCCAAAAGAATGCTCACGGTTCTTTCAAAGAGAGTCAGAGAGCTTGATTTTGAGCTTGATTTTGCAGAAAACGCCATTGAAGAAATAGGCAAAGCAGGTTTTGACCCCGTTTACGGCGCAAGGCCGCTCAGAAGAGCGATTCAGCAGCAAATTGAAGATAAGCTTTCGGAAGAAATGCTTGAAGGCAAGCTTGAAGCAGGCAAAAAATATATCTGTGTTTTTGAAAACGGAGCATATTTATTCCAAGAAAAAACCGAATAATTCAAAAAGCTTTTGGGCTGTTCTCACAAGGCGGAGAACAGCCTTTTTTAATAATATGTAAAATATTTATGATTTTATATATTATCTATTGTTTTTTTTACAAAAATCTGTCATAATGCCAATAACGGTAAAAAATGCCGCACCATAACTTAAACACATACGGAGGGCCAAACCATGAAAAAAATTATTATCGCAATAGTAGCTGTCGTTGTTGCAGCAGCCTGCGCAGTTGGAGCATATTTCGCATTCTTCAACAATCCCGATGAAAGCGCACCCGAGCTTTCAATTGTCAAGGGTGAAATGATTGAATCCATCGGCTATATTGAAGCATGCATCAAAAACCCCGACAGATTCAAGCCCAGACTTGCAAAAGAATATCAGCTCAGTGAAGAACAGGTTAACAATTTCTTTGCAACTCCCGAAGAATGGCTCACATACGGCATCAACATTGAAATCCAGAACATCGGCGAAAACGATTTAACCGTATACAGCTATGAAATCAAGGATAACGGCAAAAATGGCGTTTATGTTTCATCAAGCCTCGGCGGTGAGCTCGGACTTCCTGTCGGCTCAAATCCCGCTCTCGCAAGCCTCAGCATTCTTTGCTCCGACATTGAGCTTTCAGCCGATGAAATCAGAGAAATCGTTGATTCAATGGATATAAGCGTTGTTTACACCAAAACTCCCGCCGAATATGACGACGGCACAGAAAGCATCGAAGAAACAAAACTTGCGGCAATTAAAGACACCCAAAATAATTAAAGGAAGACTCATATGAATTTCTTTTCAAAACGCAAAGTCCCCGCCGGTCCGCCCGAATTTCTTATCGTGGGGCTCGGAAACCCCGGCAAAAAATATGAGCTTACCCGCCATAACGCAGGCTTTTTGTTTGCAGACCTGCTGGCAGATAAGCACGGCGAAAAAATAAGCAAAATACAGTTCAAATCCGTGACCGCCTGCCTCGAGCTCGGCGGTCACAGGTGCTTGCTGATGAAGCCGCAGACCTTTATGAATAACAGCGGAGAAGCGGTTAAACAGGCGGCGGCTTTCTATAAAATACAGCCCGAAAATATTATTGTTGTGTTTGACGACACATCTTTCCCCTGCGGTAAGCTCCGCATCAAGCGCAAAGGCAGCGACGGAGGTCACAACGGAATTAAAAGCATAATCTATCTTTTAAATTCCGATAACTTTCCGAGGGTAAAGCTCGGTGTCGGCGCAAAGCCTCACCCCGATTATGACCTTGCGGATTGGGTGCTTTCAAGCTTCAAAAAGCCTGAACTTGATGCGCTCAGAGAAGCTGCCGAAAAAGCATGCGAAGCGGTTGAACTTATGGTTCAGGGCGAAACCGACCGCGCAATGAGCAGCTTTAACAGCTGATTATTTCGCCATCATTGCAATGCTGTCAAGCATACTCTCAACATTTTTCATGCATTTGACAGCACTCTTGCGGCATGCCTTTCTGCCGCTTCTTGTCATCATTTTCGAGCCTGCAACCGCAGCGGCTGTTCCCACGGCAAGACCAATGCCGATGCTTTTAACCATATCCATGCTTTTGGATGATGCAAACATACTTTATCCCTCCAATCAAAATTATTCACTATTATTTTGCCTTAAGAGGGAGCTAAAACAACTGTCAATAATTTTTAAGGAAGTTATAAAATGCCAAGTTTAAACATTGTTCTCGTTGAACCGCAGATTCCTCAGAACACAGGCAATATCGCCCGCACATGCGCCGCAACGGGAGCAAGACTTCACCTCGTTGAACCGATGGGCTTTCGCGTTGACAACGCAAAACTCAAAAGAGCCGGTCTCGATTACTGGCATCTGCTCGACATAACATATTATGAAAATCTTGACGATTTTTTCAATAAAAATAAAGACGGAGAGTTTTTTTATTTTTCAACAAAGGCAACAAAAATATACTCGCAAATCGAATACCCCGACAACACATATCTTGTTTTCGGCAAAGAAACGGCAGGTCTGCCAGAGGAGCTTCTTTTCAATAATCCCGAACGCTGTGTTCGCCTGCCGATGATTAACAACAGCGCAGCGAGAAGTCTGAATTTATCAAATTCAGCCGCAATCGGTGCATATGAGGTTCTCCGCCAATGGGGATTTCCTGAGCTTCTTACAAAAGGCAAATTAACAAAATTTGACTGGAACGAATAAAAATGCCGGGAGGCGATTCTTCGTGAAACCACTTACCGCAGTATACAAAACTCTCAATTTCCTTCTCACCGCGCAGTCAAAGCACATAACCGACAAAAAAGCAGCAGTACCGGTTAAAGCGGCGGAATTCAGCCGTGCGCCAAGGGCAAAGAGCGACTTTTTCTCCCTCGGTTATTCAAAACTGAGCATTCTTCCCGATGATGTTGCTAAGAAGAAATATTATATTGCGGGCTACGGAGAAAACAAGCCTGCCGAAGGTGTTCTCGACCCGCCTCACGCCCACGCTGTATGGCTTGATGACCTTTCCGGTCACGGCGGAGTCGTACTCGTTTCGCTGGATATCGTCGGCATGCTCAATGCAGACGTTAACCGACTGCGTTCACGCCTCCGCGAATTTTCAAAGCTTACGGGCTGCCGCAGCATCAACATTGTCAGCACTCATAACCATGCAGGGATTGATACGATGGGCATTTGGGGTCCTCTGCCTCTGAGCGGAAAAGATCCGAAATATATGGAGCTTGTTTTTTCTCAGACCGTCAAGGCTGTTGAGCAGGCATATGCTTCAAGAAAGCTCGGCAAGCTGTATCTCGGCAAAACCGAAGTGCCCGATATGCAGGAGGATATCCGTACCCCCATTGTTTATTCAAAAACGCTCACAAGGCTGCGTTTTTCTCCCGCTGACGGCAGCAAAGATGTTTACATAATCAACTTCGCATCTCATTCCGAGTCGCTTCAGGGCTGCAACAAGCTTGTCAGCGCCGACTTCCCTCACTATCTCAGAGAAAAGATTTTTGAAGATACCGGCTGCGAAACGCTCTATTGCGTTGGTGCAATCGGCGGCATGATAAGCATGGATATCCCCAACGAAAAGGAAATTCGCGACAGCGGCAGCGACTTTTCGCAATCCACTCGAAACATCGGCAGAAAGCTTGCGAATTACGCTCTTTCGATAAAAGAAGAAACCCTTCTGAAACCGCGAATCGGCTGCATAAGGCAGGAGGTTTATTTCAAAGCAGAAAACACCATTCTTCTTCTTGCCGCAAAAATCGGGCTCCTTGAAGCAAAAGAATTCAGATTTTCCGACGGTTCGGGATTCGCCATGAAATCCGAAATCAGCTATATCGAAATAGATTCGCTTAAGCTTTTGCTCTTGCCGTGTGAAATATTCCCCGAGCTTGTTTACGGCGGCTATCTGAGCGCCGAGGAATCGGGCACGGGCTTCGGCGGCGAAATCAATCCGACACCTCTTAAAGAAATCGTTGGCGATGATATTGTTATAATCGGACTTGCCAACGATGAGCTGGGCTATGTTCTTCCCCCGAATGACTATGTTTTGCACAGCGAAACACCGTATTTCGAAAACGGACGCGACATGCATGACAGAAGGCATTACGAAGAGACGAACTCACTCGGACCCGAAACCGCAGCAAAAATTGCAGAAACTGTTTCACTAATAATTAATACAGTTGAAAAAGCAAAAAGCTTATGATATAATAAATATAATAAGCATTTACCCATGAAGAAAGGATTTGATTTTTATGAAATCAACTGTCAGCATATTTCTGGTTATGATTCTTGTTGCTCTCTGCTTCTTCGGCTGCTCCAACATACCCGACGAACCCGCAACAACATCTGCAGCCAACTATTCTTATGTTGCCCCCAACGGCGCAACTGCTCCCGCACCCGACAATGTTGAAACAACCGAAGGTCAGACCTTCCCCGTCAAATATGTTGAAACTATCAACAACGTTGAGGTTGTTCTCAGCAGCTATTATGTTTACGGCAACTCCGTTGCAACTATCGAAGACATTGAACTGAGCGATGACGGCTTCTCGGTTTGGGCAGACGGACGCGCAAAGGTCAGAGTTAACGCAATCGGCAGCAGAAGAGACGACATGAAAATCGGCTTCTCCGGCTATGATGCAGAAGGCAACCTTGTCAGAAAGAGCTATATTCTTATTCCTCTTGACAAGGTAAAGGAAGGCACCCTTGTTGAAAACCGCCGTTTCGATTTCCCCAGAGAGACTGTTAAGATTGTTTTTGAGGACTACGTTGAACCCGAAGCATAAACAGCGATAAAAAACGGGCTGTTCGTAATGAACAGCCCGATATTTTTTTACATTCCTCTGCGTCTTACACAGTTTTCAAGATTGATGGCATCATATACGCCGTCATCAAACAAATCGCAGACTCCCTGATATTCTTCAAGCGAAAGGGTTTCAAGAGTTTTGTTTTCTCTTATGCAAAGTGCAACAAGCTCGCCCGTTGCTTTGTATGCATCTCTGAACGGCAAGCCCTTTGAAACAAGATAATCTGCGCAGTCGGTTGCATTGATGAAGCCGCCTGCCGCCGCCTTTCTCATATTTTCGGGGATAGCCTTCATGGTCTGAATCATCGGTTCAAGAGTAACAAGGCAGATTTTAACGGTGTCAAACGCATCAAAAATCGCATCCTTGTCCTCCTGCATATCCTTGTTATATGCAAGGGGAAGCCCCTTCATAACTGTGAGAAGAGTCATCAAATCACCGAAAACTCTGCCGCTCTTACCTCTTACAAGCTCAGCAATGTCGGGATTCTTCTTCTGAGGCATAATGCTTGAACCGGTTGAGAATGCATCATCAAGCTCAACAAACTTGAACTCCCATGAGCACCAGAGAATGATTTCTTCGCAAAGTCTTGAAAGATGAACCATGCAGATTGAAAGCGCGCTTGCAAGCTCGATGCAGAAATCTCTGTCAGCAACGCCGTCAAGCGTGCTGGCGGTATATGAATCAAAGCCGAGGATTGAAGCGGTCATTGAACGGTCAATGGGGTAAGTTGTGCCTGCAAGTGCACCGCTGCCCAGAGGTGAAACATTCATTCTCTTCTTTGCATCCTCGATTCTGCCGAGGTCACGGGTGAGCATTTCAATATATGCAAGAAGATGAGCCTTGAATGTTATCGGCTGGGCTCTCTGGAGATGAGTATAGCCGGGCATGATTGCATCCGCATATTCATTACCCTTTTCTTCAAGAGCTTTGATAAGATTCTTAACGAGAACAAGAGTTTCATCGCACTGCTCGCGAAGATAAAGCCTTACATCGAGAGCAACCTGGTCATTGCGGCTTCTGCCCGTGTGAAGGCGCTTGCCCGCAGAGCCGATGCGCTCTGTCAGCGTCTGCTCAATAAATGTGTGGATATCCTCTGCATTGGGGTCAATAAGCAGCTCGCCGTTCATAATTTCCTGCCTGATTTTTACAAGCTCGGTCTGAATCTTTTCGCAATCCTCGGTGGGGATGATTTCCTTTGCACCGAGCATTGTTGCGTGAGCAATACTGCCCTCGATATCCCAGTAATACATTCTGGAATCGGTTGCTATTGATGAGTTGAAATCATTGGTTTTTTTATCCGCTTCTTTTGAAAAGCGACCTGCCCACAATTTCATATGAAGTTCCTCCTTATATCAGCGGACGCGCAATGCGCGCCCCTACAATCGGAAAAAAGAGCCGTCATTTCATGGCGGCTCTTATTTTATTTTAGTATCTCATAATCGGCTCCCTCTTGAGGGAGCTGACGAGCTTAAGCGAGACTGAGGGAGTTTTGGATTTTGCACCGAATAACCCCTCCGTCTTTTGCTTTGCAAAATCCACCTCCCCTAAAGGGGAGGCGAAGTGCTGAGCAATATGAATTAAATATTATTTGTTTGCGTTTCTTTCAGCTTCAAGAATAGCCTTAACCTTGATGGGAAGACCAAAGAGATTGATGAATCCTGCGGAATCCTTCTGGTCATAAACTTCGTCAGCATCAAATGTTGCAAAATCTTCGCTGTAAAGAGTATAGGGTGATGTTACGCCGGCGTTAATGATGTTGCCCTTATAAAGCTTGAGTTTAACATCGCCTGTAACTGTTTCCTGAGTCTTGTCAACGAAAGCAGCAAGTGACTCGCGCAGAGGAGTGAACCACTGACCGAAGTAAACAAGCTCTGCATACTTATGAGCAATGATTTCTTTGTAATGCATTGTATCTCTGTCAAGGCAAAGAGTTTCAAGAATATCATGAGCCTTGAAGAGGATTGAACCTGCGGGATTCTCATAAACGCCTCTTGACTTCATACCTACAAGACGGTTTTCAACGATATCGTTGAGACCGATGCCGTTCTTGCCGCCGACTTCGTTGAGGTATTTAATGAGTTCTACGCCGCCCATTTCCTTGCCGTTGACAGCGGTAGGAACACCCTTTTCAAAGTGGATTGTGATATATGTGGGTTCATCGGGAGCCATTTCGGGAGAAACGCCCATTTCAAGGAAACCGGGCTTGTTATACTGAGGCTCGTTTGCGGGGTCTTCAAGGTCAAGACCTTCGTGTGAAAGATGCCAAAGGTTCTTATCCTTTGAATAGTTTGTTTCGCGGTTAATCTTAAGAGGAATGTTGTGTGCCTCTGCGTATTCGATTTCTTCTTCTCTGGACTTGATGTCCCAGATTCTCCAGGGAGCGATAATTTCCATTTCGGGTGCAAAAGCCTTGATAGTAAGCTCGAATCTTACCTGGTCGTTACCCTTGCCTGTGCAGCCGTGGCAGATAGCATCTGCGCCCTCAGCCTTTGCGATTTCAACGATTCTCTTTGCGATGATGGGGCGTGCAAAGGATGTGCCGAGAAGATATTCCTTCTCATAAACCGCGCCTGCCTTGAGAGTGGGGAAAATATAATCGCTTACGAATTCGTCCTGAAGGTTTTCGATATAGAGCTTTGATGCGCCTGTTTTGATAGCCTTTTCTTCAAGACCGTCAAGCTCTGTGCCCTGACCAACGTCGCCCGAAACAGCGATAACTTCGCAGTTGTTATAGTTTTCCTTAAGCCAGGGGATAATGATTGATGTATCGAGGCCGCCTGAATAGGCGAGAACTACTTTTTTGATTTCTTTCATGATATTTTTCTCCGTTCGTTTTATTTTTTATGCATTAATTATACATCGAATATTCAAAAAATCAAGCAAAATTTGAATATTTATGCATTTTCGTCGTATTTAACAAAAATCTCGCTTTTATCGGCTGTTAACCGAGCAAAAGACCTACTTTTTTCTTTGCTTTGGTCAGTGTACGGTTGGCAATGCGTGCCGCTTTCTCCGCACCTGCCGCCGCTGTGTCAAGAAGATACTGCTTATCTGCAATGAGACGCTTATATTCTTCCTGAACCGGGCGAAGCTCTTCGATAACAGCTTCAGCAACCTTAACCTTAAAGTCGCCGTAGCCCTTACCTTCGAATTCTTTTTCAATAGCAGCAAAATCAAGACCCGTGCAGCATGAATAAATAGCCATGAGGTTGTTTATTCCGTCCTTGCCGTCTGCATATCTTACGCAGGCTTCGCTGTCTGTAACAGCCGACTTGAACTTTTTAAGAATAACATTGGGTTCATCAAGCAGCGAAACAGAAGCCTTGGGGTTGGGGTCGCTCTTTGACATCTTCTGGGTAGGGTCCTGAAGACTCATAACTCTTGCGCCGACCTTGCCGATGAAGGGCTCGGGAAGCACAAAGGCGTTGCCTCTGAGAGAATTGAATCTTGTTGCAACGTCTCTTGCGAGTTCAAGATGCTGCTTCTGGTCTGCGCCGATGGGAACATAGTTTGCCTGATAAAGAAGAATATCAGCTGCCATAAGCACGGGATATGCAAAAAGACCGACATTGACATTATCGGCATGCTTCTGTGACTTTTCTTTGAACTGAGTCATTCTTGAAGCCTCGCCGAACTGAGTGTAGCAGTCAAGAATCCATGCAAGCTCTGCGTGAGCCGCAACCTGACTCTGAATGAAGACAATGCTCTTTTCGGGGTCAAGACCGATCGAAAGAAGGATTGCATACATTTCCATGATTTGCTGACGGAGCTTTGCAGGCTCTGGATGAATTGTTAAAGCGTGAAGGTCTGCAACCGCATAAAGGCAGTTATAGTCATCACTCATCGCCTTCCAGTTTTTGAGAGCGCCGAGATAATTGCCCAGAGTCGGAATTGATGTGGGCTGAATCATACTTAAAACTATAGGCTTTTTTTCGGGAACAGTATTTTCCATAGTAATGAATTACCTTTCTGAATTATAATGAACGCGCAACCTCTCCGAGAATCTTAACACCTTTGATGATATCTTCATCGGAGGGGGTTGAGAAGTTAAGTCTTATATATTGGCAGGGTGCTTCGCCGTCAACCATCATTGCATTGCCGGGAACAACCGAAGCGCCCGCTGCGCTTGCTTTTTTAACAAAGTCAAGCATATCAATGCCGTCATTGAGCTTTGCCCAGACAAAAAGACCGCCCTCGGGTCTGTGATATGTCAGAAAATCGCAGAGTTCTTTGTCAACACAGTCGCAAAGCAGATTGAGCTTTCTTCTGTAAATCTCAACTATTTTTGCAATATGAGCCTCAAAATCATATTCGGTCAGCCATTTGTAAACAACAAGCTGAGAAATGAGCGGGGTGTGAACATCCTGTGTCTGCTTGGCAACGGTCAGCTTTGCAATAACAGCCTTGGGTGCAAGCACATAGCCAACGCGGATACCCGGAGCAACGATTTTTGAGAATGAGCCCGAATAAACAACAACTCCGTCTTCGTCAAAGCTCTTGATTGCGGGAACAGGCTCACCCGAAACGCGAAGGTCGCCGTAAGGGTTATCCTCAAGCACAAGAACGCCGTATTTTTTAGCAAGCTCATAAACCGCTTTTCTCTTTTCAAGCGACATGGTTGCGCCTGCGGGATTCTGAAAATTGGGGATTGTATAAATAAACTTAACGTTCTTTTCTGTTTTCAGCTTTTCTTCAAGAATGCCGATATTAATACCGTCACTGTCAATGGGAACACCGACAAGATTTGCGCCGTAGCTTCTGAAGCAGTTGAGAGCGCCGATAAATGAGGGCTCCTCGCAGATAACCGTGTCGCCGTGATTGATGAAGCACTGGCTCATAAGGCTCATGACCTGCTGAGCGCCGCTTACAACTATCAGCCCGTCATCTTCGCTGCCGACACCGTAGCGTGTTTTTGCAAGCTCGGCGAGCTTTTCAACAAGAGGTCCGTAGCCCTCGCTGATGCCGTATTGCAAAGCAAGAATCGGGTCGGATTCAAAAACATCGCCGACTATCTTTTTGATGTCATCAACAGGAAAAGCATCGGGAGCGGGATTGCCTGCCGCAAGAGGAATTGTGTTGCCCGAGCTTTTGAGAATTTCTCTTATAATTGAGGGCTTGAGCGATGCAACGCCTGCCGCAAAATTATACTCCATTTATTTCAGTCCTTTCGGATAATTTTCAATAATATGGTATTATAACATATAAAAAACGATTTGTAAATCAAAATAATCATTGAAAACAGGCGTTTTTCTGCTATAATTTAGTTGGTGATATAATGAAAGCAAACTATGATGCGGTGCTGTTTGATTTTGACGGCACAATTGCTGACACGGGCGAAGGAATTTTCAGCTCAATAAGAAGTGCCGTTGCCGCTATGGGCTTTGAACCTGTTGACGAAAATTTGCTGCGCAGCTTTATCGGTCCGCCGATTCTGGATTCTTTCAAAAACGGAGTCGGCATGACTGACGAACAAGGCAGAGCCGCCGTTGCCGAATACAGAAAGGCTTATTGCGAAAGCGGAATTTACAAATTTGAATTATATGAAGGCATTGAAGCTCTTTTGCAAAGAATTCATGAAAATGGCATAAAAATCGTAATTGCAAGCTCGAAGCCTTCAAAATTCATTGATAAAATCATTAATTATCTCGGCTACGGCGATTTGATTGACCTCATTTCCTGCCCCAAAGAAGACACGGTTCACGAGAGCAAAGCTTCGCTGATTAGCAACGCGGTTAACAAACTCGGCATTTCAAAATCGCGCACTCTCATGGTCGGAGACCGAAAGTTTGATATTGAGGGCGCCGTAATTGCAGGAGTTGACAGCGTCGGAGTTACCTTCGGCTACGGCAGCGAGGATGAATTAAAAAAAGCCGGCGCAACCTTTATTGCAGGCAGCGCCGACGAAATCGGTCATATTATTTTCGGCTCTTTTCAGCAGTCTTTTTAGCCGCAAAGAAGAAAACATAAAACAGAATAAAGCTTATAATCATCAGCCCGGTCATAACAAGGCTGCCGTCCCTTATCATTTCAATCAATGATGAGGGATTTTTTATTTGTGCAAACGGAAGCTTGATAATATATGCATTGCCCGTAAAGAAATACATGATTCCGGTTGCAAGGAAATACAAAGGAGCCGCCTTCATGCAGAATTCTTCAGTTCTCATCGGAACGGGAACGGCAAGACCTCTGTCGATTGTGTTTTTCTTTGCTATGGCAGCGCAAACAGCCAGACCCGCAACGCAGACAACAGCAGTTATGATATAAGAAAGCGGTTCTTCTTCGGCTACCTTGCCGCTGTCAACAAACATTTCGGCAATTCGCATGCCCAAAGGCCTCGCAGCGGTCACAACAAAGGTGAAAAACAGGGTCATAACCGCGCTGTATGCGCCGTGAAGCTTTTTGCTTCTGAACGGCTCGTCATATTCAAATCTGCCCTCCCCTGCCGAAATGCTTTTGGGAAGAAAAGCAATAATCAGCATTATGCCAAAGCCAAGCAGGAAGCCCGTGAAATATTCCCAGAGAGACCATGAGCCGTCTTTGAGGAATGATGGCGGAGTAACTTTGCCGAGGAAGCCCGCATCGGAATCGATGATAAGAAAAACATCGGCAAGAGTTATCGAAAGAGCAGAAACAAGGTTGATTGCCGTTGAAATAAAGAAAGTAACCTTGTCTTTTTTTGCGATAAGGGCGGCAAATGAAACAATGATAGCGGCAGCGGAATATGAAATAACCCTGATGCTTGCATAGTAGTTTCTGCCGAACGGGATTTTTTTGAACCATGCCTCTGAGCCGAGATTCCTGATATATGCCATCATGGGCGACATTTCTATGCCTCTGTCGGCAAGACCTTGCTTGAAGTATTCAACAGCTTCGCCGTGAATGAATGGCAGGATATAATGCGCTGCAAAGAACTGAAATGCATAAACAACAACATAAAAGATTGCAACAAGAATTATGTAATCCTTGATTTTATAGTTTTTCTTTGAAAAAAGCGAGCCGATATAAAGGGCAAAAAGCGGCATCCAGCCGAAGCCTAGAAGAAGCATCACCCAAAGCCCCGAATAAGGACTGATTGCAACAACTCTGTCAACCTCTTCGCCCGTAAACGGAACGGTGCTGCCGAGATATCCGCCCATCTGGCTGTTGAGAGTGCCCCAGCCGCCGTTGGTTATTCCGAGAAGAATAACGGCAACGGGAATTGCCTCATAGCTCATTTTTCTGCGGTTGCCGTAAAAGGCAAAAATCGCAAGAACAAGCATAACACCGACCGCAAACATGCCCCACATAGAGCCCCAGCCATGGTCGCCGCGAACGCGCCACATAAAGCCCGTCATAATCGCAAATGCCAAAACCAAAAGAGTTTTTGTGCCCGCTGTCAGATTTTTTGTTTCTCTGAGTTCCATATTCTTCCTCCTTATGCCGTATATGTCATTTTTATATTTCCGTCAAAATCTTTCCATGCGAAAACGCCGTTTTCAAAAATCATATATCCGTGCCATGAATCCTCTTTCGGAATCGAAACTGAACCCGGATTCATATAAACATAGCTTTCATGCTCAACGCATTTGGGCACATGAGTATGCCCGTGAAGCAGAATATCTCCGTCTGCCATCGGCAGCAGATTGTTCTCGTTGAAATTATGACCGTGGGTCACATACATAAGCTTATCCTTTACGGGAATCACGGCATAATCCGCAAGAATCGGGAAATCAAGCACCATCTGGTCAACCTCTGTGTCGCAATTCCCTCTTACACAAAGTATTTTATCCTTCATTTCATTAAGAAGCTCTATAACCTTTTTGGGTGCGTATTCTTTCGGCAAATCGTTTCTGGGACCGTGATAAAGGATGTCGCCGAGAAGCAGAAGCCTGTCTGTATTTTCGCTCCGGTAAGCTTCAATCAGCTTTTTGCAGTAAAACTCCGAGCCGTGAATGTCGGAGGCTATCATAAATTTCATGTTTTTTCCTCTTTATAAGTTGATAACCCAATTATAATATAATAACCTCCGAAATGCAACTGCAATTCGAAGGTTAAATCATTTTTAGTTATTATCCTGAAATCTGCTAAGGAAGAGTTTTGTTCTCTCCTGCTTCGGATTGTTGATAACATCTTCGGGGTCGCCCTCTTCAACAATAACGCCGCCGTCCATGAAAATAACATGGTCGGAAACATCCCTTGCAAATGCCATTTCGTGGGTAACAATTACCATCGTCATTTTTTCCGCTGCAAGGCTCTTTATAACCTTGAGAATTTCGCCCGTAAGCTCGGGGTCGAGAGCGGAGGTGGGCTCGTCAAAGAAAAGAATATCGGGATTCATAGCAAGCGCTCTTGCTATCGAAACACGCTGCTGCTGACCGCCCGAAAGCTGGCAGGGATATGAATCAAGTTTTTCGGAAAGACCGACCTTTGAAAGAATATCCTTTGCGTTTTTATCAATTTCTGCAAGAATCTGCTTTTTGTTATGTCTCCAATCAGAACGTTTTTTTGCTTGCAATTCACAGGCAAGAGTAACGTTTTTCAAAACGGTATACTGCGGAAAAAGATTGAAGGACTGGAAAACAAGACCGACGGAAAGACGGTTTTTCTTTATTTCTTCCTTAGTAAGCTTATGCTCGTTTTCAGAATCGAAAACAACGTTGCCGTTAACGGTGATTTTTCCGCTCTCGGCAGTTTCAAGTGACGTAATGCAGCGCAGAAGCGTAGTTTTACCGCTGCCGGAAGAGCCGATAACGGAAAGCACCTTGCCCTCTTCAAGCTCAAAATCTATCCCCTTGAGAACATGGTTGCCTCCAAAGCTCTTATGTAAATTTCTGACTTCAAGTATCGCCAATTTCCGCACCTCCGTCAGTTATGATAATAGTCAAGCTTCTTTTCTATCTTGCCGAAAACAACGGTGAGAAGTCCGTTGAAGATGAGATAGAAAGCCGCCGTGTAAAACATTGGCCACATGAGGCCATCCGACTTTGCAAAGGACTGAGCGCTCCAAATAATTTCATAGACCGCGATTGTTCTTGCAAGCGAAGTGTCCTTGACAAGTGTTATTATTTCGTTGCTCATGGGGGGAACAATATGTTTTATAACCTGCATAAGAACTACTTTGAAAAAAGTCTGTGTTTTGGTCATGCCAAGCACCTGACACGCTTCATACTGACCCTTGGGCACGGCCTCAATGCCGCCTCTGTAAATTTCAGAAAAATAGCAGGCATAGTTAATCACGAACGCAACTATAACTGCCACAAATCGGTCAAAAACAGACCATGTTGCAAGCCAGCTTATAATAAAATTGGGGTCAGGTATTTTTTCTGCCCAAACGCCGATAAGACCGGGTCCGTAATAAACAACAATGAGCTGAAGCATGAGCGGAGTGCCTCTGATAACCCACACAAAGGTTTTCATGAGCCACTTAAGCGGAGCAAACTTACTCATTGAGCCGAAGCATATCAAAAGACCCAGCGGCAAAGCGCCGAGAAGGGTCAGCGCAAAGATTTCGACCGTTGTGCCAAAGCCTTTGAGCAAATCAAGCGTTACTTCCCAAAACATAAATTACCGTTACCTTTCATATGTAACCGAAGCTACTCATAAGTCATGAAAAGGCAGAGGGTTCGTCGCCCTCTGCCAAAAATCTTTAATTGATTGATTATGCAAGAGTAAGTGAATACTTATCGGCAAGGCCCTGAAGAGTACCGTCAGCCTTAAGTTCTGCCATGATTTCGTTAACCGCTGCGGTTACGTCTGAACCCTGACGGAAAGCAATACCGTATTCCTCTGTTGTAAGCTCGAGTGAATAACCGAGCTCTGCATAGCTTGTGCCTTCGCCTGTCATGGCATTCGCCATTGTGATATCGATAACGCAAGCATCAACAGCTCCGCTCTTAACTTCTCTGAGGGCATCAGCCTGAGTGAGAACTGCTGTGCAGTTGAGGCCGTTGTCCTTGATTGCAGCTTCACCTGCAGAACCTGATTCGGCTGCAAATTCAAGGTCAGCAAGGCTTTCAACCGTTGCATAATCAACAAGCTTGTCGCTTGCCATAACAACAACCTGAGCATTCTTTACATATGCATCGGAAACAGAA
The DNA here is from genome assembly GCA_045591425.1 of Acutalibacteraceae bacterium. GTDB lineage: Bacteria > Bacillota > Clostridia > Oscillospirales > Acutalibacteraceae > CAG-177. The sequence goes on along the minus strand of JAZNSX010000108.1, from coordinate 57,252 downwards.
GCATTTGCAAGGGCTTCATCGGTTATTGTCATACCGTTCCAAATGCAGTCAATTGACTTTGCATCAAGCTCAAAAAACTTGTTGTCCCAGTCGATTTCGATGAATTCAACAGCAACGCCGAGCTTTTCACCTGCAAGACGTGCAAATTCAGCATCAAAACCTGTCCATTCTTCACTGCCTTCTTCTTTATAATCCATGGGTGCGTAGTCTGTGATACCAACGATAAGAGTACCCTTATCCTTGATGTAAGCAAGATCGCTGTCGGCTGCGACTGCATCATCGGGAGCGGCAGTTGTTGTTTCGCCGTCTGTGTTACCGCCACATGCCGCAAATGAGAACAGCATAAGGCCTGCGAGAATCAATGCAAAAATCTTTTTCATCGTTTTTTGCTCCTTTATTTTATTATTGTGCTATTACATTAGCATAATAAAGCGGTTTTGTCAATATTTAATTTCACGAAACAACATCCAAGCGGCTGTTATAAAGCTCACAGTAAAAGCCTTGCTTTTTCATCAGCTCGTCATGACTGCCCTGTTCAATGATGTTTCCGTCTTTCATAACAAGAATGACATCCGCGTTTTTGATGGTTGAAAGCCTGTGGGCAACAATAAAACTTGTTCTGCCCTGCATCATGGTTAAAAATGCTTTCTGAATTCGGATTTCAGTTCTTGTGTCGATTGACGAGGTTGCTTCGTCGAGAATGAGCATAGGCGGCAGGCAAAGCATGACCCTTGCGATGCAGAGAAGCTGCTTCTGCCCCTGCGAAAGTCCCGAAGCTTCATCCAAAATCGGTGTATCATAGCCCTGCGGCAGACGTTTTATAAAACTGTGGGCATGTGATGCCTTTGCGGCGGCGATGATTTCTTCTTCGGTTGCCTCGGGTCTGCCCATGGCAATATTTTCTTTAATCGTTCCCTCTTTGAGCCATGTATCCTGCAAAACCATGCCGTAGCTTTTGCGAAGGCTCTTCCTTGTTGCATTATTGATATCAATGCCGTCAACGCTGATTTTACCCTCATCGACATCATAAAAACGCATCAGCAGGTTAACAAGCGTTGTTTTTCCGCAGCCGGTCGGACCGACTATTGCTACTCTGTTTCCGCTTTCAACGGAAAGATTAAGGTTCTTAATAAGTTCTTTTTCTTTTGAATACGAAAACGCAACATTATTAAGAGTCACTTTGCCTTCAACCGATGAGAATTCATGCGCATTTTCGCAGTCGGGAGTCTGAGGCTTCTGCTCAACAAGCTCAAACAGTCTTTCGGCGCATGCAAGGGCATTCTGAAGCTCCGCAACAACGCCCGAAATCTCGTTGAACGGCTTTGTGTACTGATTGGCATAGCTGAGAAAACATGAAAGCCCGCCAACAGTTATTGAGCCATTGACCGCCGCAAGAGCGCCGGTAAGACCGACAGCTGCATAAACCATGCTGTTAACAAACCTTGTTGAAGGATTGGTGATTGACGAAAAGAATATTGCTTTGAGTGAGAATTTTTCATAACGCTCGTTGATTTCGTCGAATTCCTCAAGCGTTTTTTCTTCTCTTGAAAAAGCGGAAACAATTTTGGCGTTGCCGACAGTTTCTTCAACAAACGCGGTCTGCTCCCCTCTTGTCTGCGACTGGAGCTTGAACATCGAAAACGTTCTCTTGGCAATGAATCTTGCAACAAAAAGTGAAAGCGGAGTAAGAACAACCACAACGAGAGCAATTTTATAGTTTATCGATATCATAAAACCGAGCGTGCCGAGAATTGTTATAACGCCCGTAAAAAGCTGGGTAAATCCCATAAGCAAGCCGTCGGCAAACTGATCGGCATCCGATATAACTCGGCTGACGGTTTCACCGACCGGTTTTGAGTCTATATAGCTGAGGGGAAGTATCTGTATTTTTTCCATTGCGGCGTTGCGGATATCTCGCACAACACTGAATGTGATTTTGTTGTTCAGAGTGTTCATTATCCACTGAGCCGCAGCGGCAGCAACCGCAAGAATTGCGATTCTGTAAAGATAGGGCATCAGCGAAGCGAAATCAACGCTGCCCGCTCCGATTACCGTATCTATCGCATTACCTGCAAGCACGGGAATATAAAGGCTCGCCGCAACGCTTGCAGCGGCAAGAGCAATTGAGAAAAACAGATGAATTTTATATCTGCCGACATAAAAAAGAACTTTTTTGAGGGTTCCTTTATTTATCTTTTTCATGCGCTCTCCTCCTCATCAAACTGCGAGAAATGAATTTCTCTGTAAACAGCATTATTTTTGAGAAGCTCATCATGAGTGCCGACGGCTGCGCAGCCGTCGTCAAGCACAACGATTTTATCCGCATGCATTATTGAGGAAGTCCTTTGAGAAACAATGAAAACCGATGCATCACCCTGATTTTCAGCAATCGCCCTGCGCATTGCGGCATCGGTTGCGTAGTCAAGCGCGCTGGAGCTGTCGTCAAGAATGAGGATATCGGCTTTTTTCATTACGGCGCGGGCAACGGAGAGCCTTTGCCTCTGACCGCCCGAAAAATTTCTTCCTCCCTGTTCAACAGGAGTTTCAAGCCCCTGCTTATCGGCAATAAAATCAGCCGCCTGAGCAATTTCAAGCGCTTTCATCATATCTTCATCTGAAGCATCGGGGTTGCCCCAGAGCATATTATCCCTCACCGTACCTTTGAAAAGAACTGATTTCTGAGGCACAACCGCAATTTTTGCGCGAAGCTCCTCAAGGGGAATATTCTTAACATCCGAGCCGCCGACAAGCACTTTTCCGCCGCTTGCCTTATAGAAAGCAGGAATAAGATTGACAAGAGTTGTTTTGCCCGAGCCTGTTGAGCCGATTATACCGACGGTTTCGCCCTTTTTGACAGAAAAACTGATGTTTTCAAGTGAATTTTCGCCTGCGCCCGAATATGCAAAAGAAACATTGCGGAATTCTATAAAATTTTCTGTATTTTCATCAATATGAGCATTGCCTTTGCTGCCGTCTTCAATCTCAGTTTCAAGCACCGCGCTGATTCTGCCCGCGCATGCAACGGATTTGGTTATGCTGATAATCAGATTTGCAAATTTGACAAGCTCAACAAGAATCTGAGACATGTAATTGTAAAGTGCAACAACCGCACCCTGCGTGATTATGCCCGCATCAACACGGATTGCACCGGCATAAATCAGAACGGCTATTCCGATATTAATGATAATACAGGTCACGGGATTGAGAAGCGCAGAGATTCTGCCCGTATATTCCTGAATAACGGTGAGAGCGTCGTTTCTTTCTTTAAACTCCTCAACCTGCTCTTTTTCTTTGCAGAAAGCTCTGATAACCCTTGCGCCGACAAGGCTTTCCCTTGCTGTGCAGAGCACCTTATCAAGCGCGGTGCGAACCCTCTTATGAAGCGGAATACAGAAAAGCATTATTCCGAAAACAACAACCGAAAGAGCGGGTATAACAACAACAAACGTCATCGCCGACTTACTGTCAACGGTAAACGCCATTATCATTGCTCCGATAACAACAAAAGGAGAGCGCAAAAGAAGGCGCAAGGTGAGGTTAAGACCGTTCTGAACGCTGTCCATATCGCCTGTCAGGCGGGTGATGAGCGTTGATGTGCCCGCAGAATCAAGCGTTTCATAAGAAAATCTTCCGATACGTGCAAAAACCGCATGCTTCAGCCTTTTGACAAACGCAACGGAAGCTTTTGCCGCAAAATACTGCGCTGTTATCGAGAATATAAGCCCGACAGCACCGAGCAAAACCAACACCGCACACATTTTGAATATATACGGCTTGTCGAGATTTGCAATTCCTTTGTCGATTATAGCCGCCACAACAAGCGGCACAAAAAGCTCAAGAATTGCTTCAAACATTTTGAAAAGCGGAGCCAGCACGCATTGCAGGCGGCTGCCTTTAAGATAGATTAAGAGTTTTTTCATCTTTAAAAATCCTTCAACAAAGTGATTGCTTTTTATTTTAGCACAACTTAGCTCATTTGGGAAGTCTTATGCAGACAATTTGGCAAACATGCCACAAAAATTGAATTATTTTCGTTTACGGAAAAAAATATTTTGTCGGTTATGATATTATTATTTTGTATATAACATCAAGGAGGACTCATACAATGAAAGCAACCAAGGTTACACATTTCGGCATTCAGCGCAAAATTGTTGCCAACATGACATCCGAAAGCTGGGAAACAATTCCTCATATTTCATACATTTACGAGCCCGAGGTTTCCAGATTTTTGGAAGTTGTTAAGGAACTCAACGCTTCAGGCAAATTCCCCGTAAAAATTACTGTTAATACCATTATGCTCAAGGCTCTTTCAGAGGCCTTCAAGGCAGCCCCCTGCCTCAATGCACACATTGACTTCAACCGCAAGCTTGTCAGAGGCAAGATTACCGAATATGATGAAATACATGTTTCAATGACATGGATTCTTCCCAACGGCGAGATGATGACCCTCAATCTTCACGATATCGGCAACAAAAACCTTGTTGAACTGACAGAATACATAGCTGATGTCGGCAGAAGAATCGGTAACACAGACCTCAACGAGGTTATGTTCTCCGTTTCGATGCACGACACACTCAAAAAGCTCAAGAAGGGCAGAATTATCAACGTTCTTAATCGTCTTATCGGTTCAAAGACAGGCAAGCACAGAGTCAAAACCCTTTCGGGCAAGGCAAAGAAAGAATATTATAAAATCCCCGAAAAGGACAGGCTCACAAAATACGACATTGAGCAGGGAACTGTCACCGTTTCCAACATCGGCTCGGTCACAAGAGGAATCCCCGGCAGAGTTGCTCTGCTTTCAATCATTCCACCTCAGGTTTTTGTTGCTTGCATCGGTGCTGTCAACAAAAAGCCTGTTGTTAAGCAGGACGAAAACGGCAACGACATCATCGTTGTCGGCAACGAAATGCCTATTGACCTTGTTTTTGACCACAGAGCATGTGATTTCGGCGACCTTGTCCCCTTCATCAACAGACTTGAAGATATATTCAAGAATCCCGAGCAAATGTATAATTGGTAAGTCATTGACCGCTCCTTTTTTCAGGAGCGGTTTTTTTGTTGACAACAGCGTTTTTTGAATTTAGAATAGAATTACGCTAAAGAAAGGTGCCGAAAACATGAACGATTATTTTGATGTATATTATCAGCCCGGCGAAAATCCGGTTTTCTGCTATCGCAGCGGGCTCGCAGTTTATGAAGAAACTCTTTATAACGGCGTGCTTGTCGCTTCGGGTTACAATGCGGCAGGTTATCCGTTAAATGTTCTTTCAAATTTCCCGTCAAGGCTGAATCCCGCCGATTTCGGCGAGCCGTCATCGTTCAATATTGAAATCGACGGTCAGTGCATTGATTACGCTCTTAAATTCATCGATTTTCAGACTCTCGCCGTTGAGGACAGAATTCAGGCAGTGCTCACTCTTGAAAGCGAGCTTAAGCCCGTAAGAATCACAATCCACACAATTCTTGACGGCTCACAGATGTTTACACGATTCATCGAAATCGAAAACCTCTCCGATTCGCCCATGAATCTCAGCAGGCTTTCGCTTCTTTCGGGCGGCCTTGAAGCAACGGAAAAGACCCGTTTTACCATAAAAAATAATATAACTGATTTCTATTCGGTCGGCTATTTTGACAACTGCGATTGGGGAAGAGAGGGTGAATTTGCTTGGCACAGTCTGTCACCAGGCACTCATGCCGTTGACTGCCGATTCGGGCGCGACCGTTTCAGACATCCTCTGATTTTTATTCGCAACAATCTGACGGGGCTGATATATTTCTCCCAGATTGGGTGGAGCGGCGGATGCAGATTTTCGGTTGATTTTAATGCGTCCTCAGAAAGAAACAGCTTTTCGTTTGCTTTCAAAGCAGAAATAACATCTCACAAACCCATAATTATAATTGAGCCAAAGGGTGTGTTCACCACGCCCGAGGTGCACATGGGCGTTGTTGCGGGCGGACTTGACGATGCCGTTAACGAAATGCATTCACATATCAGAAAATCCGTTCTTGATATGTATGAAGCCGATCCGACCGGATGCTATATAGGCGCGGGCATGGGCGCCGAACATGATATGTCGGTTGAAACCTCCAAGGCCTTCATTGACCAATTTGCCGAAATGGGCGGTGAAGTATTCATCATCGATGCGGGTTGGGAATGTCCTCCCGAAAAAGAAACGGAATGGGGAGAATACAACGGCAAAAACGTCCCGAATGCCAAACGCTACCCGAACGGAATCGGTGAAATACGCGATTATTGCCATTCAAAGGGACTGAAATTCGGTCTTTGGGTTGACATTGAAACCTTTGGCAGAAAATCCGGAATCTTTGATGAGCATCCCGAGTGGAGGGCAAAAAGCATTTTCGGAATTCAGAGCAGAAATCTTATCGATATGAGTCAACCCGAGGTTGCCGAATGGGCCGAAAGCGAGCTTGCAAGAATCATTTTTGAATATAAGCTCGATTTGCTTCGCGTTGACCACAATGCTTCTTTCAGAGATTATTTCACCGTCAGAAACGGCGAATGTCTTTCAATACGCCATCATCAGGCAGTTTATGAAATGTATAAAAGGCTCAAGCGTAGATTCCCGAATGTTATTTTTGAAAACTGCGCAGGCGGCGGAGCGCGCACCGACCTCGGCATGATGAAAAACTTCAACCACACCTGGGTTTCGGACTGCCAGCGAGCACCATACTCCGTTATGATAACCAACGGCATGACCATGGCACTTCCACCCGAAAGAATTGACCGCCTTTTTGCAGGAATGGGCTGCCACGAGCAAGGCTCGTTTGATTTGCATATGAGAAATACCATGCTCACCCATATGTCGCTCAACGTAATCGCTCCCTCAGCAGCCAAAGCAAACCCCTTGCAAATGGAATTTGTGCGTCACAGCGTTGATATTTATAAAAACTTCATCCGTAAATTCCTTCCGTTTGCAAAAACATATCATCACACACCCGAAGCGGCGGTCTCTCCCGACAGCGGATTTACTGCCCTTGAAATCGCTTCTCCCGACGGCAAGCAGGGTGCTGTTGCTGTTTTCACAATGACAAATACACAAGCTGACCGTTTCACGGTTATCCCGCGCGGAATAAAGCCGAGTTTAAATTACAAAATCACTCTTGACAACAGCAGCTCATTTTTTACCGCAAGCGGATATGAGCTGGTACAAAACGGTATAAGCGCATATATTCCATCTTTACTTTCTTCCGAGCTTATCCTTTACGAAGCAACCGAATAACCCACTCAAATCCGTGTCGTTTTAACCAAAAAACAGCGCGGATTTTTGTCATCTGCGCGCGAAAAAAATCTTTACAATCCGTTCATAATATGATAGAGTTTTAATGGAATAAAAAATTGGAGGTTCAAAAAATGTCAAAGAAAAAATTCGATATCGGCGAAGGCATCTATGATGCAAAACAGCTTGGCTATCCCAAAATGGGTCTGCTCGGTGTTCAGCATATGTTCGCCATGTTCGGTGCAACCGTGCTTGTCCCTGCACTTACAGGCCTGAGTGTTTCGGCAACACTTCTTTTCGCAGGTCTCGGCACACTTCTTTTCCACCTTCTCTCAAAAGGCAAGGTTCCCGCATTCCTCGGTTCATCCTTCGCTTTCATCGGCGGCTACGCTGCAATAACAGCTATCGGCACCGATGAAGCAGGAAACACAGTCAACGATTACAGCCTTCTTCCCTATGCATGCTTCGGCGTTGCCTGTGCAGGTCTTCTCTACCTTGTACTTGCAGCTCTCATAAAAGCTTTTGGCGCAAAGAAGGTTATGAAATTCTTCCCGCCCATCGTAACGGGTCCCATCATCATCGCAATCGGTCTTACCCTTTCATCAAGTGCAATTGCCAACTGCTCCGCAAACTGGCTTGTTGCCGTTATTGCAATCGCAATCATCATCGGCTGCAACATCTGGGGCAAGGGCATGATAAAGATTGTTCCCATCATGCTCGGCGTTCTCGGTTCATCACTTGTTGCGGTTATCCTTCACTTCACAGGTGTAATGGAAACCCTTGACCCCGCAAAGCTTGAGGCTTTCAAGACTGCTGAGTGGATCGGTCTTCCCTTCCAGATGAAGGACACCGTTTTCGGACTTCTTGCAGGCGATTTTGACAAAAATCTCCTTGTAAGTGCCGTTATCACAATCATGCCCATTTCGCTTGCAACAATGGTTGAACACATCGGCGATATCTCGGCTATCAGCTCCACCTGCAAGAAGAATTATATCGCAGACCCCGGTCTTCACAGAACTCTTCTCGGCGACGGCCTTGCAACAGCAATCGCATCTCTCTTCGGTGCACCCGCAAACACAACCTACGGCGAAAACACAGGCGTTCTTTCACTCTCTAAAGTTTTTGACCCCAAGGTTGTCAGAATTGCAGCTTATCTTGCTGTTCTCGTTTCATTCTCACCCAAATTTGCTGCTCTCGTCAGCCTCATGCCCACCGCAACAATCGGCGGCGCATCTCTCGTTCTCTACGGTATGATTTCGGCTGTCGGTGTTCGCAACGTTGTTGAAAACAAGGTTAACTTTGAAAACACAAGAAACGTTATCATTGCCGCTATCATCCTTGTTCTTTCAATCGGCATCAATTATGCAGGTGCAATCCAGATTCCCGTCGGCTCGGTTACAATCAGCCTTTCGGGTCTTGCAGTAGGTGCTCTTGTAGGTATCATCCTCAACGCAATCCTTCCCGGCAAGGATTATGAATTCGGCACCGACGAAAAGGGCGACAAGTCTGTTAATTTCAAGGTTTAATTCTCGCTGACAGATATTCAAGGGGCTTTCACGCGGAGATGAAGAAGCTGTTTTCTTCCGATGCGAGGCATATAAAAATACGTCAAATCGAAAAAAACGGCTAAAAAGAAACAATTAAAAATTTGTTTTGATTCTATATCGCAATTTAAATGGCTTGCAAAGTTTTGTTTTCCTCTGCAAGCCATTTTATTTTGTTCCGTTTCTTTTGTTCTTCGCTTCGTGAGACAGCCCCCTTTTTTGACTTTATAACCAAAAATCAAAGTCGATTACTGTATAGAATTCATAAAAAAATATTGCAGTATTGAAAAAGCATTAACAGTATGTTAAAATAACTTGAATATTATATTTATAAGGAGAGATTTCATGGCATCAGAGTCAACCGCCAAGGTTCTCGAAGAAAAGGCTCCGTCTGCCGTCCCTAAGGACAGACGCTATGTCGGCTCCAAAGAAACCTTCGCATACATACTCGATGATATCGCACAAAGCTTTAACATCGGTAAATACGACGATGTTTTCAGAACGAACATCCTCAAAATCGACCTTAAGCTTCAGTCGCTCACCAACGGTATTATCGGCATATGGGATATTATCAACGACCTTTTCCTTGCCGCTATCGTTGACAGAACAAGAACACGTTGGGGCAAATTCAAGCCCTGGCTTGTTGTTTACGCAATCCCCGGCGTATTTATTTCGCTTATCTACTGGAGCCTTCCGCTTATCTTCGGCACGCAGGGCGTCGGTACCGCAATGTCAAGGTTCATACCCTATCTTTTCCTGCAGATATTCAGCAACCTTGCAAGCTCGCTTATTACGATTGTCAGAACGGGTATGACGGCGACCATCACTCCCAACATTGTTGACAGAACCCGTCTTATCTCCGCGGCGAACCTGCTTTCGGGCTTTGTTGAAAAAGCTCCCGAAATTTTGATGGGCTTGCTTATTGACGTGTATATCAACAGCAGCTCAAACAAAGAGCTTATGATTACAGATCTTCATGCATATGAGCTCGGCTACAACTCGATGTTTGTTATCGGCGGCGTTGTTACCGCCCTTGTATCAGGTCTCTTTGCTCTTATTTATGCCTTTGTTGCAAAAGAAAGAGTTATGCAGACGGTTGACCGTCCCGCAATCACAAGCGGTATCAAATCAGTTCTTACCAATAAGCCGCTGCTTCTTATCACTCTTTCGGAAATCCTCGGTTCATTCAGCGTTGGCTTGGGCACAAACCTCTACTACATCGAAGTTCTCAACCTTGCATCAATGTCAACAATCGTTGGTATTCCCGGTGCGGTTGTTTCACCCATTTCTTATTCGTACGTTCCCTGGGCACGTTCCAAATTCTCAACAAAAGCCTTGTGGATTGCAAGCTCGCACGTTGACAGTGTTCTTATGCTCGGCGTATTTGCTGCCGGTGAGCTGCTTAACTTCAAGGGCAAAAAGGGCTATGAAAACATTGCAGTCATGATTCCTGCGTTTATGCTTCGTGAAACCATCTGGATGTTCTTCTGGGGTATCAGAAGCGTTATCCCCAACGAAATGCGTAATGAAGCCATCGACTACGGTGAGTGGAAGAACGGCTTCCGTTCAGAGGGCATGACAGGCGTTGCCAAGGACATCGTCAGCAAGATTGTTAACACCGTTAAGAACACATTCCAGCCTCTTTTACTCGGTTGGTTCGGTTATAATGTTAACGCAACACACGGCAACCAGACACCCAAGGCTCGTCACGCTCTTTTCTGGATGTGCACATTCCTTCCCGTTGTTACGGGCATGCTCAGCATCATTCCCAAGTTCTTCTATGACCTCAGCGGTGAAAAGAGAGACAGAATGTACATGGAACTTCGCGAAAGACGTCAGGCTATCGCTGCAGAAGTTAAAGAATTCAACGAAGCAGCAGGCACAGAAACAAACAAATAATATCACAAAACCCCGACTTCAAGCGTCGGGGTTTTTAAATGGGTTTTATATATGAAGCAGTTGTTTGAAAAATGCAAAAAAATTATTTCAGAAAAATCCGATGCCGTTATCGCCATTGACGGCATGTGCGCCTCAGGCAAAACAACGCTTGCATCAAACCTTGCCGAGCAATTCGGTGCGCAGATAATTCACATGGATGATTTCTTTCTGACGCCTGAAATGAGAACAGAACAACGGCTTTCTCAAGCAGGCGGAAACGTCCATTATGAGCGCTTCGTTGACGAAGTAGTATCAGGCGTTCTGAGCGGTAATGAATTTTCATACAGGGTGTTCAGCTGCAAAACAGGAGAGTTTGCACAAACCAAGTCCGTACAGCCCTCAACCCCGATTATAGTTGAAGGCTCTTATTCATTGCACCCGCTGATACCTGATATTTATGATTTAAAGATTTTTCTTGAAATAACCCACGAAACGCAGCTTGAGAGAATTCTCTGCCGCAACGGCAAGGAAGCACTTGAAGTTTTTAAATCAAAATGGATTCCATTGGAAAATCTCTATTTCGATACTTTTGATATAAAAAACAAATGCGATTTCATCATAAAACAAAATACCGACCAAGGCTTTTAAACCTTGGTCGGTAACTTTTTATTCAATTATTCTGCAAAGCCTGATTCAACAAGCTTAACAAGCTCATCAACAGCCTGCTCCTCATCGGGACCGCCTGCGATAATGCGGATACCTGTGCCGCCCATAATGCCGAGAGAAAGAACACCAAGAAGGCTCTTTGCGTTAACTCTACGCTCTTCTTTTTCAACCCAGATTGATGACTTGAACTCGTTTGCTTTCTGAATGAAGAAGGTTGCAGGGCGGGCATGGAGACCAACCTGATTCTGAACGGTTACATCTTTAACATACATAAAATATATCTCCCAATCTGATAAATTCTTGTTTCAAGTATATTACATATTATATCATAAAACTTTGCTTCGTCAACAATTTTGACCGCAGTTTTTGTCATCACAAGAATAATTCGGCTTGTCGGCCAAAGCACAGGCAGTCAAAAAATTTTGTTTTGTTGAAATTGACGATAGACAAATGTGATTTTTGTTGAACTTAATATCAGAAAAAGGGATTCAGGGAAGAAGGCAAGTTTGGAATATTCCTCAACTCCGCACTTCTTCGCTCCCTTTTCACAAGACACTTAGCACAAGTTCTCTCATGGCTAATAGTTTAATCGAGCAGAGCTTAAAAGTCAATGTGCAAAACTCATATTGTTTATGGCTTTTAAGCACTTATTGTCATTATTTTAGACAAAAATCGCGCTGAAAATTCGTCAAATTGCTAAAAAAGAAGCGAAACAAGGTTGTTGCAAGCCTTCTTTCGCTTTCTGTTTGTCACTTTATTCAGTTAAGAACATAAATCTTAACGTTTCTGTTGCCCCAGTCAGTGCACATATCCTTGTTATCCATATAAAGGTCAATATCTGTGTTGCCCATTTCAACAAATCCGCCTGTGTCAGCAGCAATACAATAGCCGTAAACGTAGCTGCCGTCAGCAGAAACAACATAAAGCTCTGTGCCGTAGGGGAATTCCTTGGGGTCAACCGCTATATGACCGGGCATGGGCTTTCTGCCCGATGCTGTTTCGGGGTCGCCGGTATAAGCAGTTGCCTTGCCTTCAACGCAGTAAGCATAGTCAACGGGAATTCCGTTTTTATCAAGCTTAAGGTCTGAGGGAGTCTTGAGATCCGAAATTGGAGAATCGGTATTTTTAAATGCAGCAAGAGTTTCTTTCTGCTTTGTGCCGACCTTTTTCACTTCGTCAACAGGCTTTTTGAGCACTTTCTCTTTTGAAAAAACAGTTTCTTCAAGAACACCGTCAACATATTTTTCAGTATAAAAAACGTGCTTTTCGCCATTAACGCCCTTTGTTACAATCTCTTCTTCGCCAATAAACATGTCCGCACAGGGAATTCTTTTGGTTTCAAAAGCTATTTCCTGCTTTTCGCTGACGGTTTCATAGGTAACTTTGAAAATCTTGATATTAGTAAAACCGTCAACAACAGTATTGAGCGAAGGAACAACTATATCGTCGCTGCCGAGAGTTATACCCGATTTTTCAATTGCATCTGCAACCGTGCCTTTTGAAAGAAAAACCTTATGTGATTCTCCGCCCATATTAATATTAACGCTGAAGGCTCTCTTAATGAAAACCTTCATTCCGTCAAAAATCCTTTTTGCAGGGTTTTCGCCGAGATCGTCATCAGCACCGAAAACAAAGCCTTCGCCGCTTAGCATGCTGCCGAGAGTGTCGCCATAGCCGACAAAATAAGAAACTATTCCGCTGTCTTCAACTCTGACAACCTTGGCTTTTTCGATAACTATTGTTCCGCCCTCTTCGGCATTATAGTCTGCCGTATTGATTTTGTCATTTGCATCAAGGCTGAATCCTGCAATATGTGCAATTGTCATGGGGTCGGTTTCTTTGGTGGATATGCTTACCGATTTTTCTCCGTCAGTAACGGTAACATCAACAGAAGCATTTGTTGCCGCAAATGCAGTAAAGGTTACCGAAAAAACGAACAAAACTGCAATAACAGCTGTCAGGGCTCTGAAGCTCTTCTTGCGGCTTGTACCGTTAACGGATAATGAATTTGTAATCATAAATCTCTCCTTATTTGCGCATTAGTAGTTTTTTGGTGAAGCCCATTTGGGGGTTAGACCGCGATTTCCTTTTGCAACGTGAGCCATTATATTGGTAAAAATCCAATTTGTCAAATTTTTTTTGAACACTTTTTTGTGCAGTTTTCACAAAGAGTTTTTCACATCCTGCCAATCAAAGATTAAGCATCAGCATCAAACGCTCCGATTTTACCAAAAGTAGGGAAAACTTTTGTGAAAAACAGAAAAAGTTACAAACGGTTACAAAAGTGTAAAAAACGGTTTCATTTTTCTAAATTACAAAAATACAGGCATTAAATCCGAGCCCTCGCTACAGGAATAAAATGCCTGTAAAACTATTATTAACCGTTTTTTTAACCTTAATTCACCCAAATTATATGAAACCCAAACAGCAAATATTACCGCAAAACAAAACAGACGGCAGAGCAGGAAAAACTGCTCTGTCCGCCTTGTATTTATAATATATATTAATATACATTATATATAGTTATTCCGTGCACTTAAAAAGCTCTTTTTGGAAGCCGTTTTTGCTGTCAAAAAAGTAAACTTCGCCGCCATCATTGCCGTTAACCGTGTAATATTTCCCGTTATCGTAAACTAAAGCCGCCCCATCATCAACCGCTATTCCAGACAAATCCTGCTGCATAACGGCATTGTTAAAGCTTTGCCAATAATCGCTTTCATAGTGGGGACAATTACAGTAGTCAAGAAGCCCGAGACAGTCAACAAACATAAACTCATGATTCTCACCGCAGTCATCATAGCCTCTCGAAAACCAACACATTGAGCCCGAGCTGAAGCCGGAAAGAACAACGCCGTTTCCATAAGCTTTTCTGAATATTTCATCGGCACCGGTTTCTTTCCAAGTGTCCATGAGAAATCTCAGATTGCCGCCGCCTGCATAGACGATGTCGCTTGAAAGAATACGTTCTTCAATTTCAGACTTTGTGAGCGTTTTGTCCGTCAGCATCAACGCAGAAACGCTGCACCCCAGACCGATAAACAACCTGAAAATATGCTCATCACCGTTTATGTCGTCAAATCCCGCTGTCGGCACAAACAAAACCGCAGGATTCTTCTTTTTTGCGAGAGAAACTATATGCTCAAAAACCGGAAGAATTTCGTTATCATCGCATCTTCCGCCGCCGACACCAACAATTATACCCATATTATCAATCCTTTTATTTTTTATTCTATTTTAACACAGGTGAATTCGCCAGTCAATCCGCTTGACAACAAAGCGTTTTTGATTTAACATTAAATCGGTGATTAATATGTATAAACAAAAACTCTGTCTTTCGCTCAGCCACTCCTACGGAATACCTTATGAGGAACAAATAGAGCTTTTCAAAGCTACGGGATTTGAAGGCTGCGCGCTCGACCTTAGCGACAGGAGCGCAGACACAGCAAAGCTTGCCACCAAAGCCAAAGAAGAAAATATGATTATTTCTTATCTGCATGCACCTTTTAACAAATCTTACGATATGTGGATGAACGGAGAAATCGGCGACGTTGCACTTGCGGAGCTGCTTGACTGCCTTGAAACCTGCTCAAGGTTTGAAATACCCGCAATGGTTGCCCACACCTTCATTGGCTTTGACAGCGACAATATTCCCACCGAAACCGGCATTGAACGATACGGTGCTCTGGCAATCCGCGCAAAGGAGCTTGGCGTTACCCTTGCTCTTGAAAACACCGAGGGCGAAGAATATCTTGCTGCACTCATGAACGGACTCAAGGATATTGACAGCATCGGCTTCTGCTGGGACACGGGTCATGAGCTCTGCTATAACCAAGGTAAAGACCTGATTGCCCTTTACGGCGACAGGCTCGCAGTTACCCACATAAATGACAATCTCGGAATCCGTGATTTCGACGGCAAAATAACCTATATTGATGATTTACATCTGCTCCCCTTTGACGGAATAACCGATTGGAATTCCGTTGCAAAAAGGCTGATCAGCTGCGGTTTCGACAAGCCGCTTTCATTTGAGCTGACAACACAGAGCAAGCCCGGCAGGCACGAGAACGACAAATATGCCGCAATGCCGATTGAAAGCTTCATCGCTGAGGCATATACAAGAGCTTGCAGGGTTGCAAATTTCGTTATAAAAGAAAGAGAGGCTTTATCAAAATGAGCGAACAGAAAATGACAAAAAAGCAGAATATTCTTCAGATAATCAAGTTTGCACTTTTCTCGGCATCGGCAGGAATAATTCAGATTGTTTCATTCACCCTTCTTTTTGAAGTCGCCGGGCTCAACAACACCCTGAGCTACATAATTTCGCTCACGCTTTCTGTTTTGTGGAACTTTACATTCAACAGAAAATTCACCTTTAAATCCGCCGCAAATATTCCGATCGCCATGCTTAAGGTTGCGCTTTTCTATTGTGTATTTGCTCCGCTTTCAACCTGGTGGACACACGAATTCACCGATATGGGCGTTAACGAATACATAATTGAAGTCGGAACAATGGCAGTAAACCTTGTTACAGAGTATCTCTATTGCCGCTTCGTGGTTTACAGAAACTCAATGAACACGGCAGAATAAAAGCAAAAAGCCTCAGCCCTGCAAATCACAGGACTGAGGTATTATTATTTAAGAACCTTCTCAAGTGTTTTGCCAAGAATTTTTTCTTTGCATTCTTCCGAAATATCAAGGCTTTTGAATCTTGCGATGTCGGATTTGATGTGTTCAGGTTTTGAATAAGGAAAATCAAGCCCGAAAATACTTCTGTCCTCACCCGTCTGAGCGATAACGATTTCAAGCTCCTCGTCTGTCAAAGCCCATTCATCGCCCTTGCCTTTACGGTTACTTACACTGGTCCAACCTGCAAAAACATGGTCTTCGTCGCCTCTGGAATTGTTGCACATAACGGCAAGTGCCTCTTTGAAAAAGTGATATCCGCCGATATGCTCCATGCTGAATTTGAGCTTCGGAAAATTCCATGCCACCTCATCAAAAAGCAAAACTCTGTTGTCGCGCAGCCTGTGCCAATGCATACCCGAGTGGAACGAAATAAAAAGTCCGAGTTCCTGCGCTCTTTCATACACTTGAAACGCTTCTTCTCCGTCAATAACAAATTCCTGATAGGGCGGATGCATTTTTATACCTTTAAAACCAAGGTCAGCAATCCTGTCTACCTCATCGCGCAAATTCTGAGTGAAATCAATTGTTCCAAACCCGACAAGCCTGTCATTTCCTTTTATCTGACCTGCAAGCCAGGTGTTTGAGCTGCCCTCAAAGCCGCCTTCATGAAATCTGTCTGAAAAAGGCGCAAAAGCAACTGCCTTATCGATTTCGCATTCGTCAAGAAATCTCATCAGGCTGTCAACGCTGCCTTCGGGTCTTAGTTCTTTCGGAAAAACATGGGCATGGTTTGCAAAAATCATTTTTATCACTCCTTTATTTTATCATAAATTAATCCGTTATTTTTGTCAATAATAATAGCGGAGGGATTTTATATGGATAACAACAAAGACACTATTCTTCTTTTAAAGGAATGCAGCGCGGGAATCAGAATGGCCGTTGCATCAATCGACGATGTTCTGCCTTTTCTTGAAGATGGCGAAGTCAAGCAGGTGCTCAAAGAAAGCAAAACCGAACACAAGGACCTTGAAAAAGATATAGACAATGCTCTGCACAAAATGAACTGCGAAGGCAAGGAGCCCAACCTCATGGCAAAAGGCATGTCTAAAATCAAAACCAATGCCGAAATGGCATTCAAGCCAAACGCTTCTCAGGCAGCAAGCCTGATTACCGACGGCTGCGGAATGGGAATCAAATCCATTCATAAATATATGAATCAGTACCCCGCCGCTTCCTCGGAAGTAATGAATCTTGCAAACCGCATCAGCACTCTCGAAGCAAAGCTTGAGGATCAGATGAAGCCGTTTCTTTAAGAATAAAAACGCCTTGCGAAGATTTGCTCCGCAAGGCATTTTTATTAACCTTTTTCAACTCTGAACGAATAGGTTGCACCGTCAACAATTTCAACCTGGTCGGCACCCTTCATTGACATTTCACCGTTAACATAGAATGCCCAATATGTTCCGTCAACATCATAGTCAGCAACAATTCCGTTAACTTCCTTTATGTATATGCCGAATTCGCCCTGCTCACCTTTGATGTATCCAAGCTCCTGAAGCACTTTACCTACATACTGCCCGTTAGTAAGTATTTCTGTCTGTTTTTTGTTTTCGTCCTTGTCAACAACTTCAAAAGTAAAGCTCTTTTGATAGCCGTCATCCCCGGGATTTACGCTCACAACCTCTGTGGTTGTTGTTTCAATATCTTTTTCATTTGCACAACCGAGCATAACAGACAAAAAAGCCAATATAAAAACAATAATTGCAATGATGATTTTTTTCACGGTTAAATCTCCTTTTAAATAAAAAAGCCTCTCCGTTTCGGGAGAGGCAGAATGAGAAGCTTTGCTATCATTTCCTCCAATACCCAAGGCAAATAACACATCAAGCATCAAACGGCATTCCGACTGTAACGGTAATGGCTGTTGCGACGGATTTTCACCGCACTTTCCCGTTTCTGCTTATATTAGATTATTAAATTAGAAATCAACCTTAAGGTCATAATAGCAGCACTTGAAGAGCTTTTCCATTTCTTCCTGGCTGGGCTGACGGGGGTTGGAGCCTGTGCAAGCATCGCCGATAGCGTTCTTTGCGATTTCGGGAAGTCTTTCAAGGAAAACTTCTTCGGGAACGAAGCCCTGCTCGCAGGGATAGCTGTCTGCGCCATAGTTCTTGATGCACTGAGGAATGTTGAGCTTATCGTTCATGCCACGGAGATATGCGATAAGAAGCTGAACCTTCTCTTCAACTGTTTCGCCGCCGAGATTCATTCTGTCTGCAATCTTTGCGTAACGCTTTGCAGCGGATTCAACCTTTGCATTGAATTCAATAACCTTGGGAAGATACATTGCGTTTGCTGCACCGTGGATGATGTGTGCGCCGTTGCCGTAGTCAGCAAAAGCTGCGCCGGTCTTATGAGCCATTGAGTGAACAATGCCGAGGAGAGCATTTGAGAATGCCATGCCTGCAAGGCACTGTGCGTTGTGCATTTTTTCACGGCAGCCATTGTCGCCGTTATATGAATCAACAAGGTTTTCCTGAATCATTTCGATTGCATGGAGAGCGAGGGGATCAGTATAGTCGCAGTTTGCAGTTGAAACATAAGCTTCAACAGCGTGAGTCATTGCGTCCATACCTGTGTGAGCAACGAGCTTCTTGGGCATTGTTTCTGCAAGCTCTGAATCAACGATAGCAATGTCGGGAGTGATTTCAAAGTCTGCAAGAGGATATTTGATGCCCTTTTCATAGTCAGTGATAACCGAGAAAGCTGTAACTTCTGTTGCTGTGCCCGATGTTGAGGGGATAGCAATGAAGCGTGCCTTCTTGCGAAGCTCGGGAATGCCGAATACTACGCACATTTCTTCAAATGTGATTTCGGGATATTCATACTTAATCCACATTGCCTTTGCTGCGTCAATGGGTGAACCGCCGCCGACAGCAACAATCCAATCGGGCTCAAACTCAGCCATAACAGCTGCGCCCTTCATAACAGTGTCAACCGAGGGGTCGGGCTCGATACCTTCGAAAAGTTTAACCTCAAGACCTGCTTCTTCAAGATAAGCAACTATCTTATCAAGGAAGCCGAACTTCTTCATTGAGCCGCCGCCTACGCAAACGATAGCCTTTTTGCCTTTAATTGTTTTAAGTACCTCAAGAGAACCCTTGCCATGGTAAAGGTCTCTGGGGAGAGTAAATCTTGCCATTGGAATCATCCTCCTTAATTTTTATTGCATAAATATTTTATCATTAATCAAAAACAATTACAATACCCAAAAAGATTAATAATCAAAATGAAAAATTTTTATTCGGCAGTTGCTGAAACAGCTTCTCTTGCCGCTTCTTCGGTCGCAACTCTTTCACGCTCCTGAAGAGTTTCAATAACATGAGCATGCTTTTCATCAGTATAGTCCCAGAAGAAAAGATAGGGCAAACAGCATAGCAGGTGTCCGACAAGGTCAAACGCAACACCGACTATCATACACTTTGTTCTGATGTCGTCAACAAAAAGAACGTCCCAGTCTGATGTAAAGCCGTAACGGTAGAAAAGAAGGGGGATAATAAGGCTGATAAGTGCGGAAATCGGGCCCGTAAACCAGCCGATAATGCCTGAATAGTTTTCAAGTCTTTCACCCGAGAGATACATCTGATAGTCATTGATACGGACATTCATATCCTCTTCTGCAAGTTTGAGACCCGAGGTAAGCATATCACCGATGCAGAGCGAAACAACCATTATTGCACCGCAGAGCATATAATTATCCTTGAAGAAATAGCAGGCGATAATATATCCCGCACTCTGTGCCGCAAAAACAAGGCGTTTAAAAATCATAAGCGTTTTATATTGAAAACGCTTTCTTATCCAAGGGGCAAGGAACGCACCGGGATTACCCACAAAGGAAACCAGAGTTTCCGTAAGGCTGAATATGATTCCGAGCTCACGCCAAGTATAAATGAGGACTATTGTTTTAACCGCAAGACCGCCGTTGCCGAGTGCATCGATAAGACCCGATATTGCGTTAATCCAACGGTATTTATTCTTAAGAACTCCGTTTATGCCATCCCAGAACGGAATATATTTTTTCTTTTCAACAGGCGGCTGAGGGATTCTTTCCTGAATGCTGCCCAACCCCCTAAACATAACAACGGTGCAAATCATCATCATAATGGGAATAACATATTTGAAGGTGTTGATGTTGGTGAGTCCGCCGGTATAAACCGTGATAATGGGCATAAGGAACATAATAACGGAATTGAGAAGATGGCTGAGTTTCTCGGGGTAGCAGCGAACAAGCATTCTTTCGTGAGGGTTGGGCGAAATCGTGCTCGAAATGCTTGTTGCACCGCCTCTGTAGCCATACATTCCGTAAAGCTGGAACAAAAGGAAAAGCTGCCACACACGCTCCGTAAGCGGATTTTTATAAAGCGGAAGCCAGCAGATAAGAAGAACAAGGATTACGCATGGTATAACATTCGGATATGCAAAAAGCTTATATCTGCCGAATTTCGGGAGCCATCTTTTTCTGATAAAGATGTTTCTTGCACCGCCCCAGCCCGTAACAAGCCAATGAGCCGCAAAAATCTTGAGCGTGCTTCGCATATTAAGACCCGGAAGCGAATTGACATAGTTTTCAAGAGCTTTCGGCCACGGAATAATAACAGAAAAATCAAGCACAAGGAAAAGAATTCCGAGCCCCGTAAAGAAAAGATAAAGCACATAAAATGCTTTTTCGGTTTTCTTGGGAAGAAATCCGAGATTATCGTTTATCATCATACTCATTATGCTCCAGAAATAGCCCTGAATCATAAAGAATGCATTTATAACCGAGAAGGTCAGAATGGGAATTTCATAATAGAACGCAACAAGATAGCATCCGAGACCGAAGCTGAGATAATTGAGCACTCTTGTGAGCGAATAATCGCCGCCTACCGCCCACAAAACAGAAACATATTCTTTATAGGGAACATATTTGCCCTCGGCGGGAACATTCCAATGGTCCTTGAATTCGCCTACAAGCGATTTAACGCTGATTTTTTTCTTTTCTGATGCCATTATTCATTCCCTCCCTCTTCCTGTTTTTCTCTTTCAATCTGTTCAAGATATTCACGGCGGAGTCTTTCATTCTCCTCCTGCTTTTTCCTGAGCTTCTCTTTCTTCTTTTTGCTCATAAGAAAATCTTCCTTGAACATCTTACGGATAACATCAATAACAATCGATGCCATACCGGGAATAAACACAACAATAATAAGAATTGTTATAATCAGATAGTTTGTGCCGTCAATATTAAAGCTGTCTATCCAAGCCTTGATTTTATCAATTATATTTTTTGGCTCGGCTTCAACGGGATCACCGTTATCCTCTGCGGGTGGCTGCTCAACAACGGGCTGCTCTGTCGCAATTCTTTCGTTATTATATGCTTCAAATTCGGCATAGCTTGCGCCGAAAATTGCGGGCTCGGGCTTGAAAGAATTGCCTGGTTTGGGCTGCCAGCTTCCGCCGAGTTTTATTGTTTCTTCACTTGTATCTTCAATATAAAACTTTTCAATGCCATGGCACTCATAGAAGCAATGATGTCCGATTTCTTCAACGGAAGCGGGAATAAACATGGCATATCTCATATTCTGGCAATAGCTGAATGCATCGCAGCCTATTGAGGTGAGCCCCTCGGGAAGCTTCACAAGCGATATGCCGTAGCATTTGAAGAATGCCATTTCACCGATTTCTTTAACGGTTGACGGAATATCGATTCTCTGAAGTCTGTCACACTTATAGAAGCAGTTATCACCTATACGCTCAACGCCTTCGGGTATCGAATACACCTCATCGCAGCTCCACGCCTTTTCAACCTTCAGGGAATTATCAGTTTTTTCCTTAATAATATAATAGGTGCCTATATAGGGTGCCATAACACCTCTTTCAAGCATTTCATCAAAAAGAGGTCTGCTTATATCATCGCTCGCCTTGTTTTTAAAATCAAGATAAAGTGCATCAAGACTTTCACCGCTTGCATCAATTGTTTCTTTAATATCAAGACCTATGTTTTTTACTTCGCCGTATTTCTCAATATCATTATAAACAATTCCGGTGCAGTAGCTTATTGGATAAAGAAGAATTTTCTTCATATCCTTGGTATAAAGCACGCCGTCAACATCGCAGTATTTCGGGTTGTTTTCATCAACATATATTCCTCTGAGCTGTTTGCAATACACAAAAGCACGCTCATCGATATATTCAACGCCGATATATATGTATTCAACATATTCGTCGCTCACAAAAGTGAATTCGTCAACGGCAACAACAGGCTTTGTTTCATCGGGATTCTCACCGTTTTTATCTCTCACATAATCAACATTTACAACCTCTGTAAACTGATTGCCGTTAAAACCGATAAAGCTCCAGCCATCAACATCCGTTCCCGCAACATCGGTAAGCTCCTCAAACTCATAGGTAGGTCTTACAATTGTGTTGAACGAAAGAAAAACCGAAACTCCCACAAACAGACAGAGAAAAACAATAAACGCAACTTTTTTCGGTATGCTCATAAGCTCCCTCCATTTTTCTTTTATCATTTTTCTTTTATAATATATATTATACAACACCCCGTCTTATTTTGGCAAACAGAAAAAACAGAACTTTTTTTGTTCATTTTGACATAAAAACGCCCCGAACCATTCGGTTCGGGTCATAATTTTTTAGTTTTTGAAATACTGAGGAAGGAATTCCTTATGTGCCTCTTTAAGCTCATTGAAGCACTTAACAGTCTTTTCATAGTCACCGACAAGAGGATGAACAAGAAGACCCTTGATTGCGTAATCGTCATCGCCTGTGATTGCAGCCTTGACAGCGTACTTTTCGTATGTCTTAACAACTCTCATAAGACCGATAACATGGTCATTTATTTTCTCGGTTACAGGCACGGGAGTTGCTCCGTCAGCGCCGATAACGGCTGCGATTTCAACGATATCGTCATCTGCCATGAAGGGAAGTGTTCCGTTATTCTTGATGTTTACAACATGAACATCCTTTTTATCGTTTGCAATTGAATCAATGAGCGAAACAGCTGCAAGCGAATACTTGTGGCCACCTCTCTTATCAAGAAGCGCAGGCTTTGTAACAATTTCCTGATTCTGATACATCTCAAGAAGCTGTTCTTCGATTTCCATGCAAACCTGTGCTCTGGTCTTTTCGTCTTCTCTTTGGTGAGCAAGCTTTGCTTCGCGGCAGTAATAATACTGAAGATATGATGAGGGCAGACCCTGAACGGTCTTGAGACAGTCAATCGAGAAGCCGTCATCCTTGATATTTGCCATAACCTTAGGCGAGAAGCCGCTTTCAATAAGACCGGGAAGAAGCTCTTCGCCGTTCTTTTTAACGGAAGTAATCCAACTCAGGTGGTTAAGACCTACATATGTAATCTCGCTGTCTTCGCCTGTGATTTCCTTAACATCATCAAGCATATCAATGGGAACATTGCAAAGACCGATATTCTTTACGTTGGTGTGGTTGAGAATGAACTCGGTGATGATGCCCGAGGGGTTTGTGAAATTGATAAGCCATGCATCGGGGCAGATGGCTTCGATTCTGTCGCAGATATTCTTGATAACGGGGATTGTTCTCTGAGCCTTAAAGAAGCCGCCGATACCCGTTGTTTCCTGACCGATGAGGTCATATTTCTTGGGAATGCTTTCGTCAAGATGGCGGCAGGGAAGCTTGCCGACACGAATCTGTGTAACAACAAAGTCTGCGCCCTGAAGAGCGGTGTCAAGGTCATCGGTGAAAACAACCTCGCAGTCATCGCCGACGTTTTTGAGCATTCTTACGCAAAGATCACCAACGATTGTTCTTTTTCTTTCGTCGATATCCATGAATGATATTTTCTTGAGTTTAAGGCTGTCTTTTGCCTTAAGGAATCCGTCAACAAGCTCGGGGCAATATGTGCTGCCCGAACCGATTACAGCAACATTAATTTCTTTCATTATAATCCGTCTCCTTCTGTCAGTTTGCGTATTCTTGCATTATCCAATTGATACAGCCTGTTACGGGAAGAGCATCGAGCTTGATGAATTTGAGCTTTTTACCGCTCATTTTCTCTGCCTTTTCAAGAAGCATATCGAGATAAAGCTTGTTATCCAGTTTAACATTGATTGAACCCGAAAGAACAACCTCAACCTCACCGTCGCCGAAATTGAGCTGATTTGCAAGGGCTGAAATGAGCTGAGCGCCTCTTGTTGCCATTCTCTCGCAGTATTCCGCTGCGGGCTTATCGCCCTGCTTTGCAGCTTCAAAGAAGAAACCGACCATATCCTTAATATAGTCGCCGCCGTTTTCGCCTTCGATTTTTTCGATAAGACCGAGAACCTCTCCCCTGTCCTTAAAACCGTATTTATCCATTACCATGGGAGTGATAAGTGTTTTTTCAAGACCAAGGAAAAGCTCGTTATAAACAAGTCTGAACGCCTCGATAACAATGTTTCCGCCGCCCGAAATATCGCCCGAAAAATCGCCAAGACCTGCAAGCTGGAGCATCTTGCCGTCAAGGTCGATGCCGTTGCAGCAAACGCCTGTGCCGCAGTTATAGCCGATTGCGCTCTTGCCTGTTGCGCCTGCTTTTACAACGATAAAGCCGTCATTGAAAACCTCAAAGTTTGAGAGTCCCTTGTCGCGAAGCATGCCGCACATAATGTCATACTGATAAGGATGGTCGATGCCCGCAAGACCCATGAGAGTAAAGTTTACGTTTGAGAGCTCAACGCCCGCTTTTTCGCAGAGATTTTTAAGACCTTCCATAATGATATCGCTTGCGCCTTCAAAGGCGGTATCAAGATTTTCGTGGTTGCTGCCCGGTCCTGTTACGGAAGCAAGCATTTTTTTGTTTTCGTCAAAAAGGGCGAATGCGGTTTTTGTTCCGCCGCCGTCAACACCGATATAATATTTCATAAATTCATTCCCCTTTATTTTTCTTCAAAATACTCGTTGCAAACCTCATCAAGGCAGAACATGCCGCGTCTGGGTGCTTCTCTGTCAATCCACATTCCGTTTGTGAAATCGGGGAAAGCAACCGGTGCGCTGCCGAGCGCGATTGACTGCTCGGAAAGGCAGGTAACCGCCATCATAACCGCCGTGTCATAAACATCGATGGGAGGAGCTGCATCAAGTCTTACGCTCTCTGCAAATGCGCTGAGAACAAGATAGTCCATGCCGCCGTGGCCAGCGTGAACACCGTCCTGCTGATATTTTTTCCAGAGAGGATGCTCATATTCTTTGCGATATGATTCGAAATCCTCAGGATGGTGCATCCAGTCGCCTTCTTCGTGCTTTGTCTGTCCTTCAATATAGATTGATTCGCCGTCTTCCATGTAAATGCCTTTTGTTCCCTGAACACGGTAAGCTCTTGAATAATGTCTGGGCAGCGAGCAGTCGTGAGTGAGCACAACAGTTTCGCCGTTGGCGCATTTGAGCATTGTTGTTACAATATCGCCCTCGTTGAAATTATAGTTTGCAAGGTCATAATCCTCGCCCTTGTTTGCTTTTATCCACTCATTAAGGCCTCTGGACTTGCTTGCCATTGAAACGAGCGAAACAAATCTGTTGCCTCTGTTTATGCCGAGAACTTTGGTGATGGGACCAAGCTGATGGGTGGGATAAAGCTCACCGTTACGCATCTGGAAGTTAAAAAGTCTGCCATGTCTGTTTTCTCTGCCAAGGCTGATTTCGTCGCGCAAATCGTGCTGATATCCGCCTGCCATATGTATAATCTCGCCGAAAACACCCTGCTTAACCATATTGAAAATAGCCATTTCATTTCTGTCATAGCAGCAATTTTCAAGCAGCATGCAGAATTTGCCTGTTTCCTCGCTTGTGCGCACAAGCTGCCAGCATTCTTCAATGCTTGCCGCGCCGCCGACTTCCATTGCAACGTGGATGCCCGCTTTCATAGCATCAACGGCGATTCTCGAATGAGTAATCCATGTGGTTGCAACATAAACGGCATCGAGGTTTTCTTTTTCAAACATTTCTTTATAGTCGAGATAAACATTGGCATCGGTGCCAACCTCTTCTTTTACTATCTCTGCACCGCGATTTGCTCTGTCCTCATATTTATCACAAACAGCGGGAACTCTTACGCCGTCGCACTTAAGAAGCTCTCTGAGCATACCCGAGCCTCTGCCGCTTGTGCCTACAATAGCGATATTAACAAATTCTTTCATAATTTTTACCTCTGTAAAACAACAAAAATAGCTGTCGGACATTCCCCGACAGCTACCATTATAAAACAACTTTTTAAAAAAGGCAATATTATTTAAAGTATCTTTTAAAATGTTTTTGCCATTTTATGATGTAAAGAGTAATCATTTTTGTAAGTGCTATGTCATAAATGATGAATGTTACCGTGCCCATGCCGAGAAGAATCGGATATGCCCAAACGCCCCACTCCTCGGTTTCGTCGATGGTAACACCCATAAATTTCATCATCAGGTAATATGAGCCTGCCATTGTGCCTGCGAAAGTGAGCACTTTTATTATCCAACCGAGAATGCTCGGAAGCTTTGATTCAAGAAGCGCTTTGTATATCGGATAGTAACCGAAAAAGACAAGGTACATAACGGCAACTTCCTTTTCCGGAACAAGCAGCATACCGAGAATCGCAACTGTGCAGTAAACGCCGAACGCCCATTTTTTGTCGGTTTCGATAACCATAAATATCGTCAGCGCGCCTGCAACGGCAGGCAGAGCATATGTCATAAACGGCACTATTGCGACAGATATCATTAGCACCAGCGACAACGCCGCAACAATACCGCCGATAGCACATTTTGAACTTTGTTTCATATTCTCAACCTCAGCAACAAGGAATTAAATCTCCGCCGCAGCATTCGCAGCAGCAATCCGCACAGATAAGACCCGTGCACATGTCGCAGCCTGAGCAGCCCGAGTTCTTTTCGGTGCGGCGTTCGGTTCTGTAACCGCCGCTGCGCGCATTGTTAATTTTGTTATAAGCCATTTTATATGTGTTGTTTGACGGATCAAGATTGCTTGCGGTTGCAAAATTCTTTGCCGCCTCTTCAAGCCAGCCACGCTTCTGCTGAACTGTGCCTTTAAGGTAATACCATTGGGCATCGCGGCTGTAATCGGGTATGCCGTCAAGCAGAGTCTGCGCATCGTCAAGCCTTCCCGAATTTATTTTTGCTCTTATGTCGGAATAATCCGCGGCGCGCTGATATCCGCCGGCAGAATAGCCCGCGGAGGAATGCGAGGATGAGCCCATGATTATGGAATCATAAGCCTCGTTAAGTTCATCTATCATTCTCTGATTGTTTGTGTCCTGATATCTTCTGAGCAGCTCTCTGTAAGCGGCATTCACCTGCTCCATTCCCGCTCCCTGCGGAACTCCGAGCACTTCATAAGGATTTCTCATATAAACACCTCATTCAACGGTATATATATCTTTCTCTTCTGTTTCGGGCAAATATTTTTTCAGCATGCTTTCTCCGCTGAAGGTCAGCCCTTCCAAAACTATATTTTCAAGAATATCTTCAAAACGTTTCATTTCGAGAGCATCCAGCGCTTCAAGCGCCTCGCTCTGGGTGAGGTTCAGCATTCCTCTCACTCTTTCGGAAAATTCTTTTCGTGTCTTTTCGTCTTTTATATTGATATATTCCGCCTTGAACGGATTGAAGCTTCCGCTTTTTATATCATCTTCAAGGTCATCGGCGGCATCAAGAATATAAACATATCTGCCAATCATATAGCCGAGAGTATAAAGCGAATTTTTGAGTTCACCTTCAAATCCGAGTGAAATCACTCCGCCGAGAGCATCCGCACTTGCGTGCGCAGCCTCATCAATGCAACTGTCTTTCTCGCTTTCAATATCAGCCTGCCTTTTCATTGATTCGCCGATTATTCTGTCAACATCGGGAGCAAGGCGGGCAGCTTTTCTGTGCATGAACCAAATAATCGGATAAAGCATAGCCGCAACAAGCTTTGACTTGAAGCCCTTGTCGCAGAGATTATCGATAACTTTGTAATAAACAGTGATAACAAGCGCATGGGAGCAAAAATCGAGTTCCTGCTTTTTAGAGCAAATCATGCATTTTTTAGCAGGATTATATGGGCAGCGTTTTTTTGAAAAAGAGCAGCCTTCCTCGGCTGCCGCAAGGCGAAGCACCGCCGCAAAAGCGAAATCATAGCTGAGAAAAAGCTGAGCAATCGGAGAATAGTTGCGTCCGAGCGCACGGCAGAGAGAACAGTATATTCCCCTGTAAAGCTCATAGTCTTTCATCTTCATTTCAGGCTTGAAAGCCTTGACATAACCGAGCAAAATTCACCCTCCGCATAATTTCTTACATTATATTTTATATTATTTTCGCGCAAAAACGGTTAACATATTGTAAATTTTCATTGTAAAGCATTTTGCATGGTGCTAAAATAGAATTATGACAGTATCAACCAACGGTTGAGAACGAAAAATCAACCATCGGTTTAGCGATTTCAACTTATTGTTTGTTGATTTTTCGGCAAAAATCCGTCACAATGAAATCAGCAAAGGCGCCACGCTTACAAAGCAAAAAAGGAGAATGAATATGAATTTAGGAAACAACATTTCAGAAAGAAGAAAAGCAATGAGTATGACCCAAGAAGAGCTTGCAGCAAAGCTCGGAGTTTCACCGCAAGCGGTTTCAAAATGGGAAAACAATTTATCTTGTCCGGACATTTCGCTTCTGCCCGATATTTCAAAGCTTTTCGGAATAAGTGTAGATGAGCTTCTCGGTGTAATACCTGCTGAAAAATCCGAAACTGTAAAAGAAGAAAAAAATGATAACATCAAGCCCGAAACAACATATGAAGAGCCTGTTTATTCGGGCAAAAAAGCAACTAAGCTTATCATCACAACAGAACGCGGCGGAAAGGTCACAAACATTAAATTCCCCATTGGGATAGTGCGGTTCGGGCTCAATATCGGCGGTATTTTCGGCGGTCTTACGGGAGAACAGGCAAACGCCGTTGAAAATGCAATAAGAACGGGACTTGCAGGTGAAATCCTTTCCATAGACGGAGAAAACGGCGAAAAGATAACAATAACCCTTGCATAAGCAACAAAAGGTCGGCGTTTGTTGCCGACCTTTTTATTTAAAGCAAAAATTTTCGCTTTTTATATTGACAATTTGAAATGTATATGTTAGAATAGCTGTCGTTCCGAATTATGCGGGTGTAGTTCAATGGTAGAATCCCAGCCTTCCAAGCTGGTTGTGTGGGTTCGATTCCCATCACCCGCTCCATTGTATGCGCTTGTAGCTCAGCTGGATAGAGCAACTGCCTTCTAAGCAGTGGGTCAGGGGTTCGAGTCCCTTCAAGCGCGCCAAAAACTATGGCGTTAATGCCGCAGTTTCCAAATGGTGGCTGTAGCTCAGTTGGTTAGAGTGCCAGGTTGTGGCCCTGGAGGTCGTGGGTTCGAATCCCATCAGCCACCCCATTTAACGAATTGTACGCAAAGCCAAGTGCTTTGCGTATTTTAGTATAAAATAAAATATTGGGGCGTCGCCAAGCGGTAAGGCACGGGACTTTGACTCCCGCACTCGCTGGTTCAAATCCAGCCGTCCCAGCCAAAAAAAAGGAAGCAGAAAACCTGCTTCCTTTTTCTTTATCTCTCATAAATATCGCTTAACATATAATCAAGCGTGTAGCCGTCTTTCGCAACTCTGCCTTCCGCCGTAAGCTCAAGCCTGAAGGATTGCTTTCTTCCGGAGGGCGTGATGTCTATATAATACATGTCAGCTTCCCGGTCGTATTTACAAAAGCTTCGGTCATACTCCATGCCCGGCATATTCACTTTGATATAATTCTTCGCAGCATTCACGGCGCGGATTTTTGCAACAGGGCTTCCGAGCAGTTCGCATGAGCCCCAAAACGCCGCCGCCAAAATAAATACCGCAACAGCAATTGCCGCTATTTTAAATCCAAGAGATTTTTTCATAAACTTTTGAAACATCGAATCAAGCTTCTTGGCTGTTTTCTTTGTTGCTTTTTTTGTCGATTTTCCCATAATTCACACCATCAATATTTGAAATCGGTATATTTAACTGTTGTTTCAAGATTTGCGGTAGCAGTATTAACTCTTGCAATGGAATACTTAACATTGTTAAGTATCGCACTCATTTTTATATTATGAGTAAGCGAAACAAGGCGGTTATTACTGACATTTATTTTTGCGGTTATGGTCACATTCGTGGTTGAAACAGTCAGCGAACCGACACTGGCCCCCACTTCCGAAAGTCCGCTCTTAATTTCATCAACATCTTTATAATCCTTTGTGCATCTTCCGAGCGCGCTTGAATTCTTCGCAGGATTGGTTTCGTTTTTAACGGTTATTGTAAGCTCATAATACTTCTTATCATCCGAAAGCTTACAGGCTGCCGCCGTAACATCGGAATCCTTAAGCGAGCTCTTCACAAGCGATTTTCCGTCAAACGAACCCTTATTCACGGTTGAAGATGAGCTTCCTTCTCCCAAAAAGCTGCCGACAGCCTCACGCACCGCGCCTATCTTCGCAAGAGCACCCATGTTAAGATTGCTCAAAACCGTGTTAACACTCTTTTTGTAACCGGGCTTCGCAGAGGCCGCATTTGCAGTTGCGGTATTATAAAGCTTCACTATATCCGCCTTTTTGGCAGGAGCGGTCACAGTTTTCTTGGTGGTTGTTGCCTTTTTCTTGGTGGTTGTTACTTTCTTCTTTGTTGTTGTTATCTTCTTGGTTGTAGTTGCCTTCTTGGTCGTTGTCGGCTTTTGGGTGGTAGTCGGTTTCTGCGTTGTGGTCGGCTTTTCGGTTGTTGTTTCTTTTTCCGTTGTCGGCTCTACGGTTGTTTCAGCCTCGGTTGTTGTTACCGTCTCGCTCACCGTCTGTGTTTCAGGCTGAGGTGCAGTTGTAATCTCTTCTGCAGTTGTTGCAGCTGTTGTTGTTTCTTCCTGCGTAACGTTTTTGTTGCATGCGGCAAGAGAAAACAGAATTGCTGCTGCGGCAATAACCGCCGCTGTCTTTTTAAATAAATTCATAATCTTTCTCCTTTTACCATTGATATATTTTTCAGGATTCGTGATAAACACCGGTGCTTTCAACCTTTGCGTTTTCGGGCAGAATTCTGTTTGTCGTTATGTAATTAACGCCAAGCGAAATCAGAATATCCGCAACGGGCAGAATATCGACAGTCCATGCCGCAAGCTTGATACCCGCTTCTTTGGCATCATCAAGCATCGTGTAATTTTTCAGCTTGCCGTAATTAAATGCCAAAGCTGTGTTGTGTTCCTTTGCAAACTCGATATCTTCTTCTTCGATTTTGCTTACAAGATACCAAAGCTCAATTTCGCCGTCAAGAGCTCTTAAAGCCTCAAGACGTTCACTGTTAAAATCAATTATAAGCGGTCTCGTTTTAAGATTCATAGAATTAACAATTTCCAAAACGCTTGCCATATCCTCGGGCTCGCCACCCTTAATCTCAATCATGGCACGCATTGAATAGCTCTCGCATATCTCCAGAGCATATTCAAGAGTGCTGATTCTGATTTTTGACGGATAATCCTCTATGCAATTGCCGCTGTCAATATACAGTTTTTGAAGTTCTTCATATGTAAAAGAATTTACTTCGCCCGTACCGTCGGTCATGCGGTCAACGGTATCATCGTGCATAAGCACCCATTTGCCGTCTTTGGATGGCATGATATCAAACTCGGCTGCATAATAACCCGCTCTGCCCGCTTTAAGAAGAGCTATTCCCGTGTTTTCGGGAGCGATTGCCGAAAGACCTCTGTGGGCGGTAAGATAGAATTCATTGTCAGAATGCGCGGAAAGCAAATATTTTGAATTAACGGTAGGCATGGCTTTGAAATAAGCGGTAAGACCGCCTGCAATAATCGCAAGCACCAAAACAATAACGGCAATGCGTTTGAGTATTTTCATTAAAATCACCTTCATGAAAAAATTATATTCCCGCGAGTTTCAGATTCTCCTGATGCTCCTCGTAGGTTTCGGCATAATAATAGTTTGCGTTGCCGTCGTGGCAGAAATAAAGATAGTCTGAATCGGCGGGATTCAGCGCCGCCTTGATTGTTGTCATGCCGGGGTTTGAAATAGGTCCTGCGGGAAGTGCCGAGCACTTATAAGTGTTATAATAGCTGTTATAGCGATTAATGTCCCCTGTAAGATACGGCTTGACATTTCTCTCAATATAATAAATCGTTGAGTCCATCTGGAGCTTCATACCCGCTTCAAGTCGGTTATATATAACGGCGGCGATTTTGGCAACTTCTTTTGAGTTTGCACCCTCTTTTTCAATTATCGATGCTACCGTCAGCACCTCGTCCATGCTGTAACCAAGTGCGGAAGCCTGCGACATCATCGAATCCGTTATTTTCGCCTTGCCGTTGCGCAAAAACTTGCCGATAGCGTCCTGCGGCTTCTGATTTGTATAAAACTCATATGTATCGGGGAACAAATAACCCTCAAGCTTAAAGCAACGGTTTGCGCTTGACGGAATTTTTGCAACAAGCGGATAATAGCTGTAATCATAGGTCTGTGCCGTTTCCATGAGCGCATCAAAATCGGCAACACCGTTTTCATCAAGCTTTTTGAAAATCTGAGTGAGGCTGTCACCCTCATTGATTGTCACCTTAACTGTCTGACGCGTCGCCTGAGTTGTTGCCTTTGTTGTTACAAGCTTGACAGTAGTTGATATGATTTCCTCAGCTTTTTTTGTCGTTTTTTCCGTTGTCGGAGAAACAAATCTCATTGTTGAAGTTTCTTCTTTGTATGTCGAGCTTTCATATAAGCTTTCTTCAACTTCTTCCGTTCCGTATTCTTCGGTTATCGGATAAAACACACTCACTGCAACCGAATTTATAACAGTTGTCGGTGCTGAGGTCGAGGGCACATCACCGCCGTCTTTTATGCCGCAGGAAGCTGTTAAAAACACTGCAATTACAATTGCGGTTAACACCGCAAGCTTTACGATATTCATTTCCATCCCCCTTTTCGACAACATTATAGCATAGCATAATTATTTTTTCAACACATTGACATCGCTGAAAAGAGTGGTATAATTTATATGACATCATTTATAATAAGGAGATATAGCATGAAAAAATTTGTCTCAATTATTCTCGCCGTAATTCTCGCATTCGGTGCTCTTATGCCCGCATATGCGGCAGACGGCGAAAGCTCAACCAAGCTTCAGTTTAACAAAGACGGTAGCTTCCGCATTATGCAGATTGCCGACATTCAGGACGGTCCCCTTCTTTTCGAAATCGTTAAGGATTTCCTTGATGAAGTTATTCCCTATGCTCAGCCCGACCTTATCGTTCTTACCGGTGACAACATTGCCGCAGGTGCTGCTCATATCGGAATTCATTCACTTGACCTGCTTCTTGTTGAAGCTGCAATCGGCAGATTTATGTCAATTTTTGAAAAATACGATGTTCCTGTTGCAATCGTTTTCGGCAATCACGATGCTGAGGAGATTGTTACCAAAGAAGAGCAGATGAAAATTTATCAGAGCTATGACAACTGCATCGCAATCGATGAGGGAGAAGCTCTTTTCGGCTGCGGAACATATAATGTTCCCATTTATTCTTCAACTGACATCGAAAAAATTGCATATAATCTTTGGATGATAGACTCAAACATGTATGCCGAAGAAGATGACGGCTATGACTATGTTCACGAGGATCAGATTAACTGGTATGTCAACAAGTCAAATGAGCTCAAGGCTCAGAACGGCGGCGTTGCCGTTCCTTCAATGATGTTCCAGCACATCATTGTGCCCGAAATTTATGATGCGCTTGTTGAAATCCCTAAGGTTACGGATGCCTGCGTTGAACACAACGGCAAATACTATGTTCTTGACCCCAACACCACAAAATCAGGCGTACTTAACGAAGCCCCCTGCCCCTCCAACTTCAACAAGGGCCAGTTCAGCGCCGTTAAAAATCAGGGTGATGTTGTTGCCATGTGCTTCGGTCATGACCACACAAATTCATTTGTCGTTGCTCACGAAGGCGTTGACCTTGTCAATACTCCCGGCGTAGGCTTCAATTCCTATGGCGATGACGGCAGAGGCGTTCGCGTTATCGACATCAAAGAAGGCACAAGAGATTACGAAACTGACGTTATCACCTATAAGGAATTCTACGGTGATGACCTTGCAGCCGATGCCCGCTTCACTCTTTACGGCAGCGAATTTGAAACTCTTGACAGAATTGTTGCGTTCTTTGAGTATATCATTTACAGCATTAAAAACCTTCTCTCTTTCTGATTTGTAAACTAAAGGCGCAGAGTATCTGCGCCTTTTCATTATAGGGAATTTTTATGAACAAGCAAAAACAAATTGTTGCCGTTTCAGCATTCGGAGCGGCAATCAACCTAATTCTGTTTTTCACAAAGCTTTATATCGGTCTTTCAGTCAACAGCGTTGCCGTTTATGCCGATGCTCTCAACAGTCTGCTTGACTGCGCTGTGTGCCTTGCTTCAGCCGCCGTTATCGTCTTATTTTCTTACAATCGAGATGCTTATCCTTTCGGTACGGGCAGGGCTGATGAGCTTCTGGAATTTATAATATCTCTTGTCATAGTTGCAACGGGTGCCGGCTTTGCCTATGCTTCGGGCGAACGAATTCTTTATCCCATGCCCGTCTGGTATTCCGCCGTTTATGCCGCGGTTATCGCAGCAACCGCAGCAGTTAAGCTCTTGCTTACGCTGTTTTTCAGAGCATACGGCAAAAAAACAGATTCATCAGTCATCAAAGGCTTTTCGGCTGACAGTCTGCTCGACTTTTTCATTACGCTCTGTACTCTTTTTTCTTTCACGCTTTCCCCTCACCTAAGCTTTTCTGCGGACGGTTTTGCGGGCGCAATAATCAGCATTATTTTGATAGTTCAGGGAATCAGGCTTGCAGTTTCGTCTTGCAGACGGTTAGCAGGTAAAAGAGACAATGCTCTGTGTCTGGAAATGAAGCAGAAGCTGGAAGCCGAAGAAAAAATCACCTCAGTTTGTGAACTTGAATGCCACAGCTACGGCGAAGCAAAAATATTTACCGCTAAAATTAAAGCAGACTGCCGAACGGCAGAAGAAATATACGCACTCACTCAAAAAATCGAAAAAGAGGTTTCAAGGGAATTCGACTCCCGCATTTATTTGACATTCGGAGGATAAAAATGAAAAACAAAAATGATTTCACGCCTTCTGTTCAGACAATTGAACCGAAGAAAAAGCAAAGAAAAAGTGCACGAAGAAAAACAGCTAAGCGCATTTTCGCTTTTCTTCTTGCAGCAATCATTTTGTTCATCGGAATCACGACGGTCATCACCGTTATCGGTCTCAAAGCCAACATAAACAAAGCAAAATCATTCCCTGAAGCGGAATGCAAACAAATAAAGGTTGAAAATGTTAAAGCTGGTGTCTGGAATATCTATGCCGATGATCTTAAGGTAATGCAGTTGACAGATACTCACTTCGGCGGCGGCTGGATGTCGCTCAAAAAGGATTCAATGGCAATGAACGCAATTGCCGCAATGATAAGCGCCGAAAAGCCCGACTTTGTTGTCATTTCGGGCGATATGGCATATCCCGTTCCCTTCCAAGCAGGCACATTTAACAACAAATCCGGCGCAAAACTGATTGCCGAACTCATGGAAACACTCGGAGTATATTGGACTGTTTCGTTCGGCAATCATGACACCGAGTCATACAGCTATTTTAACCGCGAAGAAATCGTTGATTTTTATGAGCAATATCCCCATTGCCTGCTCAGAGACGGTGCTCAGAACGTTGACGGCTACGGCAACCAGGTTTTCAACATAATTAATTCAGATGGCATTATAATCCGTTCGCTGTTCACTGTTGACTCCCATTCATATGTTGACAACGATTACTTCGGCTTCATGTGGAAATATGATAACATTCACGAAAACCAGATTAATTGGTATAAAAACACAGTTGAGGAAAACCAAAAGCATAACAGAATGAAAATTCTGCAATCAAGCCAATCTGATTTCGGCGAAAAATATCTGCAGCTTCAAAAAGCTCCGTCATCGGTATTTCTTCACGTTCCCCTTTCCGAATATAAAGATGCGTGGAACGAATATGTTAACAACGGCTATAAAGACACCGTTAATGTTAAATATAACTACGGAAAAGCAGGAGAATCCGGCAAAATTGTTTATCCCGGCATTTATGAAGACAATTTCTTTGAAACAATGCTTGAACTCGGCAGCACGGACAGCGTATTCTGCGGCCATGACCATCTCAACAACTTTTCACTGAACTATAAAGGAATTGACCTCACATATTCCTTCAGCGTTGACTATCTGGCTTATGTTGGCATATATAAACTCGGTTCGCAGCGTGGCTGCACGCTTATCAGCATAGGCAAAAATGGAGAAATGGAATACAGCGCCGAAAACTATTATCAGGAAAAATATACTTCTCATTATGCAAAGGAAGAAGTAACCATGCAGGAGCTCGGAGAATGAAGACAGGTTTAATTATGGAAGGCGGCGCAATGCGCGGAATGTTCACCGCTGGAGTTATTGATGTTTTTTTGGAAAACGGCATTGAATTTGACGGCGCAATCGGTGTTTCCGCAGGCGCGGCATTCGGTTGCAACTATAAATCAAGACAAATCGGAAGAGTTATAAGATATAACAAAGCATATTGCAAAGACCCTCGATTCTGCAGCTTCCGTTCGCTGATAAAAACAGGTGACCTTTTCGGAGCAGAATTCTGCTACCACACAATTCCCGACAAGCTTGATATCTTTGACGAGCAGGCGTATCTTGATAATCCCATGGAGTTTTATGTTGTGTGTACGGACGTCACAACAGGCAAAGCGGTTTATATCGAATCCGACGAAGCAGGCGACGATGCGCTCGAATATTTCAGAGCATCGGCATCAATGCCGCTTGTTTCAAAAGTTGTTAAGATTAAAGACCGTTTGCTGCTTGACGGCGGCATCGCAGACTCCGTTCCCATTCAGTTTTTCGAAAGCATCGGCTATAACCGCAACGTTATAATTCTGACTCAGCCCAAAGGATATGTCAAAAAGCCCAGCTCCGCGGCAAAAATCATGAAATATGTTCTGAAAAAATATCCGATGGTTGCCAAAACAATGGAAAACAGGCATATCGAATATAACGAAACGATAGACTACATACTCAAAAAAGAAGAAGCGGGCGAGGTTCTTGTTATCCGCCCCGAAGCCCCTCTTGAAATCGGCAGAATTGAGCATGACCCCGACCGTCTGCAGGCTGTTTATGACCTTGGCAGAAAAGCGGGCGAAAAATATCTGAACGATGTAAAAGAGTTTATAAAATAAAAGAACGCCTTCGGAACCGTAATGATTCTGAAGGCATTTTTTTATTTATTTTCTGTTTCTTCAAAGCCTGCGCAGCATCCGCCCTTGCATCCGCTGCAACCACCTGAGCATGCGCATGAACCCTCACCCTTTTTGCTTTTTCTGATGTTGTTGAATATTATCGCAATAACCGCGGCAGCAATAACCGCAGCAATAATAATTGTGGGTAAATTCAGTTCCATGCCGATACTCCTTACTTTGATTTAACATATTTGTTTTTTCTGAAAATGAGGTAAATAAGACCCGCAAGAACGGCAATTGCCGCTGCCGTGCCAACAGTAAATCCGGCGCCCGTAAAGAACATACCGAGCTGATAAACTATAAGTGATATTGCGTATGCAAAAACAGTCATGTAGCCGATTGCTGCGGCTGTCCATTTTGCGCTGTTCATCTCTCTTTTGATTGCGCCCATTGCTGCAAAGCAGGGAGCGCAGAGAAGGTTGAATATCATAAACGAAAATGCGCTGAAGGGATTTCCGCCAAAAAATTCCTGGCCGATGATTGCAAGCGAGCCTTCGCCCGATTCAACCAATTCCATTGCAAGCTCTGCATCAGCCATTGATGAAAGCGAACCGAACACGCCGACTATCTCTTCTTTTGCCACAAGGCCGAGGACTGTTGCAACAGCAGCCTGCCAGCTGTCAAAGCCGAGAGGAATGAAAAGATTTGCAATAATTTCGCCAAGAGCATTGAGAATTGATTTTGCATCGCCGTCGCCGATATAATGGAATCCGCCATCAAATGAAAGGCTGTTAAGCACCCAGATGATAACGCTTGCGGCAAAAATCACCGTACCTGCGCGTTTGATGAAGCTCCAGCCTCTTTCCCATGTTGTGCGCAAAACATTGCTTGCAAGGGGTGCATGATATGCGGGAAGCTCCATAACAAAGGGCGAGGGTTCGCTGGCGAGGGACTTGAACTTTTTAAGAATAATGCCCGAAATAATAACCGCCGCAATGCCGATGAAATATGCAGCAACCGCAACCCAGGCCTTTCTGCCGAAAATCGCAGCCGAAATAAGGCCGACAATAGGCATCTTTGCGCCGCAGGGAACAAAGCCGGTTGTCATAATAGTAATTTTACGGTCACGCTCGTTTTCGATAGTACGCGATGCCATTATGCCGGGAACGCCGCAGCCCGATGCAACAAGCATGGGGATGAAGCTTTTGCCTGAAAGACCGAAACGGCGGAAAATTCTGTCCATGATAAATGCAACACGGCTCATATATCCGCAATCTTCAAGAATTGAAAGAAGGAAGAAAAGAACAAGCATCTGAGGAACAAATCCGAGAACCGCGCCGACACCGCCGACAATGCCGTCCATGATAAGGCTGTAAAGCCATTCAGCGATAACGGGTGCTCCGTCAGCGCCGAGAAGAACTCTGTCAAGAAGCTCAGGTATGCTGGGCAGATGCTGAAGAACCGAATAGCCGAAGAACGATGGGTCAAGTTCTTTGAACGAACCGAAAAGTCCGTCGTTCATGAAATTAACTGTCCAATCGCCTACCGTTCCGATGGAAAGGGTGTATACAAGCCACATAATCAGCGCGAAAATAGGGATTGCAAGAATTCTGTTTGTAACGATTTTATCAATTTTGTCAGAGGTCGAGAGCTTGCCTGCAGACTTTTTCTTGCAATGCTTCATGACTCGGTCTGTTATGTAATTATATCTTTCGTTGATGATGATGCTTTCTGCATCGTCATCCATCTCAAACTCAACATCCTTGATATCCTCTTCAATATGAGCGATAACGCTTTTATCAAGGTTAAGCTGTTCAAGAACACGCGGATCTCTCTCAAAAATCTTTACTGCATACCATCTTTGCTGCTCAATGGGCATGTCATGAACTGCCGCTTCTTCAATATGAGCAAGAGCATGCTCAACAGAGCCCGAAAAAATATGGCGATGTTCTCTTTTTTCTGACTTCGCAGCTTCAATCGCTGCATCTATCGCTTCATCAATGCCTGTTCCCTTAAGGGCTGAAATCTCAATAACTTTGCAGCCGAGAACCTTTGAAATCTCTTCGGTATTGATTTTATCGCCGCGTTTTCTGACAATATCCATCATATTGATCGCGCCTACAACAGGGATTCCGAGTTCAATAAGCTGAGTTGTCAGATAGAGGTTTCTTTCAAGGTTTGTGCCGTCAATAATATTGAGAATTGCATCGGGGCGCTCACCTATAAGATAATTCCTTGCAACAACCTCTTCAAGAGTATAGGGCGAAAGAGAGTATATGCCGGGCAGGTCGGTTACGATAACGCCCTCCTGCTTTTTCAGCTTGCCTTCTTTTTTCTCAACAGTTACACCCGGCCAGTTGCCGACATACTGGTTTGAACCTGTCAGCGCGTTAAACAGTGTTGTTTTGCCGCTGTTAGGGTTGCCCGCAAGAGCAATTTTGATATCCATACCGTTTCTTCCTTTCGGGTTAGCAGATGCTAACCGATGTTTCAAAAAGTCGGGGAGCCCTCTCCCCGAAATGTTATTCCACTTCTATGATTTCCGCGTCGCCTTTTCTGATTGAAAGCTCATAACCGCGAACGGATATTTCAAGGGGGTCACCAAGCGGAGCAACCTTGCGCACGAAAATTTCAACGCCCTTGGTTATACCCATATCCATTATTCTTCTTTTGAGCGCGCCCTCGCCGTGGAGCTTAACAACCTTTGCCGTTTTGCCTATTTTAACATCTCTTAATGTTTTCAAAACACTCTGCCTCCTTCAGCGCAGCAGCAATTAGAACAAACTAACTTTGCGCTGAAAAATAAGTTAGTCTCTGCTAACTGAGTATATATTAATCCTTTTCTTTAAATTTGTCAATCGGTTTTTCGGAAAATTTTGCATTATAGCTGATTTTTATTAAAGTGTCACAATTTCTTTCGTCTGTGAGCGAATGTTTTATTGTGCATATTTCCCATTCTGGTTGACAGCGACAAAAAAAGCTGTTACAATATCAGAAAATTACATCAGCTGCCACCGGGTAGCAAAAATGCAGTTGTGCATTCGTTAACGTGTCGTTAGGTCTTTGAAGATGCGTTAAACGGATGCTTATTTTTTTGGAGGATTTTAAATTGAGCAAGCCTGAACTTAACATAAACTATTTTTCAAAGGCAGAAATTGCAATATGGAGTTTCTCTGTTTTATTTATCGCCGTTTCTTTTTCTGTTTTTGACCGTGAAAACTATCTGACCCTTGCCGCTTCGCTTATCGGAGTAACATCTCTTATTCTCAACGCAAAGGGCAACCCCTTCGGCCAGCTGCTGATGGTTGTTTTCAGCATTCTTTACGGCATTATTTCCTATTCATTTGATTACTACGGCGAAATGATAACCTATCTCGGCATGACGGGCCCGATGGCGCTTTTTGCCCTTATTTCCTGGCTGAGGAATCCGTTCAAGGGCAACAAAGCGGAAGTTGAGGTAAATCATATCAGAAAAAAAGAAATGATTTTTATGCTTTTTCTCACAGCTGCCGTTACCGCCGCATTTTATTTTATTCTTATGTATTTCAACACAGCAAATCTGTTTTTCAGCACGCTTTCGGTAACAACAAGCTTTATCGCTGTTTATCTCACCTTCCGCCGCAGCGCATATTTTGCCGTAGCATACGCTACAAACGATGTAATACTGATTATTCTGTGGGCGATGGCATCTGCTCACAGCATTTCATACCTGTCGGTCGTCATTTGCTTCATAACATTCCTTATAAATGACCTCTACGGCTTTATAAACTGGAAAAGAATGGAGAAAAGGCAGAAATCAGATGTTGCCATATAAGCGGCGGTTTGTTATAATGTTTTTATGATTAAATCAAACGAAAACATAATCGGAATACTCGCCCATGTTGATGCGGGCAAAACCACGCTGACGGAAGCCGTTCTTTACCGAGCGGGCGCAATCCGTCGGCTCGGTCGGGTTGATAAAAAGGACTCATGGTTTGACTCGCATGAGCTTGAAAGAAACCGCGGGATAACAATTTTTTCAAAACAGAATCCGTTCATGCTCGGCGAAAAGAAATTCACTCTTGTCGATACCCCCGGGCATGTTGATTTTTCGGCAGAAATGGAACGAACTCTCGGCATTCTCGACTATGCAATGCTTGTTATTGACGGTGCAAGCGGTGTTCAGAGCCACACCGAAACAATTTGGGAGCTTCTGAAAGAATATAAAATCCCGACTTTCATTTTTGTTAATAAAACAGACAGAGACGGATTTGACAAAGAAAGTATTCTCCATGAGCTGAAATCAAAGCTTTGTGAAGAATGCGTTGACTTCAATCAAGAATTTGATTCATTGCTTGAAGAAGTTTCGATGACCAGCGAAGAAATGCTTGAGGCTTTTTTGAGCGGAAACAATGATAAAGAATCCTTAACTTGCGGAATTTCGCAGGCGATTGCATGCAGAAATGTGTTCCCCTGCTTTTTCGGCTCCGCATTGCAAAACAACGGCGTTGACGAACTTCTCCGCGCGATAGAAAAATATACATTATATAAAGAATATCCTGATGAATTCTCGGCCCGGATTTATAAAATACTGCACGACGGACAGGGCAACCGCCTGAGCTTTATGAAAATAACAGGCGGCAAGCTCTCAGTCAAAATGATGCTCGGCGAAGAAAAGATTGACCAAATCCGCATTTATTCAGGCGAAAAATTTGAAACCGTGCGTGAAATCGGCGCCGGTAGTGTTTGTGCGGTTGCAGGGCTTCTATCAGCTTTTCCGGGCGAAGAAATTGATTCAAGCGGCCATAAATCCGACAGCGTGCCAAAGCTCAGACCGCTTCTTTCAGCGCAGGTTTTGCTGCCTGAAACAACAGATATTCACACCGCATATAAAAATCTACGCATTCTCGGCGAGGAGCTGCCTGAGCTTTCTGTGAGCATCCGCAGTTTTTCGGGCAAGGAACAAATTCAGATTCGGATTATGGGCAGAATTCAGCTTGAAATTCTTAAATCGCTTGTCGAAGAGCGTTTCGGAATGAACATCGATTTCGGTCCGTGCCGCATACTTTACAAAGAAACAGTTTCTTCTCCCGTTATGGGCTACGGTCATTACGAACCGCTTCGCCACTATGCCGAAACGCAGCTTCGCATTGAACCCGCGCCGCGCAGCAGCGGAATTACCGTTGAAAATGAATGCAGCCTTGAAGTGCTTGACTCAAGCTTTCAGAATCTTATCCTTACTCACATTAGAGAAAAAGAGCATGTCGGCATTCTCACAGGCTCCGCGCTGACCGATGTAAAAATCATTCTGACCGCTGGCCGTTCACACCTTAAACACACCGAAGGCGGCGATTTCAGAGAAGCCACTTACCGCGCAATAAGGCAAGGGCTCGAAAAAGCCGAAAACATTCTGCTTGAGCCTTATTACAGCTTCACCCTGCGTGTGCCAACCGCCTCTCTGGGCAGAGCGATTTCTGATATTCAGCGGCTTTGCGGTGAATTTGAGCCGCCGGAGATGACAGAAAGCGAAGCGATAATCAAGGGCTGCGGCCCTGTTTCAAAATTCATGGACTATCCCGAAGAGGTTGTGTCCTACACAGGCGGCAAGGGTGTTATTTCATTCAGAGAAAACGGCTATCGCCCATGCCACAACGCAAGAGAAGTGATTGCGCAAATCGGCTATGAAAAAGAAAGAGATTTGGAAAACCCCTCTTCCTCTGTTTTCTGCTCCCACGGAGCAGGCTTCGAGGTTAAATGGCATGAGGTTGACCAAATGAGACATATTAAACAGAAATGAGGAAACAGATTATGGCAAAAATAATCGGCGAAAACATTCCCAATATCCCCTGGCAGGAAAAGCCTGAAGGATACAGATATCCCGTCTGGCGTTACAGCGGCAACCCCATAATCACGCGCGACAATCTTTATATGGCAAACAGCATTTTCAATTCTGCCGTTGTGCCCTACGGCGACGGCTTCGCCGGCGTTTTCAGAGTTGACGTTATGAGCCGCGACCACACTCTTGTTGTCGGATACAGCAAGGATGCAATCAACTGGGAGCTTGAAGAAAAGGTTATTTTCAGAGGCTATGACCCCAGACTCTGCCTGATTGACGGCAAATACTATCTTTCATGGGTCAATCTCACCCCTCACGGCACAACAATCGGCATTGCATACACCACCGATTTCAAGGAGTGGACTCAGCTTGAGGATGCATGCTATCCCGTTGCACGCAACGGTGTGCTCTTCCCGAGAAAAATCAACGACGAATATTTGCTTCTTATCCGCCCTTGTGACAGAGGTCACACCCCCTACGGCGATATTTTCCTCAGTCACAGCAAAGATTTGACCTATTGGGGCAAGCATCGCTTTGTTATGTCGCCCCAAAAGAATTGGGAAATGACAAAGGTCGGCGCAGGACCCACTCCCATCGAAACCGACGAAGGCTGGCTGATGTTCTATCACGGCGTGCTCACAAGCTGCAACGGCTTCACGTATGCAATGGGCGCCGCAATCCTTGATAAAGACGAGCCGTGGAAGGTGCTTCACAGAGCGGACTGCTTCCTGCTCGCACCTCATGAGCTTTATGAGTGCGTTGGTGATGTTCCGAATGTTGTTTTCCCCTGTG
Source organism: Acutalibacteraceae bacterium (assembly GCA_045591425.1). Classification (GTDB taxonomy): domain Bacteria; phylum Bacillota; class Clostridia; order Oscillospirales; family Acutalibacteraceae; genus CAG-177. The sequence continues at coordinate 13,340 of JAZNSX010000108.1, read as the reverse complement.
CCGCTCTTGCAGACAGCGAAACAGGCAGAATCGCAATTTATTACGGCGCGGCAGACACAACCGTTGCCCTCGCCTTCACAACCGTTGATGAAACGATTGATTTCATAAAAAAGAATGATTTGATAAAATAATGAAAAAAACCGCCGAAGCCACATGACTTCGACGGTTTGATTTTTTTATTTATGCTTTCGCACCGAGGCTGATAACATCAATTGCACCAACGGGGCAAACCGCGTGGCACTTGCCGCAGCCTGTGCACTTTTCATAGTCAACCTTTGCACAGAAGCGGTCAATCGTTACTGCTCCAACCTCGCACTCCTTAACGCACTTCATGCAACCGATGCAGCCTGCCGTGCATTCCTTGCGGGTGAGTGCACCCTTGTCGTGGTTCTTGCAGAGAACCGCTGCCTTGGTTTCTTCAAGCGGCATCATTTCAATAAGACCCTTGGGGCAAGTTTTAACGCACATCTTGCAGGCCTTGCAAAGATAGGGATTGATTCTTGCAATGCCGTCACAAATGCTGATTGCATCATACTGACAGGCCTCAACGCAGTCGCCGAAACCGATGCAGCCGTAGATGCATTCCTTGGGTCCGCCAAAAATCTGAGTTGCCATTTTACAGCTCTGAACGCCCTGATATTCAAGCTTTGTTGCCGCATTGATGTTATGACCCTGGCAAAGCACAACAGCCGCCATGGGCTTAATCTCACCCGCTGCAAGACCGGTTATTTCGCCGATAGCCTTTGCGGTGTCATTTCCGCCGGGCGCACAAAGAGCGGTGTCAGTTGTTTCGCCCTTTGAAAGAGCAGCGGCATAGCCGTCACAGCCCGAATATCCGCATGCGCCGCAGTTGGCGCCGGGCAGGCATTCTCTGATTTTTTCTGCTTTTTCATCAACGGGAACGGCAAAAACCTTTGATGCGATTGAAAGGCCGAGGCCTGCGATAAGTCCGATAGCGGCAACGATTATAACTGCCAATAAAATAGGATTCATTTCGTTACCTCCTTAACCGAAAATACCGTCAACAAGGCCTGTAAAGCCCATGAATGAAAGCGAAACAATGGATGCCGCAATCAAAACTATGGGAAGACCTTGAAGGAATTTGGGAATGTCGCAGCCTTCAAGCCTGCTGCGTACGCCTGAGAATATAACCATTGCAACCATAAAGCCGATGCCCGCACCAACGCTGTTGAGCATTGACTGAGCAAAGTTATATTCCTTGGTGATGTTGAGAAGAACCACGCCGAGAACAGCGCAGTTTGTTGTGATAAGCGGCAGATAAATGCCGAGCGCATTGTAAAGCGGCGGCATAAACTTTTTGAGAACAAGCTCAACAAGCTGAACAAGAGCCGCAATAACAAGAATGAAAACGATTGTCTGAAGATAATCGAGTCCGTTTGCAACAAGAAGATACTTGTTGATGGGGTATGTAACCGCAGTTGCAAGAGCCATAACAAATATAACCGCTGCGGACATACCGACAGAGGTGTTAAGCTTCTTCGAAACGCCGAGGAAGGGGCAAATGCCGAGGAACTTGCAGAGAACAAAGTTCTCGGTAAGAATAGCGGTAAGGAGAATTGACATTGCTATTTTCATACTGCAGCCTCCTCCTTCTTTTCGCCGCATTCCTTGCCTTCGGCAAGAATTGCGCAGTTTTTAGCCATAGGGCATGCCTGGCAGCCGCCGAGACCTGCTCTGGGCTTGCCTTTCTTTTCAGCAAGCTTGTTGGCGCATGCCATAAGCAGACCGAAGGTCAAAAAGCCGCCGGGTGCAAGAATGAATACGGTCATGGGGCTTATAACTCCGTCCTGAGGAATAAGAGTGAAGCCGTTGAAGCCGTTAAGCACGTTGTCACCGAAGAGAACAAGAAGATTCTGTGCGCCTGAAAGGAAAGTGCCTGCGCCGAGAATTTCTCTGACAGATGCCATAAGGCAGAGAGCAATCGTGAAACCTACACCCATGCCGAGACCGTCAACAGCAGATGCTATAACAGAATTCTTGCCTGCAAACGCTTCCGCTCTGCCGAGAATGATACAGTTAACAACAATGAGAGGAAGGAAAACGCCAAGCGCCGCATCAAGCGCGGGAACGAATGCTTTAACTATCATCTGAACTATCGTAACGAACGATGCGATAACAACAATATATGCAGGAATACGCACCTTTGAGGGAATAACCTTTCTCAGAAGAGAAATAACGATGTTGGAGCAAACAAGAACTATCATTGCCGAAATGCCCATGCCGAGCGCATTAACAACGCTTGTTGAAACGGCAAGGGTCGGGCAAGTGCCGAGAACAAGACGGAAAACGGGGTTTTCAGCAATAAGACCTTTGGTAAATTCCTTACCGAGCGATTTCTTTTCAGCCATTGTTCTCACCTCCTGCTGCTTCTATTGCGGCGTTGACCGCATTAACAACCGCTCTTGAGGTGATTGTTGCACCCGTAAGAGCATCAATTGAATTGTCGCCTGCTTTGTCTTTTGAAACGGTAATTCCGTCAACAAGACCGATAAATTTATCGCGGAAGCTCTTTTCAGCAGCCTTCGCGCCGAGACCTGCGGTTTCGGAATGTGAAAGAATATTAACACCTGTTACTTTGCCTTCAGAGTCAACACCGGTCATAACGGAAATATCTCCGCCGTAGCCTTTTGCAATGTTAACAACAACGTGACCGATGATTTCGCCGTTTTCATCAAGAGCCGTAACAACGCTTGCGCCGTTAACTTCTGTTTCTTCGCCGAATGATGCCGCGTCGGCAAAAACAATCTGCCTTGATTCCATTTCAGTCTTGATTGCAAGCTCTTCAATAATGGGAGCAGTCACCTGATTGGTAAAACCGAGAAGTGCTGTTGCAATAAGGCAGATAACAAAGAGAGTAACGGTAGGAACAAGGTAATCCTTTAGGTTTTTCATTTTGCTTCAGCCTCCTTTGCCTTTGACTTCTTCTCTTTAACCGTACCAAAGGGCTTGGGAGCCATGATTGTTTCGATATGGGGAACAAGAAGGTTCATGATAAGGATTGCAAAGGATACACCTTCGGGAAGAGAGGCAAAAAGTCTGATAACACAGGTTAAAAGACCGCAGCCGATGCCGAAAACGATTTTTGCGTTTGATTTGATGGGACTTGTGGAATAATCGGTTGCCATAAAGAATGCACCGAGAAGAAGGCCGCCGCCCATGAGCTGATATGCAAGGAATTCAAGGTCAAACTTGCCTGCAATAAGCATGATAACGGCAACGGTTCCGATATATGCAAGAGGGATTTTCGGGGAAATAACCTTTCTTGCGATGAGATAAATTCCGCCGATGATAAGAGCAACCGAGCATGTTTCGCCAAGGCTGCCACCTCTGACACCGAGGAACATATCAAGCAGCGAAGGAAGTTCTTCTGCTGTTTCGCCGCCGAGAATTGCAAGCGGAGTTGCAGTTGAAACGGCATCTGTTTTCCATGAAAGAGGAGCGGTCCAGTTGCCCATCGCCTGACCGAAGGAAATAAGAAGGATTATTCTGGCGGTGATTGCGGGGTTTGCAAAGTTCTGACCGATACCGCCGAAGAACTGTTTAACAACAACTATTGCAAAGAAGCTGCCGACCGCCGCCATCCAAAGAGGGATGCTGACGGGCAGATTAAATGCAAGAATAAGACCTGTAACAACGGCACTTAAATCACCGATTGTGTTGTGACGCTTCATAACCTTTCTTGCGGCAAATTCGGAAAGAACTGCTGAAATAACCGTTGTTGCCGTAACCGCAAGGGCTCTTGGACCGAAAAGCACTACGGATGCTATAAGCGCGGGAATGAGAGCAATTATAACATCAAGCATAATTCCTCTGGTTGTATCTTTTGTGCGAAGGTGAGGCGACGCACTTACAACCAATTTTTTACCGTCAACCATTATTTATTGCCCTCCTCTCTTAAAATTGCCTTTGCAAGGCGCATATGCTGAACAAGCGGTTTGCCCGCGGGGCACGCAAAAGCGCAGCTTCTGCATTCCATGCAAACCATGACTCCGAGCTGTTTGAGCGTGTCGGGGTCTTTTGCTTTTGCCGCTTTCACAATGTTAGTGGGCATCAGGCTCATCGGGCAGGCAATTGCGCATCTGCCGCAGCGAATGCAGTCGGTTTCGGGCTTGAGAACGGCATCATCCTTTGAAAAAGCAAGAATCGCATTATTCTGCTTGAGCACGGGAAGGTCTGTGCCGACAATTGCAAGACCCATCATCGGACCGCCGGTGATAATCTTTGCAGGCTCTGTTTTAAAGCCGCCGCAGAAGTCGATAATTTCACTGATGTTTGTGCCGACGGGAACGCGAACGTTCTTGGGCTCTGCGATTGCCGAACCGTCAACGGTCAGCGAGCGGCTGACAAGCGGTTTACCCGTTTTGAGATAACGGGCAATAAATGCAATTGATGCGATGTTCATAACAACACAGCCGACATCGGCAGGCAGCTTTCCGGGAGGAACTCTTCTGCCGGTTGCGGACTGAACCATCATCTTCTCTGCACCCTGGGGATATTTTGATTCAAGTGTCATAAGCTTGACCGAATCATCAATATCCTCTTTATGGTCGGCAATGTTTTTAAGCACCTTGAAGGCTTCGGGCTTGTTATCTTCAACAGCTATAACAACCTGCTTGAAGCCGAGGAGTTCTTTAAGGATATACACACTTGAGAGAATATCCCAGGAATTCTCAATGCATTCACGGTAGTCAACGGTTATGTAGGGTTCACATTCCGCGGCATTGATAACGAGAGTGTCAATGTTTTTATCTTGGGGGAAATTGAGCTTGATGTGGGTCGGGAAGCCTGCACCGCCCAAGCCGACAAGACCGGAAGCCCTGACCGCTTTGATAAGGTCTTCTCTTGTTTCAACCTTCGGGGGCTCGATGCCCTCCCAAAGCCTCATTTCTCCATCAGACTCGATTGTTACCGCCTTTGACATAACTCCATTGGGGAGTTTTATGTCACCGACCGCAACCACCTTGCCCGAAACTGAAGCGTGAATGGGCGCGCTGACGAATTTGTCTGTATCTCCTATCAGCTGACCGACAGCAACCGTGTCGCCAACTTTGACCACGGGCTCACAGGGGGCTCCTATATGCTGCTGCATGGGAATGACAACCTTTGAAGGGACAGGCATTCTGACCACTTCACACTCTGCCGTATTCTTATGGTGGGCAACCTTAACGCCGCCTCTGACCTTTTTGACAGCTTGTAAAACGCCGTCAACCACGGTCTTAGCCATAATATCTTCCTCCTAATCTTTCATGTATTTATAAAGAAATATTTTTTAATTTTTTCAAGAGCAGGCATAACTGCTTTGAGTATAATGCCCGTCACCGTGCCGGTTGCAATGCCAAAAACTGCCATAAAAGGCGCATAGTAAGCAATGCTTGCCGTACCGGTTATAAAAACTGCGGCACAAAGTTGACCGAGGTTATGAGTAAGCGCGCAAATGATTGAAATGCCGATAAGCCCCAGATGCTTGCTCACGCAGCGCATGAGCAGATACATGGCAGCCGCCGAAAGCAAACCGCCCGAAAGGCTCATAATTCCCGCCGTAAGCCCCCGTGTCACAAAAGCAAAGCAGCCTTTTACAAAAGCTATCAACAAAGCAGAGGGCAATCCTATGCTGCCCGCCGCAAACATGGTTATTATATTTGAAAATCCGGGTTTCGCCCCCGGAGGCAGCCACGGCATCGGCGGCAAAAGGCTTTCAAGAAAACCGAGAGCCAAAGCAAGAGCACACATAATGCCGTAAAGTGCCGTTTTGTAAGCAATATTTTTCTTCATATCAGTATACCACGGCATCCACATCGGAGCCCGTTACGGCGATTGCTGTTTTTGCAGGCAGACACACCGCCGTGTCGCCATGCTTACTCAGCCTGCCCGAAGCAATGCACAGCCTGTCCTCACACTCGGCACTTTCAAACCAAACTTCTCCGTTTTCGGCAATTATCGTAACTTTTGGAAAAGTGTCGGGAATAATAATCCGTTTTTCCTTTACCGAATCCAAATCAAGTGTTTCGACAACCTCACCGTCAACGGTTATAACCGCCTGAGGCGCCTCGCTTTTTGAACTGCTCCAAAGCATAAACACCGCTGCCGCAAAAACAATCGCAGCAATAACGGCAAAATCGCCCTTTCGGAAAAGCTTTAAATTCATTGTATCACCAAACTATATGCTTTATCGGTAACTTCGATGATATCGGATATATCCTTTTCAGCCAATATCTTTTTATCATCCGTCACAAAAACCGCTCGGCAGCCGTAAGCCTTTGCAAGCTCGCCGCCCTTTTCATATCCGAGCACGAAGCATGCCGTTGAAAGAGCATCACTCAGAATTCCGCTTTCGGAAATTATTGTTACGCTTTCAAGCCCGTTGTTAACAGGAAAGCCTGTTTTCGGGTCAAGAATATGATGATAAATCCTGCCGTTTTTCTCAAATTTCTGCTCATAGCTGCCCGAGGTTGAAACACAGCCCTCGGGAATATGAAGCTTTGCGATATAGCTGCCCGAATTTCCGTCGGGGTTGCGAATGCCGACCGTGAAGGTTTTGCTGCCCATAAGCAAAACGCTCCCACCGACGCTGACCACCGCTTCTTTTATGCGTTTGCCCTCAAGGCTTGCTTTTATTTCATCAAGGGCAATTCCCTTACCCGCCGCGCCGAAATCGAGTACAGCGAATTTATCATTATAAGTCAGCTCGCCGTTTTCAAGAGATATATTTTTATATCCGCTGTGAGAAAGCGCCAATGCAAGCTCGGATTCGTCGGGCACCTTCGGCTCAGAGCCGAAACACCACAAGCCGCTGACAGCGCCGAGTGTGAAATCAAATGCACCGTCGCTCTTTTCACAAACATCAAAAAGAATTTCAAGATAATCCGATATTTCTTCTGCATTTCCTCCGCCGTTTTGATTCAGTTCAAAAACGACCGAATCTTCGCTTGTGCGTGAAAGGCGTTCTTTGTCAAGATGCTCAGTCAGTTCGCGAACCAGCTGCGCACATTTATCTGAATCTGCGCCTTTGATTTTTGCGGTGACATAGGTGTTCATCGAAAAAAATTCGGCAGAAGCTTCTCTGTCAGCAATACCGTCATAAGAAAGAAGCAAAACAAGCGCAGCCGCAAGAACAACGGCAATAATCCAAACCGTTTTTTTCATCAGCCAAACACCTGCCCATTCTTATAATTATATATAATACACCTATTTCAAAAACATTTCAACAATAATTGTTACTTTTTTACTGATTTATATTTGAAAAACACTCAAAATATGGTAATATTGGTCTATAAACATGAAAGGTGATTTGATTTATGTCCGATTCGGTATATATGCCCGTAAAATGCTTATGGGGAAACAATGCGGTTATTGAAAACTCTTCCGTTTTTTCGCTTTTAGGCAAAAGATGCCTTATTCTGACCGGCAAAAGCGGAGCGATAAAAAGCGGCGCGCTTGATGATGCAAAAAAAGCACTCGATACCGAAAACATTCCATATGAAATCTTCGATGAAATAGGTGAAAATCCGCTTATCTCGGTTTGCCGCAAAGCAGGCGCTGCCGCAAGACAGGCAAAAGCAGATTTTCTTCTCGGAATCGGCGGAGGGTCGGTACTCGATGCGGTAAAAGCAATTGCAATTTATGCTGCTAACCCTGAGCTCTCTCCGATTGATATTTACAAAAGAGAATATAACTGCACTCCCCTGCCTGTTGCACTTATCGGCACAACAGCGGGAACGGGCAGCGAGGTGACAGCCGTTGCTGTACTCACAAATGATGAAACAGGTGTAAAAAAGAGCATTTCCGGTCCCGACTGCTATGCCGCCGCTTCGTTCTGCGACCCTAAATACACGGCATCACTCCCTTATAAATCAACCGTTTCAACCGCTCTCGATGCTTTTGCTCATGCAATTGAAGGCTTCTTCACTCCAAAATGTAACGGCATAATACGACTGTTTGCAGAAAAATGCATACCCGAGCTTTACAGATGCTTAAAAGAGCTTTCAAAATCAAATACGGTTGCGCCTGAGCTGCGCGAGCCGCTTTATTATTCATCAATCTATGCGGGGCTGGTCATCAACACCTGCGGCACGGCTTTCCCTCACCCGCTGGGCTATGTTTTAACCGAAAACTACGGTGTTCCCCACGGCACAGCATGCGCCGCCTTCTTTGCTCCGTTTATTGACCGATGCGCGAAATTTGCGCCCGAAAAAACGGCTGATTTTATCGAAATGACCGACAGCCTCGAAAATGTAAAAACGGTTATTGCTACATTAACCGACCTTCGCGGTGTTACGCTAAACAACGAACAAGCAAAAGAATACGCCCTGCGCTGGCAGAGCGTCATACCCAAAAATTTCACCGCCTCCCCCGGCGGATTAACGCAGGAGGAAGCGGCTAAGATTCTTGCCGAGATTTAATTCAAGCCGTCAGCAACCACAGCCGCAGCCACAGTCATTGCTTCTTGTGTTAACGAAATTGGAGCCGCAACCGCAGCCACTGCCGCAACCGCAATCGTTATTGCAGAAAAGAAGAATGAGGATGATAAAAAGACACCAGTTATTATTGCATCCGCAACCCATAATCTAACCTCCCCGTGTTGGTTTGAAGCGTTGTTTTCAACCGCTTACATTCACATGTTATGCGGACGGTTTAATATCGGTTACAAAAAATCAGCAGGTATTAACCTGCTGATTTTTGTTATTTATCCTTTTCAATTGTCTGAAGGAACTGATTTGCCATCGAAATAATTTCGCCCGCGCCAAGCTTTGAAGCTATTCTGCTGATGGGTTTGAGAGGAATTTTGCCGACAGGCTTAAGAAGCGGCATATCATTATCAATGGTAATCTTTGCATGGTTCTTAACAAGTCTCTGAACCTCGCTGTTAAAGAGAATGTCACCCAGGCTGTCATCAAGCGAAAGTCTGTCAGGATTTATGTCGTCGCCGGCATTGAACCAGTTGCGCACAAAGCTTTCGCAGCCTTCGGGAAGAATATAGTCGGGATTGGGAATATCTGTGCCGTTAACCTTGATTTTATGGGTGCATTTGCCCGCCTTTGCGGTGATTACGTTTTCGCCCTCGGCAATAACAGCATCAAAAACAAAAATTTTGTCGCCCGAAAGCTCCTGCTTTTCGCCGTTTACGGTAAGAGTTACGCTGTCACAGTTTGAATAAACCTTGATTTTCTGCTCACCTGTGGGTCTGTCAACAAATCTTTCTCCCGCAATGTGAACAAACTTTTCATCCGACCAATATGCCTTATATGCATAGAAGGCATCTTTTTTGATTTTTCTGTCAATGGTCACAAGACCCTTGTTGTTTCTGCCCCTTACGCCGCCTTCATTGCGGATAGCCGAACCGAAATCAAACATATTCCAGACATATGAGCCCCAAAGCCATTCGCGCGCATTGATTGCCTTGAGATAATGCTCATGGTAATATGCCTGATAGTCCTCGGTGTAGTCGCCCTGAACGGGATTTGCGGCATGAAGATTAGGCATGCCCTCTGCGCCGTATTCCGAGATGCAGAGCTTGATGTGAGGCTTCGCTTCGTGGAATTTATCGAGCCACTTGTCAATTCCTTCTACAGTCTGCATATACCAACCGAAATAATGGTTATAGCCGAGAATGTCAGGAATTTCGTTGAGCTTTGAGTTGATTGAAGTCATTGTTACCTGCGCAGTAACGGTAGGTCTTGTTGAGTCAAGAGCATGAGCAATGTCATTAAGCTCCTTGATGCCGCTCACAAGACCCGATGCTGCGCTGTTGATGCCGATTTCGTTCGCAACGCTCCAGCAATAGATTGAAGGATGGTTGTAATTCTGTCTGATAAGCTCCTCAAGCATAAACTTTGCCTGATTCTGCTTTTTCTTGCTGAAATTTGAAATTACGGGGATTTCTGCCCAAACGAGGAAGCCTGCCTCGTCGCAAAGGTCATAGAACTTCTCGTCATGCTGATAGTGAGCGAGTCTTATTGAGTTTGCACCGACTTCTTTGATAAGCTCAATATCCTTTTTATGCTCTTCGATTGTGAGCGCATTGCCGAGACCCGCCCAGTCCTGATGCCTTGAAACGCCCTTCATTTTAACTTGTTTTCCGTTAAGGAAAAAGCCTTTTTCACTGTCAAAATAAAACTCGCGGACACCGAAACGGTCGCTCACCTCGTCAATGACTTCACCGTCTCTTTTAAGTCTTGCGGTCATTGTGTAAAGATAGGGATTTTCAACGCCGTTCCAAAGCACGGGGTTTTCGATAAAAAGCTTTGCAGCTTCTTTATCCGCAGGGATTTCTTCCTTGGCAATTTCATTGCCTTCTGCATCGGTGATAACAAATTCCTTTGTCAATCCCATGCAGCTGCCCTCAATAAGGCTCTTTACAAACACTCTGCCGTCTGCCTTGGGTGTTATATACATACCGCAAAGGCTCATATCAAGAAGAGCAAAGTGTGATTTTGAAACATCGCTGATGATGTTGACATCTCTGTAAATGCCGCCGTAGAAGGTGAAATCCGCCATCTGGGGATATAAAAATTCGTTTTCGCTGTTATCAACGATAATTCTGATTTTGTTTTCGTTTTCATTAAGAAAATCGGTTATTTCAAAACGGAACATCGAATAGCCGTTTTCATGGCTTCCGATATAGATACCGTTAACAAAAACTTCGCAAACCGTGTTTGCACCGGTTATTTCAAGATAAACTCTGCCCTCAAAAGCGGGAACTGTTTTTTCATAAACGCATCTGCCTCTGTAATAATTGTCTGCGCCGCCTTGACCGTCAACCGCATTCCATGTGTGCGGAAGCGAAACCTGCTCAACCTCGCTGTCCTTGATAAAAGTCCAGTTTTCATTAATGTTGGTTATTTTTCTCATTTTTGTCACCTTGGCTTTCCCTGAGATTTATATATTTCCATTTTATATTATATCATCATTTCCGTAAAAATCAACAGCAGCTTTTTACCATACGGCAAAAAGCTGCTGTCAGTTTAATTTGATATAAAATTATGCCTTCTTCTTTGTTGCAGCCCTGATGCCGAGAAGAACGGCAACTGTAAGCGCTGCGCCGACAGGAAGGGCAACAATTGCAAGACCCGAGCCTGCAAGTGCGCCTGCAAGAATATATGTTACAAATGAAATACCTGCAACTGTCATTGCATAGGGAAGCTGGGTTGAAACGTGATTAATATGGTTGCACTGTGCGCCTGCGGAAGCCATGATTGTTGTGTCGGAAATGGGTGAACAGTGGTCGCCGCAAACTGCGCCTGCCATACATGCCGAAATAGCGATGATAGTGAGGGGATTTGTTGCCTCAAATACGCTGAGAACGATGGGAATGAGGATGCCGAAGGTTCCCCATGATGTACCTGTTGCGAACGAAAGACCAACCGCAATAAGGAAGATGATTGCAGGAAGAAGTGCCTGGAATGCACCTGCGCTGCCTTCAACAAGCTGTGAAATATAAATCTTTGCGCCGAGGCTGTCTGTCATAGCCTTGAGAGTCCATGCGCATGTGAGAATAAGGATAGCGGGAACCATTGCCTTGAAGCCGTCGGGAAGAGAAGCCATGATATCCTTGAAGCTGATAACTCTTCTGATAAGGAAATAAACAACTGCAAATACGATTGCGATTGCCGATCCGATAACAAGACCAACGGAAGCATCTGAATTTGAGAATGCATCAATGAAGCTTTCGCCGCTGAAGAATCCGCCTGAATAAATCATGCCGATAACACAAGTTACGATAAGAACAACAACGGGAAGAACGAGGTCGATAACCTTACCCTTGGGGTTGATATCCGCATCGTCATTTACAACACGGTCGCCGCTTGTGAAGAGATCGCCCTTTTCAAGAGCATTCTTTTCGTGAAGCTTCATGGGGCCGTAATCTGTCTTGCTTACCGCAAGAATAACCATCATGAGAATGGTGAAAAGTGCATAGAAGTTATAGGGAATTGCCTGAACGAAGAGACTGATGCCGCTCTCTGCGCCGGCACCTCTTGCGAAGCCTGCAACTGCTGCTGCCCATGAAGAAATGGGAGCAATAATGCAGATGGGAGCTGCGGTAGCGTCGATAAGGTATGAAAGCTTCGCTCTGGAAACCTTCTTTTCGTCGCATACGGGACGCATAACGGAGCCTACTGTGAGGCAGTTGAAATAGTCGTCGATGAAGATAAGGCAGCCGAGAAGGATTGTTGCAAGCTGTGCGCCGACTCTTGACTTGATATGCTTTGATGCCCATCTGCCGAAAGCAGCCGAGCCGCCCGCCTTGTTCATAAGCGAAACAAGCATTCCGAGAAGAACAAGGAAGATGATGATACCCATGTTATAGCTATCCGAAACACTTGCAACGAAGCCGTCGAAAAGAACATGGTTGATTGCTGTTTCAAAGTTGCCGCCTGCAAAAATGAAACCACCTGCAATTATACCGATGATAAGTGAGGAATAAACTTCCTTGGTGATAAGAGCAAGAAGAATTGCGATAACGGGGGGAACGAGTGCCCAGATTGTTGCATACTTGCTTATGCTTTCACGGACCTTTGCGATAGCGATTTCGATGTTAGCTTTGAAGTTTGCATCGTTTGTAAGGTTGTCTGCGTAATTGTCAACATATTCATGAGCCGAATCCGCATCAGCGAGGTCATACTCATAAATTTCGCCGTCAACATCAACGGTTACTGCGGTTGATGCGGGAGCTTCTGCATCGGCAGCCATAAGAACAACTGCTTCGCCGTCTGCAACGGGAGCTGCGCCGTCTTCAGTTGCAATTCCGAATGCACCGAAACTGAACATTGAGCCGAGAATGGCAATAACAAAAAGTATCGCCGTAAGCTTTCTCTTTTTTGTCATGGGGTTACCTCCATAAAAAATAATATGCTCCGATACACGGTACCGAAGCATAATCAATGAAATCAATATAAATATCAAAGACTCTGATAGCGCTCCACAACCGTGACAGTACACTGCATATTTTACAGTGTCCCGACGAATGACGCCTCGGGCAAGCAGACATTCATCTCGGCGAAAACTCCTTTCATTCTCCGTGATTTCCCTCCGCAGAGAATTACTCTTAGTTTCCGCACCTCTATCTCTTTGATATTACCTTATATGAGCTTTTTTGTCAAGAAATAATTAACAGTTTATTAATAAATCGTTGATTTTCTCGCTGAGCGCAGCCAATTCACTCATGCTCAGACCCTCTGCTCTGACGGCAGGAGGAAATCCGCATTCTTCAATCGCCCTGATAACGATATCTTTCGGTATTCCCGAGCCTGCGCTGATTGAATTTGAGGCGGTTTTTCTTCTTTGACCGAATGCCGCATGAACCATTCTGAAAAACAGTTCTT
>JAZNSX010000107.1:0-38721 GCA_045591425.1 Acutalibacteraceae bacterium | reverse complement strand
GACAACTCCTTGGCTCACAGAACGACATGGCTACGATCCGACTTATCAGCAGTTATTATTTCACATCCGTTCTCGGCGACCTCACTTTGCAGTCGAAGTTCAATCTTATGGGTACGGTCGGTTCGGTGCTTGCAATTCTTGTTGTTCCCGTATGCTCAAAATTCATGAATAACCGTTCGATTTACAAGCTTTCACTCAGCATGGCAGCGGCAGGCTACATCGGCATGGCAATCATGGGCTATCTCATTCCCGGCAACGTCAACCTGCTCGGCATTTGCTATATTCTTACATCACTCGGCACGGGCAGTATGTTCGTAAATCAGACTGTTATGCTTGCAGACTGCGTTGACTACGGCGAATATAAAACAGGCAAGAGAAATCAGAGCCTTACTTTCTCGATGAAGGGATTCCTTCAGAAAATGGCATACACCATTCAGGCAATTATTATGTATGCAACCTTCACCGTTACGGGCTATGACGGCGAGGCGCTTGTTCAGACCGCTCAGGCACAGAGCGCAATTTCGTTCCTTATGTTTATCGTTCCCCCTGCAATGATGATTATCTCGCTTATCATTTTCTCGAAGAAATATAAGATTTACGGCGATTTCAAGCAGGAAGTGCTCGACGCTGTCAGCAACAAATAAAATAAAAACAAAAAATGCCGTCCGTAATGGGCGGCATTCTTTGCGAAAAAATGTTATGAAAGATTATTTTGGCTTTCTTTTCAGGAGGATGAAAACCGTTTTATGTGAGTTAGTTTTGACTAACCGTGTTTATGATATCATATTTTTAAGATATTGTCAACAATTTCAAAAAAATTTTTAAAACAGGGAATTTCAAAAAAATCTATTGACATCCTCAAAATGTTATGATAGAATATCGTAGCAACAAACGGAGAGATACCGAAGTGGTTATAACGGAACGGTCTTGAAAACCGTCGTACCTTTACGGGTACCGTGGGTTCGAATCCCACTCTCTCCGCCATTTAGCTTTTTATCCGCTCTGCGGTTAAACTGAATACAGCGTATATAACGCTACCAATGGAGAAGTACTCAAGTTGGTGACGAGGCGCCCCTGCTAAGGGCGTAGGTCGGGTAACCGGCGCGGGAGTTCGAGTCTCCCCTTCTCCGCCAAGCAAAAAAGACACCTTTTCAGGTGTCTTTTTTGCTTTACTAAGGCTCGAACGACCGCGTCGGGGACCGGCGTGGGGCGAACCGCCGAAGTGCCGCCTGCGGCGGATGAAGCGAGGCGGTGAGGTGAAGAAACAAGGAGCAATGCGATGCGCTCCAAGCAAGCAGTGCGACTATGTTTCTGAGGGGCGATTCACGGAAACCTGGCATATCCGCACCTTTTCAGGTGTCTTTTTTGTTTTACTAAGGCTCGAACGACCGCGTATTTGTTTGAAATTCAATACCGTTTCCACATAAAAACATGTGTTTCGCGTCATCTTAAGAAATTCTTAATAATTTTCCTACTTTTTTCTTAGAAATTTCTGCGTTATAATGCAGACATAGCAAAAACACAATTTAGGGGGACAAAAATCATGTTGGCTATCAGTTTCTTTTCAACTGTTGCACTCTCGCTCACTCTTGCAGTGTGCGTTATCTCAGGCAAGGGATATGAAACCCTTCCCGAAGAAGCAGAAATTCAGGCAGAAGCATAAAAAAGGCGTACCAAGCGGTACGCCTTTAAATTTTATCCCATAAACACTCTTTTAACCGCAAGGCTGTCGCCCGTACCGATTTCACCCAACCCGATAAAGTTATCCTCGGGGTCGTAAATTCTGAAATATCCCAGCATTCTCGGATATTTCAGCCTTTGCAAATCCAGCTCGCCGCCGTTGCGGAATCTTTTTGCCTGCGCTGCGGTGACTTTTATCATCGGGTAATTCTCCAATGCTTTTTCAACAGGTGTCACAACTTCATCAAAAACACCGTTCTCTGCAGCTTCGGAAAGCTGTTCAAGAGTAACGGCATTTTTTATGTCAAAGCCGTTTGCCTTGGTGCGGCGCAAATCTGTCATAACCGCTCCGCAGCCAAGTGCTTCGCCCAAATCGGAAATCAAAGTTCTGATATATGTGCCCGAGGAGCACTCGACCGAAATCTCATACTCACCCGTCTGCTCATTTTCCGAAAGCATTTCTATTGAAAAAACCGTAACATTTCTCGGCGTGCGCTCAACCTCTATACCCTGTCTTGCAAGGTCATAAAGCCTTTGACCGTCAACCGAAACGGCGGAATACATCGGCGGCAGCTGGCTGATTTCACCGATAAATTCTTTTATTTTTTCTTTAACCTGCTCCGCGGTCACATTAACATCTCTTGTTTCAAGCACCTTGCCTGTAATGTCAAGCGTGTCGGTCACTGTGCCGAGGCGGAAAGATGCAGCATACGCTTTGTCGTGGCTCGGTAAAAGCTCAATAAAGCGGGTTGCACCGCCGAGCATTATCGTTAAAACGCCCGTTGCCATGGGGTCGAGAGTGCCTGTATGACCGCACTTTTTCTCGCCGCAGATTCTGCGAACTCTCGCCACCGCACCGAACGAGGTTATATCCTTTGGTTTATCGAGAAGAATTATACCTGTCATAGTAAATTCCTTTCATAAAAAGTAGGGCGGCTTGCCTTCAAGCCGCCGATAAACACAATATAATTTCACGGCAGGATGTGGGCATCCCGCCCTACAATAGTTAATCAATAACAAATGCATCAAGCTCTGCCTGAATTTCTTTAAGCAGAGAATTGATTGCCTGCTGCTTTGTGCCGTAAAGGGTGCAGCCCGCCGCGCCCATGTGACCGCCGCCGCCGAGTCTTTTACAGATTGCGGAAGCATCAATGTCGCCGTGGGTTCTGACCGATGCCTTGAAATTGCCGTCGGCAAGCTCTCTGACCGTTGCTCCGACAAGAACGCCCTCAACCTGACGGGGCAGATTAGAAAGGCGGTCAACCTCGCTTTCATCGGAGCCGCTTCGCTTATACATATCCTGTGTTACGCAGATAATCGCACATTTGTCAGAGAAATAAAAACGCATGCTGTCAAGCGCGAGACGCTCCAATGCGGCATATGTCTTTGTTTTTGTTTCAAAGAAAACCTGAATAATGTTATAAGTATCCGCGCCGAGCTTTGCAAGCTCCGCGGCAATCTCAAAGGTTCTGACCGTTGTGTTTGAAAAACGGAAACAGCCCGTGTCGGTTGATACACCTGTAAAAAGGCACGAAGCCATAACAGGCGTTATCTCTGCGCCCATAACCCCGAGAAGCAAATATATAATTTCCGCCGCGGATGCGGAATCCGGCTCAAGATAAACCTTGTCTGCATAAAGCATGTTTGAGCCGTGGTGGTCAATGCAAAGGTCTATTCTGCCCTGATATTTACCCTCGGACTCCTTGCCGAGCAGCTTTATATCAGCAACATCAACCGCAACAATAAGCTCCGGCTCAAACTCAAAGCTCTCAAGACCCTCAAACATAAACGAAAAATCGTTCGGAATGGGGTCTGAACATTCAATTCTGACTTTCTTACCCATGCCGATAAGAGCACGGGCAAGAGCAGTTGCGCTGCCGAGCGTGTCACCGTCGGGATGGCTGTGGCACAGCAGCAAAATATTATTTGATTTTTCAAGGAGTTTCGCGGTTTCGTGAAGATCAATTCTCACTGACTTAACGCCCCTTTAATTAATCGTTATCATCTGTATTTTCGTTTATATTTCCGAGCATGCCTGCGATTTTCATACCCTTTTCGATAGAATCATCGGCAATGAACTTAAGCTCCGGAGTCTTGCGCAGATGCAGACGCTTGCCGACCTCTCTGCGGATATAGCCTGTTGCACTGGTCAGACCCTTGACAGCAAGCTTTGCTGTTTCAATGCCGTCCATTGCGCTGACATAAACCTTTGCAAAGGAAGCATCTGAGCTGACCTCAACGTTAACAACAGTCAGCATAACGTCAAGCACCCTCGGATCCTTAAGCTCGCGGATAATCGAAGCGATTTCGCGCCTGATATCCTCGGAAACCCTGTCTATTCTGTACCCTGCCATAATTAATCTCTGTACTCCTCTGTGATGAAGGCTTCGAAAACGTCGCCTTCCTTGATATCGTTGAACTTGTTCAGACCGATACCGCAGTCATAGCCGGAAGCAACTTCCTTAACGTCATCCTTAAAGCGCTTGAGAGAAGCCATTTCGTCCTCGGCAATAACAAAACCGTCGCGGACAACTCTGATTTTTGCGCCTCTTGTGATTTTACCGTTTGTAACGTGGCAGCCCGCAACATTGCCGACTGAGGAAATCTTAACAACCTGGCGAACCTCTGCCTTACCGATATCAACATCCCTGAATTTGGGAGCAAGCATACCCTTGATAGCAGCCTCAACTTCTTCGATGCAGTCATAAATAACTCTGTAGCATCTGATTTCAACGCCGTCACGCTCCGCGTTTTCGGAAGCAACGTTATCAGGTCTTACATTGAAGCCGACAACGATTGCGTTTGATGCATTTGCAAGCATAACGTCGCTTTCGGTGATTGCGCCGACGCCGCTGTGGATAACCTTAACTCTGACTTCTTCGTTTGAAAGCTTGACAAGGCTCTGCTTAACAGCCTCTGCCGAACCCTGAACGTCAGCCTTGATGATAATATTGAGGTCTTTGAGCTGACCTTCCTGAATTGAAGCAAAGAGGTTGTCAAGAGTAACCTTCTGGAACTCCTTGAACTGCTCTTCCTTAGCCTTTGCCTTTCTCTGCTCAACAAGCTCTCTTGCAAGACGTTCGTCTTTAACGGCATCAAAGCCGTCGCCTGCCTGGGGAACTTCCGCAAGACCCATGATTTCAACGGGAACCGAAGGACCTGCTTCGTTAACCTTTCTGCCCTTATCGTCCGTCATAACTCTGACACGACCGACAGCTGTGCCCGCAACGATGATATCGCCGGATTTAAGAGTACCGTTCTGAACAAGAAGGGTTGCAATAGGACCGCGGCCCTTATCAAGGCGCGCCTCGATAACAACACCCTTTGCACGGCGGTTGGGGTTGGCTTTGAGCTCCTGCATTTCTGCAACAAGGAGTACATTTTCAAGCAGGGTATCGATTCCCATATGAGCCTTTGCCGAAACGGGAACACAGATAACGTCACCGCCCCACTCCTCGGGAACGAGAGAGTGCTCGGTGAGCTGCTGCTTGATTCTGTCGGGATTAGCCTCGGGCTTATCCATCTTATTGATTGCAACAATTATCTGAACATTTGCAGCCTTTGCGTGGT
The DNA here is from genome assembly GCA_045591425.1 of Acutalibacteraceae bacterium. GTDB lineage: Bacteria > Bacillota > Clostridia > Oscillospirales > Acutalibacteraceae > CAG-177. Next base: position 33,471 of record JAZNSX010000107.1, on the reverse strand, counting down.
TGATAGCCTCAATTGTCTGGGGCATAATACCGTCGTCTGCGGCAACAACAAGGATTGCGATATCCGTTGCCATTGCGCCTCTCAGACGCATGGAAGTGAAGGCTGCGTGACCGGGAGTGTCAAGGAAAGTGATTTTCTGACCGTTGAGGTCAACTCTGTAAGCACCAATGTGCTGAGTGATGCCGCCGGCTTCGGTTGAAGTAACGGAAGTGTTTCTGATAGCTTCAAGAAGTGAGGTCTTACCGTGGTCAACGTGACCCATAACAACAACAACGGGGTCTCTTGCGATAAGCTCGCTTTCATCGTCGATATGGTCGTCGATGATTCTGTCCTCAATTGTGATAACAACCTCTTTTTCAACCTTTGCGCCGAGTTCTTCGGCAACGATGGCTGCGGTCTCATAGTCAAGAACCTCATTAACGGTTGCCATCTGACCAAGGGTGAAGAGCTTTTTGATAACCTCTGCGGCCGTCATTTTGAGCATTGCAGCAAGCTCACCGACAGTAATTTCTTCGGGAAGCTTGAGAAGCATCTGGGGCTTCTTTGCTCTTTCGGCAGCGATTCTCTTGAGTCTTTCGGCCTCAGTTTCGCGTCTTGAGGAGCGCATGCCGCCCTGCTTTCTGTACTGCTGGCTCTTCTGCTTGAGCTTCTGCTTTTTAACAGCGCCCTCATGCTGCTTTGTTTTGTTTTCGGGAGCGATGTTTTCATATCTCTCGTTATATTTTTCAAGATCAACGTTGTCTGCTCTTGTGTCAATTGTACGCATTTCGCCCTTTGTTCTGGACTGCATGGGCTTATGCTCTTTCTCCTGCTTTTCGGGCTTATGCTGCTTTTGAGGCATGGGAGGAAGCTTGCCGGGCTTCTGAGACTGCTGAGCAGGCTTCTTTTCCGCAGGCTTTTCTTCTTTTTTTGCCTCTTTCTTTTCCTCTTTTTTCGCAGGAGCCTTGGGTTCTTCCTTCTTGGGCTCTGCTTTCTTTGCAGGAGCTTCTTCTTTCTTTTCCTGAACGGGAGCCTCCTCTGTTACAGGAGCTTCCTTCTCCTTTTTGGATGCGGGAGCAAAGTTGAAATACTCGTTTAAGTCCTCAACCTCATACTCCTTTGTGAAAGTTTCAAATATAACATCCAGCTCATCCTCTTCGAGAGCTGTCATGTGTTTTTTCTGGCCGTCAAAATGCTTTGCAAGCAAATCAACGACTATGTTGCTTTTTATATCAAAATCTTTTGCTACTTCGTGTACTCTGTATTTATTAATCATATATTAGCCTCCTTTTGGATGTCGAGAAGCGAAAGCATGGTTTTTGCAAAGCCTTCGTCATTTACCGTAACCACGGCGGATTTGAGCCCCGTGGCTTTTCCGATTTCGTCCATTGTTGAAGCCAGGCTCCTGACAGGAATATCTCTTCCTTCAAAAGAGGCTTCGCGCTCGATTTCCTTTCTCAAACGTTCAGACGCATCGCTGCTCAGCAGACACAGCTTTGCACTCTTGCTTCTGACCGAACCGACCGCGGCATCGTGACCGCAGCTCAGCCTGCCGGCTCTTCGGCACATTCCGAGAAGAGAAAGCAGCTTAGGATTATCCGTCATTTTTCAGCTCTTCCTCCATTCTCTCAAAAACTCCGTCCGGAATGGCACAGGAAAAAGCTTTTTCAAGTCTTTTTGCTTTTCTCGCCTTGGCAAGGCACTCGGCATCGCGGCATACATAGGCGCCTCTGCCGGGCTTTTTGCCCGTAAGGTCAAGCGATATTTCGCCCTCAGGGCTTCTGACAACCCTGACAAGCTCTTTTTTAGGCTTCATTTCGTTGCAGCCTGTGCATTTTCTCATTGGAATCCGGCGAGTTTGCATCGGTTCAGCTCCTTATATATTAGGGTAACGAGAACAATCCGAACCGTGTTTTTGTCGGATTATTTTCGCTGCTTCATCGTTAAAATACTCGCAAATCCATCAAGGATTTGCTCCGCTTTTGCCTTGAACCATCTGAAAATTCTCGCGACAAAAAATCTTCGACCTGAAAGCGAAGGATTTTCAGATGATTTTTGGCGGTTGAGGGTGACGACAGGCTGACGCCTTTCTAATCTGAACCCCCGAAAAGCGCTGAAAAGACTCGCTTTCAGGCAGGTTCAGGTTATTTTCGTTACCCTTATTCGTCAAAATTGATAACTGCTTCTTCTGTTTCGGGATTGATATCGATTTTCCAGCCTGTAAGCTTTGCGGCAAGGCGGGCGTTCTGACCCTTGTTGCCGATAGCGAGCGAAAGCTGACTGTTGGGAACAACAACCTTGCAGGAGCGCTCCTCTTCGTTTTCAACCGTTACCGAAATAACATCTGCGGGAGCAAGGGCAGCCGCAACAAACTCAACGGGATTTTCGCTGTAGCGAACGACATCGAGCTTTTCGCCGCCGAGAATGTCAACAATCTTGTTAACTCTTGCGCCTCTCTGACCGATACATGCGCCGACGGGATCAACATTTTCATCTGCGCTGTAAACCGCAATCTTGCTTCTTGAGCCTGCTTCGCGGGAAACGGACTTGATTTCAACCGTGCCGTCAAAAATTTCGGGCACTTCGCTTTCAAGCAGACGTCTGACAAGACCGGGGTGAGTTCTTGAAATGGTTGCCTTTGGTCCCTTTGTTGCCTCTCTGATGTCGGCAATATAAACCTTAACAAGGTCGCCCTCTGTGAAATTATCTGTGGGAAGCTGCTCGCTTCTGAGAAGTCTTTCGGTGATTTTGCCGATCTCAACAATCGCATCAAGCGAAACGGGGTCAATCTTTGAAATCTTGGCTGTGACGATTTCCTGATTTTTATTCTGGAATTCTTCTCTTATCTGACCGTGCTCAGCCTCGCGGATAGCCTGGCGGAGAATATGCTTGCCTTTTTCGGCCGCAATACGGCTGACCTCTTTTGTTTCAAGCTCGATTTCAATAATATCGCCTGCAAGGGCGTTTTTCTTGAATCTCTTTGCCTGCTCAACAGTCATATCCTCATCGGGGTCAAGGATTTCGGAAACAACGTTTTTACGAACAAAAACTCTGATTGTCTTTTTATCGGAATCGATTTCGCAAAAAACGATGTCCTTATTATTATAGTCTCTTTTAACTGCTGTTACTATCGCTCTCTGAATGCCTTCAAGCAGAGCCGCCTCGTTGATATTCTTCTCTTTGCCGAGAAGTCTGACTGCCTCAAAAAATTCGCTGTTATTCATTTTTCGACCAATCCTTTCAGTTATTAAAAATCAAAATCGTCAAGTTTAATATAGCTTGTTTCTTTTTTCTCAAAGCTCATTGCGTTGCCGTCTTCGAGGCGCAGGGTGATCATGCTGCCGTCAAAATCCTCAAGAATTCCCGAAAATTCGCGAACGCCGTCAATTGCTCTGATAAACTTCACCTTTATTTTTTCGCCCTTGCAGGCTTCAAAATGAGTTTCTCTTGTAAGCTCTCTTTCAATACCGGGCGAAGAAACCTCAAGACAATAGCTCTGCTCAATGAGGTCTGCATCGTCAAGAGGCTTGTCGATGGCTCTGCTCATGTTTTCGCAATCCTCGATGCCTACGCCGCCGTCTTTATCAATAAAAATGCGCAAAAACCAGTCTGCGCCCTCTTTGACAAAACGGATATCCCAAATTTCAAGACCGAGCTTTTCGGCAACAGGCTCTGCGATTTCCCAAACAGCGGCTACGGTGTTGCCGCCCTTTCCTTTTGCCATTGATTCATTCTCCTTCGAAACAGTTATTTTCGTTTTGTGAAAAAAGTTTTGTACATAAACAAAAGAGCGGGTCGCCCCACTCTCATACAAAACATTAATTCTTACTGTCGTTATTTTAACACAGTTTTTTATAAATATCAAGCTTTATTTTTAAAAACATTAATTTTTTCTAAAAATAAACAAATACTCATGTGCTATAAGCAAAAAATTGTACTTTACGCTGTTGGTTTTCCAATAACCCGTTGCTTTACAATTATGCTGTTCTTTAATTATTAACTCTTTCAGTTTAAAACCTGCATTCAAGAAAGCCTGCATTACATCAAAGGACATCGGTATCATATGACCTTTCTGACGGGTATCACCCATTAAAACCGCGCAGAATTTATCCTTTTTCAAAACACGATAGCTTTCAGCGGCAACCGTGCTCATTTCTTTTATAAAATCTTTGACTTTCAGCAAAGATAAATCTTCGGGAATATCCTCACTATACTGAATAATATCAGCATAAGGCGGATGAGTACAGATTAAATCAATGCTTTCATCAGGGATAAAATCAAGCTTTCTTGCATCACCTTTGCGGATATACACTTTGCCGTTTGCGCTTTCATGTTCGAAATCGGTTTTTTCTCTGCATCTTGCAAGGGCAACATCATTTATGTCAACTCCGATGATGTCACGGTTGAGAAGCTTTGCTTCAACGAGTGTTGTTCCGCCACCAGCAAACTGATCAAGAACCAAATCTCCCTCTTGTGAATATCTGAGAATTATGTTTCGTGGGATATACGGTGACCAATTGCCGCGCCATTTTGCATCGTGGGTAGCCCAATCGCCACGTTTAGGAAATGACCAGTGAGTTGTCATTTCAAGCTCGAAGCCATCCGGTTCCCACTTTTTGATTTTTTTATTCATTTATATATCCTCTTCACTCGGCGGAACCGGTAATCCTAATTTTGCCAACGGTATATATTCAAAATAGTACTGACATCTAACACTTATAATATAGTCCAACACATCTTTATATTTTGGATCTTTAAACCAATCGCACAAAAGATAAATATATTCAACTTCTATGTTGGCTTGTGCCATTAGCTTTTGATATTGTTTCTTCTTGAAATCGCATGTTTGCAGCTTTTCATCAACAGAGCCTGCAACCTGCTGAAATTTACATTCTATGATAAAAAGTGTGTTGTTGACTATAACATAAATACTATCATCAGGAAATAATTTTTTTGAAATGATCTTCTCCCAATCTATTCCAAGCTCTTTCAAAAATTTATAAAAGCCGTGTTTTTTGAAAATTCGAGCGACTTTTTCGTTATTATAATAAACTCTGCCATCAACTACAGAATAACCTTTTTGTGTTGATAAAAAAGTTGCCAAATCTGTTTTTCCTTCAAAAACCAATCCTGTTTTTGTGTTTCCTCCGCCTTTACCGTTTTTTATCATTACATTCACCTCTTAAAAATTAGAAATCAGAAGTTCCTTGATTTTACCCCTGTTTTTGCTGTTACTGTTAATCATTCGGACTGCATCAACTCTCGTGATATTGTGGGACGAGTAAATTTCATCAAAGAAGTTATCATCTTCATTTGCATTTTTAGGATCGGAATTGCTTACAACAATCTTTGCTCCTTTTTTATCCATTTCATCAACAAACTTCGCAAGTTCTTTCTGTGCTTCATCGTCAAACAAAGCCTCTGTGTATGCGGTAAATCCCGAAGTTTCTGTCAGAGGTCTGTAAGGCGGGTCAAAATAAACAAAGGTATGTTCATCAATAAAATCTGCCGATTCTCTGTAATCACCGCAGACAATATGAACGTGCTGAAGCTTGTCTGAAACAGCCAACAGATTTTTTTCATCACAAATTAAGGGGTTTTTATATGCACCCATAGGAACATTGAACTGGCCCTTTTTATTTACTCTGTAAAGACCGTTAAAGCACGTTTTATTAAGAAAAACCATAAGTGCTGCAGTTTCGGTATTAAATGTATTTGTGCTTTTAAGATAGTTGAATCTTTCTCTTTGAATATAATAATAATCTTTTCTGTTTTCATCATCCAAAGGAATAAATTCATCCTGCATTTTATTAAGCATGACAATCAGACTATCAACATCATCACGAATAATCTTGTATGTGTTCATCAGTTCTGCATTTGTATCGCTGATATATATTTCTTTCAAGTCATATTTACTCAAAACATCAAACAAGACAGCCCCGCCGCCGACAAGAGGCTCTGCATATTTTGTAAAGTTAGAATCAGCAAAAGGATAATATTTTTCGATTTCTTTGAGAAGCTGACCTTTTCCGCCAGCCCATTTCAAAAATGGTTTGACAGATTTTTCTTCAGTTTTGGTATATCTCAAAGTTCTTGCATCTTCAGGTTTAGTAGCATCAATGGGAATAATCCACATATTACCGAGCATTGCCGCGTTATCAATACGATTCTCTCGACAGAGGGTGATTACTCTTCTGTGTGATATATTCCATTTTTCAGCAGCTTCGTTTGCAGTCATAAATGCTAACATAATACTCACCTCACATACTTGTCGCTATTATTATATTCCAGAGTTGGAATAAAAGCAATACCACTTTTGCTTTTTACAATAAAATATATAAAATCTTTACTTTTAGATATTGATATACCCTCATTTTCGGTGTAAAATAGTAAAAACCATTAAAATCCGAGGCGATTTTCTGATGATAATAGATTTTCATACTCATTGCTTCCCCGAAAAAATCGCAGCAAAAGCAATTGAAATTCTCCGCAAGCGTTCGGGAATAACAAGACCGTTCCACGACGGAACGGCTGACGGCTTGCTGTCACTTCAAAAGACTGACGGCGTTGATTGCTCGGTTGTGCTCAACATCGCAACAAATCCGCACCAGCAGGAAAGTGTTAATAATTTTGCAATATCTCTGAAAAATGTTAAAGGCATAATCCCCTTCGGCAGCGTGCATCCCGACAGCCCCGATGCCTTGGACGAGCTTAAAAGGCTTAAAGAAAACGGAATCAAAGGTGTAAAACTTCACCCCGATTATCAGGGCTTTTTTGTTGACGAAGAAAAAATGCTGCCGATATACGAAAAGCTCGGCAAGCTTGGTCTGATAACTCTTTTTCACTGCGGCTTTGACATCGGCTACCCCGAGCCCGTTCACTGCACGGCAAAGGCACTCGCAAGCGTGCTGCCTGCCTTCGGGGATGCTCCCGTTGTTGCGGCACATTTCGGCGGAATATGGTCGCTCCCCGAAACAAGAGAACACCTCATGGGCAAAAACATTTATTTTGACACCGCATACTGCTACGGCACTGTCACGCCCCGCTACGCAAAGGAGTTTATCGACATTCACGGAGCGGACAAAATCCTTTTCGGCAGCGATTCACCCTGGAACGCACCGCATCAGGACATTGAGCTGATAAAATGCTTCGGGCTGAGCGAAAGCGAAGAAAAAGCAGTCCTCGGCGAAAATGCACAAAGACTGCTGGGATTATATTAAGGGTCGATGTGGGCATCGACCCCTACAAAATTATTATCTCAACTCATCCAATGTTAAATCATACGCAGGTAAAAACTCCTCAATAAAAACCTTTGCTTCGGGCAAGCCGAGATTTTCTATCGACTCTCTTATACCCTCGCCCGCTTTGACGAATTCGCTGTTGCCTGCCTTTTTTTCTTCAATGCACTTGATGAGCGCGCTGATTTTATCGGCAGCTTTAACAAGCTTCCAAAGCTCTGCATCCGATTCTTCGGGCATGAACGCAGCCGCATAATCCTCTCTGAATTCCTCGGGCAGCATCTCAACGAGGCTCTTGCATGCGTTTTCTTCAACCGTTTTGTATGCAAGGCGAACTTCCTCGCTGTAATATTTAACCGGAGTCGGCATATCGCCTGTCAATGTTTCGGGCGTGTCGTGATAAAGCCCGAGAAACGCAGCTCTTTCTCCGTTAAAGCTCTTGCCGAAGCGCTTGTTGCCGATAATCGCAAGAGCATGCGCAATAACGGCAACCTCAAAGCTGTGTTCGCAAAGGTTTTCGCTGTGCTCATTTCTCATGAGCGCCCAGCGGTTAATATATTTCATTCGCGAAACCATCGCAAAAAATCCGTTTTTCATAAAATCACCCTGTTAATTGAATGTATAATTGATAATAACACATTTAGAATATCTTTGCAATGCCAAAATGAAAGGAGGCTGAACATGAAACGCTGCATATACTGCCTGAGCGAATGCCCCGAATCCGCCGAAAGCTGCGTTGTCTGCGGCTTTAACGGCATTTCCGACAGAGAATTCAAAAACTGCCTGCCAATCGGCACAAGGCTGAATAACCGCTATGTTCTCGGCGGCGTATGCTCAAAAGAAAAAGCCTTTGTTTCATATTATGCCTTCGACCATCAGTTAAAGCAACGGGTTAAAATTTTTGAATATCTTCACGAAAAGCTTATGTATCGCCACCCCGGTGAAGTTATCATAAAATATTACAATGATGCCTGCCTTGCAAGAGCAGACAAAGAGATTTCGGCTTACTATTCACATTACAGCAAGCTTTGTGAAGCTTCAAAATCAAGTATTTTGAATTTCACGGATTGCTTTGCCGAAAACTCAACCTGCTATTTTGCAACCTCAATTGACACGGGAACGCCGCTCTCTTCGCTTATCGGCAACGGCAAGGCGCTGCCTGTTTCCAAAGCAATGCAGCTGCTGAAACCCGTCATTGATTGCGCAATACGCCTCGAAAAAATCGGTAAATGGCACGGCAGCATAACTCCCTATTCAATAATAACATCAGACGGAAAAGCAACTTCGCTGACAGGCTATTCCTACCCGCCGAAAAGCTTTTATTCTCCGTTTGATGCGCCCGAAAAGCAGCTCGGTGCAAAAGAATGCGGTTCCTTCACGGATGTTTATGCCCTCGGCGCGATTCTTTATGAAAGCACGACAGGCTTTTTGCCGCCGACCGCAGTTCAAAGAAACCAAGGCAGGGCGCTGAAATTTCCGCCGAAATTCCCCGAAAGAGAAAAAGCGGTTATCGAAAAAGCTATGGCATCAGACAAAGCGGACAGATACCGGAGTGTTTCGGAGTTTTATTCCGCTCTCAAAGGGGAAAAAATCCCTAAAGCGGAAAAAGAAAAAAACAGCTCGGAAATCACCCGCAAAATCCTGCTTGCCGCCGCAATAATCTGCCTGATTGTCAGCGGTGCAATTCTTATTAATCATTATGTGATTGAGCCTTTAAGAGAATCAAAGCAGGCATCGGAGCTTGCCGCCCTCGTTCAGACAACCGTCGCCGATATTGACATTGACCCGTGGGAAGAAATACATCAAAAGCATCCGGGCATTGATTTTCCGAGCGGCATGAACCCGTCGTTTTCGGAGCTTTATGCAATCAACCGCGACTTCTCGGGTTGGGTTTCGATTCCCGAAATGAATATAAACTATTCGGTTGTTCAGACAAGCAACAACGAAGACTATCTGAGAAAGGATTTCTACGGCAACAGCACCAAATACGGCGTTCCGTTCTTCGATTGCCGCAACTCAATGACCTCACTTGACCGCAACACAATAATTTACGGTCACAACATGAGGCAGGACGACAAGATTTTCGGCACACTGGAGCAATACCGAACCGTTGACGGCTTCAAAAAAGCGCCGCTTATCGGCATGAGCACTCTTTACGGCGACTATACGTTCAAAATTTATGCCGTTTTCATTTCAAACAGCCGACCTCAGGATAACAACGGCGATATTTTCAACTATATCTTCACCAACACAACCGATGAAAAATTCAGCAAATATATCGAAGAAATTGACAAAAGAAAGCTTTATTCGACAGGGGTTGACATTAATACATCAGATAAAATCCTGACTCTTTCCACCTGTTGCTATGACTTCACGGATGCAAGGCTCGTTGTTGTGGGCAGGCTGCTGCGAAGCGGAGAAAGCCCCGCGGTTGACATCTCTCGCGCCGCAGAGAATCCGAGCCCGAAATTCCCGCAGGCTTATTACAATGCAAAGGGCATTGAAAACCCATATAAAAACGACCCGAATGTGTTTAATCAATGAAAATTCCGGATAGGCTTCGCCTATGACCAAGTATATTGGGTGTGGGCAACGCCCACCCTTAATTCTTCATTTTTCATTATTCATTCTTCACTCATATATAAGGAGCTGTAACCATGAAATTCTTGATTGTTGTTGACATGCAAAACGATTTTATAGGCGGCGCACTCGGAACAAAAGAGGCCGTTGCAATCCTTCCTGCCGTTAAAGAAAAAATCAAAAATTTTGACGGCAGAGTTCTTTTTACCCGCGACACGCACGAAGCCGATTACCTTTCAACCCAGGAAGGCGCAAACCTGCCCGTTGAGCATTGCATAAAAGGCTCAGACGGCTGGCAGATTCATCCTGAGCTCGATGCCCTTCGCACGGAAGAGCCGATTGACAAGCCCACCTTCGGCTCAGTCGCCCTCGGTCAGCTTCTTAAAGCATATGATACATATGAAGAAAAAATCGAAAGCATCACCCTTATCGGTCTTTGCACCGACATCTGCGTTATTTCAAACGCAATGCTTATAAAAGCATTTCTGCCCGAAACACCTGTTGAGGTTGATGCCTCCTGCTGCGCGGGCGTTACCCCCGAAAGTCATGAGCGTGCACTCGATGCAATGGCAGTTTGCCAGATAAAAGCTTTAAATCGCTAAAGTTTTTTGTGTAAAACTATTGACAAATCGTTTTCACGGTGCTATTCTAAAGGCAACAAAATTTTTCAGAGGTTATTTTTCATGACTAAAAACGTTTTCTCAGCTGCATACTTCTACTTTTACTTTATCAAGTAATTTGATAGGGTTTTGGTAGGTTTTGCTGAAAACGGATATTAAGGTTTTTACACCCCGCAGTGAAATTTACACTGCGGGGATATTTTTTTGGAGGTTGTCAAAATGATTGTATCAATTAAAAAAGGAACAAACGAAGCTCAGATTCAAAATCTTGTTGAATGGCTTGAAAGCCTGAATCTTCAGATTCACCGCAGCGACGGACAGTATGACACCATTCTCGGCCTTGTTGGCGACACAAGCCATGTTGACATTGACCTTATCAGCGGTCTTAACATAGTAAGCAACGTTGCCCGTATCAGCGAGCCTTACAAAAAAGCAAGCAGAAAGTTTCATCCCGATGACACGGTTATCGACGTCGGCGGCTTCAAAATCGGCGGCGGCAACTTCCAGATTATGGCGGGACCCTGCTCAGTTGAATCGCCGGAACAGATAACCTCAATCGCAAAGGATGTTAAGGCGGCGGGCGCAAATCTTCTCAGGGGCGGTGCCTTCAAGCCCAGAACCTCTCCTTATGCCTTCCAGGGCATGAGAGCCGAAGGACTTGACCTTCTCATGCAGGCAAAAAAGGAAACCGGCGCACCCGTTGTTACCGAAATCATGGATCTTTCACATCTTCCTCTTTTTGAAAATGTTGATGTTATTCAGGTCGGCGCAAGAAACATGCAGAATTTCGAGCTTCTCAAGGAGCTCGGCAAAACAGACAAGCCAATTCTTCTTAAAAGAGGTCTTGCCGCAACAATGGAAGAGCTTCTCATGAGTGCCGAATACATCATGGCAGGCGGCAACAGCAAGGTTATGCTTTGCGAAAGAGGCATCCGCACCTTTGAACACTATACCAGAAACACAATGGATATTTCCGCCATCGCTCTTCTGAAAGAAAAGACACATCTGCCCATCATCTCAGACCCCAGCCACGCGGCAGGCATTGCAAGAATGGTTCGCCCCCTCGCTCTCGCGGCGGTTGCGGCGGGCGCAGACGGGCTTATGATTGAAGTTCACAACGACCCCGCGCACGCACTTTGCGACGGCCCGCAGGCGCTCAGACCCGAAGAATTCGCAGAGGTTGTCCGCGAAGCAAACGCAATCAGAGAAATAGTAATGAAATTTTAAGGTGATATTATGAAAATCGGAGTAGTCGGACTCGGACTCATCGGCGGTTCAATGGCAAGAGCTCTTGCCGAAAGCGGAAAGCACGAGGTGCTTGGTCTTGACCGCAACAGAAGCTCACTTCTAGCCGCAAAAATGGTTGGCGCAATCAGCGGCGAGCTGACCGCAGATAACATCGGCGAATGCGAAATGATTCTCATTGCTCTTTACCCTCAGGCAACGGTTGAATTCGTTGAGCAGTATTCCTCAAAAATAAAAAAAGACGCCATAGTTTCGGACTGCGGCGGCGTTAAAAGAAAGATTTGCGCCGTCTGCGAAAAGCTTGCGGATGAAAACGGTTTTATTTTCATCGGCGCGCATCCGATGGCGGGCACTCAGTTTTCGGGCTTCAATTCATCGAGAGCCAACCTCTATAAAAACGCCACAATGATTGTTACTCCAAAAGAAAACACAAACATCCGCATACTTGAAAAGCTCAGAAACGTGCTTAATGATGCAGGTTTTGGCGCAATTAACTTTACAACTCCCGAAGAACATGATAAAGTAATAGCGTTCACCTCTCAATTACCGCACATTATTTCAAACGCATATGTCAAGAGCCATACGGCGGTTAAGCAAAAGGGCTTTTCGGCAGGAAGCTACAGAGACTTGACAAGAGTTTCAAAGCTCAACGAAAAAATGTGGACAGAGCTTTTCTTTGAAAACAAGGATAATCTGACCGCGGAAATTGATTTTCTCGTTGAAAGGCTTCGGGAATACAGCGCCGCGCTCAAAGCAGACGATAAAGAAACTCTCGTCGCCCTTCTAAAGGAAGGCACAGACAGCAAAAAACAGGCAAAGTAGGGTTGTATATGGAAACCATCAGAGTTAACGCTTCAAAGGAATATGACGTTGTTATCGGCAAAGGAATTCTTGATTCACTCGGTGAGCGCTGCATTTCGCTTTTTGGCAAAAGCAGGGCGGTTATCGTTACAGACAGCAATGTTGCCCCGCTCTGGCTTGATAAAGCAAAAGCAAGCCTTGAAAACGCAGGTGTTGAAACAATTCCTTTTGCTTTCACCGCAGGAGAAGATTCCAAAAGTGCAAAAACTCTTTTTGAGCTGATTGAATTTGCAGCCGAAAACCGCCTCACCCGCAGCGATTTCCTTGTTGCTCTCGGCGGCGGAGTGACAGGCGACATGACAGGTCTTGCCGCATCGCTTTATCTGAGAGGAATACCGTTTGTTCAGGTGCCGACAACTCTGCTTGCGGCGGTTGATTCATCCGTCGGCGGCAAAACGGCGGTTAACCTCACTGCAGGTAAAAATCTGATGGGAGCATTTTATCAGCCCGCACTCGTGCTTTGTGATACCGACACACTCTGCACTCTGCCCGAAGCCGAATTTGCAAACGGCATGGCTGAGGTTATCAAATACGGCGTTATTTTTGACAAAGAATTGTTTGACAAGGTGCGCGGCGGAGATGTGAAATCCGATATAGAGAAAATTATTGCCCGATGCGTTAAACTCAAAAGAGACGTTGTTGCTAAGGATGAATTTGATAAAGGCGACAGGCAGCTGCTCAACTTCGGCCACACAATGGCGCATTCAATTGAAAAACTCAGCAATTTTGAAATTCCTCACGGCTCGGCAGTTGCAATCGGCATGGTTATCGCCGCAAAAGCATCATTTGCTCTCGGCTGGAGCAAGGAAAACTGCACGGCGGCAATTATTGAGGCAAATAAAAACAACAACCTCCCCTGCGAATGCGCATATGCTCCCAAAGACCTCGCAGATGCCGCCCTTTCGGATAAAAAACGCACAGGCGGCACGATGAATTTTATTGTTCCCGAAGTTATGGGCAAATGCGTGCTGAAAAAGATTCCCGTTGAGGAGCTTTATAAAATTGCAGAATACAAATAATTCTGACCGATAAAACGGAGAAAAACATGGATATCAGAATCACCCCTGCCCCGATATCGGGCAGCAATGAGGCAATCGCCTCAAAATCATTTGCGCACAGGGCATTGATTTGCGCCTGCCTTGCAAAGGGTAAAAGCGAAATCAGAATAAACACAACCTCTGCCGATATTGAAGCCACCGTTTCGTGCCTGCGCTCGCTCGGCGCGAAGATTGAAATAAACGGTGCGGTCTGTTCCGTAACACCGATAGATGCATTATGCAAAAATGCAGAGATTGACTGCAACGAAAGCGGCTCAACTCTGCGTTTTCTGCTGCCCGTAGTCTGCGCTCTGGGCACAGAAACAAAAATAAACGGCTCGGGCAGACTGCCCGAAAGGCCGCTTTCTCCGCTTAAAGAAGAATTAATCCGCATGGGCGCGGATATTTCGGATTCCTTTCCGCTCAATGTTTCGGGAAAAATTTCCGCAGGCGAATTCACCCTGCGCGGCGACGTAAGCTCGCAGTTTGTGACAGGCCTTCTGATGGCTCTATCATATCTCGGCGGCGGCAAAATCAATCTGCTGCCTCCCGTGCAGTCAAGGCCATATATTGACATTACTCTCGAAGTTCTCAGAAAATTCGGAGCGGATATTAAAGAAGAAAACAATACATTTTATATAAATAATGCGCCGCTTATCGGCTGCAGCTTTACCGTTGAGGGCGACTGGTCAAACGCCGCATTCCCCCTCTGCATGGGCGCTGAGGTAACGGGTCTTAATGCCGATTCAACTCAAGGCGACAAAGCGATAATCGATGTACTCAGAAGCATGGGCGCAGAGATTTCTCAAAGCGGCGGCAGCTTCAAAGCAGATGTTTCAGCTCTTCACGGCTGTCGAATCGATGCCGCGGATATTCCCGATGCCGTGCCCGTTATTGCGGCAATTGCGGCAACCGCCGAGGGCAAAACCGTGATTTATAACGGCGAAAGACTGCGCATAAAAGAAAGCGACAGAATTCAGACCACCGTCAGCATGCTCCGCTCGCTCGGCGCTGACATTTCCGAAACAAACGACGGAATGATAATCAATGGCAAAGAATTTCTTGACGGCGGCGAAACTCCGTCTTATAATGACCACAGAATCGCAATGGCGGCTGCCGTTGCGGCTTGCAGATGCAAGGGCGGCGTGATTATCCGTCAGGCAGAAGCGGTCAACAAATCATACCCCGCATTTTTTGATGATTATAACAGGTTGGGAGGTCAGGCAAATGTCCTGTAATTTCGGCAACAAAATAAAAATCACAATCTTCGGTCAGTCCCATTCCCAGGCAATCGGAGTTGTTATCGACGGCTTGCCCGCAGGTTTTAAGATTGACACCGTGAAAACCGCCGCCTTTATGGCAAGGCGTGCGCCGGGTCAGAATGACCTTTCAACCCCGAGAAAAGAGACCGACGAGGTCAGCATTCTTTCGGGAGTTGTTGATAACGTCACCTGCGGCGCACCTCTCTGCGCGATTATTGAAAACACAAACACCCGCTCGGGCGATTATGATAAGCTCCGCCTTGTGCCCCGACCCTCGCACAGCGACTTTGCCGCAATGATGAAACACAACGGTTTTAATGATATCAGAGGCGGCGGCAATTTCAGCGGACGGCTGACAGCTCCGCTCTGCTTTGCAGGTGCGGTATGCATGCAGATGCTTGAAAAAAAAGGTATCCACATCGGCGCTCACATCGCTTCAATCGGCAAAGCGGATGACGACAGATTCGACCCTGTTAACATAAATAAAACCGATTTTGAAAGCATTCTCACAAAACCCTTCCCCGTTATCAACGATAACCGGGGCGAGCTGATGAGAAAAGAAATATATGATGCCAAAAACGGGGGCGATTCCGTCGGCGGCACAATCGAATGCGCAATCGTCGGCATGCCCGCAGGCATCGGCGACCCGATTTTTGACGGAATTGAAAACCGCATAAGCGCAGCTGTTTTCGGCATACCCGCAGTCAAGGGCATCGAATTCGGCGCGGGATTCGAAAGCGCAAGAATGCGCGGCAGCGAAAACAACGACGGTTTCGCGGCTGAAAACGGCGAAATCAAAACAGTAACCAACAACCACGGCGGGATTCTCGGCGGAATTTCATCGGGCATGCCCATCGTTTTCCGCTGCGCAATAAAGCCCACTCCTTCAATCGGCATGCAACAGAAATCCGTTAATGTTGAAACATACGAGGAGCAAGAACTTGTTATCGGCGGCAGGCACGACCCATGCATTGTTCCCAGAGCCGTGCCCTGCGTTGAAGCGGCGGCGGCAATTGTTATTGCGGATTATATTTTATAACGAGGTTAAACAATGGATTTAAAAGAACTCAGAAATAATATTGACAGAATAGATACAGAGCTTGTGAAGCTTTTTCAGCAGAGAATGGAGATTTCTGCCTTGGTCGGAAAACACAAGCAGGAAAACGGTTTGCCCGTTTTCAACAAAGAGCGCGAAAGAGAGGTTCTTAACTCGGTAACGGCAAGCGTTCCGCCCGAGCTTGAAGGATACACAAAAACTCTTTATGAAACAATTTTCAACGTCAGCCGCTCTTATCAGAAAAAGCTTATAAAGCCGCAATCGCCTGTTTCAAAGATGATTGAGGATGTCACAAACCACACTCCATGCGTTAGACCCGACAGAGCCATTGTTGCCTGCCAGGGTGTTGAGGGCGCATATTCGCAGTTTGCCTGCGACAAGATGTTTGCATTTCCCTCAATCGTTTATTGCAGAGGCTTTGAGGATGTTTTCAAAGCCGTTGACAGCGGAATGTGCCGCTACGGCGTGCTGCCGGTCGAAAACAGCACGGCGGGCACGGTCAACAAGGTATATGACCTGATGGACAAGTATAAATTCTATATTGTTCACAGCCTTAAGCTTTTTATCAGGCATTCCATTCTTGCCCCCGAAGGCGTGAAAATGGAGGATATCAAAGAGGTTTTTTCGCATGAGCAGGCGATAAACCAGTGCTCCGAATTTCTTGCGTCTCTCGGCGTTAAGGTAACAAAATGCGAAAACACCGCCGTTGCCGCAAAAATGGTTGCCGAAAGCGGCAGAAAGGACTGCGCTTCAATCGGCTCAAAAGAGGGCGCGGCGCAATACGGCCTTAACGCGCTCAGAACAGGAATTCAGAACACGGATAACAACTATACCCGCTTTATCTGCATCTGCAAAAAGCCCGAGATTTATCCCGGCGCAAAAAAGACGAGCTTCATGATGACCATTCCTCACGAGCCCGGCTCGCTTTACAATATTCTTTCAAGATTTGCCGCTCTCGGTCTTAACATGACAAAGCTTGAAAGCCGACCCATTCCCGGCAGCAACTTTGAATTTATGTTTTATTTTGACATTGATGCTTCGGTATACTCCGAAAACCTCAAGGCTCTTTTCAGTGAGCTTGAAAATGATGCCGAAAAATTCAGCTATCTCGGAAGCTATACGGAGGAATAACTTATGTTTGGTCTTTTAGGCAGAAAGCTCGGGCATTCCCTCTCGCCCGAAATCCATTCTCTGCTGGGGAATTATGAATATAAGCTGTATCCCACCGAGCCCGAAAATCTTGATGTTTTTTTCTCGGATACAGAATTAAAGGGCTTCAACGTCACAATTCCGTATAAAATTGAAGCCTATAACCGCTGTGACGAGCTGAGCGAAACCGCCAAAAAGGTCGGCAGCGTCAACACGGTTATCCGCCGCGCAGACGGCACTCTTTACGGCGACAACACCGATTATTTCGGCTTTTCATATATGGCTAAAAAATGCGGCTGTGAATTCAGCGGCAAAAAAGTTCTGATTCTCGGCAGCGGCGGTGCAAGCCTTACCGTGCAGCATGTTGTGCGTGACGGCGGAGCAAAAGAGATTGTTGTTGTTTCCCGCTCGGGCGAGAATAATTATGAGAACATCACCCGCCATTATGATGCCGATATAATCGTTAACACAACTCCCGTGGGCATGTATCCGAACAACGGCGAAAGGCTCATAGACCTTTCCAAATTCACAAAATGCAAAAAGGCACTTGACCTTATCTATAACCCTGCGCGCACTCTGTTTCTGCTCGATGCTGAAAGGCTCGGCATTGACTGCATAAACGGGCTTTACATGCTCGCCGCGCAGGCATTGCCCGCCGCCGAAAAATTCAGCGGTGAGAGCATACCGCACGAAAATATTGATAAGGTTTATGAAACAATCATAAATAACCAAAAAAATATCGTACTTATCGGCATGCCCGGCTGCGGAAAATCCACCTGTGCCGCTCTGCTTAGCGAAAAGACGGGTAGAAAATCCGTTGACACAGATGCAATGGTGATTGAAGCATCGGGCGAAAAGATTCCCGATATTTTTACAAAATACGGCGAAGCGGAATTCCGCAGACGCGAAACCGAAGCCGTTCGTCTTGCAGGCAAGGGCGCAGGCAGAATAATCGCAACGGGCGGCGGCGCAATCCTCAGGGAAGAAAACCGAATTGCGCTTCGTGAAAATTCAACCGTCATTTTCCTTAAAGCAGCTACCGAAAGCCTTGCAACCGACGGCAGACCGCTTTCAAAGAATACCGAAGCTCTTGAAAAAATGCTTACCGAAAGGCTGCCGCTTTATCTTGAAACGGCGGATTTCACCGTTGAAGTCAGCGCCGACCCCGAAATAACAGTAAGGAGGATTCTCGAATGCGTATCCTTGTAATAAACGGTCCGAACATCAACATGCTCGGCATCAGAGAGCCCGATATCTACGGAAAAAACACCTATGCCGACCTTTGCGCAATGATAAACGGTTATGCCGCCGAAAAGGGCGTTGAGATAAAGCTATTTCAGTCCAACCACGAAGGCAGCATAGTTGATGAAATTCAGGCGGCTCTCGGCAAGTTTGACGGAATCGTCATAAACCCCGCCGCTTATACTCACACGAGCGTTGCAATTCTCGATGCTCTCAAATCCGTTGCCCTGCCTGCGGTTGAAATTCATATTTCCGATGTTTCCGCAAGAGAGGATTTCAGACAGATTTCCTATGCGGGAATGGCTTGCGAAAAGTCCTTCATCGGTCTTGGCTTTGAAGGATATCTGAGGGGCATTGATTACTTGCTGAACAGATAAAATTAAGGCGTGCAAAAATGCACGCCTTTTATTAATTATTTAACTATTTCGGTCACACCTGCGCCGATTTTCGTTTCTTCGCCACCGAGGATAACGGTTGCGTCAACGCCTTCGGGAACTGTGAAGGTGTAAACGGTCTTGCCGTTTTCCGTTTTCCATTCGGATTTGACAAGTCCCTTTCTGCTGTCAATTGATGCCTTAACGTAGGTTAATCTTGAATCGGTCAGCGGAGCAAAGATAACATGCTCAAAACCGGGGCGCTTTTCGTCAATCTTGATGCCTGCCGCATCGCCGTAAAGCCAGTCGGCAACCGAGCCGTATGCATAGTGATTAAAGGAGTTCATCGATGTGCTCCACATTGTGCCATCCTCACGAACGCTGTCCCAATGCTCCCAGATTGTGGTTGCGCCCATCTTGACCGAGAAGAGCCATGAGGGATATTCCTCTCTGAGAAGAAGGCTGTATGCAGTTTCGGCATAGCCGTTGTCGCTGAGCGCATGAAGCAGATACGGAGTGCCGACAAAGCCTGTTTTAAGATGTCCGCATTCGGTCACAAGCTCGTTAAGCTGTTTTGCGGTTTCGGCAACATCATCGCTGATGCCGAAATAAACTGCAAGCACACATGCGGTCTGTGTTGCGAATTCGGGCTTGATTCTGCCGTTTTCCATGAATTCGCGTCTGAACGCGGCAATTGAAGCATCTCTCTTTGCTCTCACTTCGGAATCATCCTCGCCGCAGATAACCATTGTTTTGGCAAGAATATCGGATGAATAAATATAATATGCGGTTGCAATAAGGCTTTTTTCTGTACCCTTTGAGCAATCCTCGGGGCTGCTGCCGTCGAGATTGAGCCAATCTCCGAAATGCCAGCTTCTGCTCCAGATTCCGTCAAAGCTGTGCTCTTCGATATATTCAATATATTTCTTCATGGATTCAAGCGAATCCTTGAGGATGTCGGTGTTTGCATAGGTCTGATAAATCTGCCACGGGCAAATCGTTGAAGCATCTGCCCATGCGGCGGAGCAGTTGTCGTCGGGTGAAAAAACATTGGGAATTACGCTGGGCACCGTTCCCCAATCGGTCTGGTCTGCGCGCAAATCCGCAAGCCATTTTGTGAAGAATCTTTCAACATCATAGTTATATGAAGCTGTTTTTACAAACACCTGAGCATCGCCCGTCCAGCCCAGACGCTCATCGCGCTGCGGGCAGTCGGTGGGAACATCAAGGAAATTGCTCTTCTGACCCCAGATGATATTGGAAAAGAGCTTGTTGACTCTTTCGTCGGAGCATTCAAAACAGCCTGTGCGCTTCATGTCGGAATGTACAACGATTGCGGTGAAATTCTCTTTTTTAATCTCGTCGCTCCAGTTTTCGAGCCTGATATATCTGAATCCGAAGAAGTTGTATTCGGATTTGTAAACATGCTCCTTGCCGTCGCAGAGGAAAATCGCCTGTGCCCGTGCGCTTCTGAGGTTGTCTGTATAAAAATTGCCTTCTGCATCAAGAACTTCGGCGTGGCTGATAACGGCTCTTTCACCTTTATTGCCCTTGATTCTGAATTCAACATAGCCCGTCATGTTCTGACCGAAATCCAGCACGGTTTCGCCCTTGGGAGTGATGATGATTTCTTTGGGTTCAAGACGTTCCTGCTCAACAACCTTTTCGCCCTGGCGGTCAAGAAGAATTTTTTTGTCTTTTGAAAAAACAGCAGCCTGTGAAGGGCTGATATCAACAAAAGCAGGGTCATGAATATAGCCGTTGTAAATAGTTGAATAAACTGTTTTGCCGTTTTCGCAAGTCCAGTCGCCGCCGCTCGTGATGATTTCTGTTTCACCGTCGGCATATTTAAGAGTAAGGGCGCAGAGTGCCGCCATTTCTCTGAAGCCGAGCTGCCAATCGCCCGAATGCATGCCGAAATATGTGCTTGCCTTCCAACCGGGAGCAACACCGAGAGTTATCACGTTGTTTTCCTTTATCATATCCGTAACATCATATGTATCAACCTGAAGACGGTGCTTATATGAAGTCCAGCCGGGGGCAAGAATAAAATCTCCGACTCTTTCGCCGTTGATTCTTGCAAGGTAAACACCGAGAGCCGTAACCTCAAAACTTGCAGAAACAAGCTCTTTCTTCACCTTGAAATTTCTTGAGAAAACAACCTCTCTGTCAACCGCAGGCTTGGGGCTTTTTATCCATTGAGCATTAAGTATGTTTTTCATGGCAATCTCCTTTTATTTTAATAGCTTCTGTATAGTTTAATATTATATTAGTCAAAGTAAAATTGCAATAAAAAATTTACATTAAACTCTTGAATGACTCGGTGTTTGCTGATAAAATAGCTATATAATCACAGTTAAAGGATGATTTTATATGAAACGCTTAACAGCTTTGCTTTTGATTTTTTCGGTGATTGTCGCCCTTGCTTCATGCTCAAAGCTGAATGAAAACGCCGAAGAGCCCGTAACAGAATCCACAACAATAGTAACAACCACTCTCCCCGCACCCATTGTCAGCGAAAGCAAGCACCATAAGGATTTCACTGATGAAAACGGCAGAATTGTTTATACGGTTGATGTTGTTCTGCCCGAAATTTCAGAAAACGGCGAGCAGAGAATTCTTGATTACATAAACAGAGTTACTGCCGAGGTTTTTGATGAAGCCTGCGCCCATGCCGAAAACAACATTAAAAATGCAAGCAAGCACATGGACAGAACCGGTATGTCGTGGAGTACAAAAATCACTTTTGATTCAACATATCTGAGCGGGCGTTTTGTCTGCTTCATCATTAAAAATTCTTTTTCAACCCGCGGCGACCACTCTGACCCCATATATTCCACGAAATGCTTTGATGTTGAAAAGGGCATGCCCTGCACACCTATGTATTTTGCAATCAATCCGGATTTTCCGGAAGAGTGCTTTGACCATATCATAAACATTATTCAGGAAAGAACTCCGTATGAGTTTTATCCCGAAGGCGGCACTTTCGGTCCTCAGCAGGTTGAACTTCTGAGAACCGAGTTCAAGCCCGAAAACTTCTATATCACCGAAAACGGCATGGGCTTTTATTACAGTCGATATTCCTTTGACCCCGCAATGTCCGGAATGTATCAGATTGAGCTTTCCTGGGAGGAGCTTCTTCCGTTTTTCTATGATATTTATTCAGTATAAAATATACAGAAACCTCTTGACTTTTAAGCCAAGAGGTTTTACAATATACAATCGTTAATCGGTTAATTATTAAACGTTTAACAAATTGACAAAAGAGGTGAAAAAATGTCAAAATTATACAGAGAAGCCGTTCATAATATGTGTCGGGTAACTCTGCTTCACCGTTACCGTATTTTTTCGGCTCTTTCGGGGCTTAATTTATATAGGGGGCAGCCCGAAATTCTTGAATATCTGAAGGCTCACGGCGACTGTTCTCAGCGCGAGCTTGCGGAGCATCTCGGCGTTTCGCCCGCTTCAATTGCAACAAGCCTCAAACGCATGAGCAAAGCAGGGTTCATTGAAAGAACCGAGGATAAAAATGATCGCAGAATCAATCGCCTGAAAATAAGCGCAAAGGGCGAAGAAATCCGGAAAGCGGGCAAATCCGAATGCGATAAGGTGGACAAAATCATGTTTGAGGGCTTTTCCGAAGAAGAAATCGCTGCTTTTTCAGATATGCTTTCAAGAATAAGCAAAAACCTTTCCTCTGACGGAATAAGCGAAAAAGAAGTTATCGAAATAATGAAAAACAGAAATAAGGGAGATGATAAAAATGCTTAAAACTCTGATAAGGCAGACCAAAGGCTACCGTCTGCTTTCACTTCTCTGCCCTCTGCTGATTATCGTTGAGGTTTACATGGAAACACAGATTCCGTTTGTTATGTCAGACATGGTTGACAAAGGAATACTCGGCGGCGCGGGCATGGACTATATTCTGCGCGAGGGCGGAAAAATGGTTGTAATGGCACTTCTCTCTCTTCTCGCAGGCGCAGGCGCGGCAAGACTTGCCGCAAAAGCGGGCATGGGCTTCGGCTCAAATCTCAGAAACGCGATTTTTGCAAAAATTCAGGATTTCTCATTTGCCAACATCGACCGTTTCAGCACTCCGTCTCTGATAACCCGAATGACAACCGATGTCAATACCATTCAGATGGGTTACACAATGGTCATAAGAATGTTTGTGCGCTCTCCGATTATGCTTGTTATGGCTTTTTCAAAAGCAAAATCCATCAACAATGAGCTTGCTGTGGTTTTTGCAGTTGCCGCACCGATCATGCTCGTTCTCCTCGGAACCATGGGCGCACTCGCCCTGCCGAGATTCCAACGCCTTATGAAAAAATATGACGGCCTCAATGCTTCCATTCAGGAAACACTGATAGGTGCAAGAGTTGTTAAGGCTTTCGTAAGGGCAACACACGAAAAAGAAAAATTCCGCGCCTCAAACGATGAACTCCGAGATGCATCAATCTTTGCCGAAAAGCTGGTTATTCTTTCCGGACCGATAATGCAGATGACTGTTTACGGCTGCATCGTTGCAATCCTTTGGTTCGGCAGCAGCCTTGTTATTGAAGGCACAATGGCAGTTTCGGAGCTGACCGCCTTCATCACCTATGTTAACATGATTCTCATGTCACTGATGATGATATCCATGATTTTTGTTATGGCAACAATGGCAAGAGCCTCCTTCACGCGAATAGGCGAAGTTATTGCAGAGGTTCCCGAAATCAACGACAGCTTTGCAGATCCCTCTCTCTCCGTAAAAAACGGCGATATCGATATGGAAAACGTCTGCTTCAAATATAAGAAAAACGGCAAAAAGAATGTTATAGACAGCATCAACCTTCACATAAAATCGGGCGAAACCGTAGGTATTATCGGCGGCACGGGTTCGGCAAAAACAACTCTCGTCCAGATGATTCCGAGGCTTTATGATGTAACCGAAGGTGTTGTAAAGGTCGGCGGCAGACCCGTTGCGGATTACACACTCAAAAATCTTCGCGATGCCGTTGCTATGGTTCTTCAGGTAAATCTCCTTTTTACAGGTACAATCGAAGACAATCTTCGCTGGGGTAACGAAAATGCAACAGAAGAAGAAATCATCAATGCCTGTAAAATCGCTCAGGCGCATGATTTTGTTGAATCCTTCCCCGACGGCTACAAAACAGAGCTCGGTCAGGGCGGTGTTAACCTCTCAGGCGGTCAGAAGCAAAGGCTTTGTATTGCAAGAGCACTTCTCAAATCGCCCAAGGTTCTTATTCTCGATGACAGCACAAGCGCAGTTGACACCGCAACGGATGCAAAAATCCGCGAAGGCTTCAAAGCAAGTCTCGGTGACATCACAACCCTTATCGTTGCGCAGCGAATAAGCTCTGTTCAGCACGCCGATAAAATCATCGTGCTTGATGACGGCAAAATAAATGCTGTCGGCACTCATGAAGAGCTTCTCGGAACAAATGAAATCTATACCGAGGTTTATAAATCACAGCAGGAAGGAGGAAAAGAATAATGGCTCCGCAGATGAAAAAACCGCCAAAGGACAGCGGACACGGTCCTAAAGGACCAAAACCCAAGAATACAAAAGCAACCTTTTCCCGCCTGCTCGGCTATCTCGGCAAATCAAAGGCACTTCTTTTCCTCGTCTTTATTTTCGTTGCAATAAGCTCTCTTGCCGGCATTATCGGCACTTCGTTTGTCGAAACCATAACCGACGACATCCTCTTGCCCTTAATCGGCTCTCAAATCACGGGGGAATTGCTTGCCCCTCTGGTTAAAATTCTGGTTTCTCTTGCTTTCATTTACACCCTCGGCGTTATTTCGTCATACGCATACTCAAGAATCATGCTTCAGGTTGCGCAGAAAACACTCAACACCATAAGACGCGACCTGTTCAATCACATGATGGATTTGCCTATAAAGTTTTTTGATACGCATACCCACGGTGAGCTCATGAGCCGCTATACAAACGATGCCGATGTTCTTCGTGAATGCATCAGTCAGAGCTTTGTTCAGCTTGTTTCGTCATCCGTAACGGTTATCGGAACATTTGCAATGATGGCCTATTACAGCCCGCTTCTTACCGTTCTCGTTGTTGTTCTGCTTTTTGTTGCATTTTTTATAATCAAAACGCTCGGCAAAAAAAGCGCACACTATTTCAGAGCACAGCAAAAATGCGTGGGCGAGGTTAACGGATATATTGAAGAATTCATTGAAGGTCAGAAAGTTGTCAAGGTTTTCTGCCACGAACCGGCAGCTAAAAAAGATTTTGCCGCAATCAATGAAAACCTTCGCAATGCCGCAACAAACGCCCACACCTATGCAAGCATTCTCATGCCTATAATGGGCAACATTTCTTATCTCACCTATGCCGCCTCTGCAACTATCGGCTCGCTTGTTATCATGACCGTTCCCGAAGAATCCTTCTGGGGTCTTACCGTTGGTGCGCTCATGACCTTTCTTCTCTACACAAGACAATTCTTCCAACCGATAACACAGATTTCTCAACAGTTCAACAACATCATTGCCGCCCTTGCCGGTGCGGAACGCATTTTTGAGATTATTGACACACCCGCAGAGGAAGACGATGGCTATGTTACCCTTGTCAACGCAAAGAAAAATGAGGACGGCTCAATCACCGAGTGCGAAGAAAGAACAGGAATATGGGCATGGAAGCATCCCCACGGCGACGGCACTCTGACCTATACCGAATGGAAGGGCGACGTTCGCTTCCACGACGTAACCTTCAGCTATGACGGCAAAAAAACGGTTCTCAAAAACGTTTCGCTTTATGCGATGCCGGGTCAGAAAATTGCCTTCGTCGGCTCAACAGGCGCAGGCAAAACAACAATCACCAATCTCATCAACCGTTTCTATGATGTTGACAAAGGCAAAATCACCTATGACGGAATCAACATCAAAAAAATAAAAAAAGCCGAGCTTCGCCGCTCGATGGCAATGGTTCTTCAGGATACCCACCTTTTCACGGGCACTGTCAGGGATAACATTGCTTACGGCAAGCTTGACGCAACGGATGAAGAAATCGTTGCAGCAGCAAAGCTCGCAAATGCAGATTCCTTCATCACCCGCCTGCCCGACGGCTATGACACAATGATTACGGGCGACGGCGCAAATCTTTCGCAGGGTCAGCGCCAGCTGCTTGCAATCGCAAGAGCCGCCGTTGCCGACCCGCCCGTTCTGATTCTTGACGAAGCAACAAGCTCCATTGACACAAGAACGGAGCGTTTAATTGAAAAAGGCATGGATAAGCTCATGGAGGGCAGAACGGTGTTTGTTATCGCTCACCGCCTTTCAACGGTTCGCAATTCAGATGCAATCATGGTGCTTGAACACGGCGAAATCATCGAGCGCGGTGACCACGATGACCTTATCGCCCAAAAAGGCAAATATTATCAGCTTTATACAGGTCAGTTTGAACTTGATTAATAAAACACAAGACACAAAGGCTTGCAGAGGTTTTACCTTTGCAAGCCTTTTTTGGCATTTGTTATATCGTTTTACAGCCTGTTCGGCTTAGTGCACAAAAGCATCTTCTGCCTTTTGTTGAAAACAGAGAAATAATTTCAAATCGAAAAAACTTGTGTAACATTTCGCGATTTTTGTCATATATATATAGACAATTATTAGGGAGGAGATTCCGATGATTTAATTTCGAAAATTACAAAATGGTGTCAATTGATTACATACTTGTAATTTGACAGAGAATAGGCGACATGTTAAAATCAAGGAGGGAAAACGGTTTGATAAAAAGCAAAGAATCGGCATTAATGAAGATTGTTTCGGTTTTTTTATGCTTGTTAACAGCGTTTAATTTAACTGCGTTTGCCGTTGATTCTCAGCCGGATGCAGCAGTTAAAAGCTTATCAATTATCAATCAAAGCGGCGTGGTTAAGGGAGAAACCCGCCAGCTTCAAGTTGTTATTGAATCCGAAAGCTCGGTGTTTGACGGCGTTACATGGAGTTCAAGTAACCCCGATGTAATTTCATGTACCAAAGACGGAAAAATAACGGGTCTTGTTGCCGGCGAAAAAGCAAGAATCACCTGCAAATCAAATTGGAGCTCTGCTTCTGACAGCATAACTGTTTATTGTGTTGAAGCAATACCGAGCGAAGTTGAGAGCGGATTTGATTTTGTTTTGGCATTTATTTATTCCAATCCGGGATTTGGGTTGAAAGATATTTGCTTTGATGTGGTTTCAATTTTCGGTCCTGCTTCGGGTGCGTTGGAGTTTTTTTCAATGTTTCTTTCTTCAATAACATCAAGCGATGTTTATTTGGGAAGCAAGGTGACGGTGTGCGGAAAAATCGCAAACTATGCCTATATCAGATACGGCGAAGCGAATTCACAGGATGGCTTTGTGAAATATTCAAGGCTTAAAAACACCGTAAGCGGATTTTTGAATCTCTCTTCAACCGACATGGATGTTTGGGGAAACGGATGGGCAAACGAAGACAAAAAACTTACAACCACATATAAGGGCGAAATTGAATGGACTGTTTCCGATGAAAGCGTGATAAGCTTTAATGAGGAAACGGGACAGGTTACAGGTTTAAAACCCGGCACGGCAACAATAACCGCACGCTGTGACGGAATGAGCGACTCCTGCAAAATTTATTCGCTTTACAGATGGCCTCAGACATGGAGCACAAAATGCAACCAAAACACATATCTTTACTCGGCAAAAAGCTCAAATTATATCACGGCAAAATTTATGAAAAGCGGAACGGCTTTTACCGTTTTCGGCGATAACGGCACAAGCGACGGCTGGGCTTACGGCAACATAAACGGAACCAATGATTGGGGATATGTTCCGATAAGTCATGTTTCGACGAAAGGAACAATATCGCAGTACAATAATTTAAATTGGTTGTGGCCTGTAGTAACACCTTCCGGTAAAAACAAGGCAGATTACATATATTCTCCTTATGGAAGGCGAAACCGTGGTACGGGTATGCACAAGGGAATTGATATAACTACCGGAAAAAGTGGTGAAATAAACGGATATGAAGTAATAGCGGCTTTCACCGGAACTGTTAATTATGTAAGCAGAAACGAAAATCTTTTTTGGGGATACTGCGTAGCAATAACTTCAGACGAGTCAATTAAAGATCCGATAAGCGGCAAACAGTTTGTTGCTATATATATGCATTTAAAAAATAAACCTGAATTTTTTGTCGGTCAAACTGTTAAGGCAGAAAAACTAATTGGTTATGTGGGAACTACGGGAGATTCAGATGGTTATCACTTGCATTTTGAAGTAAACAATCAGACGGGTTCAATATATGATATCGACGGTAAAGAATATTCTGAAGCTGGCAGAAAAAGCTACAACAGTCTGATAAACCCTGTGTTTTTTTATATGGATGACGGAATAAGATATAACCCTGAATCTGCTGCCGAATTATATTATAATAAAACATATTGGTATGGTAATGATTGAAAAAATTGAAGAAAGGAACCAGATTATATGAAAAAATTTTTAATACTAAATATTATTTTAGTTATTCTTTTGATTTCATTAACATCTTGCTTTTCTGAAAGAAATATTGTAGAAATATCATCGACAACTCAACATGATACAGAGCCTCTTCCCTCAAAAGTTAATATTGAAGAAAAAAAACAAACTAATCAACCGTCGATTGATGACATAGGCGGAGCAAGCATTACAACCAGAAAGTATCGTGACAGATACTATTCTGTTCCGTATCAGTTTGCTGTTTTGGTTGGTACAGATACTTTTTGGGAATGGGATTCACAATATGATTCAGAAGAATATGCAGCTAACGACAAAATGGTTATAAAAGAGTTCGTACAGTATTTTAATATAAGCCGTGAGGATTTTGACAGAGCCAATCTGGAATTCGCTAAAGTGGTTATTAAGGGGTTTGGCGGAACTCCGGTAATGAATCCCAAGGATTTTGCAAATCAGGAGATACACGAGATATATAATTCAGATATAATTTATACATTTGATGATACAATTATCAATGATTATTATCTGTCACCCGATTACCCGTATTTGTTTTCATCTGAATATGACGAAGCTGTTGCAAACGGAACATATCAAACTCAAACAACCGACTGGATTGACGTTGAGCAAATGGAAGCTGAAATAATCGCAAAATACGGCGAAGCAGAGCATGTAAGCGAGATATCGGAAGAAACCACATATTCTACACCTGAAAATAATGTTGCAGAAGAACAACCGCAAGTAACAACAAACGAACAAACACCATAAACAAAGGCTTGCAAAGGTATTTTTCCTTTGCAAGCCTTTTTACTTATCCCATTTATATTAATTTCATAAACATCTCCAGAATGCGTTTTGTGCAAAGCTCAAGCTCCGCTCTTGTCAGCTCGCCCTTGTCATAAGCCGCCTTAAGGTCTTCGGGGTAGCCGCAATGCATCTTCATGTCGTTGCCTGCCTTAACCTCTTTAACGGGGTCGTTCTTAACGCCCCAGTCGGTAACAACCATGCCCTTGAAGCCCCATTCATTTCTGAGGATTTCTGTCAGAAGCTCATAGCTTTCGGAGGTGTGCTGACCGTTAATTCGGTTATATGAGGACATAACTGTCCACGGGTCTGCCTCCTTAACCGCAATTTCAAAGCCCTTGAGGTAGATTTCGCGCAGGGCTCTTTCTGAAATTCTTGAATCGATATCGTATCGGTTGGCTTCTTTGTTGTTGCAGGCAAAATGCTTCATTGAAACAGCAACCTTCTGAGACTGAATGCCTCTGATTGCCGCCGCGGCGCACTTGCCGGCTACAAGCGGGTCTTCCGAATAATATTCAAAGTTTCTGCCGCAGAGCGGATCTCTGTGGATATTCAGAGCAGGAGCAAGCCACACACCGAGGTTATTTTCTCTCACCTCTGCGCCGCCTGCCGCGCCGACTTTATAAATAAGCTCGGTGTTCCAGCTGCATGCAAGAAGGGTTGCGCAGGGCCATGCAGTTGTGGGGATGCCCGTTTCGGGCTCAAGCCTGAGACCTGCGGGGCCGTCGGCCGTCGGAATAAAGGGAACGTCAAGCCTGCTTACGCCGCCGAAAGAGCCCGTGTTGCAAACGCCTGTTTTTGCCTGACCGCCGACGATATACATCAGCTCATCAAGTGTGAACTGAGCAACAAACTCATCCATGGTAATATCCGTGCCGACAGAATCAAACATAACAAGCTCGGCAGGTGCCTTTGCGCCAGAGGGCATAACTTCGCCATAATAATAGCTTTCTTCGCCCAAGGGGAGCGCTTCAAAGCTGCCGTCGGCAAGCATGCGCTTTTCAAGCTTGAAGGGTTTGCACCAATTCTTCAGCTGCTCGGTTACGGTATCCTCGGCAACCTCATATTTATAAGCGGTTTCTTCGGTGTCTCTGACCGAAGTGCCGATATAGAATTTGTATTCGCCTTTTTCGAGAACATAGGCGGATTTTGCGATTTTGCCGAGGTCGTCAAAGCTTGCCATGTCCTTAACATCAAAGCTCAGCGCAACCGTTTCGGATTCACCCGGAGCAAGAAGCGAAGTCTTTTTGAATGCCGCAAGCTCTCTTGCAGGCTTGCCGAGCTTACCCTGAGGCGCGCTGTAATAAAGCTGAACAACCTCTTTGCCCGCTCTGCTGCCCGTGTTTTTAACATTCACAACCGCAACAATTTTGCCCTCGCTTTCGCAGCATACTCTGCCGCTGAGCTCAAAGCTTGTGTAAGAAAGACCAAACCCGAAGGGATAACGAACATTCTCTTTTGCGCCGGGAATTGTTTCGAAATAACGGTAGCCTACATAAACATCGTCGGTGTAATAAAGATATTTGAAACTCTCCCAGAATTCTTCCTTGCAGGGATAGCAGTCATATGATTTCGCAATTGTATCAGCAAGCTTGCCGGAGGGGTTCACATCGCCGCAAAGGATATCGGCAATTGCAGCACCGCCTTCCATGCCGCCCTGCCAGCCGAACAAAACCGCTGAAATTTCCTTTTTCTCTGCGAAATATTCGCAGTCTATAACCGCACCGGAATTGATAACGATGACAACCTTTTTGAACTGAGCGCAAGCTTTGTCAATAAGCTCCTTTTCAAGATCCGAAAGATAATAGTCGCCGCCCTGAGGTCTGCGGTCAACGCCTTCGGCGGAAAAACGGCTGATTGTGATAACGGCGGTTTCCGCCCAGTCTGCCGCAGATTTGATAAGTTCATCGGGAACCGCAGGTTCCTTAACATGCATGCTTGCAAAGGTGTCATAGGTCATATCGTCGCGCTTTGTGCAGAATTCCATTGCATTAACGATATCCCAGGTTGCATTTATCTGAGCCTGAGTGGGAATGTTAACACTCTCTGCCTCTACATAGTCTTTATAAAAATCAACAAGCGGCATATAAATCGAAACATCCTTCATTTTAAAACCGTCAAAGATGTTGCGGATATAAGGGGTATGCACATCGCCGCTTCCGCCGCCGCCTTTTATGTATTCAATGGTTGCCTTGCCGAAAAGAGCGATTTTTTCGCCCTTTTTCAAAGGCAGAGCGTTGTTTTCATTTTTAAGGAGCACCATTCCCTCTGTCGCCGCTTCTCTTGAAAGGCTGATATGCTTTTTTGAAGCCGTTGCGCAGCGACCGTCATCGCCGAGAGGGATGCAGGGCTGAAATCTGAATCTTGCGAATTTATTCATATAAAATCCGTCCTATCTTAATTTAAATTGATATAATTATATACCACACCTGCGCTACCGTCAAGAAAAAAGAGCCGAAAGCAAACGCTTTCGGCTCTCTGTTTTGCAAGTCAATTACTTAAACTTACGCTTACGAGCAGCTTCGGACTTCTTCTTTCTCTTTACCGAAGGCTTCTCATAGTGTTCTCTTTTGCGAACCTCCTGAATAACGCCGTCTCTTGAAGTCTGTCTCTTAAATCTTCTGAGTGCGTTCTCGAGTGACTCGCCTTCCTTAACTTTTACCTGACTCAATGTATTCCCTCCCCTCATTAATTAGGGACTATAATTCAAAATTCATAGCTTGTTTCGTATTATACAACAAACAAGCCCTACTTGTCAACCACAAAAATATGAAATTTTTGCAACAATCAGGGGCGAACGACTATGTTAACAAGTCTGCCCTTAACATAAAGCTCTTTAACGACTGTCATGCCGTTGATTGCTTCCGCAATCTTATCAAGAGCCTTTGCCGCTGCAATTGCCTCTTCCTGAGTTGCTTCAGCAGCAATAACAAGCTTTTCTCTGACCTTGCCGTTAATCTGAACGGCAATTTCTATTTCGTTATCAACGCATTTTGCTTCGTCATATGAAGGCCAGCTTGTTTCGTTGAGCATTCCTTCAAAGCCGAGAAGCTGCCACATTTCCTCAGTAACATGAGGAGCAAACGGATTGAGCAGAGTGATAAATGTTTTAAGCTCTGCCTTGTTGATTGAACCCTTTGCGTAAATCTCGTTGGTGAGGGTCATCATTGCAGCAATGGCAGTGTTATATTTAAGAGTTTCAATGTCATTTGAAACCTTCTTGATTGTCTTATGGAAGCTGCTTTCAAGCTCTTTGGAATATGTATCGCCGTCTGTTGCAATGTCGAGCATGCCCCAGACTCTGTCAATGAATCTCTTGCAGCCCTTAACGGCAGTTTCGCTCCAGGGAGCAGCCTTTTCATAGTCACCCATGAAGAGAACATAAGCTCTGAGCACGTCTGCGCCGAACTGGTCAACAACCTCGTTGGGGTTAATAACGTTGCCCTTTGATTTTGACATCTTATCGCCGTCGGGACCAAGAATGAGACCCTGAGCGGTTCTCTTTGCATAAGGCTCTGATACGGGAACCTCACCGAGGTCATAGAGGAATTTATACCAGAAGCGCGAATATATAAGGTGCCTTGTTACATGCTCCATGCCGCCGTTATACCAGTCAACGGGCATCCAATACTTGAGCTTGTCTTTATCTGCAAATGCTTCTGCATTGTGCGGGTCGATATAGCGAAGGAAATACCATGACGAGCCTGCCCACTGAGGCATGGTGTCGGTCTCTCTCTTTGCAGGCTTGCCGCACTTGGGGCAGGTGCAGTTAACATAGGATTCAATCTTTGCAAGCGGGCTTTCGCCGTCTGTGCCGGGCTCAAAGTTTTCAACCTCGGGAAGCTCAAGCGGAAGCTGGTCATAGGGAACGGCAACCGTTCCGCAATGCTCGCAGTGAACGATGGGAATAGGCTCGCCCCAATATCTTTGGCGGTTGAACGCCCAGTCATTCATCTTATACTGAACGCCTTTTTCGCCGATGCCCTTTTCTTCAAGCCATGCAGCGATTTTTTCGATGGATTCCTTTTTATTTGTCATGCCGTTGAGGAAATCGGAGTTGACCATTTCGCCGTCGCCTGTATAAGCTTCAACGCTGATGTCGCCGCCCTTGATAACCTCAATGATATCAATGCCGAACTTGGTTGCAAATTCGTAGTCTCTCTGGTCATGAGCAGGAACGGCCATGATTGCGCCTGTGCCGTAGCCCATCATAACATAGTCTGAAATATAGATGGGAACTTCTTTGCCGTTAACGGGGTTAACTGCGCTGAAGCCGCTGAGCTTAACGCCTGTCTTTTCCTTAACAAGCTGAGTTCTCTCAAATGCAGACTTCTTGCTGCACATATCTCTGTAAGCCTCAACCTCATCCATATTGCCTATCATTGAAGCATACTTATCAATGAGAGGATGCTCGGGTGCCATTACCATGAAGGTAACGCCGAAGAGAGTATCGGGGCGAGTGGTATAAATCTTGAGCTTTTCATCGGTGCCGTTAACGCAGAAGTTAACGAATGCGCCCGTTGACTTGCCTATCCAGTTTTCCTGCT
>JAZNSX010000106.1:0-12030 GCA_045591425.1 Acutalibacteraceae bacterium | reverse complement strand
ATATCCACCAAACATATTACGGATTGAGAATCAAAAAGTTTTATCATCGAGTCTGAATTCTCGTTTCCGGTTTTCTTTTCCTCGACAGCAAGACCGTATTTATCTTGCAAAAGTCTTACATAATCATTTATTGCTTCTTCGGGATATTCGGAAAATGAATCCTCAAAATTCAATGTATATCCCTTTGAATTACCTGCTATTTCTTTGTCTGTTGCTCTGATTCCGAGAAAACACTCAACGGAAGGAATAACGGTTTTTTCATTGGCTGCCACCTCAATCAATGTAACTTCCGTAACCGGCTCTTCTTTTTTTAAAGATCGCGCAAACCGTAAAATAAAAGGTAAACACATAATCAGTACAATTACTGCCACAATGATTATTCTTTTGAATGTAAATTTTTTCATTTTGTTGCCTCCGTTTGTGTAAACTGAAATAACTTCAAAGCCTTCCGATTTTTATACTTAAATTCTGAGATCAATCCTTTGAAATTTCAATATCCTTGATTTCTGCTTCAATGCCGTATTCACTCATCTTTTCGCTTATCATGTTGATGATGAAATCCCTCTGGTCATTTATGAAGTGCATAACGATATTGTCTTTCGACTCCTGAGGAATAAACGAAAGCATTTTGGAAGCAAAAGGTCCACCTAACATACTTAATAATTTATTTTTCATCTTGTTTTCGCTTTCGCTGTTGTTCTTGTTTAAAAGCGGCAGAAGAACCTTAACAATTGAATCGTAATTTATGTTGTCAACTTTAATCTTGATTTCCATAATAAATATCTCCTTAGTAAAGATGTCAGTCAGTTTGCGAGCGAATCCAAAATATGCTCAATTTTATCGTTGAATGTTTCGGCGGAGCAGACGTTAAAAGTATTTAAAAGCTTTTCAACAATAACCGGTGACGGCTTCTGAAACTTAACCGAGTTTTTCTGCGGGAAAAGAGTTCTGATAAGCTCACAGCTCTTTTTAACATTTTCGGAAGTGAAATCCTCTCCCTTTGCAGAAACCATGGCAAACATCAGACCCAGTCTCCAGGTCATTGCCTTGGCGCAGATGACATTTGCAGCTATTCCGATTAAGGGAATCTGACCGATAACCTTGTCCAAAAGCAAATCGGAAAGAATTTCGGTGCTGCAGCCCTTGATTATGGGCGCAAGAACTTTTGAGTCAATTTCGTTTAATCCGTAAATTTTTCTGATTTCGTTGAACATAGGGCCGTAATGAGTGAAAATAACGCCCGCATCAGCTAAAAGTGTATAGGGAAATCCTGCCACACCTGAAATAGCCTGCATAAGCATGTTGCTGCCTGTTTTTGAGTCGATAAGTTCATATACCTTTGTTGAATTTGATACGTTTGTCATAAGATTCTCTCCTTTTGATAAGTTTATGACCCTATTATAAACCAATACAATTCAAAAAGGTAAAATATGATTTGACAATTATACTTTTATTAACAGCAATTAATATGGTTTTGAGCGGAAGCTTTCCGCCCCGTCTGCGTTAAAAATCCTTGAAATAGCCTCGTATTCCTGCAGATTTTCGCCTTGCCGTGACGAAAATCTTCTCGCGCAAAACTGCTTCGCATCTGAAATACAACAGATTGGGTACAGTCGGAGATTTCTTCGATGCAGGCATACGGGCGTATGACAAAGAGAAAAATCCTCGACTGTGCGTGATATTGTTGTATTACAGACATATGGAATTGTTGTTAATAAAAGTATACATCCATAAACAGTATGCACAAATAAAAAAAGCTTATCGAATATGTTTAGTTTTCGACATAATATTTATTTAATGATTCTAACAATTTGGTTGTTTGAAAAATGACAGAATCCAATCCGCTGTCACATTGCTGATTACCTTTATTTTTAATCTTTTTTCTTTTTTTAGAAAGTTCTTCGTTAATAGCGGTTCTCATTAAAGGTACAACAGTACTTCTGATAAAATCCATCGTGTTATCTACGGAATCATCAACCCCATTACTGGCTGAACCTATAAATCTGCCTACTGCCGCTCCGATTGCGGCTCCGACACCCTGACCAATAATTGCTCCGATAACCGTTCCGGCGATAGTCCATCCGTTTTTTTCTCCACGAGTCGCCTGAACACTTGTTATATGAGTTTCAGGAAAAGTAACTCCGGTAAATGCCTGTATTATGAACCGAGCATTACTATCAAAAAAACGTTTGTCACAGTTACTCGTTATGGATTTATATCTTTCTATAAAATAATTAATTGTTTCCGTCTTTGTGTTGTCCGCATACTCATCTCCTTTGTCTTTGCAAGACTGTATTCTGTCTCTGAGACCAAAAGAAACGTCAACAAACTTTTCGCAAAGTCCTTCAGCTTTTTTATCAAAAAGCTCCACTACGTTCTGCGCTTCCCGAATATTATTTTTTCGCTTTTGGTTTATGACTTCTTCACTTTTTCCTTTCAGAACCGACAGCTGTTGTTCAAGTTGCTCTGCGTAATATTTTGCTTCCGCGGCGAATTCTTTTTTGTAAACTTCGACTTGTCCGATACCGGTATTATTTCTTACCATATTAAGTGTTTGCAAATTATTTTTACCGACAAAATTCTGAAACCATTTATCAAATCCGTCAAGTTCTGTCATTTGAGGTGCAGAACACATCATATAGTATTTGCCCATACCGGGAACAGAGTAATGCATTGAACCAAAAAAGTTCTTTGAAAGCTTCTCAACCTGATTCACACTCTCAAGGGAATTCAATCTGTTTGTGCAATTAACGGCATAGACGATATTGCCGGACATCATATGGTGTATGTGTTGCGTTCTCGTTCTCTCTTTTTCACTAAACACAGCACCGGCATCATAAACACACACGCACAAATCCGTGTCACTCAGAGCATTTAATGCTATGGTTTCCAGCCTTCCGTTCTGTGAGCTGTCATCCATTCCCGGAGTGTCTCTCAATTCAATATGGTTATTGAGCCACGGAACGGGCAGTTCAAATATAACCTCGACAGGTTTGTCTGCATCTGTTACCTGATAATTGAGAATTATATCCTGACCTTCTTTGATACTGATCTCTCTGTCTTCTGTTTCGTTTCTAACCCAACATTTTGGTACTTTGCCATAAAAAATTCTTGTAACAACAGAAGTTGCAGTCGTTGCTTTTGTAGGCAGTATATCTTCTCCAAGCAAAGCATTAATAAGCGAAGATTTTCCTGTCTTGAACCGTCCGACAAAAGACACAACAAAACAGCAATTTGCATCCACAGGTTGCTTAAAGGCAAGTGTTATATCTTTAATTGTTTTTTCAGCTTCCTGACACTTTTCCGAAACTTCCTGATTGAAGGCGTTACTCTTGTTAATAATTGTTTGTAATAATTTATCCATATGACGATTCCTTTCGTAAAAATAACCCGATGTCAACAAAAAATTATCATAGGATTTTACAGATGAATTATAATACATTTTGAAACGATATATGTAAAACGGCTATTGACAAATGCATAAAGGGCGAGCAAAAATTGCCCGCCCTTTATTTAAACCGGTTAATCAGCCTGAGAAACAATTTGAGACAGAATTTCTCCTGCTTTTGTTAACTGTTCCATATAAGCCGTGCAAGACTTGTTGAATGTATCTTTTTTCTTTTTTGAGTTGAGAATTGATCCGATAAACAATCCGATAACCGCTCCACCCGCTGTCAAGAGAACAGTCGGAATAATTGTTGCCTTGAATATCCTGCTTGCACCAAAGCCAACGGCGGCACCTGCTGCAGCCAATCCCAGAAGAATAAGCATAGATTTGTTTTGATTAATGGCAACCGGCTCTATTTTTATCTGTTTAAGCTTTTCTTCAAACTTCTGAGCCGTGTCCGGATTGGTTCTCTTAAGCAATTCAAACCAAGCATTATTGTATTGTCCCGGTAAAAACCACTTCTTCTTTTCACTCTCAATTATTGACTGAATACGGTTAGGGTCAATATTGCCCGAATTAAATTTAAGAATTTCGGATTTCACATAATTGCACAGACTTGCCCATTGCTTTTGGAATTCTTGTTCAAGCGTCATATATGTCATCTCCTTTTATGGGTTGATTGTTATTTCTTCTCGTTTTTCGCCAGGTTCAGGAATTCAGCTTCGGTGGGAACACGTCCGTAAAGCTCCTTATAGATAATATCAATGCAGTTGTGCATTTCGGCAAGTGTCGAATCTGCACGGTCATTTTCTGCTTTAGCTTCAGAATCGCTCATTTCGTTTTCGCTGAGAAGACTATTCATCTTTGCCTGCTGTTCATCGACCAAATTAATGGCTGTTGTGGCAATCTGTTCACCTTTTTCAACACAATTTGATATGATTTTTTCTTCGAAGTCAACTTCCAGATCGTTTACTCGATCTTTAAGGGATTCAAAAGCCGTATTTCCCAAGCTGATAATAATATCTTTTGACATCCTTTTTGCTCTTAACATTGCTGAGAAAACCTCGATAGGTAATATAACAGTAAGCAACGGACCACCGAAGAAGAAAGTAACAGCCGCATCAATTCCAAACTGAGTACCTACTCTCTTTGCAAAGTCAAGCCAATTCATACCGCCGGCTGCTGTATTTTCAACAGCAAGGCTTATATCCCAGTTGGCAAGTGCCAGTGCATTCTGAAGACCGGTTTTCCAGTTCATTCCTTTGGTTGACGGTGCATGTGTGTTACCATATGCAAAAAGATTTGTGGCTTCTTCCAATTTCATATCAAAATCTGAGAACTGATCGTTTAACTCATCTTCCAGGTCTTTGAGATCACCGCTGATCAAAACGGGAACTCTTTCACCCCAGTCTGCCAGCTTTGTTTTGATATAACCTTCAATAAAGTCCATAAACGGCTTATAGATTTTTTTGATTTCTTCCTCTCTCTTGAATATCGTATTGCCTGCGAGCATTACCATTTTACCCATGCCGAATTTCATTCCTTTGGCTTCTTCCGTGGCAATAGCTGCATATTCACGAGGAATGTCGTTCTGAACATATGAACAGAGATCAAGATAAACCTTTTTAGCAATCTGACCGGCAGTATCTTTTACGGTTTTTCTGATGCGTTCAACTTCGCTGACAGCTTCATTCAGGTGTTCTTCTGCAAGCTTTGCATTCTTTTCGCGATCCTCTTTACTCTGGCTTCTGACAGCTTTTTCTTCGGCAACGGTTTTTGCTGCAATCTGGTATGTATTTGCCATATTCTGCAGAGTGGAATTAAAGGTTGCGTTGATTCTGTCAGGAGAGTTCAGAAATTCTCTTAAAGCTTCTTCAAAATCGAGCATACCCGTATCTTCAACCTTGATGTTTGCACTTACTTCTGTCTTTCCCAAGATAATCTTGTATGGCTCACCGGTACGGGCACACAGAGCACCATAAGCATTTGTGAAGAACACACGCTTATTATACAGTTCTTCATTAAATATGCCGTTTTCATCGGTAAATACATCTGCCAGGCCGTTGCGAACAGAGGGAATTATCGAGGCTTCGAGCTGACCGGGTGTTAAATTATCAATTCTGTTAATAACAAAGAACACATTGCGCATATTCTTTCCCGCGAAATTTGCAGCAATATATTCCTTTTCGGCTGCAGAGAACAAGCTTGTTGCAGAGAGTGTAAAAATAATTGCATTTGCCTTAGGAACAAACTCATTTGTTGCCTTGGTTCTTGCAGTCGCTTCTTCGAGACCCGGAGAGTCGATAAGTCTTAAACCGTCAGCAAATATTTCATCGGTGCTCTGCATTTCAACATGAGACACATTAGCGAATCTGTCAATACGGCCACCGTCTTCAATATACTGCTGATCTTCTTCGGAAAGAGCAAATTCTTTGGTAAACTGTTCAAGAGACATGTTTTTGGGTTCAGTTGAATCAGAATAGAGGACTTTTACATTATTAGTATTCTCTCCATATTCAACGGTTGCAATAACAGCAGTACATGCAGTTGCACGGGCTGCCATCATTACCTTACCGACAAGTGCATTGATGAAGGTGCTTTTGCCGTTCTTAAACTTACCCATTACAAGAACCTTGAACACACCGTTTTCAACATCTTTTGCATTTTCGCGGAAAACCTTTGCTTCCGTGCTCATTCCCATGCCGAGCTCACCTTTAGCGGCAGGTGCATCAACAAGTGTGGAATATTCTCTCATGCTTGTTGCGATGGTGTTAAGCTTATTTTTTGTTTCTTGGTTTACAAATGCCATTTTTAAAACTCCTTTATTATGTTCTATGTAATTTTTTTGAAAATTATTGAATTCATTCTCAAATTCGAGGAATCCAGTATCTTCAATGTCGATACCTACGTCTATCGTGTGCCTACCCATGTAAATTTTATACGACTCACCAGTACGGGCACACAAAGCACCGTAAGCATTTGTGAAGAACACACGCTTATTATACAGTTCTTCATTAAATATGCCGTTTTCATCGGTAAATACATCTGCCAGACCGTTGCGAACAGAGGGAATTATCAAGGCTTCGAGCTGACCGGGTGTTAAATTATCAATTCTGTTAATAACAAAGAACACATTGCGCATATTCTTTCCTGCGAAGTTTTCTGCGATATAATCTTTTTCGATAGCAGAGAATAAACACACAGCAGAAAGCACGAAAACAATCGCATCGGCTTTTGGAATAAAATTCTTTGTTACATTCATTCTTGAAGCAGTTTCTTCTAGATCCGGAGAGTCGATAAGTCTTAAACCGTCAGCAAATATTTCATCGGTGCTCTGCATTTCAACATGAGACACATTAGCGAATCTGTCAATACGGCCGCAGTCTGCAATATACTGCCAATCTTCTTCGGAAAGAGCAAATTCTTTGGTAAACTGTTCAAGAGACATGTTTTTGGGTTCGGTTGAATCAGAATAAATAACTTTTACATTATTAGTATTCTCTCCGTATTCAACGGTAGCAATAACAGCAGTGCATGGAGCTATACGGGTTGCCATCATTACCTTACCGACAAGTGCATTGATGACGGTGCCCTTGCCGGTGCGATATGCTCCGATAAATAAAACATCAAACTTATCGTTAGATTTCATTATCATTTCAGTTCACTCAGAATTCTTTCTTTTAATTCATTCAATGCTTTAATTTCTTCGGCATGATCTGAAAAATCTTTCTGCTTGTTTTTAACAGCTTCAATCATCAGGTTAATTACATTCTGGTAGCATTCTCCGATGCAGCTTTCGAGATGAGCTTCAATGTTTTTTATGGCCTGATCAATCCACGAATCCATTTCGTTATGGAAGTCAATGCACATTTTCTTTGAAGCATCAAGCAACGCCTGCTTTCCGGATGCTATAAATTTTTTCTCACTGTCTTTAACAACCTTCTTGGTTCCCAAAACAGCTACAGCAATACCGACGATAGGATGAGACATAAGTGCCAGTGCCACACCTGATGCGATGACACCGTATTTCTTCAGGTTTGTATTGTCTTTTTCCAGCTCATACTCAAAGCTCTGTTCCTGCATTTCAGGGTTTATAATGTTCGGTTGTTTTTGTAAATACATCTTTGTCAAGCCGAACACATATTCCGCAAAATCTTCGGATACTCCATCTTCAATATAAGAGGCAATATCGTCATTAATGTAATCCTTAAGCCCTTCGCTTATTGATTCTGTAAAATACTTTACATGTCCGTTCAACATATTGGCTTTATTTTCCCACTGTGAACTGATATAGTCGGGTAGAATGCTTTGAAGTTCTTCAATATTATCATTTGCTGCAATTTCTTTTTCGATAGTTTCATCAAATTGCTGGCGGAAAAGAGAGACGGATTCGGCAAGCTCGATTCTTAGCTTTGATGTGTATTTCATTCTTGCACGTCTGAAAGCAGACTCTTTTCTGTCCGGAAGTTTTCTAAGTTTTTCATTAAGCAATTCAATAACATCATCAAGCTGAGCGTTGTCAGCAGAAAGAACATTGATTTGCAAATCCAAATCATTCAGAAGTTCGTTCAAAACAATTCTCTTGCTGCGATTTTTTCTGCGTTCATGAAGTCCTTCAATGCTTTCAGGCATACTGTTCAAATATTCTTCAAGCTTTTTCTCGTCTTCTTCGGGGAATCGGAATATAGGCGTTGAATAGTTTCCGAACATTTTGGCAAGTGAAGAATCAATTGCTTCCCGATCATTGGATAAAATCATATTGTAATTGGTTAACAAAACACCAAGATCATTTCCCATGTTGGGGAGTAATGATGTGCGCAGGATTTTTCTTTCACTCATAGACAACAGAGCTGTTGAGGTAAGAGTGAAAAAAATATAATCGGCATCTTTCAGCACATTGTTCCAATTCACTTCAGAATAATCACTATCGGATATAATGATGTGAATATCAAAATTCTTTGCGGCATCGCTGTTTGTAACACACTCGAATTTCAAATGATTGTTTGCATTATCAAACTGAGACAACAAATCTGTCATTTGTTTGAAATCAATTTCGCTTTTTTCGGTTGCTTCTAATCGGTACAGTCTTGCGGCATCTCCATATATAATCTTGCATTCACAGCCCTTCACAAAATAGCTGTCCATCTGATTCTGCGGCACAACAGAAAATGCTTCAAACAGAATTTTCAGAATGTTTTGATGAGGCTGTCCGAAAACATACAAATTAATCTTATCACTGTCAGACAGTTCATCTCTCTTTAATCTGTCAAAAAGTGCGTTGGCGTCGGATAAAAAACCACCAATTCTTTGATTATTCATAAATAAAAACCTCCTACATAATTTCAATTATTTTTTCTGTTTCCTTGGCAAGCATTTCACGGGATAACAAAGAGTTTCCTGATACTGAAGCATCACCGGATGCTTCGGCATATACCGCAGAGTCACGGAACAACTTCAGTGCTTTGATTCTTTTTGGAATAATAGGATGTGACATATTAAATTCAGAAAATTTGCCTAATGTTGAGCTGCTCAGCATGGCTTCGCTTTCGCGGAGATATTCATCTATATCTATGTTGTCAACTTTAAGAAGTCCCGCTTCAAGCTTAAAAAGACTTCGTACTGCAACATTTATATCACCGCAGCACAGCAAACCGGCTCGGTCTGCGGAAATCTCTGACCTTCTGCTCCATGCGTTCAAAGGATATGAAATGGTTTTTGAAATAAATTCTCCAACCATAGGGATAAGACCACCGGCTGTTCCTGCAACACTGATAGCGGTATGATAAACAACATGCCCAAGTGCCAAGTGTCCGCATTCATGACCGATAACAAACTTTAATTCTTCTCTGTTAAGAACAAGCGGAAGCATACTGCTTATCGCTATAAAGGAAAACTGATTAGTGCCCGCAGTACATGCGTTAATTCCTTTTACCTGATCTGAAATAATAACATAAGGAGTGGGAATTCCAAGGCACTGAGAGCATTCCTCAACAATTTGATATAATTCAGGGTAAATATTAGAGCTTACATGAATACCTGTTGATAATGATAAACCCCATGTGGCATCTATGCTTGCTTGAACAATTTTATTGAAAACAGCATTTATCGCAGGGGTATCAAGTGTTTTAATTATTGCTGCATCAACAGGATGAGCATAGCTAAGAATTTTGTTGCGTGTTGCCTTGCTGATCGCAGCAGAGTTATTGTTTCTCATCGGTGAAATAGATACAACCGATGAGTCAACTGTTTTAAGACCTTTACCCGAATCATAATCCTTAACTGTTAGTCTTGTCTCGGTTTTTTTTAAGGTTTTAAATTCGCTTAATGACTGTATTGGGTATTCCTGTTTCAAGTGTTTTCATTCCTTTCTGTTGTTTTTAAATGTAATCCATGAGATTGCTATTCTGAATTTATTGAGATTGAACGAACAGGAACATTAAGATATTCTTCATATTTTTCATTGCCAAAAAGAATACATTTACCTCCGACTTGGATTACGGCTCTGTCCATAAGAAGTGAAATCGTGTTCCACGCATAGTGTTTTCCTTCATGCACATAATCTCCCGGAACTAAAAATAAAATAATCTTATTGCTTGATCTGTTTTTCAAGTTTTCAATTGAAATGTTCATAAGAAGATCACCGATAACATCCCAGAAGTCATTGAAGTATGTTTTTGTAGTTTTTATTTTTTTCTTTTCAGCTCCAATGTATTCATATTTGGAAACTGAAACAAAACCATTTTCTGTGAGTAAGCTTTCGGAATTATCTTCGACAATAAAAACAATCAATATTATCACCGCCACATCATTTTCTGCTTTGAAGTATAATACATAGAGAATGTGATTAGGTAAAATATCGTTTGACAAATCAGCACAAAGTTTGTAATTCAAAATAATCTAAAATTTCGTTTACTGAATCCAAAGTATAAGATGTGTTTCTGAAAATATATGTGAGTATTACATCTCTCATATCATTCTTTTTGAATGAATAACCTGCCTTTTTTATCAGGTCTGACGCGTCTTTATAATTCAGTTGTAATCCGACAATGATCCAAAGTACTGTTTTTTTACTTAATACATTACCCGGATCACGCAGCCTTGCAAACTGTTGTCGCGGCATACTGATTGAATTATAAAAGTCCGCATCTGATTTAAACCCTTTTTTGTCAATGTGTTCGCATACAGCTTCATAAAAAGGATTTCCGTAGTGCTTTGCTTCATCAAGCAAATCCTTTAAAGAAGACTCCATGTTTCTATTAAGTTCTTTAGCTTTAGTCTGAAAATCGTATTCTTTTTTTCGAAGAATAAGCTGTCCTATTTCTGAATCATATCCAAAATGTTGCGCAATATCATCTAATGTTTCATTATCGCACTGTTCCAGAATGTCTTCTATAACCCCTAAATTATCTTTTGTGTTATTAAGACAAAAAGCACTCATAAAATCATTTTTGCTCTTTAAGGTAGCAAAAAAATCCTGTGTGTTTTTATTTTGGGACAAAGCATTTTCACCAAAAT
Source organism: Acutalibacteraceae bacterium (assembly GCA_045591425.1). Taxonomy (GTDB): domain Bacteria; phylum Bacillota; class Clostridia; order Oscillospirales; family Acutalibacteraceae; genus CAG-177. The sequence continues at coordinate 1,127 of JAZNSX010000106.1, read as the reverse complement.
AAACAGACAGGTAATTTTCAATTTGTTTTATCAATTTTTTATCCATCGTTTTCATCCTTAAAAACTTCATTGTTTACAAATTTAGACATAAAAAAACACGATTTTCAGTATAAAATTACAATTTAATTTATATTAACACAATTGTTTTTAAATGTCTACATTTTTCAACAAAAAATTTAATCTGTATTATTAGTTACATTTTTATAAAATGTTGATGGGTTCATATTGCAAGTGCTTGCCGCTCGTCGAACAGACAACTTACCAGACAGGTATAAATTCTTGGCATCCTCAAATCCCTCCGGTAACTCAAGTTTATTTCTTCCGAACTTAACTCCTCTTTGTTTCGCAGCAGCAATTCCTTCGGCTTGTCGCTGATGGATAAACTCTCTTTCGGTTTGTGCAACATAAGATAAAATTTGTAAAACCAAATCTGCAATGAACATTCCCGTTAAATCTTTATCCCTGCTTCTTGTATCAAGTAATGGAAAATCAACAACATAAATATCAGCCCGTTTAACCTTGGTTATTATCCGCCATTGTTCAAGAATTTCATCATAATTGCGACCCAGCCTGTCAATAGATTTGATTATCACCAAATCGCCTTTTTTCAGCCGTTTTAAAAGCCTTTTATATGCGGGTCTATCGAAATCTTTTCCTGATTGCTTGTCAATAAAAATATTCTTTTTTTCAAGTTTCATTTTTGCAAAAGCATCAAGCTGTCGGTCAATATTCTGCTCTTTACTCGACACCCTTATATAGCCATATTCCATAATGCACCTCCAAAATGTCTTGTTTAAATCTTAACATTTCAGAGTTTTTGTTTTAAGCAAAAAGATTTTCCACCTAATACTGCATATAAAACTGTTATTAAGCAATTAGTCTATAACTACAAAATAGTAATTACAGTTTTTACTATTGACACCGAAAAAAATCTGATATAAAATAATAACGAACATTTGTTTGTTGTGAAATTAAAATGTTTTTTATTTTTCGTCAATTTTCAGGAAAAATTTTTGCGTTTTCACTCCATAATAAGTGAGAGCAAATATTTTTACCTTTTTTGAAAAAGTAGGAAAAATATATTCGCTTTCATTCCATATAAAGTGAGTGGAGTTTTTTCTGAAGCG
>JAZNSX010000105.1:0-2889 GCA_045591425.1 Acutalibacteraceae bacterium | reverse complement strand
GGGTTCGTCAAGAATAACAAACGGCGCATCCTTATAGAGCGCTCTCGCAATGGCGATTTTCTGTTCTTCACCGCCGGAAAGATCTATGCCGTCTTTTTCATAGAGTTTATATATTGACTGCTTGAGCTTCTTCGGGAATTCTTCAACTCTGTCTTTTACGCCTGCCATTTCAAGGCATTGCCACACTCTTTCTTCATCGTATTCATCGGAGCAGGCAACGTTTTCGCCCACGGGGAATGCGAGAAGTTTGAAATCCTGAAAGACGATTGCAAAAAGCTTTAAGTATTCGGCATAGTCAAACTCACGGATGTCAATTCCGTTGAGAGTGATTTTGCCTTCGGTGGGGTCATAAAGACGGCAAAGGAGCTTTATCATAGTTGATTTACCGCTGCCGTTAATACCGACAACCGCAAGTCTTTCGCCTGACTTTATCTTCATACTGAAATTTTTCAGAATCATCGGCTCGGTTTCGGGATAGGCAAACGAAACGTTGTGAAATTCAAAAACAGAGTTTGCAGGGTCAATGCCGTCAACCGTTCTTGTGCCGTTTTCCATATCGGAAACGAGATTGAGATATTCAATCTCCTGCTTTAACTGAGCGTTGTTTGCGCGCAGATAGCCAGCATTGCCTGCAATATCCGTGCAGGCAGAAATCAGCTTTGTTATGGCACCGTAATATTCAACAACCTTGCCTGCACCGAAAGCACCTACGAGTGCTTTAAGACCGACAAAGATATAAACAAGACCTCCGAGCAGATTTGTTGAAACCGTGCTTATCTGACCGATGGTTGCCCAGACCCTGAAAGTATCCTTTCTCATCTTTGCGGTGGGATTATAAATCTTTTCGGTGATTTCTTCGTTGATAAGTCCTTTTTCATTGAAAATTCTGACATCCTTACCGCTTTCGTTTTCGTTGAGATATTTCTGATTATAGTATTCAAGAATCGGATTGAATTTCACAACTCTGTTAAAAATATTGAACTGTTTCTTCTCGCTCAGGCTGTGATATTTAACTGAAAGTGCAATCATAACGGCAGAGAAAATAACAAGCGAAATACCGAGCAGGGGAGAGTCAACAAACGCCATAAATCCCGTAAGCGGTGCAGGCGACTCGCTGAAAACCATACCCGAAATCATAACAATCGCAACGATAATTGAGAAAACGCAGGATATCATTTCGGCTACGCATTCGGCAACCCAAGTAAGACCGTTGCCGTTATTTGCGTTTTCTTCGATTTTTCCTCGAAGCTCCTGAACGGATGAGCTTTCCGCCTTTGCATAGTCGAGCTCAAGAGCCTTTCGGGAGAGAAGTGCCGAATGCTTTTCCCAACAGCTGTTGAGCATTATCAAGGCTTTTCGGTTGATTGTTCTTATTATAACGTCAATAACGAGTGTTGTGATGGTTGCTATGAGAACATATTTCAATATCTGCTCAAAGCCTTGCTTTTCGGTGAGTGCGGTGATAACAAGACCCGTGCAGTAAATTGTGATATAAGGCGTAACGGCACGGAGAATCTTTACGATGAGATTGAGTGAAAAATAGTTTTTGCCGAGATAGATTTTAACAAGCTTCAAGCCTTGTCTGATTATCTCAAAATCTTCTCTGAAGTCCGTGAAAAACTTCTTCATATAATCGCCTCCTCTCTGTAATATCGGCTCTGTGTTTCAAACATTTCGGCGTATTTGCCGCCGAGTTCAAGTAATTCCTCGTGAGTTCCCGTTTCAGTAATTTTCGCATCGTCAAGCAAAATGATTCTGTCGCAGAATCGGGTTGAGGAAAGTCTGTGGGATATGTAAATTGCGGTTTTATCTTTTGTAAGCTCGCTGTATTTGAGATACATATCGTTTTCTGCAATGGGGTCAAGTGCGGCGGTCGGCTCGTCAAGAATGATTATCGGAGCATCTTTATATAGTGCCCTTGCGAGCAGAAGTCTCTGAAGCTCGCCGCCCGAAAATGCAACCGCACCCTCGTGCACTTCACGCACAAGCAGAGTGTTTTCTTTTTGCGGCAGGCTTTCAACTTTATCAAGTATTCCTGCAAGTCTCATACATTCGCGGAGTCTTTTGCGGTCAATTTTGTTTTCCTCGCAGAGTGCGATATTCTTTGCAACCGTTGCAGGCAGCAATGCGCAATCCTGAAATAGAGTTGAGAATAACTGATAGTATTCGTCACGGTTGAAAAGTCGGCTGTCAACGCCGTTTATGAGAATCTGACCTTCGTTCGGAATAAACAGTCCGCAGATGAGCTTAACAAGCGTTGATTTGCCTGCACCGTTGACGCCGACAATCGCAATTCTTTCGCCCTTATTTATTTTTAGCGAAAGATTATCAACTGAAGGCTTTTCGGCTTCATCATAAGAGAAAGTAAGATTTTTAAGCTCAATTTCGCAGGGTAAATCCTTGCACGACGGCAGCTTTTTGCCCTCTTTGACGTTCATTTTATCCTCGATATCAAGGAATTGTCTGAAATCGCTGACGTTGTGTGCGCCCGAAATGATTTCCGAAATTGAGTCAACAAGCCTTGCAAGCCACTGACCGAAGCCCGTTATCGCACCGAAATAGAGAGAAAAATCGCCGAGTGTCATCTCGGAATTGAGTTTGAGATAAATAAGATAGATATATGCGCCAAGGCTTACACCGAATTTGAAAACATCTTCAAGCATACAGTTGATATAGTGGCCGTTGTTTCGCAGGATGTTCCACCACGTTGCGTCTTCAAGGTGTTTATCTATTTTCTTCATAAGGAAATCGGACATATTGTAAATGCGGACGTCCTTTGCGTTTGAAAAATCCTTTGAACGGTAGGTGACGTAGTGCAGCCGCAGGAAGATTTCCGCAACCTTGTCTCTCATTTTGTCTTTCCATTTCTGGAAAATAAGCCAGCCTGCC
>JAZNSX010000104.1:0-3435 GCA_045591425.1 Acutalibacteraceae bacterium | reverse complement strand
AATCACCGCTGCGGTACAATTTACTGCAATGGTGATTTTTGTGATTTTAATTCAGTTATGTTTTTGAATGATCTTTCTGCTCTGCATAATATTTTTCGCAGGCGTTCAGATATTCTTTTTCAAATCTTGCTATTGCTTCTTTGCTGACTTTTCTAAACGGTGTGAGCATGTCAAATGCGCGAAAGCAGTTCGGATAAACATCAACCTTTGCTTCAATTCCTGCACTTTTCAGATTGTCGATGTAAGTCAGCGTTTCGCAATAAAACGGTTCAATATCTCCGACAAATGTGTAAGCGGGCGGAAGATTTGAATAGTCGGTCTGACGGGCGGCAGCAGCATACGGCGGAACGTCTTTTCCATATAAATCGCCGAGATATTTCTTCCAACCGAAATGATTGAGTCTTGTGTTCCATACGGGCGCATGATTATCTCTTGACGATTTGGTATCAAGATTATCAATCATCGGATAAAGCGGCATCTGAAATGCAATGTTTACTTCACCTTTGTCACGGGCATACATACAAAGTGATGCGGCAAGTCCGCCGCCTGCACTTTCACCACCGACCATAATCTGACTGCTGTTTGCTCCGAGTTCATCACAATGTTCTTTGAGATATTTCAAAGCGGCATAGCAATCTTCTAATGCGGCAGGATATGGTGCTTCGTTTGAAAGTCTGTATTCGGGAGTTACAACAACCGCACCATACTTTTTGACAAGTTCAATGGCTCGTGACATATAAATCATTCTTGCCATACCCGTTATGTAACCTCCGCCGTGAATCCATAAAATTGCAGGAGTCTTATCTTTAGGCTTGGCATTCAGAGTCGGCTGAAAAATCAGCAGTTCGATTTTCTTTCTCGTTGATTCAATTTTTATGCTTTGGGATTTATAATATTTGCTTATTGAATCACCTTGTTTAAATTTTATTGTCTTAAATTATATATCAGATTCACCATCAATTCAAGTGTTGAAAAAATTGCAAACGGGCATTATAATTAAATTCAGAAATACCGATTTTAAAGGAGTGACAGATATGAAACATTGCGGAACGCAAAGGTTAGAAACAGACAGATTGATTTTGAGACGATATGAAACTAAAGATGCTGACGCAATGTTTAAGAATTGGGCATCCGATTCGGAAGTCACAAAATTTTTGATGTGGAAAACTCATTCAAATCAGGAAGAAAGTAAAAGGATTATGAATGATTGGGTAAAACAATATTCAAACGAAAAATATTATCATTGGGGTATTGTATTGAAAGAAAACGGCGACGAACCGATTGGCGCTATCGCTGTAGGTTTTATGAACGAAGAGGTTTCATCAACGCAAATCAGCTATTGTCTTGGCAGAGCGTGGTGGCATCAAGGAATAATGTCAGAGGCACTAAAGGCGGTTATGGATTTCTTATTTGATGTGGTAGATGTAAACCGCATTGAAGCAAGACACGACCCGAGAAATCCGAATTCAGGCAAAGTAATGCAAAAATGCGGAATGAAATATGAGGGAACTTTGCGTAGTTCCGATTGGAATAATCAGGGCATTTGTGATGCTTGTTATTATGCATTGTTGAAATCGGAACGCTGAATAACATTAACCAAGGAGAATAAAAATGATTTTTGTTGCACCGCAGAGCCGTAAAGAATTAGTTTCAAATAAGAAAACTCTTGTTACAACAGACGGTAAAGAAAGCTATCCTATAATCAAAGACGTTCCGGTTTTGCTCCCTGAAAAAACAAATCCTGATTGGGCTCGTGAACTTCTCGAAATAATTTTTTGGGAACATCCCGATGAAATCGATAAGATTTTCAGCGAAATGGAAGCAGGCATTATCGAAGATTGGAACGAGATTTATGTTGAACATATAAAAAGGATATACGGCACAAAAGAAAACATTTTAAAAGCTTTTGATTCATACAAGCAAAAGGAAACAAGCGAGTGGATTGTTGGCGATAAAAGCGGAAATATCAGCAAAAAACAGCTTAAAAATTTCAAAAAACTCAGTAGAAAGCGTATCGGCAGAAAAAGAACAATAACAAAAGTCAAAGGTACGGGAGTATTCTGGGACAGATACCGTTATTTTGCCGAAGTTGTATGCAAAGAAAAAACAGATAAAATATTGGAACTCGCAACGGGTGCGGGCGGCGGTACGGCTTCGGTTGCATTATATATGCCGAAAAATTGTGAGCTTTATACCGTAGATATTGGGTTTGACTGCCTCGGAAATGCTTTGGGTATCGCTAAATATCAGAAAAAGAAAATCATCCCCGTTTGTGCGAATTTCTGGTATCTGCCTTTCAAAGATAAAACATTTGATACTGTTTGTACTTATTGCGGATTGGATGAATCCAGAGAAATTATTGAAACGCTGAAAGAAGTATCAAGAGTTCTGACAGATAACGGCAGATTTATTGTCAAATCAAGAAACAATGCGTTTATGCGTCAGCACAGAGTTTTAAAACCTTTCGGATTTACGGAAAAAGAAACACTTGAAATTCTTAAAGACTGCAGAATGTACAGCGATTTAAACAATCTTGATGAAATCTGCGATAGTTTAGGAATGAAACTCAAATCACGAAAAGAGTACAGAGATAACGAAAACATTGCATTTTCTGTATCCGAATACAGTAAATAAACAAATTTTGAAGAAGGTTTCCATATGACATATTCTGAATTACTCGATTATTGTATTTCAAAAAACGGAGCATATGTTGACCATCCTTTCGGTCCTGACAGCGATATAATTAAAGTTGAAGGGAAAATCTTTGCTCAGCTGTTTATCCTCAAAGGCAAAGAAACGGCAACTCTGAATTGTGAGCGAATGCAGGGCGATTTTTACAGACATCTGTTTCCTGATATTGTCGTAAGAGGTTATCATTGTCCGCCGGTTCAACAACCGTATTTCAATACTTTTCCTCTTGATGGTGTTCCCGATGAAATGATTATCGAAATGGCAGACCACAGTTACATAACGGTTGTCGGCAAACTTTCGAAATACAAACAAAAGAAGTTGTTAGGTGATAATTATGAGAAATAACGATGTGATTGATTTAATCGAAAATAAATATCTGAATTACAATAAAACTGACGTATTAAATCATGTGGAAGATGTAGCAAGTATAGCTGTTGAATTAGCAAAGGCATATGATCTTGATGTTGATAAGATAAAACTTGCTGCTTTGCTTCACGATATCAGCGGAATTATGACACCGCAAGAAATGTATGAGTTTGCAAAAATGCGTGGTTTGGAAATAGACCCTGCAGAAGAAAAATATCACGCTCTGTTGCATCAAAGAGTTTCAAAAATAATTGCACAAGAAGATTTTGATATTACCGATTCGGATATTCTGAATGCGATTGAATGTCACACAACTTTAAGGAAAAATGCAAGTGTGTATGATAAGGTTATATTCATTGCAGATAAAATATCTTGGGA
>JAZNSX010000103.1:0-28064 GCA_045591425.1 Acutalibacteraceae bacterium | reverse complement strand
GTAAATCATTGCAACCTGTGCACGCAAGCCTGCAATACGGCTGTCAACACCAAAGTCTTTGCTTTCGATGCCGTTACATTCAAGATGCAATCCGATAATTTCGATGTTTCGGTTGTATTCGCCGTTAATTGCACCTTTATTGATGAATGCATTGCCGTTAATGCCGGTTACGCTCGCTTCACGCTGAAGAATAACCCCTTGACGGAACACAAGCTTTGTGTTATCACCGATTTCGATTTGTTCGGAGATTTTATAAATACCCGAAGCTTTAATCTCTATTACTCCGCCGCCGTCAATCGCTTTTTGAAGAGCAACGGAGTTCTTATATGCGTTGTTTTCAGGTAAAAAACCGTATTCGTTAGCGTTAATCATAGCCTTAATCCTATAAATTCCAACTTATTTAAGCAAAATATATCATATCACGGGCGGTTTTTGCTGTCAACTTTTGCTGCTGCCGCATACTCAAACAAACCTGTTGCAAAGAGAAAGCGTTGTGGTATAATGTGTTTATCATATTTTAATGACGGAGTGAGAAAATGGTTCTTTTTCGTTTTTTACTCGCATTGCTGACGGTTTTAGGAACTTTGTTTCCTGATATCGGCCTGAATTTTGAATATAAACATCTGCCTGTTGAGTTTGAGGTGGAGTCTGTGAGCGATATATACGTTCCTGCTGATAACAATGCAAACGTGGCTGAATATCCTTCAATTATAAAGCTCTGCTGTCAGAAGAATGATGCTGATAACGGCAAACTCCTCGCAACCTTTGAAAAATGGGGTGACACTTATCCCGTATACGAAAGCAACGATGATGCCGAAACCTGGCAATACGTCTGCACGGTAAGAGACAACCTGAACGAAGGCTACTGGAACGAATGGATGCCGTTTCTCTATGAACTGCCTGCCGATATGGGCGATTTTGAAAAGGGCACAATCATCCTTGCCGCAACATCCATTTACGGCGAAGGCGTAACCGACAGTACGGTTACTCTTTACTCAAGTACCGATGCAGGCAAATCTTTCAACGCTTTCTGCAACGTTGACAAAGCGGGCGGAACAGACTGGGGAGTGTGGGAGCCGTATTTAATCTATGAGGAAGAAACGGGCAGACTTTTCTGCTTTTATTCAGACGATTCAGACCCCGAGCATTCGCAGAAGCTTGTCTATAAATACACAACCGATCTTGTTAGCTGGAGCAAGAAGTTTGAGTGCGTTGCCTGCTCAGATTCTTCGCTCAGACCCGGTATGGTGTCTGTTGTAAAAATGGGCAACGGTGAATATTTTATGGTTTATGAGATGGTCGGCATAGACGGCAATCCGATTTATTGCAAAAGGTCAACCTCTCTTGATAATTGGGGCGACGTTTCGGATTACGGCAGGATTGTTTCAGCCGCTGGCAAAACTTTCGGCTCTTCTCCTTACGTTGCGTGGACACCCGTCGGCGGTGAATGCGGAACTCTTGTTGTTACAGGCAAGCACCCTGTCAGAGGCGAAAGCGACACGGGAGCAGATATGTTTATCAGCTTTGATTACGGCAAAACCTTTGCGCCTATTGATAACCCCATTCCATATTCGTTTGACCCTTATGGAAGATGCGGTTACAGTCCGTCGCTGTTTTTCTCGCAGGACTCAACAACCCTTTACTACGTCAATAATCCGCCTTGTTATGAATCAACCTACAAAATAACGGTTGCAAAAATCAGGATTTCAGAGTGATGAATAATTTTGTGATTTTCGGGACATTCCTGGACATTATTTTTGAAAAAAACCGCAAGAGAACATCAAAGGCAATGAAAGTCCGCATCCCGAATCCGTTGATATACAAGGATTTGCGGATTTTGCAAAAAATCAGAACAAATGCGGTGACTTTTTCAAGTCTCGCCACTCGTGCTGTAGTGAGTGTTTATAATACAAGTGAACACTCACTTTTCTTTATTTACATTTACTCATAGTTAAAATTAAAATGATTTGTTATGTATCGAGCAGGTTTTGACCTGCTCTTTTTTTACTGCGCTGTTAAATACTCAACGGCAACACATTGTCTTGCTTCAAGAGCTATATTGGTGATAAAGCAGAAACCACCTCTGAGGTATTTTGTTGCAACATAAGATTTTATGTGTTATAATGCTGGCATCAAATCATAATGAGGTTTATTATGAAAGGTTTAACCGTTAAACAAATAATTGATGCTGATTTTAAAATCAGCAAAAGCTGTCCTGTGCTGAAGCCCTTTGGCGGTGCGGTTGTTGTTGCCGACCCGTCTGTGCTTACTCCTGACGTTGCTCACGACGGTAAATGGCATATGTTTCTGCACACAACCTTTGGGGTTTACCATTTTATCAGCGATAATGGCATTAATTTCTGCAAGGTGAAAAAGGTTTTGAACCGTGCCATGCGTCCGAATATCAATTATATCAACGGAAAATACTATCTTTTCTATGAAAGAACAAGACCCCTTATAATGAACGGACTCAATGTTATAAATGCTGTGAAATGGAAGTCCGAAATCTATGTTACGGAAAGCGCTGACCTTGTTCATTGGTCAAAACCGACATCTGCATTAGCCGATGCAAAGGGTTATGAGATAAGCGAAAGAGGGTCGGCGATATCCAATCCGTTCCTCCTTCGTGATAATGGTATCAACCGTATGTATTATTCCTGCGGGATGACTTTTATAAAAGACTGCGGATTCTGTGAGCCTACTTATATCGGATATGCGGAAAGTGGGGATATCGCAAAGGGCTATGTTTCTGCCTCTAAGCCGATTATTTCTCCCGATAAAAATAATCCGTATCTCAATCTCTGCAGCGGATGCCTTAAGGTATATAAGCTTAGTGACGGCTATATAGGAATTCAAAACGGATTGTACGAAAAAGACGGTCACAGCCATTCTGCAATAATTCTGCTGACGTCTGCAGACGGACTTTCTTTTGAATTTGAAAAAATACTTGTTGAGCCTTGCGTTGTTGATTGTAAGGATTGGATGAAAGAGTTTGTTTATGCGAGCCATCTCGTGAAATGCGGCAACAAATTGCGCCTCTATTTCAATGCAAGAAATGCCGCAGATATGATTAGAGGCAGAGAATGTATCGGTTTTGCAGAAGCTGAAATAGAATAACAGACTAAACTATGCCAAAATCATCATCTTCTTTTTTGATGGTTATGATAAAAACGCTCCTCAGAGTTTTTCTGAGGAGCGTTTACTTTTATCAAAAGGTTTATTGTCAGCAATCCTGAATTTGTAAGATATTCCAATATAAATCGGTGAATTGCTTACAGTATCAATAACGGTAGTTAAGTCTGCCGTAAGGAGCCGTATCACCGTTTGTATAGAAAGAAGTTATGTCGTTTTCAACATAATTATCCGCCCATTTGAAATTGAAGCCTCCGTGACTGTCAATAAGAGATTTTGAAACCTTAAGCATCAGCTTGTTGCCCTCGTAACGGATTTCAGCTTCTCCGGTTTTGGTAAAAACTCCGTTGGTGTTCTTTTCGACATTGGTTTTGCCGTTAAGAGGTGCGGTGCGGTTGATAACAATGCTTTCGTTGATGAATAAAGTCATCCAGTTTTCTGTGTCGGGAGAGGTGAGGGCTTCGGCTGTGTCAACGTAGAAATAATAGTTTTCCGTATCTTCAGCTACTTTCATATTGACAATATCGTTTCTGCCTGATGTATTTGTTATAGGGTTATGTGCAAAGTCAACTGAATTTCTGACGGCGGTGTCGTTTTTATAATCTTTGTAAACCGATTTGATTTGTTCTGAATCCCATTGCGAAAAGCAGCCGTTGATATCAACCGTAACGTTTTTGCTTTTGGCAACCTTTCCTGTTGTACCCTTGAATTCGGCAATATAATTCACCATTTGCAGATAATAATTATCGCCCAGAATGCCTGCTGACGGTTCAACATCACGGGATGTGTTTTCATCGGCACAGTCTACAAAAACAATGGGAGCGTTTTCGGCGGGAGACTGCCTCTGGGCGACCCACTCGTTAAATCCCGTTATGAAAATAATATCGGGATTCATTTTAATGGCGAATTCCCATTGTTCCGCAAAATTATAGCCGTAAAGCTGTGCGTTTTCGGACGTGTCGTTTTTGCCGTTGTGCCAAGAACGTGTACGGTCGTTTTCGCCGTACCATGCAGTTTTGCTGAATGTGCAGGTGTCCGAATGCTGGGCAACGGAAACATTCATTATGCTGATGCCGTTATTTTTATAAACAGACTTATAAGTCAGCGAGCGCTCAAATTCCATCCACGGGAAACCGTCGTCTGATTTGTCATTATAAGGCCATTGGGATTCTTTTATTCTGAAATATTCGCTGACCTCGGGTCTTGGTACTCCGTAATCGTTGTTTCCTATAATCATTGGTTTGCCGTCAAGACAAAACCAAAGCTCGTCGAGTCGGGGATATTCAGCCCTGAGTTCTGCGTTGTTATAAATCTCATCGTAAATTCTGTTTATTGTATCTGCGGAATAGGAATTGGTGTAGTATGCAATCTGCGGCACGTCAAAGCCCTGAACAAGATATTCATACCATACGCCGATAAGCTTCTTTGCGGGCTCTGAATATGTAAATGCATTCGTTGTGTCGATAACTATGAAATCAACCGCAGCATCCGTCAGCATCTGAACGTGCTTTCTGAAAACCCATTCGTCACTTGAAGAATAATATCCGAGCAGCGGTTCACCCCAGAAATGAAACTCCTGTTGATTTCCGCCGCCTGCCGCAATCCATTCTTCTTCAGAATTTATTGCATCGGGATGTTCTGCAACAAGCTTTGAATTGTCAATGATCCGTGTGCTCCCGTGCTGACCCTGCCAGAGAAAATAGAAAACACCGACAAGCTTTTCGCTTTCACCTGCGGAAACAACGCTTCTGCCGAGAGCGTCCGTGCAGGCGAGAGAACCGTTGATATCAGCAGATTTTTCCTTTACTGTGACTTCTCCTGTAATGCAGTTTATCAAAGTTATAAATAACAGTATGACTGCCGTTATTTTTCTAATCCAAAACAATTCAAAGTTACTCATAATACATTCTTCCTGTCATTAATGCTTGTTTATTTGCTGAAGTGTTTTTCAATCTGAGCCATTCTGTTTTCTTGCTTTACACCAAACGGGCAGCGGCTTTCGCAATGGCCGCATTTCAGACACGCATCCGCTTTAACCGATAACTTTGTATAATGGTTGGCTGCAATAGTATCGCCTGCAACAGCAAGGTCGTAATACTTGTTAACAAGACCGATATCTATTCCGGCGGGGCAGGGCTGGCAATGGTTGCAGTAAACGCAGGTGCCCGTAATTGTATCGGCAGTAAAAGTGCCTATAACGGAATAATCCTTTTCTTCGTTGCTTGCCGTAAGGAATTCAAGTACCGTGTCAAGATGCTCCATTGTCTGAACACCCGGAACCGCAGTCAGAACACCCGGGCGGTCAATGGCATATTGCAGGCATTGAGTATGAGTAAGTGCGATGCCGAAGGGCGACTGCTCAGCGGACAGAAGCTGACCGGCAAAAAACGGCTTCATAACGCTGATTCCCACGCCTTCACGTTTACAGCGTTTGAACAAATCAAAGCGTTCTTTAACGCTGCCGATACCGTATTCATCGCCCTTTTCAAAATCATAAGCAGGATTTATTGAAAACATCATCATATCAATAAGTCCTGTGTCAATAATTCTGTTTGCAACGCTCGGTGTGTGAGAGGAAAATCCGATGTGGCGGACAACACCTTGTTCTTTTAATTCTTTTATGTAGTCAAGAACGCCGATTTCACACAGAGTGTCAAAATCATCATCTTCATCAACACAGTGCAAAAAACCGAAATCAACGTAATCGGTGCCGAGAGCTTCAAGCTCCCACAAGAAGGTGTTTTTTATTGTGTCAAAATCACGGCACCAACCGTACTCGCCGTTATCATCATATACTGCACCGAAATGTACCTGTAAAAATACTTTGTCACGGCAATCACGGATAGCTCTGCCGATAGGTGCATAGGATGCACTTGCCGTGCAAAGGTCAAAAAAGTTGATTCCGCTGTCAATAGCCTTGCGGATTATAGCTTCAATCTCGTCAACGGGGGTTTTACCGATACCGCCCATTCCCAGACCGAGCACGCTGAATTTTTCGTTTTCATTTCCATGAGGCAGTTTTCTGTATTCCATAATTCATCACCATATTGTTTATCTTTTTTCTAGTGTAATACAAATTTATTATATCACACGCAAACGGTAATTTCCACTAAAAAAAGCCGAAACGGGTAGTGGATGATAAAAAATCGGCAGGGAGTAAAACTCCTTGCCGATTATGCTGTTTGACGGTTTAACCTATAACACTCATAAAAAAATTATAAATAACTGAAAGTGCGTTGAAAACAGCTCCTGCGACTCGCAATGCTGATGTGAAAATTGCGGAAATCTCAATGTCTTTACCCTTTGCGCTAATAACGGGAGCAGCATCGCTTGCGAGGTTGAGTTCGTGGAGTTTATCAAGAATAACCTTTGCAATTATTTCGTTACCCTGTGCGCTGGGATGGATTTCATCATCTGCGTAGTTTGCCATATCGTCACCGAGTGCCGTAGCAACGTCAACAATAACGATTTCGCCGGGATTTTCGGTGTTATATTTTTCGATTGCTGCGTTTATTCTGTCTGCACCCTGCTGATAAGGGGCTCTGAGATAGCCGGACTGAGGATTATAAAGAGTCTGCATAAGAATAACCGCATCTGCGTTATGAGAATTGATTATATCAATTATTTCGCAGAAATTGGTATAGAATCCGTCTGCGATTGTGTCAAATTCGGAGTGATCGCCCTTTACTATTGAATCAAACATAAGTCCAATGAGATTGCTCATAAGAAAATCATTGCCGCCGATTGAAATGCTGATGATATCTGCCTTTTTAAGGTCGGCAATTACTGCTTCATCTTTGAGGCGGTTTATGAGATTTGTTGTTGTGTGGCCGGGGATTGCATGATTTGCATAATCGTAGCCGTTGGTGTCTGCAACAATCTTGCCGTAGCAGGCTTCTCTTGAATTTGAAATTCCTGAACCGTAGGCAATGGAATCGCCCAGCACAAGATAAAACTGCTTTTCATTTTCAGCATATCCGCAAACCGTGAATACACTGAGAATCATTATAAAGCTTAAAAGGATTGCCGTAATTCTTTTCATTTTTATTTCCTCCTTTTTTGATGTTTTAAATATATCACCATATTACTTCTCAGTCAATAATTATTTTAAGGAATTAAAACGCGATTTCAAAAATAAACACAATAATTTTAAATTTCTATATTGATAAAATAAGAAAATGAAAGTATAATGAAATCAAAAATTGAGCAAAGAGGTGTTTCAATGAAAAAGAGTTTTTTGAAAGTGTTGTCCCTTGCCCTTGTATTATGTGTTTTTTTCAGCAATACAGCATTTGCTACAAGCGGTGACGTTGACCGTGAAATCATTGCCGAAACCCGTGAAACAGCAGTGCAGATCGAAAGTGAAGGTATTGTTCTGCTGAAAAATGAAGATGATTTTCTTCCTCTTGAAAATAAAAAGGTCAATATCTTCGGGGCAGGTTCGGTTTGTCCGTTTTTCGGCGGAGCGGGCTCCGGAGCAATAACTACCGATGACCCCGTAACTCTCTATGAAGCCTTTGAAGCTGAAGGTATAGAATACAATTCCGAACTTCGTGCTCTCTATGAAAAACACTGTCTTTCAAACGAGCTTCCCAAAACGGATAACACGGTTATCAACAATCTTCTCCAGGTGCTTCTTGCCAAAAATACTCTTGAAGAAATGAATTTCAAGTATCTTACTGACAAGCTTCTTAAAAATGCAGTTGAGTTTTCCGATACCGCAATTATCGTTATCAGCCGAACTAGTGCGGAAGGAACGGACCACACCGTTGAAACACTTTCAATCTCCGATGACGAAAAGGCTATGATTGATAAAGTTACATCCGCATTTGAAAATGTTGTTGTTCTTTTCAACATCGGCAACGTTATGGAAATGGGCTGGATTGATGAATATGAAAGCATCAAAGCGGCGGCTATTATCTGGATTCCCGGTGAATTCGGTATGACTGCAGTTCCCCATATGCTTGACGGCAAGGTTAATCCTTCGGGTAAACTGACAGACACAATCGCATACAAAATTGAAGACCATCCTTCAAGTGTCTGCTTCGGAAGTAACGGTTATAATGGCGGCGAGCATTTCGTTGAATATTATGAAGGTATTTATATCGGCTACCGCTATTTCGAAACATTTGCAAAGGATAAGGTGCAGTATCCTTTCGGCTACGGTCTTTCATACACAAGCTTTGATAAGAAAGTCATTTCAACTGATTTTGATTCCGAAGAGATAACAGTTAAAGTCAAAGTTAAAAACACAGGTGATAAAGCGGGCAAAGAGGTCGTTCAGCTTTATTACAGCGCTCCTTATACCGAAGGCGGAATTGAAAAGAGTGCAATCTGTCTCGGCGGTTTTGCAAAAACAAAGCTTCTCAATCCTGATGAAAGCGAAACTCTCACAATTTCTTTCAAAACCGACGATATGGCATCCTATGACTACAAAGAAAATGAAGCATGGGTGCTTGAAAAAGGCACATATAAAATCATTGTTGCAAACGATGTCAGAAATCACATTGCATCCTATGATTACCAAGTGAAAAACACAAAGATAATCAAAAACGATTCTGCAACGGGAACAGAAATCGAAAATCTTTTCGAGGATGTTTACAGTGGATATAAAATTATGTCGAGAGCGGATGTGAGTGGCACATATCCTGAATTGCGTAATCTTAAAAAGAAGGATTACCTCATTGATGTTGACAAGGTTCCCGAACCCGCAACCGAAGGCGAAGCACCGAAAATGGGCGTAAAGCACGAAAAAACAATAACTTTGCAGGATGTAGCAAAGGATGAAAGCTTATGGGATGCATTCCTTGACCAACTCACTCTTGAAGAAATGACTATGCTTGTTATCAACGGCGGTTATGAAACCCACGGAGTTGAGCGCCTCGGAATTCCTCACACAATGGATAACGACGGCCCTTCATCCGTCAAAGGCAGAAACGGTCTTGTTTATACCGACAGCGGAACAGCATATCCTTGCGCAACGGCAATCGGATGCACATGGAATGTTGACCTTGCCTATGAAATGGGCAAGGGAGCGGGCAAGGAAGCTGCTGATATGGGCACGGACACATGGTATGCACCCGGTGCAAATATTCACAGAAATCCCCGCGGTGGCAGAAACTTTGAATATTTCTCTGAAGACCCGATTATTTCGGGTATTATGGCAGCAGAAATAATCAAGGGCGCAAATTCCGAAAGCCTTGTAACAACAATAAAGCACTTTGCTCTCAATGACCAGGAATCCCACAGAAACGGCATTTTTACCTGGTGCGATGAGCAGGCAATGCGTGAAATATATCTCAAAGCATTTGAAATCCCTGTAAAAGAAGCAAATCCGAAAGGAATTATGTCGGCTTATAACCGAATCGGCACAAAGTGGTGCGGCGCAAGCTCGGCACTTCTCAAAGACCTGCTTCGTGACGAATGGGGATTTGAAGGATTTGTTGTTTCTGACTACTCTACAAACTTCACGGGCAGCGGATATATGAGCCCTGTTCTTGCGGTTTATAACGGCAACGATACAATTCTTTCAGGAATGTGGGCATTGCAGGTTGTGCAGCTTAAATCAGCGGTTAAGATTGCATACGCAAAAGATCCCGTCGGCTTCGGTAACGCATTGCGTGAAGCCTGCAAAAATCTCTGCATAATGAAAATGGAAACAAAGGCATTCAAAAATCCCGAAATAACCTATGATTCATCGCTTATCGGTACACTCGATACTTTTGATGACTGGGAGTTTGAATTTCCGTATGTATTTACATTCATCAGATTTGTTTTTAATAATTTACTGAACGTAATAATCTACGCTTTCAGATTTATTCTGTAATAAATAAAAAGGGTCTGTCTCACTGTGGAGGTGAGACAGACCCTTTTACTCTGCCATTAGCTTAATCAAGACGGTTAATCATATCAAAATGCTCGGTATAAAGCCTCAAAACATCGGTGTTCACCTTGAAGAATCCGCCTTGAAGCGACATATGGTCGCCCTGATAAACAGGCATGATATTCCACACGCCTTTGTTAATGTCGGTTTTGTCAAACTGTGCCGTGGGAGCGCTTGACGGAGCCGAAGCAGAAACGGTGTTTACAAGTCCGTCATTTTCAAGCCAGCTTTCATCAACAACAAAGCTGCCTTCGGTTGTGCCCGTAAACATTCCCATTTCGTTTGCGCTGCTTTGGAACATAAACTCCATCATATTTTTGTCGGCGCTGTATGTGCCGTCATTGTTTTTTGTTGTCGCCGTGCAGGGTATGGAGAAATAATATGTGTTTTCGTCAGTAACCATATCTTTGTTCAGCTCCAGAGCATGGTCAATAAACATATCATATGCGGCGGTGTCGGTGTTATCGGGCATTGAATTTTCAAGCCCGTAGGCGGTTGTGCCGTTATGAGGTGCCGCAAGAGCCGTGAGCGAATAAATCCAGTCGGATTTGCCACCCGTGAAAAGCGGCGAAATATCATCTGAAGCCGTTGCGGCAATCTCCGCTTCGTTGCCTTTTGCCATAAGTGTTGCAAAAACGCGGATGGTTGCGCCGCCGAAGGAATGACCGAGAAGGTTTATTTTGTTTTCGGAATCCCATTTTTCAACAAGCGCCTTTCCCGTGAAATCCTTGCCGTATCTTTCGTGGCCGCAATATTCGCTGTGTGCCTTGCCGTAGTCTACAACGCTGCCTGTAAGCTGTGCATAAAGCTCGCAGGCTCTGTCCCACGCACTTGCGGTGCCGGAAACTGAGGCACCGTGGCATTCATACCCGTTTTTTTCAATTTTACTGAGAAGTTCGCCGCCAAACATTCCCCAATATGGAAATATCTTATAATGTGCATCGTATTCTCCCCAGCCCATAAGACCGTGAACGAACACATAAGGATAGTTTGTGTTCCATTGCGTTTTGTCGGGCATTTCAGCTTTGCCGGGAAAGAATAATGAAATAATGCTCATGATTATTGCTAACGGTACTGAAATTATTTTTGCCATTTTTGCTTCCTCCTTTTTACGGTATATTTAAATTTTATTAATTATAAGGGAAAATGGCAATAAGCAATGTGTACTGCATTTGTATGAAATCATACACAAAACCGAATGTTTTAAGGCTCGACGCTGTTTACTTGTCCTGCGGATAGACTATTCCCGTGATTTTTCGGATTTCATCCATCTGTCGGCTGATATAAAGCGTTTGTTCGTGGGTTACAATCGGGCTTTCGGTCAAGCCTTTGATAACACATTCGCTGAAATGAATAATTTGTTCTTCAAAACCGTTACCTGCATAGGGAACAGAGATTTTTTGAGTTTTGCCGCCGTTAAGATGAACTTCAATTTCCTGCGGTGCATAAAATCTTTGCAGATAGGCATAACCCTTTGTGCCGTAAACATAACCTTCATTCGGTTTTCTGAGAAGAATAGCGCTTGAAATATCTGCAATTGCTCCGTTTTTGTACTTGAGCAAAGAGCAGGTGTGGCTGTCAACTCCGTTATATATGTCGGACTGAGCGGTGATTTCTTCAACATCCTTTCCGAGATACCAGCTTGCAAAGTTAAGTCCGTAGACGCCGACGTCAAGCAAAGAACCGCCGCCGTTTTCAGGCTTGAAAACATGGTGGTCCATTTCATCCTCGTCCATTGTGTAGCAGAATTTGCCTTCAACTCCGAGAATATCTCCGAAAACTCCGCTTTCAACGAGTTCAAGCATTTTCAGCGTGCCGGGCACAAGCCTTGCCCACATTGCTTCCATAAGAAGAACATTGTTTTCTTTTGCACAGCGAAACATTTCTTCCGCCTCCGCGGCATTAACTGCCATCGGTTTTTCGCAAAGCACGTGTTTGCCGTTATTCATCATGAGGCAGGAGCATCCGATGTGTCCCGAATGGGGGACTGCGATATATGCAGCATCAATGACATCGGACAGAGCCATTTTTTCATAGCTGTCGAAACGAACGGGAATGCCGAACTCATCGCCGAATCTTTCGGCGTTTTCTTTTGTTCTTGATGCAACGGCAACAAGCTCTGCATTGTCAACGTTTTTTATTGCATTTGCAAAGCGGTGCGCGATTGTTCCTGTGCCTACAATTCCGAATCTGATTTTACGATTGTTCATTTTTTTCTCCCAACTGTTTTGCTGATATTGTTCCGAATAAATTATATCATAAATATAATAAAAAACAACTTTGGATTCTGATTCTGCTGACTTTTCGGATACCAAAGGATTCATTTATAATCATTAAAAAATTTCCTTATTCCCTTGTGAAAACTCATATTCTGTGATATAATCACAAAATAAACGTAAATCCGAAGGAGAATGAAGATATATGAAACTCGGTATAGTCGGACTTCCTAATGTAGGAAAGAGCACACTTTTTAATGCAATAACAAATGCGGGCGCACAGTCTGCAAACTACGCATTCTGCACAATTGAGCCCAACGTCGGTGTCGTTTCCGTGCCTGACGAAAGACTTGACAAGCTTGCTGAGCTTTATAATCCCGTTAAAATTACTCCCGCATTCATTGAATTTGTTGATATTGCAGGTCTTGTCCGCGGCGCATCAAAGGGTGAGGGACTCGGAAACAAGTTCCTTTCGCACATTCGTGAGGTTGATGCGGTTATCCATGTTGTCCGTTGCTTTGAAGATGACGATATTGTTCATGTTGATGCAACAATCAACCCCGAAAGAGATATTGAAACAATCAATCTTGAGCTTATTCTTTCAGATATTGAAATGGTTGAACGCAGGATCGACCGCGTAACAAAGGCTCTTAAAGGCGATAAAACTCTTGCTGCCGAGCTTGAATTCCTCAAGAAGCTTCAGCAGAGCCTTGAAGACAATGTTCCTGCAAGAAATCTTGAATGCGATGAAAATGAAAAAGCATGGCTTGCCGAAATTGCGCTTCTCACCGCAAAGCCCGTTATCTATGCCTGCAATATGAGCGAGAGCGATTTTGCCGGCGGTCTTGATAATAATGCGCATTACAAGAAAGTTTGCGCAATTGCCGAGGGAGAAGGCAGCGAAGTTCTTCCCATTTGTGCGGAGCTTGAAGCGCAGATTGCATCTCTTGAACCCGAAGAAAAAGAGATGTTCCTTGAAGAACTTGGTGTTGAATCAGGCGGTCTTGACCTTCTTGTTAAAAAGAGCTATGCGCTTCTCGGACTTATCTCATATCTCACCGCAGGTCAGCCCGAGGTCAGAGCATGGACTATCACCAAGGGCACAAAGGCACCTCAGGCAGCAGGCAAAATCCACAGTGATTTTGAGCGCGGCTTTATCCGTGCCGAAGTTATTGCTTATGAGGATCTTATTGCGCTTGGTTCTCTTGCGGCAGCAAAGGAAAAGGGTCTTGTCCGCAGTGAAGGCAAAGAATATGTAATGAAAGACGGCGACGTCGTTCTCTTCCGTTTCAATGTTTAAAATGGAAAACAATAAACAGAAAATAATCGGTCATATTCTGGCTTTTATTACAATCATAGTTTGGGGCAGCACTTTTATTTCAACAAAAGTGCTGCTTTTGGAGTTTTCTCCGGTTCAGATAATGATTTGCCGTTTTGTGATTGCATATTTTGTGTTGTGGATTCTTCATCCGAAAGCAGAAAAAACTTCTTTTAAGGATGAGCTTTTGTTTGCGGCAATGGGCTTGTTCGGCTGCACATTTTATTTTATTGCAGAAAATAATGCGCTGAACTTTACTCTCGCATCAAATGTCAGCATAATTGTTGCAAGCGCGCCCGTTCTGACCGCACTGCTCGCCCATTTTTTTGTCAAGGGCGAAAAACTTAATAAAAATATCTGGATAGGCTTTTTTGTTGCGTTTTCGGGCGTTATCATGGTTGTTCTGAACGGTAAGTTTGTTTTGAAGCTGAATCCGCTTGGCGATTTTCTTTCTCTTCTTGCGGCGGCTTCATGGTCGGTTTATTCGGTCATTCTCAAGCTTTGTGTTGATAAATATAACAGCTTTCTGCTTACGCGCAAAATGATGTTTTACGGTTTTTTAACTTCTTTTCCCATATTGCTTTCACAAGGGGACACAATGTCCTTTGAAGTTTTTGAAAGACCTGAAATGCTTCTTAACATTTTGTTTTTAGGCGTTGTCGGCAGCGGAATATGCTATGTTCTTTGGAACAAAGCAATATCCCGTCTGGGCGTTGTGACAACAAACAACTATATTTATCTGAATCCGTTTGTAACGCTCATTGTCGGCGGTGTTATTCTTTCCGAGCCGATTACTCCAATGGGAATACTGGGTGCCGTTCTGATAGTGTTCGGTGTTGTTTTGGGCTCGAAAAAATCTTAATATAAGATTAAAAATCACTTTCCGTGGAATGAATAACCATGGGAAGTGGTTTTTTGTTTAAAAGAGCAGTTTTGGTTTTTTTGATGCTTACTCTGTCTTTTGCTGGTATGGGTAAAAGAATGTTTTCGTTAGGCGAGGACAGCATGCAGACGGCAGGTATGTCTTCGGGGATGTCGGTTGATATAGTAAGCCTCAGAGGAACAATATATGATTGCAATATGAATCCGTTGACCAATGCCGAAACGGAAGTTTATGCCGCAGCAAAGCCGACAAACAGGGCTCTCGGCAAACTTAAAAAAAGCCTGCCGCCGATGATTTTTGAATCTGTCAAGGAAAGAATGTCAAAAGGGAAACCGGTTGTTGTTAAAACCGATTTGCCTGTTGAAGCGGACGGTGATATAAAAAACGTTTTTGTTGCAAGGCGTTATTCCGAGCGTTTTATTGCCTGCCATGTTATCGGTTATCTTGACGGCGAAAAAAACGGAGTCAGCGGAATAGAAAAAGCTTATGATGCAATTCTTGCCAAGGCGGGTTCATATGCGGCTGCGCGGTTTTCTGCGAATGCTGGCGGCAGGGTGATGCTGGGCGAAGATGTTGAGATTTCAGGGACAGAAACACCGGTAGCAGGCGTTGCTTTGACTATTGACAATGACATTCAGCAGATAACCGAGCTTGCGCTTGACAACTCGGGCGCGGAATGTGCGGCGGCGGTTGTTATTGAGATTGAAAGCGGAGCAATTAAAGCTTGTGTTTCAAGACCGGCATTCGACCCGGATAATATTGCGGAAAGCCTGAACAACCCGCATTCGCCTTTGATTAACAGAGCTTTTCTGCCGTTCAGCGTGGGTTCAGTTTTCAAACCTGTTGTTGCCGCTGCAGCGCTTGAAAACGGAATCGACAGCAGTTTTGAATATAATTGCACGGGCAGTGTTGTTCACAACGGGGTAACGTTTAACTGCCATAAGCATGCAGGGCACGGTGTGCTTGATATGCAGGGCGCGGTTGCAAATTCATGCAACACATATTTTATCGCGCTTGCAATTGCAGCCGGAGCGGAAAAAATAATTGAAACTGCCGAAGCGTTTCATTTCGGCGAAGAAATTGTTTTTGCAAACGGAATGAAAAGCAGCGCGGGATATTTGCCGCAGGCGGATGAGCTTGATTCAAGGGCGGCAATTGCCAATGTTTCGTTTGGTCAGGGTTCACTTCTTGCAACACCTGTTCAAATTTGTGCAATGACGGCAGCAATTGCGAGAAACGGGGTTTATGTCAGACCGTATCTCGTTGAAGGAGAGGTTAACGAAAACGGTGAGCTGACCCGCATAATAGGATACGGCGAAAGAAAACAGATTATTTCCGAAAGTACATCAAAAAAACTTCGGAAATATCTTGAAAAGGTTGTTGAAGAAGGGAGCGGAAGAAAAACGCGGAGCGATATAGTTGCTTGTGCAGGAAAAACCGCTACCGCACAGACGGGCAAAAGCGAAAACGGCGAAGAAATATATAATGCTTGGTTTTCCGGATATTTTCCTGCCGAAAACCCGAAATATGCCGTCACAATATTTAAAGAAAACGGCGGCGAGGGTGCTTTAAGCTGTGCGCCGATTTTTAAAACAATCGCCGAAACAGTAATGCTGTCAGAATAGAAAAACCGGGCTGTGATTCAGCCCGGTTTTGTCATTAGATTATTTTGTCCTTTTCAATTCTTGCGTTGTTATCCGAAAAGCCTTTGTTGTTGCCGATTGTGTCGAGAAGCATTTCGGTAAGATTGACCTTAACGCCGTTCTTTTCAAGCTTCGGCTCAACCTTTTTGAGGATAAATCCGATTCTTTTAAAAGCTTTTGAAAATGCCGTATGTACGGGATTCCCTTCAGTATACGGCTGATCGCCCTTGAAAATATTAACGCCGATTTCGCCCGCAAGGTCAATGAACTTTATTTTTTTGATGGATTTATCAGCTCTGATGAACAGAAGCCTGCCGAGTCCGCCGACGGTGATTGAGTTAAGAGCCTTTTTACCGAGTTTTTTTAAATGCTTAACAACGCCCTTGCCGCCGCTCAATATTCCGTTTATGCGGTTCTTGATTGAATATGCAAACTGATTGTCAAAGTATTCCGTTGTTGAAAATCCGTTCATGTCCCAACCGAAATCGGGCACGTCAATTGATACAATGTTAACCGCCGCATCTGCATCAATGCTGACTTTTCTGTATTTTGCGGGGCTGCCTACAAGTGCGCCTGTGCAGATATCAACAAATCTGTTACCTTTTTCGGAGCTGAATTCGTTAATGCTCTGAATGTGCATGTGTCCGGTAAAAAAGAGGTTAACACCGTTATCGGCAAAGAATGACGCGACCTTTCGCCATTCCTTAACCTTTGCATCGCCCACAAGGTCAAATACAGGCACGGAAGGAATGATGGGATAGTGGCAGATGCCGAAAACCATGCAACCGTCTTTGTGCGCCTGCTCAATCTGTACGCGTGCCCATTCAAGCAGCCTGTCATCGATAGTACCCTTCGGGTTGCCGTCGCTGTCGCAGTTAATTGCAAGCAGACGTATGCCGGGCGAGATTTCTGCGATATATGAGAGAGTTGATTCGTCAACGGCAAGCGCATCGGAATAACCGAAGTCATAGTATAAATTATAAAGCTCTTTAAAGGGGGTGCCTTCAACCTGAATGCATTCATCGTTAATATAGCCGCGTGAATATTCGTTATAGTCATGACCCGCGGTGATAACAAAGATTTTTTTGCCCTGCTCTTTAAGCTTATAAAGCTCTTTTATGAAGCTTTTGTGGCTTTCGATTTCGCCGTTTTTTGATAAATCACCCGGGATGATGAGTATGTCGGTGTCCTTGTCTTCTGCAATTTTTGAAAACACCGTTTTAACTATCGCGCTGCTTTCCTTGAGGAAATATTGTTCCCTTTTCATGTATTCTTCATATGCCTTGCCCGATGCACCGAGAGAAGGCTCGAAATAATGAGTGTCCGTTACAAGATAGAAGCTGACAGGCTTCATGCTATCACCCTTTCAATGGTTATAACGTTATATTATCACAACCGGAAAAATTCGTCAATGAGCTGTATCTTTTGCTTGTTCTTACGGCTGAAATGCATGTCAAAACATCCCCCCAAATACAGAATACTATTCTTTATTTTAATGTGATCGTGTGCATTTTAACACATTGCTCAATTATTATATGAAACTGAATAAATGCAACTAAAGATTGCCATTACAGTCGTTGGTTGTGTGAAACAATAATTAAAAAGAAAGAAATTATTAAGAATTCTCTAAGATTATTTAAAAAAATTGACCAAAATTACTTTTGAATTGTATTATTAATGCGAGGAGGTGATAATATGCCGGAACACAATAATCCTGAGAAAGATATTGAAAGCATGGTCTATAATTATGCTGATATGCTTTTTCGAATATGTTTTGTTATTTTGCAAAATGAAACAGATGCTCAGGATGCGGTTCAGGAAACTTTTTTGAAATATATGCAAAAAGCTCCGATATTTAAAAGTTCTGAGCATGAAAAGGCATGGTTAATAAAGGTTGCGACAAACACGAGCCGCAACATGCTTAGAATACGAAGTAGATACACATATACAGAGGTTGAAAGTTTTAATCGTTTTGCTTCAAACGAAGAAGCGGCTGATGTTTTTGAAATTCTTGCTGAATTACCCCCAAAATATTCTGTTATTATTACTCTTTATTACATAGACGGATATAAGGTTAACGAAATAGCGGAATTTATCGGTAAAACACCGTCAGCAGTAAAAATGCGGCTGCAAAAAGGAAGAAAACTTATTGAAAAAATTTACAGAGAGGAGAGATGATTATGTATTTTGAAAAATTAAAAAAATATGGCAAAAATATAAAAATGACATCAAAGATGAAAGAAGAAATAATCTATGAATGCAGTTTGGCATACAATAAAGAAAAAAGACCAAAAAATAAAGCTTTTTCAATTCCTAAAGTCAGAGTGTTAGTTGCTGTTGCTTGTGTTTTGTTGATTCTTGTTGGTGTTAGAGCTGTTTCTCGATATGATTATAGTACTGCGGCTAATAATTCGAATATATTAATACAAAACAAAATAATGGCAACAAATAAAGCAACAACATCACAGCTAATTGTTGAGCCGACAAAGCAAAATACAAACGAATTATTTATTGAGCAAACAACAATTCAAGAAAAGAAAGAACAGAATGAGCAAGAAGAAATTGGCGGTGGAGTAATAGGTTTAAATAAATACCGTGTTCGCTATTATGATATTCCGTATCCGTTTGTGTATCTTGTAGGCGAGGAAGCATATTCAGAATGGAAGTCGTCTCAGCCGGATCCATATACTGGCGATATTATGTTGATGGTGAAATTTATTCAGGATTTTGATATTTCAAGAGAAGATTTTGATAAAGCCAATAGTGAAAGTGCATGGAGAATTAAATATCTTTTGGACGGTGTTCCGGTGATGAATCCTAAGGATTATGCAAATCAAGAAGATGACGAAGTGTTTAATGCGGATGTTATTTATACATTTGACAATGAAGTTATAAATGAATACTATTTGAGCCACGATTATCCGTATTGGTATGCTGATGAATATGAGGAAGCTGTTGCAAATGGGGTTTATGAAACCCAAACAACAGATTTTGTTGAAGTGCCTGAAGCGCAACCGATGCCTGAATCGTCGAACACAGAATTAATAAGCATTTTGTTAGAAGAATAATAAACGAAAAAAGAAAACTAAATACAAAAACAACGAACGGCTGCAGATGCAGCCGTTCGTAATTTATACCTATAACATTTAACATCAAAGCAAATCCGCTATATCGTAAATAAGCCTTTCGGTCTTTTCCCAACCGAGGCAGGGGTCTGTGATTGATTTGCCGTAGACGCATTCGCCGATTTTTTGCGCGCCGTCTTCTATGTAGCTTTCAATCATGAAGCCCTTAACAAGCTTCTTAACATCGCTGTCATGGCGGCAGCTGTGAAGAACTTCTTTTGCAATTCTTATCTGCTCAAGATATTTCTTACCTGAGTTTGCGTGGTTTGTGTCAACGATAACGCCTGGGTTTTCAAGACCGCTCTTTGAATAGACCTCAGCAAGATGAACAAGGTCTTCATAGTGATAGTTGGGCATGGACTGACCGTGTTTGTTGACATAGCCTCTGAGAATTGCATGTGCGCAGGGGTTGCCCTCTGAATGAACCTCCCATCCGCGATAGATGAAGGTATGCTTGTGCTGAGCGGCGGTTATGGAGTTCATCATAACCGAAATATCGCCGCTGGTGGGGTTCTTCATGCCGACGGGGATGTCAAGTCCGCTTGATGTGAGCCTGTGCTGCTGGTTTTCAACCGAACGTGCGCCAATTGCAACATAGGCAAGGATGTCGCTCAGATATCTGTAATTTTCGGGATAGAGCATTTCGTCTGCGCAGGAAAAGCCTGTTTCCGCAAGTGCTCTCATATGAAGCTGCCTTATGGCAACGATGCCTTTATACATATCAGGCTTTTCATTGGGATTGGGCTGATGAAGCATACCTTTATATCCGTCGCCTGTTGTTCTGGGCTTGTTTGTGTAAATTCTGGGGATAATCAGAATTTTGTCGCTGACCTTATCCTGAACTGTGCGAAGACGTGAAATATAGTCAATAACGCTGTCTTCATTGTCTGCTGAGCAGGGGCCGATAACAAGAGCAAGCCTTTCGCTCTTGCCCGTGAAAATATCCTTGATTTCAGCCGCTCTGTTGCTGATAAGCTGTTCAAGCTCGGCTGTTAAAGGATACTGTGCCTTGACCTCCTGAGGAATGGGGAGCTTTCTTTCAAAAATCATACTCATCGGTAAACACTTCTTTGCTGTAGAATTTGAAAAATATTATACAGCAGGATTCGAGGAATTTCAATACAAATTAAATATTTGTTATAAATTTAAAAGCATTGATTATTTCGGTTAAATGTAATATTATTGAATTGATAAAGAATTTCGGCATATAACGGAGGTGTTGTTATGAAAAAAATCGGAAGAGAAGTGTTGTTTATCGGAACGGGTGAGGGCAATCCGCGCAACGGAGAGGGTGCGTTTATAAGGCTTGCTGACAATTCGATTATGTTCGGTTATACCGAATTTGTGGGCAGCAGTTGGGATGACGATGACGATGCAAGAATATCGGCGGTTGTTTCTCACGATGGGGGAGAAACATGGTCGGAAAAACGTGTGCTTTTTGATAAGCCCGAAAACGCAAAAAACATCATGTGTCTTTCGT
This sequence comes from Acutalibacteraceae bacterium, assembly GCA_045591425.1. Lineage (GTDB taxonomy): Bacteria > Bacillota > Clostridia > Oscillospirales > Acutalibacteraceae > CAG-177. The sequence goes on along the minus strand of JAZNSX010000103.1, from coordinate 7,384 downwards.
TTCTCAGAATGAACAACGGCGATATCGGTGCGTTTTACATAGTTAAAAATGCTGACGGAACAGACACGATAGTTTTAAGACGTTCTGCCGATGAGGGTGAAAGCTGGAACGAGCCATCCGATTGCATGGCGTGTCTGCATGAAAAGGATTATTATGTAATTAACAACGACAGGGTAATAAGACTCAGAAGCGGAAGAATAGTTTTTGCCGTTGCAAGGCACACCGTGATTTACGGCGACAAGGATTTTATGCCCGGCGAAGTTTGTTTCTTTATTTCCGATGATGACGGTGAAACATGGAAAAAAACAGAAACCGAGTTCAAATCGCCTTTCTCAAATGATGAAAACGGTCTTCAGGAGCCGGGGCTCTATGAATTTGAAGATGGTCGCCTTTGGTGCTATATAAGAACCGGTCTCGGGTTTCAGTTTGAGTGTTTTTCAAATGACTGCGGCGAAACTTGGACTGCCCCCGCGCCGAATTTTTTCTTTACCTCTGCCGTTTCTCCGATGCTTGTTAAGGATTGCGGCGAGCTGACTTTAGCTGTTTTTAATCCTGTTCCGGAATACCGAACGAGAGATGAGTCGGAGCCTTGGGGCAGAACTCCTTATGTTTTGGCTGTCAGTAAAAACAGGGGAAAGACCTTTGAGAAAAAAGACCTGTATTATCTGGAGGATGACCTTTCCAACGGGTATTGCTATCCCGCGATTATTGAGGGCGAAGACTATTTTTTGATTGCTTATTATCACAGCAACAATACAGGTGTGTGTCTTAACAGCACAAAGATGGTCAAGATCATGTTAAGTGAAATCGAATGATATAAAAACAACCAAGGCAAAACATCATTGCCTTGGTTGTTTTTTATGCAAACGTTTTAAACTTCAATTAAATTATATTCCTTTGAGCCGAAGCCAAGTGCCGCCGCCGCATCAATCGTAAGTGTGCCGTTGCGGCTTTCAATGCGTTCAATCAGGTGAGGCTTTCCCGGGTCTGAGCAAGCATATACAAGGTCAACGCATGCCTTGTCAATTGCAACGGGGTCGTCAGAAACGAGAATACCGATGTCGGCAATGCAGGGGTCTTCGGCAACAGCACAGCAGTCGCAGTCAACGCTCATGTTTTTCATAACATTGATATAAACAAGATTTTCCTTGAAATATTCAACAACTGAGCTTGCGGCATCCGCCATCGATTCAAGGAAGGAATCGTGATCCGATGTCCAGAAATCGTCGGGGTTGCCTACACCGTGGATGTAGCCCTTGCCGTAGGAGGAAGCAACGCCGATTGAAAGCTGCTTTATTGCTCCGCCATAGCCGCCCATCGGATGCCCTTTGAAGTGGGAAAGCACTAACATTGAGTCGTAGTTTACAATGTTTTTGCCGACAAAGTTTTTCTTGATTCTTTTACCGTTGGGGATTTCGAGAACCGTGTCGGGTCCTTCCGCGTCGAGCAAATCAACGCTGAAATATTCGGTCCAGCCGTGGTCTTCCATGAGCTGTTTATGGCGTTCGGTTGTGTTTCGCTGACCTTCGTATGCGGTGTTGCATTCAACGACCGTGCCGCCGACATGGTCAATCACAGGCTTCCAGAAATCGGGCTTGAGAAAATTCTGATTTCCTTTTTCGCCCGAATGAACCTTAACGGCAACCCTGCCTTTTAGCCCTTTACCAAGCAAATTATAAAGCTCAAGTACTTTTTCGGGAGTTATCGTGCGGGAAAAATAAACATTTGAACTCATGAAAAGGCTCCTTTATTCAGAAAGCGGTAATGTTAATTATTCTTCGATTGAAAATGCGTTTGAATTCATTTTCATGCGGCATATGTCATAAACGCAAAGTCTCATCGCATTGCCCATACCTATCGGGTCCGCTATATAAGCGAGCATAAGAGATGCCCTTGTCTGTGGCGCCGAAATGACATAAAGCATTGTAAGAATGCCGCTGTTTCTTGCATAAACGGCAAGTGCAGGGTCAAGATATCCCTCACCGGTCAGATCGATACTTGCATCTGTGATAACGAAGCCGTCAAAGCCCCATTCTTCTCTTAAAAGGTCAACAAGAAGTGCTTTGTTGCCGCCGCACCACTGTGCACCGATTCTGTTGTATGCAGACATAACGCCGTAAGCATTTCCTTCTTTGACCGAAATCTCAAAGGGTTCAAGGTATAATTCGCGGAGCGACTGTTCGCTCAGCCAGGTGTAAAGACCGTTTGACTGTCTGTTGGTTTCCTGCTCGTTTGCCGCGAAATGCTTAACTGTAACAAGAAGTCCCGTTGACTGGGCTCCTCTGATAACTGCAGCGCATATTTTGCCTGAAAGCAAGGGGTCTTCCGAATAGTATTCGTTGTTTCTTCCGCCCTGCGGGCTGCGGTGAAGGTTGCAGCCGGGCGCATACCACATATGGGTGCCAAGCTGCGCGGCTTCTTCACCGATTATTTTGCCGAATTCTTCGGCAAGCTCGTCATTCCATGTGCATGCAAGCGCTGTTGCAACAGGGAATGCAAGACCGGACTCGGTATAAAGAAGACCGCCGGAGCCCTTGACGCATGAAGGACCGTCGTTATCCGAGGTGGCGGGAATGCCAAGTCTTCTGTTGCCTGTGGTTTCATAGCCGCAGTCGGCAATAAGTTCAATCATTTCAGTGACAGTAAGCTGATCAAGGAAAGCATCCCAGAGGCTTTCATCTTTTGCAACATCGCTGAGTGTTATTGTGCCGCCCTTGTGGCAAACGCCTGTTTGGGGTCTTTCGCCTTCGGTTGTGGGTTCGGGGCGCTTATCGCTGTTTTTAACCTCAGCGGTTGCTTTGTAATTTGTAGGGGGAGTGGGGTATGTGCCTTCTGCATCGGCGCGTGAAAGATAGGTAAGGTCGCCTTCAGCGTCTTCAAAAAGATTTTCAACGGTGTTGCCGGAATTGCTGTCTGTTTTGTATACAACCTTTTCGTTAGCATTGTATGTGAAGCTCTTTTTTATGTCTTTGACATCGCGTGCAACGTGTATTTTGTATTCGCCCTTGTCAAGCACCCATGCTTCTTCATCTGCCGAATCGTAGGATGCCATATCCTCAATATTAAAAGTGATTTCAAGAGTTTGGCTTTCGTTCGGAGCAAGCTCTTTTGTTTTTGCATATGCGGCAAGCTCAATTGCGCTCTTTTCAATTCCGCCTTCATAATACGGTGCGGAGAAATAAAGCTGAACAACATCTTTGCCCGCCATATCGCCGGTGTTGGTGACTTTGACTTTAACGGTAATGCTTTCGTCGGTTGCTTTAAAGGATTTAACATTCCAATCAAAATCCGTATATGAAAGACCGTAGCCGAAGGGATACATCACCTTTTCGGGCGCGAAGGTTTCAAAATATCTGTAGCCGACATAGATGCCCTCACAATAATTAACGAAATACTTGGGTATTCCGATAACGCCTTTATACATATAGTTGCCGAAGTTTTCGGAAGCGGGATGGTCTTCAATGTCATATGAAACGGTATCGGCAAGCTTTCCAGAGGGATTAACTTTGCCTGCAAGCACCTGTCCCACGCTGTTTGTTGCAACCTCGCCGGGCAGCCACATGATAAGAGCGGCTTTTATGCTGCCATAGTCGTGAAGCCACGACATATCCATAATGTTCGATATATTAAACACAACGATTACGTCGGAGAATACCGAACAGACCTTGTCAATCATTGCTTTTTCATCTTCGTTGAGGTTAAGCTGCTCAACGCTGAGGTCTTTCATTTCCGTTCCGACTCTGCCTATAACAATGATTGCAGTCTGAGAATATTCGGCTGCTTTTTTCATTTGGCTGTCGCTGATTTTGCGGATAGGCATTTCGGACTGACCGCCGCCGAAAAACTGCTCGAGAACCGTTCCGACATAGCCGATTAAGCCGCTGTCAATCAGTGTTCCCGTATAGTTGGCATATATATTATATATATCTTTGTTGTATTCAATGCCGGCATTTGACAAAGCATCGTAAAAGCCGACTGCGTCCGATGAACGCACGGCACCCGAACCCGCCGCGCCCGCAAATGCAATTGAGCAGGAGGCAGCGCCGAAAACATTGACTTTCTTCTCCTTCAAAGGCAGAATTTCATCTTTGTTTTCAAGAAGAACAATGCCTTCAGATTCGATTTTTTGAGCGATTTCAATTGATTTAGCTTTTGTTTCGTCTGAAATAAGACTTCCGGCAAAAGCACTTAAAGAGGTTGATGCAAAAATAATAAATGCAAGCATCACCGAAATAATCCGTCGGGTCATTCTCTTTTTTGCGTTTCTCATAACACAGCCTCCTCGATTATATTATGGAAACATTTTAACATATCGCTTTGCTTTTTTCAATGCAAAAAAATTAATGGTCTATTGATAAAGCGTTTTATCCGAGGGCGACCATGCTGAAAACGAGTGCGAAAAGAGCAACAGTTTCGCAAAGGCCGACAACGGTGATGTACTGCGAGAAGCCTTTGCCTGTTTCTGCAAGAGCATCTGCACCTGCGGCGCCTGCCTTACCCTGAACAACAGCCGAAACTGCCATTGCAATGCCTGATGCGATGCCGAGACCGAAAAGAAATGCGGAGTCTTTATCTGCGCCGCTCATCTGCTGCATGAGAAGGAAACCGTAGATGGTCTGTGTAAGAGGAGCACCTGCGAAAACCGTAAGAATAAACGGTGCTGCCTTGTTGCTCATATAACACTTTTTCCAAGCGCCGATCGATGCCTGACCTGCAATGCCGATGCCTATTGCAGAGCCGATAGCGGCAATACCCATTGCCAAAGCTGTTGCTAACTGTCCTAAATTCATAATAATTCTCCTTAATTATCAATTTGTTCTTCAAAAGGTTTGAATTTATGTCCGCTCCAGGACATATCAAGATGCGATGAGAACTCCAACGTGTTAAGTCTTATTCCGTGAACAATGACGGACAGAACATTCAGTATCATATTAAGTCCGTGACCGAACACAAGAAGCACTATCGCAATAATCATAAACAAGAAGTTGCCGAGCAACGGGCTTGCAAGTTCATTGACTGTTGCGGATATTGCCGCACCTGCAAGACCAACCGCCCAAAGGCGTATATAAGAAACTATATCCGAGAAAACATTGACAACGCCGAGCAGAACGGAAACGATGTTCTTGAGGCTTTCAAGTATTGATTTGACAATATTTCCTTCGTAGTTTGAGAATACGAAGCTCATAACAAAACCTGCCAACACAAGAACAAGAGCAACCGTGCCGACGGGAATGCCGCCTATCACAAGACCAAACGGGAAAACCTGAGCGTTCACAACGAAACTGAGCACCACATAGAAGATACCGATAAGCTGCATAATTGAACCGATATCGCCGAGAATCCTGATTGATTTTCTGTTTCGTGCGGCAACCTTGATGTGTGCAACGGTGAGCTGAACAAGAGCCAGCGAGAAGCAGAAAATCTGCAGATTCTGTGCCGTTGTGAGACCGTATTCACCGTTCGTCCAGGGGGGATACCATATTCTGTCTTCATAAACATTTGAAATAACGGGTATCGACAGTTTCCCAAGCCATTCGGGAAGCTGTTCGGGGGAAAGACCGAACCATGTGCAGGTCAGAGTGCCCCAGAGAATTGTGGAAAGTCCGAATAGTCCGATAAGCAAAAATGCGGGGGGAACTTTTTCCTTTGATATAACCGATTTTGCAATCAGAATTCCCGTAACGGCGCAGATGAGAAGTCCGTAGCCGCCGTCGCCGAAAATAATTCCGAAGAATATGAGGATGAATCCCAAAAACCAACCGGAAATGTCATATTCAAAATATCCGGGTACCGTGCCGAGAAAGTCGGTCAGCGGATAGATAAGGCTTACAAACTTGTTGTTTTTGAGTTTGGTGGGGACGTTATCCTCCTCGGTGGGTTCTTCAACAAGGAGACCCCACGAGTTTTCCTTTGCAGTCTTTTTGAGACATTCAAGATTTTCTTCTTCAACATAACCCGTGAAATATGAAACGGTTACATCGGAAAGATTTTCGTTTGCCATACCCGTTGCGTAAACTTCAAATTCAATCTCTTTTTCACTGGCTTTGACTGCTTTTTTTATACTGTCGGCACAGCCGGCAAATGATGAAATCTTTTCTTCAATCTCTTTAATGCGATTGTTTATATCTTCGGTTTTTTGTTTTAATTCAGCCGTTGATGTTGCGGGCATTTCAAGCCGGTATGTCTTTAACGAATCAACAGCCTCATTTTCACCTTCAACCCCAGATTTGATTAACAGGAATTTTACGGAGGTTTTTGTTTTTTGAAGGCTGAGAGTTTTTACATTTTCGCCAAGATTTTCATACTCTGCTTTCGGCATTTCATAAAGCGAAATATCAACGCCTTTTTCGGCTAAGATACCAAGTTTTTCGGGGTCAAGCTCACCCCAGTCCGAAAGTCGGTCAAGTTCTGCACAGAGAGCAATTTTTTCGGCTCTGCACTGCTTTTTTTCTTCGCCGAGAGCAACAATTTCCTTTGAAAGCGAAATTGCCGTTGCAACATCGATATTTTCTTGCTTAATCTTTTTGTTTTTCTTTTCCGAAATACTGAAAAGCGCACTTTCAAGCAATGAAACTCTTTCTTTGAGATCTTCAAGCTTTTTGCCCGAGCCTTCAACAGATTCGATGTGAAGAATCCCGAGCTTGCGAAGCTTTTTCAGGGTTTCGGTTTTTTTATCTCCCATAATAATGAGAGAAATTTTTTTCATAGGCACTATCATAATGAATACACCTCCGTTTCGGGGGATATTTCATTGCGCGCCGCAATTTTGCGTTTTGAAATTTTTGAACGGACAACGGCGTTTACCTGTTGATCTGCCATGTAAATTGATATTTTTTTGATGTTTTCTTCTGTTTCGGGGATTTTAACCTTTTCAAACAGGTTAACTCTTTGTGACGTTGCGCGAAGCTCCTGTTCAAGAAGCCTGACCTGCTCATCCAACACTTCCGCTTCAAGGTCGAGCGACATAGCTTTTTCCATATGGTTTGCGGCTAAGTCAACCCAAAGCGGAGTTTCGTATAAATCATAGTCTCCTCGTGAAAAATCCGCACCTTCATAGACGGGAATCGAAACGCCTGCAATATTGCCAATACCCTTACGGATATTTCTTACGGTTATTATTCCGTCGGGGAAAGCGTCTGTTTCGCTGAAAACGGCAATCCATGAGCTGAAACCTTTTTCAAGGTTTTCTCTCTCTTTTCTTACCGCTTCTGCTTTTGCTTCAATGGTGCGTATTTCAGCCTGAAGCTGCTGTTTTTTGAGTGTCAGAGTAGGCAAATATCTCCGATACATTTTGAGGGCATCCTTCTGTATCTTCAACTCATTTTTAGTCAGTTTGATTTTTGCCACCGTTATCCTCCTTATCTGACGGGCCAGAACTCGTCTG
>JAZNSX010000102.1:0-30078 GCA_045591425.1 Acutalibacteraceae bacterium | reverse complement strand
GTTATTCTTGCGGTGACGGTTATTGTGTTTACCTCATTAACCGCTTTTGCGTTCACGAGCTGCACCGAGTGCGGCAGAATTTTTGAAAGCGAATCCGATTATTCAACACACAAAAAAATCTGCGTTTCAGAAAAAACAACTGATGCAATAACCTATTACTGTGGCTACTGCGAAGCTGTTTTCCAGACAAAAGAGCTTCTTTCCGCTCATATCGACGGCTGTGTGCTCAAGCCTGTCATTGCAACGACCGGCAACAACAACACCTGCCCTCATTGCCTTGATTCTTTTGATGTTGAGGCAGAATACAATAATCATATTCAGCTTTGCATGGCTGTTTATCCTTGCTCGAAGTGTGCTCAGGAATTCAGATCATCTGCGGCTGCCGCAATTCACAAGATTGCCTGCGTTTTTGTTCCTTCCGAAATCAAAATTGAAATTTCCATCAAAAATAATCCGGGCTCGGCAGAAATCAAATACGGAGAAGTTCTCGTTCTTACGGCGGAAACAAAAAATCTTCCTTCGGGAGCTTATGTTGAGTGGAAGGCAGACAGCGATGTTGTCAGCCTTGAGCAGAGTGCTGACGGCAAAACCTGCAGAGTTGAATCCGTAGGTAACGGAACGGCAAAGGTTATGGCGAGAGTTGTTGATGCTGCGGGAAATCCCATTAAAACTCTTGACGGTGCAGAAATCTATGCAACCCAGACTATCGTTTCAAAGGGCGGATTCTTCTGGAAAATAATTTCCTTCTTCAAGAATCTTTTCAAAACAGACAGAACAGTTATTCAGTCGATTTTTGAGATGAGCATCTGATTTTACGGTCAAGAAAATCAACCGAAAATAATATCTGAAAATGAACGGCAAAAAGCTGATTTGCGGAGAACACCTTTGCAGGTCGGCTTTTTCTTTTGTGTTTTTACTTTTCAGAAGCCGAAAATTCATTCAAAAATCCGCTTTCATTCGGTTGACATTTTTTTGTTTTGGTGGTATCTTTTATGTATATTTTTATTTGGAGGCATACACATGGAATTGAATTTTGTTCAGCAGATTTTCTTCAAGCTTTTTGCTCTCATCATGTCAATGGTTTATTCATTCAACGGCGGCGTTGTTGCTCCGTCAACCGATGATATTATCAAGGCAAAGAATGAAGATGCAAAGCTTGTTTTCGCAACAGTTGCAGACCCCCAGGTTTCAAACTATATGTTTGGCAGATATCAGTCTTTCCAGGAGGCATGCATTGACCTTCGCAACGCAGACAGACTCGATGCAATTGTAGGTGTCGGCGATATCGCAGAAAACGGTCTTGCGGAGGAATATCAGCTTGTTATTGACGAGCTCAACGGTGTTGCTCCCCGCTACATCATGGCGGAAGGCAACCATGATATCAGACTCCGTGCATACAGCCAGAGCTACAGCCGTTTTTCAACCTTCACAAATGCTCTCAACGGTGATTCCTATATGACCGATAACGCTTATGCAGAAGGCAAATTCGCATATTCCGAAACCGTCAACGGCTACAAAATAATTGTTATGGGCTCGGACAAGACCGAATTTGAAGAATCATATATCAGCCAGGAGCAGCTTGACTGGGTTGACAGCGAGCTTGCATCGGTTGAAAAGGGTATGCCTGTTTTTGTTGTTCTTCATCAGCCTCTCAAGCTTACCCACAATCTTCCCACAACATGGGGCAACGGCACCAACAAGGAGGCCGGCTCAGTCGGTGACCAGAATGATGAAATCAGAGCTCTTCTTGCAAAACACGGAGCAGACAAGACCGTAATTCTTATCACGGGTCATCTTCATGCAGGCTTCAGCAAATACAGCTATGAATATCTTGACGAATCCTTCCATTCAATCAATGTTCCTTCACTCTCAATCGAGAATAAGGACGGCGAAGAGGGCGGCAACGGCTCGGGTCTTACCTATATCGTTGAGGTTTATGATAACGAAGTTCTCTTCAGAGCAAGAAATTGCCAGACAGGCGAATGGCTCACAAAGTGGGATACAACAATTACTTTAAAATGAAACTAATTTGAAAGGAAAGCGAAAATGATTAATATCAAAAAACTCATTGCACTCGTTCTCAGTGTTTCGCTTCTTCTCGGTATTGCAACAACATCCGTTTCCGCCGATGAAGCACTCACAGATGACACCACCACAACAACCGTTGCTGCTTCAGAAGAGTCAACAACAGCTGCTTCCGAATCAACACCCGCTCCCGAAACGGAAGAAACTCCCGAAAGACCCGCAGCTGCGCCCTTCCGCATTTCGGTTGCCGTTAACGGTGACGCTCAGACTCAGAAGGGTATCACATGGTATACCGCAGCAAACACCAAGAGCATTGTTGAAATCGTTGACGAAAGCGGCAATCCCGTCAATGCCAAGATTTCATACGAAGATGTTTTTGAATTTGAAGGTAATTATGTCCACAAGGCTCTTGTTACGGGTCTTGAAGCAGGCAAAACCTATTATTATGATGTAGGCGACGAAACCGTTCGCAGCGCAGCGGGCAAGTTTGTTACCGATAACGGAGACAACGCTTTCAATTTCATTGCAATTGCCGATATTCAGGCAGGCAATCAGGAAAACTTTGACAAGGGTACAAAGGTTGCACAGGCAGCTTTTGCAGCAGTGCCCGATGCGGAATTCATGGTTAACCTCGGAGACTTCACTGACGACAGCACAAACGAGGAATGGAATTATTATGATAACGCCATGAAGGCTGTTAACCTTGGCACAACTCTTGTTCCCATCGCAGGCAACCACGACGGTCTCGGCGTATGGGATTGGTTCAACAACATGTTCTGCCTTGACACAAGCGAAAGCGTTCAGAACCTCAACGGCGTTAACTATTCATTTGATTACGGCAACGCTCACTTTGCAGTTCTCAACACAAACGATATTCTTTCCGTTTCTCTTTCTCAGCTTCAGTGGCTTAAGAATGACATGAACAGCACCGAGAAGGATTGGAAAATTGTTCTTATGCACAAGTCACCCTATTCACTCGGCAAGGATGCAAAATGGCCTGATGCTCTTTATCTCCAGAGCTCACTCACCAAGGTTCTTGCAATGTGTGATGTTGACCTTGTTATGAGCGGCCACGACCATCAGTATCTCAGAACAAAGCCTCTCACCAACAACAAGCTTGACGAAGACGGCACAACCTTTGTTCTTGCCGGCACGGCAGGCGCAAAGAGATATGAGGTTCGCTCCTTCCTTGCAAACCATTATCTCAAGACAGATTTCATCGCTGCAATGACCATTCAGAAAAACGGCTACGGCAACTATTGGAACGGCGAAAATTGGGACAGCACAAAGCAGACAAATATCGGCGGCTGCTTTAACACAATCAGCGTTAACGGCGGCAATCTGACATATAACGCTTATATTCTTTCGGACGAAGCAAATGAGAGCGGCGAGCAGGTTGTTACAAATATCGACTCCTTCACTCTCACCAAGACAGAAGGCGCAAATAAGGGCACAGCAACCTTTGACGGCGACAACACAACAAGCGAGGTTGAATTCTATCTCGGTGTTGTTCCCAGCTTCCTCTGCCTTGCAGCATACACCTTCGGCGAATGGCTTCCCAAGTTCTTCATCATGGTTCCCGAACTTCTCAGCGTTGTTATCAATGAAGGTACATTCTGATAAATAAAAGTTACGCCCCGCAAATCATAACGATTTGCGGGGCGGTTGCTATTTTATTCAGCCTTAGGAAGAGCAACGGTAACCTTGAAAAGGTCGCCGTCAACATCAACCCTGAATTTGCCCTTCTGCAGCTCGCAGAGGTTTTGCGCTATCGAAAGTCCGAGTCCGCTGCCCTCGCCCGTGCGTGAGGCATCGCCTCTGACAAATCTCTGGGTCAGCTCTTCGCCCGAAACATCAAGCGCATTTTTTGAAATGTTTTTGAAAACTATCGAGCCGTAGTTTTCTCCGTTATAGACTTCTATATAAACTCTCGTTCCCTCAAGGGCGTATTTTCTGATGTTTGAGAAAAGATTTTCGACAATTCTCGACGTTTTCTGAGAATCCGCCATAACATTAACAAAGCTTTCCGAAGCTTTGAGCACAAGGTCAATGCCGATTTTTTTCAGCTCATCCTCATGCTCGCCCACAGCCTGCGCCGCGAACTCATAAAGATTGATTTTAACGGGATGAATCTCAATTGCACCCGACGAAGCTTTTGATGCTTCAACCAAATCCTCGATGAGTTTTTTCATCTTTGCCGCCTTTTCATCAAGCACGGTTATATATCTCTGAGCCGTTTCGTCCTGCACTTCGCACTTTTTGAGCAGGTCGACATAATTCACGATTGAGGTGAGCGGTGTTTTGAGGTCGTGCGAAACATTTGTGATAAGCTCAGCTTTCATGCGCTGGTCTCTGACCGCGCTTTCAACCGCATTCTGAAGGCCGTCCTGCATGGAGAGTATATCCTCTGCAAAGCGCTTCATGAAGCCGGGCATGAGGTGAGTATCAATCTTTGTGTTAAGCTCGCCCCTGCGCATTGCAGAAACACCTTCCATGATTCTGTCGAGAGAAACAACTATAAGATAAACAAAGAACAGAACTGCAATATCGCCCGCTATACCGATGAAACTCATGATAAACGCAATGCCTTCATTGCCGGCTGTCATGAATATGGCAGCCAGGAAATAGTAAACAATGGTAGCCACCATAAACGCCGCTGAAATGCCGCACGCAAGCGCCTTGAACTTCTTGCCCTCACCCTTTGCATAGTCGCAGGTGAGGATATACCTGATTTTATCAATCTGCTTTATGGAAAATCTTTTTACGGGGTTAATAATAAATCCGAAAAGCTTGCCGATTTTTTTGAGAATCCAGCCGCAAAGGCGGATAACATAGCAGCAAAGGGTATGCTTCCAGAATGATTTGTTGCGGACATTTCTGATAAAGCTTGCAACAAGCGCAGTCCAGATACCAAAGAAGCCTGCAGCGGCAGCGCCCGTTAGGGGAGCTGTGTTTATGCTTACAGCTCTGAAAAGCGTGCTCATGAAGTTGTTACCTATACCAAGAAATGCGAGTTCAATAGGATCAGCCTCGTAAGCAACAAGAACAACAACTCCGAAGCCGAGCAGTGCCATAATTCCCACACCGAGAACCCAGCTTATTTCGGCAGGAATACGGTCAAAGAAATTAACCTTTATTCCGTCGGCGGTCTTGCCTGCAACGCAGAGCAGATAAATGCAGGCTGCGCAGGCAATCAGAAAGCTGATTCCGAAAAGAATCATTATTGTTGTGAGATTCGTCACGGAGCTTTGAGCAAAATCTGTAAATGCGTTGAAAGAAAGCGTGAACGGGTCAACAACATCATTTCTCTGCACAAAGGAGAAATATCCCGAGGAATTCTTCGGGTCGGCAAACAAAGAACCGCCCGCATTCAGAGTTGCAACGCTTTCGCCGAAGAGCATATCTGCAAGTCCGCCCCATGCGCTGTCTGAATCCGCAGGTGCTTCGCCCTTGAGCAGTTTATATTCACCCTTGATGTTTGCTTCAACAAATTCGCCGCCGAGCTTTTCAAGAATCTGCTCCTGTGTGTCGGTTGCGAGCACTCCGCAGTTGGTAACAACCCTGCCGTTTTCAAGCATAATAGCGTAATTTACGCTCTTTATTCTGTTAACGATGCGTTCATATTGATTATAAGACTGGGTATTCTTCCACGCCTGAAAAATAAATGATTCCTTGCCGCCGTCTGAAATTTCTTCAATAAAACGTTCCTTTGTCGATTCTCCGTAAGAAGTATAGCCGCTGATTCTGTTGATTTCGCTCAGCGCATCGGCAACATCCTGAACCTCAAGAGGGGCACGGGTGCCTGAATTTGCATAATAAAAACGGTAGTATGTGCCGTTTTTATCAACATACATAACATCGTTTTCACCCTGAAATATTCTTGAATCTCTGTAGTGTTCTTCAAGAGAAACAGCAGCCTGCGTATAAACTTCGCCTTGCTCGTTAACCTGTTCAACAATCGGAGGCTGTGTAACAGGCTGAGTTTCAATCACGGTTGTTGATTCAACCGTCTTGCCGATGGGGTTAATCTTTTCAATATAGCCGCTATTGTAATAACTCAGAATTTCGTCGCAATGAACATATCCGCCTGTGCTGTTCATCGCATAAACAAGCGTTTTATAGGGCAGAAGATAATAATAGCTGTTGTCGTTTGAAACATAAACCTCTATCCCCGAGCTTTCAAGCAGGTCATATGCATCGGAAACCTTTTTCGCAAGAGAATCGTATTCTGCCGCAACCGCCTTACCCGCCTGACTTGCTTTGTATTGCTCAAGAGTCATAGGCTGCTCAAACATTGCGTTATTGACAAGATATTCTTCAGCCCAATTCATAAGACCGCGGAATGCGGATGTCTGAGTATAGGTCATGCCGCCGCTTGTGTTATAGGCATTATAATCCGCAAAGCCTCTTATGAAAAGATTCGCAAACCACCCTGCGGAGAAAAACATAACAACGGCAAGAATTGCCGCAGCGAGCTTGATGCCTTTTGAGTACTTAATATTTTTCGATTTTGTAGCCAATTCCCCACACCACCTTTAAATATTTTGGGTCTTTGGGATTGATTTCAAGCTTTTCGCGGATTCGCCTGATATGTACCGTTACCGTTTTTTCTGTGTTATAGGCGGGCTCATCCCACACCGCCTCATAAATCTGACCCGTTGAGAGCACTCTGCCGAGGTTTTGCATGAGCACATTCATAATGCCGTATTCCGTAGCGGTGAGCTTTATCGGCTCGCCGTCAAGAGTAAGCTCTTTTGCGAGGGTGTCCAAAGAAAGCCCCCCCGTTGTTATAACGCCCTCTTTCTTCTCGAGAGAGCCGAGAGCGGTATAGCGCCTGATTTGTGATTTAACCCTTGCCATGAGCTCGAGCGGATTGAACGGCTTTGTCACATAGTCATCCGCCCCGAAGGAAAGACCCGTTATTTTGTCGGTATCTTCACTTTTGGCGGAAAGCAGGATGATGGGAATGTTGTGTTTTTCTCTGAGCTTCAATGTTGCCTGCAAGCCATCCAGACCGGGCATCATTATGTCAAGAACAACGCAGTGCACCTCGTTATTCTTAACCTGCTCAAGAGCCTGCCTGCCGTTTTCGGCGCGCAGCACGTTATAGCCCTCCAGCTTCAGATAAATTTCAACGGAATCAAGAATTGCGATATCGTCATCGCAGACAAGAACGGTATACATCGGTTTCACCTCATATGTAACCGTTGATTAAATCAATGTGTGAAGATTGACGAGATAGATTTTTGTCAATCGGCTTCAAAAACGCAGGCAATACTTTGTGTATTAACGAGTATTTTGGGGCTGATTGGCGTAAATATAGCCGTCAAGATTTGCACATAGGATTTAATTAACGGTTACTCTTATTCAATCCCTTGACACTTATGATTGTAAATCAGGGGAATTACAAATAAAGACTCAAAATTATTACAAATTTATTAAGGTTGCAGAATTCCATTTTCAATGGATGTTGAAATTATGCCTTCAACGATATGCCATAATTCGGGTGTTGCCGTACGGATAATATCCATTCTTTTGAGAATCTGCGGTGCATGTACACCCATTTTCCATGTGTGACCGTCTGTAAGATAATTGAGAATAAGCGGCTGCAGGCGGTCAACTGCGTTGGCATACACGGCTTCGGGTGTGGATTTAGCTTCAAATTCATCCCAGAGCGCGCGGATTTCCGCTCCCTGTACAGGGTCAAGCATGCCGAAAAGCTTTTCCGCCGCCTGAATTTCACGCTCTTCTTTATCCTCATAGCCCTTGGTGTCATAGGCGAAGGTATCGCCCGCATAAACCTCAACAAGGTCATGCACAAGAGCAATTTTCAAAACCCTTTCAATATTAACCTTTTCCGCGCTGTATTCTTCAAGAATCATCGCCATGATTGCAAGATGCCACGAATGTTCGGCATCATTTTCGCGCCTTGAACCGTCGGCAAGAAGGTTGCGGCGAAGAATGTTTTTCATTTCGTCAACGGTTATCAGAAATTTAATTTGTCTTTGAATTTTTTCATTTTTAACAAAATCAAAATTTTTCATAAAAATACCCCTTAACTAAGGATTTTATATCTATAAAAATTATAACATATTTATATTACCGCTTCAAGACATAATAAAACGGGAAACCTCACAAGGTTTCCCGTTTAAATCATATGCAATTATCTTGCGTAGTCGCCGACCTTCAGCATGTAGTCGCCGATTTGGGCGCCGAATTCGGGTGCGCCGTCCATGATAAGCTTGCTTTCTTTTGTGAATTCAAGCATATCTGCGGTGCCCATGAGAATGCCGAGCGCGCTGTCGAGGCAGTCAAATCTCATTGTGAAGAAGGGGAGGGCGCGCTTGTAAACGCCTCTGCCTGCCTTTGACTTACCTGCCTTGATGCGGATATATGCCGAAATTTCGGGATATCCGTCAACAGCCCAAGCATAAACTCTGTCGGGGCTTGAAAGAGTCCATTTGTGGATTTCTTCGTGACCCTGCTTGTTAAGGGTGCTGATACCTGTTGAAAGAAGATAGAAATAGCATTTAACGAGCAGTTTTTTTGCTTCTTCTTCTTTGGGAGCCTCGGTAGCGGTGAGGAGAGATGACATCTTGAGAAGTGTCATCATGAATCCTAAGAACACTGCGGGCTTTTTGGTAACACCCTTCATCTTGGGAAGGGTTGCGGGGCCGATTTTTCCTTTGAAAAATGCGTTCATTGTTTCGATGCTCTTGAATTCGAGCTCGATATGAGCATTTTCGGTTACCTTATCGGTGTGAACCTCCCATTCGCCGCAATTAACGATGAAATGGGTTGCAAACTTGCCTTCGGGAGCCTCGGGATCTTTTGCGCTGACCTGAATAACAGCGTGAGCGTGCTCAAATTTCTTTGCAAGACCGGGGTCGTCGGTGGCTATTGTTTTGATAAGGGGAAGAACCGCACAAAGGAAAATTTTATTAGTTAAAATATCTTCTCTTGAAGCCATAATAATCATTCCTTTCGGTTGTTGGTTAATTTGAGAAAGTGAAAACAATCCAAATTAAACTTCGTCGTCCCAGTCGTCGTCGAGTTCGAAGTCCTTACCCATAACCTCGCGGACAGCGGCAATGATGCCGTTCTGGTCGATGCCGAGCGATGACATGATGTCTTCGTGGAGACCGATGGGGGCGAACTTATCCTGAATGCCGAGCTGCTTGAATGCACAGCCCTTGCCTGCTTCAACGATAACCTCTGCAACAGCTGAGCCGAGACCGCCGATAACGTTGTGGTCTTCAGCGGTGATGATGCGGCGGGTTTCCATAACAGCCTTAACGATAGCTTCCTTATCGATGGGCTTGATTGTGTGCATATTAAGAACTCTTACCTTAAGACCGTCGTTGGTTTCAAGGAACTTTGCAGCCTGATATGCCTGGAATACGCATGAACCGCAAGCAATGATTGTGATATCCGAGCCTTCGTTGATTGTTACAGCCTTGCCAACCTCGAAGCCGTAATCTGTGGTGTCATAAAGAACACGGTCAAAGCCTCTGTTGATACGGATGTAATAAGGACCGAAATTATCGTATGCAGCGTGAACTGCATTGTATGTTTCAAGACCGTCTGCAGGGCAGATAACGGTGAGGTTGGGGATTGAACGGGCAACCGCCATGTCACAGATAGCATGGTGAGTTGAGCCTGCCTGACCGAAGGATGTGCCTGCATGGGTAGCGATTATTTTTGCATTAACGTTCTGATAGCAGATGTCGGTGTGGAGCTGGTCTGCGCTTCTGAGAGAAGCGAAAACCGAGAAGGTTGAAAGGAAAGGAACAAGGCCTGCTCTTGCCATACCTGCTGCCATGCCGAACATATTCTGCTCAGCAATACCTACGTTGAAGTATCTGTCGGGGAATTTTTCGCCGAACATGCCGATTTTTGTTGATTTACCAAGGTCAGCTGTGAGAGCTACAACCTCGGGATGCTTTTCGCCAAGCTCACAGAGAGCCTTACCGTAAATTTCAGCAGTTGAGAATGCTGTTGATTCGGTAGCTGTATAGGTTAATCCTCCTGCCATGATCAGATGCCCTCCTTCTCTGCGCGAGCAACGCGTTTTGCATAGTATTTTTCAAGGCTTGCCTTAGCCTGCTCATATTTTTCTTCGTTAAGTGCGCCGTAATGCCACTTATAGTCGTCTTCCATATAATCAACGCCGCAGCCTTTGATTGTGTCGGCGATAATCATAACGGGAGCACCCTTGTTTTCAAGCGCGAAGTCGATTGCATCTGCAAGCTCGTTGAAGTTGTGACCGTCAACTTCCTTAACGATAGAGCCGTATGAACGCCACTTGTCTGCAAGGGGTTCAAGCTTCATAACGTCTTCTGTTCTGCCGTCGATCATGCACTTGTTGCGGTCAACGAAAGAAATGAGGTTGTCTGCCTTGAAGTGAGCGGCAGCCATGCCTGCTTCCCAGTTGGAGCCTTCATCGCCTTCGCCGTCGCCGAGGATGCAGAAGGTTTTGTAATCTTTGCCGAGAACCTTTGCTGCAAGGGCTGTGCCGAGAGCGATTGAAAGACCGTGGCCGAGCGAGCCTGTTGAAGCGTCAACGCCCTTAACCTTGTTTGAGTCAAGATGGATACCCATTGTTGAGTTTGAAAGGTTGAAGGTTTTGAGCTTTTCTTTA
Source organism: Acutalibacteraceae bacterium (assembly GCA_045591425.1). Classification (GTDB taxonomy): domain Bacteria; phylum Bacillota; class Clostridia; order Oscillospirales; family Acutalibacteraceae; genus CAG-177. Next base: position 19,412 of record JAZNSX010000102.1, on the reverse strand, counting down.
TCGTCGAAACCGACGTGGCAAACAAGGCTTGCGAGAGCAACACCTGCGTGACCCTTACTGAGAATGAAACGGTCTCTGTCTTCCCACTGGGGATTTTCAACGTCGTACTTCATGTACTTGTAATAGAGAATGGTGAGCATATCCATAACACTCATGCCGCCGCCGATGTGGGCACTGCCTGCCCAGAATGTTGTGTCAAGGCAGAGCTTGCGGAGTTCGTGAGCCTGCTTTTCGAGCTCAAGCCATTCCTGCTTGGTTAATGCCATAAAGAATTCCTCCTTAGTTTATATAATGAATCAGCCCAGCTCGGGGTGATTCTTGCGTACTGCTTTGAATGCATCCTCCGCAACCTCGATGGTGTGCTTGATATCCTCGTCGGAAAGCGAAGCGTTGATGAAATGGTTGTGATGGTTGGTCATGTAAACGCCTCTCTTAACAACCTCAGCAATCCATTCCTGATGAAGCATGAGCGAATCGTCATCCTTGAGCATCAGATAGAAGAGAGCGGGCTCGCCCGAAACATTGAGGTTGAAGCCGTTGTTTGCGGCAGCAGCCTTAAGACCGTCACAGAGCATTGTGCCCTTATCAAGACAAATCTTGGGAAGGTCAATTTTTTTCATTTTATTGATGCAGGCGATTGCTGCTGCGAAGGGAACGGCACTCATCCAATAGCTGCCCGTGTATGAAAGACCGCTGATTGAGCTCTTGAGCCAATCCTTGCCGCAGAGAGCGGAAACGTTCCAGCCGTTTGCAAGCGCTTTGCAGAAGCAGATGAGGTCTGCCTCAAAGCCGTAGTGATGGTCGGAGCCGGCAAGATCAAGTCTGAAGCCGCAGCGAACGTCATCAACAATAAGAACGATGCCCTTGTCTGTGCAGAGCTTACGGACCTTCTGCCAATAGCCTTCTGCGGGGAGCACGTTGTCAACAAAGTTGCCGTGCATATAAGGGGTTGAAATGAAAGCGGCGATTTCGCCTTCGTTTTCTGCAACGAGTCTTTCAAGTGCTTCAAAATCATTCCAGTCAACATAAAGGTTGTTTGAAACATCCTCGGGGATAACGCCGGGATAGTCAACCTTCTGGCACCAGGGAGCAACGCCGTGATAATAGCCCTTAACAAAGATAATTTTCTTTCTGTGGGTGGCTGCTCTTGCGGTCATGATAGCCGCAGTTGTTGTGTCGCCGCCGTTCTTTGCAAAGAACGCCCAGTCAGCGGAAGCAACGGTGTCAACCATAAGCTCTGCAAACTCAATGATCTTTGTTGAAGGAGCGGTAACGCAGTTTTCAATCTTCATCTGCTCCATAACGGCTGCCTCAACGTCGGGATCGTTATAACCGAGAACGTTGGGACCGTATGCGCACATATAGTCTATGTATTTGTTGCCGTCAACATCCCAGAAATATGTGCCCTGAGCCTTCTGGCTGAAAAGAGGGTAAGCGGAAACGGGGATGCAGCAGCCTTCTGCAGGACCCTGATGTCCGTAAAGACCCGAGGGAATTACTTTTGCGGCTCTCTGAAAGAGCTCTGCGCTTTTTGCGTGTGTGTTGATTTTCATACTCATTTCAGAAACCTCCTTATGCAAGATACAGAGCAACTCTGTCAAGAATTCTGTTAAGGTTGTCAAGCATTGAAATCATGCCCTTCATAACGATATCGCCGGTGCCGATGCAGGCGATTGCGTTAACCTTGCCGTTAAACAAATCTCTTGCAAGTCTGATGTTTGCGAATTCCATAACAGCTCTTGGAGCTTCGCTGGGCTTTTTGACTGCAAGAAGTCTGTGGTCTTTAACTCTGACTGTTGCAGAAGGACCGTCCTTGATGCTGAAAGCGATTTCGCCGTCAACCATATTGCTTGCGGAGAACTTGCCGATTTCGTCGTTGTTGCCTATCTGTGCGATGGCAACCGCGATGGTGTAAGTCATAAGAGTTGTGCTGATTCTGAAGAAGTCTTCGTCTTCCAAATCAGCGGGATCGGGTCTCATATACTTGTTAAGCAAGTCTGTAAGCTTTGTGAAGTCCTTGAGAAGGAATCCGATGTGGTGGAAGCCCTTTGAGGGAATGGGAGTAACCGTGCCGTCGATGAGCCCGTTAAACTTTTCACATGAGCTGAAGGGAAGCTTAACATCGCACTTTGCGCAGCCCTGCTCCATTCTGCATCTGCCCTTGTAGAAAGTAATGGTGGCACTGGGGCCGCCCTTTACTTCAAAGCCGATGGAAATGGGCTTTTTGTTTGTGAGGATACTCTCAGCTTCGGGAGCAAGCTCGCAAAGGTTTTCAAGAGTACCGAGCACGGCGTAGAGATTGATATACGCCAGCGTTCTCTGGTCAATCATTTTGATTTCCTCCTTATTCATACACAGGAGATACACGCCTGCATATTAAAGATAGTCAACAATATTTTAACAAATGAGTTGTTGATTGTCAACAAAATGTAATATTTATTTTTAAAAATATATGCAAAAAGTTCACAAAAAGGAAAAACCGGCGATAAAACGCCGGTTTCGACCGTTATGAATTCTTAACAAAATGCTCGATTAATTTTGCTGCGTTTGCCGCTGCGATGGGCAAAAATTCGCCGTAATCCATGTGAGATGAGCCGTCGGCGCAGTCCGAAACCGCGCGCACAACGCCGAAGGGCACACCGTTTGTGAAGCATACCTGGGCGATGCTTGCACCCTCCATTTCGCACACGATTGCATCAAAATTTTCGATGATGAATTTCTTCTTTTCTTCGCTTGCGATAAACTGGTCGCCCGATGCGATAATGCCCTTGACACCCTTAATGTTTTCAAGGGTTTCAACGCCTTCAAAAAGGGTTTCAACAACCTTTTTATCAGCAGGTATGTTAACAATGTTTATGCCTGAAATCAAACCGATGGGGTCGCCGAGAGGCGAGGTGTCCATATCGTGCTGAACAAGGCTTTCGGCAACGGCGATATCGCCGATTGCAAGCTTTGTTGAAAGGCTTCCGCCAACGCCTGTGTTGATAATGCAGCAGGGGGCGTATTTCAGAATCATTGTCTGGGCGCACATCGCCGCCGCAACCTTGCCGATGCCGCAGGCTGCAATAACGATTTCCTTGCCGTGAAGACTGCCTCTCACATATTCAACACCGCTGATTGTTTCGGAAATTTTGTTTTCCATAAGCGATTTTATTGTTTCAACTTCAATGTGCATTGCACCGATAATACCTATCATTTTTATGCTCCTTTTAGTTTGCACGGGACGTCGGGGCCGCCGTTTTCTGCGATAATATACCCATTCTATCACACAAAACATAAAATATCAATAAGTCTGAATTTTTTGTTGCTTATCTTTCAATTTTATGTTATCATATACAATATATAACTATAATGGAGGACTATACTTGGAATTTTACATAACTATTGCCATGCTCGCCGCGGTTATCGTTTTGCTTATAGTGCTTCTTGCAAAGCAGGGTAAAAACAAAAATGCGGAGCTTGAACGCAAGGTTGACTCAAGTGCCGAAAAGCTTGCCGGTACCATAGGCTCGGAATTCGAAAGAAACCGCAGAGAAACTCAGAACAGCCAGCAGGCGATGCGCCTTGAAACCTCAAAAAGCCTTGCCGAAATGAGCGAAAAAATCGAAAAGCTCAGGCTTGACAACACCGAGTATCAGGGCAGAACGGAAAAGGCGCTTTCCGAATCCCTTAACACAATCAGGCTCAACAATATTGAGCAGAATGAAAAGCAGAGCAAAGCGTTGACCGAGGCGGTTGACAAAATGCGCGAAAGCAACGAAAAGAAGCTGGAGCAAATGCGCCTGACTGTTGACGAAAAGCTCAACGAAACACTTACCCAAAGGCTTGACAGCTCGTTCAAAACCGTTTCCGACAGGCTTGAAAACGTTTATAAATCTCTCGGCGAAATGAAAGAGCTTTCAAACGGCGTTACCGCAAACGTAACTTCTCTTAACCGTGTTCTTACAAATGTTAAAGCGCGCGGAACGTGGGCAGAGGTTCAGCTCGGCGCGATTCTTGACCAGACAATTCCGGGGATGTACGAAACAAACTTTGTCTGTGTTCCCGGTTCAAAGGACAGGGTTGAGTTTGCTGTTCGCATTCCTTCGAGCGATGGCGGCGAAATGACCTATCTGCCGATTGACTCGAAATTCCCCATGGAGGATTATGTCCGCCTTTGCGACGCGGCGGACTCGGCCGACCCCGTTGCGCTTGATGCGGCAAGAAAGGCTCTTGAAGCAAGAGTTCTCGGCGAAGCAAAAACAATAACCAAATATATCAACGTTCCGCTAACCACTCCGTTTGCGATTATGTATCTTGCAACGGAAGGCCTTTATGCCGAGATAACCTCATCGCGCTCGGGGATTGCGGAAAAAATTCAGAGCGAATTCAATGTTATGATTGCGGGCCCGTCAACCATAACCGCGCTGCTTAATTCGCTGTCGCTCGGCTTCCGTGCCGTTGCGATAAACGAAAAAGCAAATGAAGTGCGCATTCTTCTCGCCGCCGCTAAGGTGCAGTATGACAAATTCGGCGCTGTGCTTCAGAAGGCAAGGCAGAAAATCGATGAGGCGGGCAAGTCCCTTGACGAAGCGGGCAAACGCAACGAGATTATACGCAAAAAGCTCAAAAATGTTGAAGAAATCGACGGCGTAAAGGCCGAAGAAATATTAAGTTTGGAAGAAAATACCGATATATAAGGAGGACACAACATTATGAAAGACCCCAGAGAAATTCTTGCTCAGATGACTCTTGAAGAGAAAGCTGCCATTTGTGACGGCGCAGACTTCTGGCATCTTAAGGGCATGGAAAAGTACGGCTTCCCCTCAATCATGGTTTGCGACGGCCCTCACGGACTTCGCAAAAAGGACTACAGCAAAACGGGCGACAGCCTGAGCAACAGCGTGCCCGCAATCAGCTACCCCACAGCGGCAACAACAGCCGCATCATGGGACCCCGAGCTGCTCTATGAAATGGGCGTTGCTCTGGGCAAAAAGTGCCTTAAGGAAGAGGTCGGCGTGCTTCTCGGCCCCGGCATCAACATGAAGCGTTCTCCTCTTTGCGGCAGAAACTTTGAATATTTTTCGGAAGACCCCATCCTTGCAGGTGAGCTTGCCGCAGGCTTTATTGAAGGCGTTCAGTCACAGGGCGTTGGCACTTCGCTCAAGCATTTCTGCGCCAACAGCCAGGAAACCCGCAGAATGACCTGCGATTCCGTTGTTGACGAAAGAGCGCTTCGTGAAATCTATCTCACCGCATTTGAAATCGCGGTCAAGAAGGCAAAGCCCTGGACTGTTATGAATTCATATAACAAAATCAACGGCGCACACGGCTCCGAAAACAAACACACTCAGCTTGAAATACTTCGCAACGAGTGGGGTTATGACGGCGTTGTTGTCAGCGACTGGGGCGCAGTTAATGACAGAGTTCTCGGTCTTAAGAACGGCAATGACCTTGAAATGCCCTCATCATCGGGCGCAGGCGCAAAGAAGATTGTTGACGCTGTTAAAAACGGCACTCTTGACGAAGCCGTTCTCAACGAAAGAGCTCTCAACATGCTTAATCTCATAAAGAAAGCGGTTGACGGCGCAAAGCCCGGCTATGCTTATAATGATGCAGATGACCAGCCCTTTGCAAGAAAGGTTGCTGCTCAGTCAATGGTTCTTCTCAAGAACAACGGAATCCTTCCTCTCAAAAAGAGCGGAAAGGTTGCCGTTATCGGCGAGCTTGCAAGAACTCCCAGATATCAGGGCGCAGGCTCATCTCACATCAATCCCACTCAGCTTGACAACGCTCTTGAAGAGCTTCAGAAGGTTGGCTATAACGTTGAATTTGCACAGGGCTATGAGCTCAAGCAGAAGAAGGCAAAGAAGAATGCAGAGCATCTTCAGCAGGCTGTTGAGGTTGCAAAGAGATGCGAAACAGTTGTTCTTTTCATCGGTCTTACCGATGACTATGAGGCAGAGGGCTTTGACAGAACTCACATGAACCTCCCCGAAGCTCATGACAACCTTGTCAGAGAGATTCTTAAGGTTAACAAGAACGTTGTTATTGTTCTTGCAGGCGGTTCACCCGTTGAGATGCCCTGGAATGACGGCGTTTCAGCCATTCTCAACTCCTATCTCGGCGGCCAGGCAGGTGCAGGCGCGGTTGCCGATATCATCAGCGGCGCTGTTAATCCCTGCGGCAAGCTGCCCGAAACATATCCCATGACTTATTATGACACTCCCGCCGTCAACAACTTCCCCCGCAATCCCGCTTCGGTTGAATACCGCGAGAGCGTTTATATCGGATACAGATATTATGAAAAGGCAAAGAAAGCTGTCCGCTATCCCTTCGGCTACGGTCTTTCATACACAACCTTTGAATATTCCGACATCAGGCTTGACAAGGCTTCAATGAGCGAAAACGATACTCTCACAGTTTCCTTTAAGCTCAAGAACACAGGCGACGTTTCGGGCTATGAAATTGCTCAGCTTTATGTTGCCGACAAGGAAAGCACAATCTACAGACCCGAGAAAGAGCTTAAGGCTTTCAAAAAGGTATGGCTCAACCCCGGCGAAATCAAGGAAGTCAAGCTCATTCTTAACAAGAGAGCCTTTGCTTTCTATAATGTGAACATCAATGACTGGTGCGTTGAAAGCGGCGAATTCGACATTCTCGTCGGTGCTTCAAGCGCAGATATCAAGCTTTCCGCAACCGTCAACGTTTCGGGCACAACAGAGAACATTCCCGATTATTCCGCTGTTGCACCTGCTTATTACACCGGCGATGTTCAGAATGTTCCCACAGAGCAGTTTGTTGCTGTTCTCGGCAGAGAGCTTCCCCCCGCAAATTATGACCCCAACAGAGCGCTCGGCATTCAGGACACCTTTGAAAGCTGCGCCCACACAAAGAACGGCAAGCGTTTCTATAAGCTCCTTACAACCGTTATTCCTGCAGGCTTTGCTCAGGCAATCGCTCTTCAGACACCCTTCCGTGATTTCATCAGCATGAGCGGCGGCGTAATGAGCGAAGACATGGCAAAAGGTCTTGTTATGTGGATAAGCGGCGAAAAGGGTGGCATCCGCAAGATTCTTAAGGGCATTCCCGCTGCAATCAAGGGCATCGGTCCCCTTCTTAAAAACATCTAAAAATAATAATTCGGTGACGGAAGTTGTTTTGCTTCCGTCACTTGAAGGTGAATGGAGTAGTCTGAACCGTGATTTTCACGGGCGGATTTCCGCTCACCCATCATTAAAATACTCGCAAATCCATCAAGGATTTGCTGCGTTTTGTGCCTTGGTTGACCCAAAATCCTCTCCGTGAAAATTCTTCGACCCGAAAGCGAAGAATTTTCAGACGATTTTTGGTTGTTGAGGTTGCAGGAAGGCTGACGCCTTTCAATACCGAAACTCCTAAAAGCGGCGAAAAGGCTCGCTTTCGGGCAGGTTTAAATTACTTCATTCACCTTGAGGAGATAAAAAATGAAAAGGAAATTAAGCGTTAAAATTCTTTGCGTTATCCTTGCGTTTTCAATGCTCATTGCATGCATCCCGATGACAGCAAGTGCGGACACTTCAAAAATCCGCTTCGCCGTTGTTTCGGATATTCACTATTTCGCTCAGTCGCTTAAAAGTGACAGCGAGGTTTGGAAAAATTTTGTTCAGAACAAGCATAAGGAATATAACGACCTTGATTCGCTTCTTGAAAACGCCCTTGACGGCGCAGCAAGAAACGAGGCTGAATATGTTCTTATCCCCGGTGACCTGACAAAGGACGGCGAGCTTGAAAGCCACAAGGCACTTGCTGAAAAGCTTGAGGCATTTGAGGCTGAAACAGGCATCCCTGTTTTTGTTATCCCGGGCAACCACGATATCAACAACAGTAATGCTGTTACCTATGAAAGCGGTGTCAAAGAGCCGACAGAAAAAACTTCCCCCGAGCAGTTCAGAGAAATTTATTCCGACCTTGGCTTTGATATGGCGGACAGCTTTTTTGAACCCGAAGAAGGCAAAAAGGGCGGTATGCTCTCATATGCAGCAACTCTCGGCAGCTACAGACTCATAGCTATTGACAGTTGTATGTACAGCGAGGATAACGGCGCTGAGGGCAACGAGCACATGACAGACGGAAGAATAGCCGACGGCCTGATGGACTGGATTGTTGCCGAATGTGAAGAAGCAGAGGAACAGGGACTCACCGTTGTCGGCATGCAGCATCACAACCTCATTCCTCACATGGATATTGAGGAAGCAACCTTCTGGCCCTTCGTTGTTCAGGATTGGCTCAGAGTAGCGGAGACCTTTGCGGATGCAGGTATGCATTATATGTTCACAGGTCATCTTCATGTTAATGACACATCATCGCATGTTTCAGACAGCGGCGAGGTTATTTATGACATTCTCAGCCCCACTCTTACGGGCTTCCCCAACTATTATAAAATTGTCGATTTCGAATCCGACGGCGAAACCGTTTCAATGGATATGAAAACCAAGGATATCGACGAATATCAGCCTGTTGTCAGCGATGACGGCACGGTTTACGAAAAACCTTTTGCCTACACATATTCTTATGAAAGAACCTTCGGCGAGGGCGATGTTAAGGATTTGATTATGGGTGCTGTTGAGCCGGTTGTCACGGACACCTTTGCCGATATTCAGGCAATGGGCGGCATCGGCGAATTCCTTAAATCTATGAATCTTGACCTTGAAAAGATTATTGTTGATGCTCTGGGAACCAACGGTCTTGCTCTCGGACCTGTCGAGATTCTGACTGTCAGCTCAAATGTTATGGGCTTCATCAACGACCTTTTCTCTCAGATTGACGAGGTTTATGTCAATCAGCCCGAGCTTACAATGGACAAGCTTGAAGCAATTATCGACAAGCTGCTCAATTTCAAACTTTCCGATATGCCCGCAACAAAGCTTACCGACGTTCTCGGCTATGAAGTTAACGCAGACGGATGCACCGTCAGCGAATTTGCAACAACGGTAATGCTTACTTACTATGCAGGCGATGAGGATATCTCGGATTATCCTTATATAAGCGATGTGCTTGAGGGCTTTGACAGCGGTGAGCTTGCAGAAAAGCTTTTTGCCCTTATTCTTGAGGTTGTCAAGGATGACCTTGTCAAGAATGAAATTCTTGCAAACCTTGAATTCAATCCCGGTGAGCTTTTCCCGCAGGGCAATGTTTTCTGGCTTTTAGGCAGAGTTCTTCAGGGCGCGGTTGAGGTTCTCCTCGGCGGCGACAACAGCTTCATCAATCTTGTTGACAGCGTGCTTTCAATTCCGCTAATTCCCGAGGAATACAGCTCAATCGATGCAATAATCGAGCATCTTATGGGCGAATATATCACTCAGAGCCAGTATGAATCATGGGGCTATACAATCAACTGGATGCTTTCCTCCTTCCTTATTGATGAAGGTGAAAGGATTGATAACAATGCGGTTCTCGCTTATGAAGGCCCCGTTGAGGTTGAAGCAACGGTTGAGGATTACAGGCTCCCGTCGCATGTCGTTATGTCTCTCGGCGCAGATGCTTCGAAAGAAGTCAGCATAACATGGCTCACAAAATACAGCGTGACAGGCACAGATATCGAGCTTGTGCCTTACAGCGAAAAGCCCAAGTTTACGGGCAACCCCACATCGGGCAAGAAAGTAACCGCATCACATGAGCTTATCGGCAAAACATATTTCGGCGCAGATCTCGGCATTCTCGGTCTGCTGCCCTTCACAAAGGATTATGTTAAGCACACCGTGAAGCTCAGCGGGCTTGAAAGCGGCGCAAAATACTGCTACCGCGTCGGCGATGCTGAAAAGGGTTGGTGGAGCGAGCCCGGAATTATCACAACCGCCGAGGGCGGCGAAGAAGGCTTTACTTTCCTTTATATAACAGACCCGCAGGCTCAGCGCCCCGACCATTTCGACAGATTTGCCGAGGTAATTGAAACAGCATCTGCCGAGCATCCCGATGCAAGATTTATCGTATCGGCGGGCGACAATGTTGACGAAGGCAAAAATGTTAAGCATTGGAATTACCTTCTCAACTCCACAGATAAGCTGCTTGACCTGCCCTTTATGCCGACAACAGGCAACCATGAGGATGAAGAGGCTGTAATAACCGAAAACTTTGTTCTTCCCAACGTTCCCGAGCAGGATTTGGAAACGGGCGTTTATTATTCATACGATTATAACGATGTTCATTTCACCGTTCTCAACACAAACGATATTGAAGATGACAAGCTCGGCGCGGCTCAGATCGAGTGGATGAAGAATGACATCAAGTCAAGCAATGCAAAATGGAAGGTTGTTGTTTTACACAAGGCAGTTTATTCCAACGGTTCGCATTATGATGACGGCGATGTCAAGGGCATGAGAGCTCAGCTCAGCGCGCTTCTTCCCTATCTCGGAGTTGACCTTGTTCTTCAGGGTCACGACCATGTTTATCTGAGAACCGATGCACTCAACGCAAACGCGGTTGTGCCTTCAAAGACCGAAACCGTTACCTTTGAGGGTCTTGAATACAGAATGAAGTATAATCCCAAAGGCTCGATTTATTCAATCTGCGGCACCTCGGGCGTTAAGGTTTATCAGACAAAGGATGCCGAGGCAACAGACGCGCTCTTCCCAAGAGCGGAAAAGCTCAACACCGAAAACACAGAGAATTCTATGTTCTCCGCAATCACGGTTGAGGGTGACCGCCTGTACTATAACGCCTATGAGGTTGTTGACGGCGAGACGGTCAGAGTTGATAATTTTGCAATTGAAAAGACCGAGGATGAAGCTCCTGCAGATAAAGCCGGAGAGCTTTTCAGCGGAATAATCGAAAAATTACTTGAAGTATTTACCCCCGAATATACATGGAAGATAACAAATCTTGTTCTTTCGTTCATTGGCAAGGTAATGCAGCTTATCTGGAGCATATAATGGGCTGCCTCACTAAGCGAAGAACAAAAGAAACAAATAATGCAGGGGTCGATGCCTACATCGACCCTTAAAAACAAGCGGCTCGCATTGGATTAACCTTTGCAAGCCGCTTTTAATCGCAATATAGAATTAATGTCATTGTTTTTGTTTCTTTTTAGCTGTTTTTCCGAACTCGACATATACACATATGCCTATCGTTCGGAGAAAACAGCTTCTTCATCTTATTGAGACAGCCAAATTGGCTCATGTTAATTTGTTGATAGTTTTGTTTACACAGCGTTTTTCTTCGACTGTCAGCGCTTCGATTTGTTGCTCAACCATGTCGGAAGCCTCAACGGAATAAAGGTCGCTGATGCAGGAAGAGCGGTAGTTAGGATAAACGCTTTCGCCCTTTTCTTTCAAATTTTCTTTCCACACGGCAAATACACATTCGTCATAAACGATTATCTGCACCGTGCCGTCGGCTTGTGCGTAGACCTTTTCGAAAAAGCCTGCAGGATAGCCTGCGGAATCCTTTTTGAGAAGTGTTGAATCGGAAAGTGTGTAGCCCGCGGCGGTTACGGCTTCGGAAAACTTATCCGCATCCGTCGGCGCGTTTTGGGCAAGAGCATTAAAAGCGGCAAGCAATTCGTTTTTTTCCTGCTGAGTCATGGGCGTTGAGCCGTCTGTCGAGGTGAAATAGGCACAGACGTTGCGGAAGCTGACATAGTTGGAATAGAAATAGTCGGTCAGTTCTTTTTCTGCCGCTTCGTTTTCTATGCCGCGGTCATAAATTGCGGTAAAAAGAGCATCTTCATATGCTTGCGAGGTCATGATTTTTGTGAGAGTCTGCTTTGAAACGCCGATTTCATCATAGTGATTTTCAAATCTGACCCAGAAATAGTTGACGTTGTCTGAAATTTCAACCTTTTCTGCCGCGGAGAGGCTGAGCCCTCTGTTCATGAATTCGGTGTTAACGGTCACATATTTTTTGCATTCGTTGATTACTGCCTGCTTAAGGTCGTTTTTTTCGGGATTTTCGGTCAGCCCGTAATCCGTCGGGCGATGGGAAACCCTGTCAAGAAAATAAGTGAAAACTTCGCTGTTAATATCTGTTCCTGAAATAATCAGAGCGGTTTCCTTTTGAGACGAGCAGGAGCAGAAGGTGAATAATATCAAAACGGCGAGAAACGCCGAAACAAATTTTTTCAAAAAATCACATCCGATTCGCAGAATTACAAGCCGATTATAACATAAAAAAAGCGCTTTATCAATGAAGAGTTAAAAATACTGCAAAAAAATTAAAAAAATATCTTTATTCCTTTCGATAAATGTTGTATAATTATAATGTATCAAAATTTATTACGGGGTGAAAGCTATGGAAAAAATCAAACTTACAATCGCAAACGATACTTATAACATTTCAACAGACGACAACCTTGAATATGTTGCAGAGCTTGGCGCTGAGCTTGACAAAAGAATCTCTGCCCTCATGAGCAGCAATTCAAGAATTTCGGTGACTCAGGCAGCAATCGTGACGGCTCTTGAATATGCAGATGCTGCAAAGAAGAGCGAAATCACATCCGAAAACCTCAGAAACCAGATTCAGGAATATCTTGAGGATGCCGCAAGAGCAAGGACAGATGTTGAAATTTCAAAGAGAGAGCTTGAAAGAGTAAACAAAGAGCTTGCAGCTCTCAAGGCCGGCAGATAAATGGCGGCTGAAATTCTTGCACCCGCCGGCAGCATTGAGGCGCTGACCGCCGCTGTCCGCTGCGGGGCAAATGCCGTTTATCTTGGTGGCAAATATCTTAACGCGCGCAGAAATGCAGCCAATTTTTCCGAAGAGGAGCTTAAAGCCGCTGTTGATTACTGCCATGCAAGAAATGTCAAGGTTTATCTTGCGCTGAACACTCTTGTGAGCGACGGCGAGAGCGAAACCGCATATAAAGCAATCGAGTGCGCCTGCAAGCTTTCTGTGGACGCACTTATTTTGCAGGATATCGGGCTTGCCGCAACGGTGCGGCAGGTTTCTCCTTCCATGCCCATGCACGCATCAACTCAGATGTCCGTGCAAAGCATAGAGGGGATAAGAATTCTTGAAAAGCTCGGATTTTCAAGGGCTGTTCTGCCCCGCGAGCTTTCGGAAAAAGAAATTGCCACCATTTCTGCTCAGACGGATATGGAGCTTGAATATTTTGTTCACGGTGCGCTGTGCATGTGCGTTTCGGGTCAGTGCCTGATGAGTGCGGTGCTCGGCGGCAGAAGCGGCAACCGCGGACTCTGCGCCCAGCCGTGCAGGCTTCCGTTCGGAGTCAACGGCAAAGGCGGCAGCAACCTCAGCCTTAAGGATTTGTCGCTGATTGAAGAGCTGAAAAGGCTCGAAAGAGCAGGTATATGTTCGTTTAAAATCGAGGGAAGAATGAAGCGCCCCGAATATGTTGCTGCGGCGGTGACTACCTGCAAAAACAGCCTTAACAATTCGCCGGATGAAGATTTGAACCGCTCTTTACACGCCGTTTTTTCGCGCTCGGGCTTCACGAAGGGATATTTTGAGGGTAAGCTCGGCAAGGAAATGTTCGGCACAAGACGAAAAGAGGATGTTGAAAATGCCGCCCCCGTTTTGTCGGGTCTGCAAAGGCTTTATGACAACGAAAATGCGCTTATTCCCGTTAAGTTTTCACTCACATTCAAAGAAAACCTGCCGATGAGGTTAACGGCATCGGCTTTGGGTAAATCAATAGAAATAACAAGCGAAACCCTTCCGCGAAAAGCTCTTAATAAGCCGCTCGGCCGAGAGGATTTGATTCAGAGAGTTTCAAAATGCGGCGGCACACAGTTTTATGCCGAATCCGTAAGCGTTGACTTTGAAGAAGGGCTCAACACTTCTGCCGGTGCGCTTAACGCTTTAAGAAGAGATGCTCTCAGTGCTCTCGAATCGGCAATTTCGGCAAAGCCTGAAATCCCTGTTTCGTTATACAATAATATTATATCACCGCACAAGGCATCTCCGCTTGCTCTTCAGGCGAGATTTTTCAGCGAGGAGCAGATACCCGAAAATCTCGGCGGCATTGAAAGAGCTGTTCTTCCGATTGAAGCCTCGGCTGAAACCGTTCAAAGGCTTACTGCTTCGGGAATCGAAACTGCCGTTGAGGTGCCCGTTGCCGTATTTTCAAATGCGGATATATACATTAATAGATTAAAGGAACTCAAAGCTGCGGGTCTTTCGCTTGCATGGGTCTGCAATCTTGATGGCGTGGGCATAGCAGAAAAAGCGGGCATTCCGTTTTCAACAGGCTTTGGCATGAATGTTTATAACAGCGTTTCGCTTGCCGAAATGCAACGCCTCGGCGCAAAAGACTGCCTTATATCCTGCGAAATGACGCTTTCGGAGGCTGCGCGCCTCGGCGGAGAAATAAAGCGCGGCGCGATGATTTACGGAAGAATTCCGCTAATGCTTACCCGCAACTGTCCGATAAAGAACAAAATTTCATGCGCAGAATGCGGCAAAAGCAGCTTCCTTGTTGACCGCATGGGTGTTGAATTCCCCGTTGTGTGCAAAAACGGATGCAGCTTCATTCTGAACTCCCGCCCTCTTTGGGTTGCGGATAAGAAAAATGAAATGCGCAATCTGGATTTTGGCTTAATCTATTTCACAACCGAAGCAAAGGACGAGTGCCGAAAAATCATTGAGGATGTTAAAATTTCGGCACAGCCGCAGGGAGAATTTACCAGAGGAATGTATTTTAAAGGCGTTTTATAAAAAATTTTTTCGCATATATTGTAAAATCCGACAAAGCGACGGTGTAAAAACACAATATATATAATATGTATATCCAAAAACAGGACCCGCTCAAAAAAAGTGCTTGACTGCGAGGTATGAATGTGCTAATATATTTGTACCTCTGCAAGTGGGTTCTTTTTTTTGCGCCCAAAAACAAATTGTTACGCAGAGGGAGGCCTGGCTCTGTCAGGTTGCCTGATAGACCTGCTACAGGGCTAAATATTCCGAAAATGGAGGTGCCGCACATGGCTGCTAACGGTAAAAGAGTTAAAATCACACTTTCTTGCACCGAATGCAAACAGCGCAATTACAACACAATGAAAAACAAGCAGAACACACCCGACAGGCTGGAGATGAACAAGTACTGCCGTTTTTGCAGGAAGCATACTCTCCACAAAGAGTCAAAATAATTAAGCGGGAGGATTTAACCTATGGCTAAAAAGGAAGTTTCCCAAGCTGCAGAAAAGGTTGCCGCCGCCGATAAGAAAAAGGAAAAGAAGCCTGCTAACCCCAACGGAAATATTTTCGTCAGAGCCGGCAAGGCAATCAAAAAGTTCTGCAAAGACATCAAGGGCGAAATCAAAAAGATTGTTTGGCCCGATGCAAAGACCGTTCTTAAATCCACAGGCATTGTTCTCGCAGTTGTCGCAATCTGCGGATTGGCAATTTTTGCAGTTGACCAGCTTCTCGCTCTTCTTCTTTCACTTCTTGAAAGAGGCGCAGAAAGCATCGGCAATGCAGCAGAAGCAACAACAGCCGCAAACACCGTTGCAACAACTGTTGCAAACGCAGTGACAGACCACGGCGACCACACTCATGTGGCAGGTCTGATTAATTTCATCGGCTGATACGGGAGGAAATCAGATGTCTGTTGACACAAGATGGTATGTAGTCCATACCTACTCCGGTTATGAAAACAAGGTTGCGACCAACATTGAAAAGATGGTCGAAAACCGCAAAATGCAGGATCAGATTCTTGAAGTAAAGATTCCCACCGAAATTGTCACTGATGCGGAGAAAAAGAAAGAGGTTGAGCGCAAGCTTTTCCCCGGCTACGTTCTCGTTAAGGTTGCTGTTTATCCCGACAGAGATAACCGCCCTGCTATGAGCGACGAAACATGGCTGCTTATCCGCAACACAAGAGGTGTTACAGGTTTCGTAGGTCCTGAAAACAAGGCAATTCCTCTTACCGACGAAGAAGTTATCAGGCTCGGAGTCGAAAAGAGAAGCGTTGAGGTTTCTTATAACGTTGGCGACACAGTCAACATCATCGATGAAATTTTTGACGGCTTCAGCGGCATTGTCGAGGAAATCGACGTTGACAACAACATCGTCAAGGTCACCGTTTCCGCACTCTTTGGCAAACAGACAACTGTTGAGCTTGAGCTCGATCAGGTTGAGCTTGCCGAATAATCACGGTAATTTGAGGGCTTGTCCCTTTCAAATTTAGCGCTTAATGCGCAGTCCCGCTTTATGGCGTGGGCTTCGTGGGAGGAGCTTCAAGGCTCCGCAACTTACCACAATTTGTGGAGGTTTTTAATTATGGCACAGAAAGTAGTTGGCTTAATTAAGTTGCAGATCCCCGCAGGCAAGGCTACTCCGGCTCCCCCGGTAGGTCCTGCTCTCGGTCAGCACGGCGTTAACATCATGGCTTTCACAAAGGAATTCAATGAGCGCACAAAGAACGACATGGGTCTTATTATCCCTGTTGTTATCACAGTTTACGCTGACCGTACATTCAGCTTTATCACAAAGACCCCGCCCGCAGCAGTGCTTATCAAGAAGGCATGCGGCATTGAAAGCGGTTCGGGCGTTCCCAACAAGACCAAGGTTGCAACCATCACTCAGGAACAGGTTCGCAAAATCGCAGAGCAGAAGATGCCCGACCTCAACGCTGCTTCAGTTGAAGCTGCAATGAGCATGATCGCAGGCACAGCTCGCAGCATGGGCGTTACCGTAGCTGACTGATTTGCAAACTGTGGGAGGAAAAATCCGATTAACCACATCTTTGGGAGGAATTAATTAACATGAAACACGGAAAGAAATATAATGAGAGTGCAAAGCTCGTTGAAAGAGCAACACTCTATGATACCGACGCTGCACTTGATCTTGCTGTTAAGACTGCAAGTGCAAAGTTCGACGAAACAGTTGAAGTACACGTTCGTTTGGGCGTTGACTCACGTCATGCTGACCAGCAGGTTCGCGGCGCTGTAGTTCTCCCCAACGGAACAGGACGTACAGTAAGAGTTGCAGTTTTTGCTAAGGGCGCAGATGCTGATGCAGCAGCTGCAGCAGGCGCAGAAGTTGTCGGCGCTGAAGACCTTGTTGCAAGAATCCAGGGCGAAGGCTTCATGGATTTTGACGTATGCATCGCAGCACCCAACATGATGGGTCTCGTTGGCCGTCTCGGTAAGGTTCTCGGTCCCCGCGGTCTTATGCCCAGCCCCAAGGCAGGCACAGTTACTCCTGACGTAGCTAAGGCTGTTGAAGAAGCTAAGGCAGGTAAAATTGAATACCGTCTTGACAAAACAAACATTATCCACTGCCCCATCGGCAAGGTTTCCTTCGGTGCTGAAAAGCTCGGTGAGAACTTCAACACTCTCCTCGATGCTATCATCAAGGCTAAGCCCGCCGCAGCAAAGGGTCAGTATATCCGTTCTTGCGTTCTTGCAACAACCATGGGCCCCGGCATAAAGGTTAACCCGAACAAGATCGGAAACACAGCAGAAGCATAAAAAATGCTTGACAAGCACAAATCTTTGTGCTATTATATCTAAGCTGTTCTTTTTAAGACAGCAGGTGCTTTTCGCATAAAGGTTATTTTTAACCGCCTGCCGAGAGAGGATGCATACAATAATTCTATGTATGTTCACGCCCTTTCTGCGGTTTGCGGAAAGGGCTTTCTTTATTGCAATTTAATGTATATAATCCACACGGAGGTGAAAATACATGCCCAGCGCAAAAGTTTTGGAACAGAAGAAACAGATTGTCGCTGACCTTACCGAGCAGCTCCAGAATTCAGTAGCCGGTGTTCTTGTTGACTATAAGGGCATCAACGTTGCTGATGATACAAAGCTCCGTAAAGAGCTTCGTGAAGCAGGCATCAAGTATTCAGTTGTTAAGAATACTCTTCTCGGTCTCGCTGCTAAGAACGTAGGTCTTGACGATATGTGCGGCGTTCTCGAAGGCACAACAGCTATCGCTATCAGCCCCGATGACCACACCGCAGCAGCAAGAATTCTCTCGAAGTTTGCTGATACACACAAGAACTTCTCAGTAAAGAGCGGTTATCTTGACGGTAAGGTTGTTGACACTGCAACAATCGACTCACTTGCAAAGCTTCCCACAAGAGAAATCCTTCTTGCAACAGTTTGCAACGCATTCAACGCACCCATCGCATCATTTGCCCGTGCTATCCAGGCTATCGTTGACAAGAGCGGCGAAGCTGCTCCCGCAGCAGAAGAAGCACCCGCAGAAGCATAATTTAATTAATTAAAAATTCATTATTATTGGAGGAAAAATAAAATGGCATCAGAAAAGATTGCAGCAATGATTGAAACAATCAAAGAACTTACAGTACTTGAGCTAAATCTCCGCACTCGCTCAGGAGAGCAAGAATTCGGCGTATCCGCAGCAGCAGCAGTTGCAGTAGCAGCTCCCGCAGAAGCAGCTGCAGCAGCAGAAGAAAAGACAGAATTCGATGTAATTCTTGCTGAAGTTGGCGCAGAAAAGATTAAGGTTATCAAGGTTGTTCGTGAGCTCACAGGTCTCGGCCTTGCAGAAGCTAAGGCTGCTGTTGACAGCGCTCCCAAGGCTCTCAAGGAAGGCGTTTCCAAGGAAGACGCTGAAGCTGCTAAGGCTAAGCTTGAAGAAGTTGGCGCAAAGGTTGAAATTAAATAAGTTAATTTTAACAAATCAATCCGCTCTGTTTCGGCAGAGCGGATTTTTTTATCTCTTTTCACACGTTAGAAAAATTCTCTTATCAGGAGAATTTGCTTCAAAAAACAGGTTATTGTTTCTTTTCGAAAAAACTGTTATTATCTGGTTGTAACCAACGGCCGGGTTAACAATAACAATTGAAAGGTGATATTATTATGACAATCTGTTTTGGTGAAAATCTCAAAAAGCTTCGCAAATCAAAGGACCTCACTCAGGAGGCACTCGCAGATTTCCTCGGAATGTCATTCCAGGCGGTAAGTAAGTGGGAGAGAGGTGAAACTTATCCCGACATCACAATGCTTCCTGCAATCGCTTCCTTTTTCAACGTTACCGTTGACAGTCTTCTCGGTGCGGACATTATCGCTAAAGAGGAAAAAATCAAGGAATACTGCGAAAAATATTCATATTTGTGGAACGAAGGAAAGATTGGCGAAGCGAGAGATATGCTCAAGGATGCAATTGTTGAGTTCCCCGGCAACTATGATCTTCTCGCAAAATATCTCAATGCGCTTATTCAGGCAGATGACGATGACGAATATATTATTTCAATAAAAGGTGAAGTGCAGAGGGTCTATGACATGATTCAGAACCACTGTTCAACCGACAGCATCAGAATATGGTCTAAAAAGCTTATGTGCCTTTATCTGCGTGACCTCAGCCTTATCGAAAACAGCGGCGTTGATATTTCCGAAGCTGAAAAAATCCTCTCAGAAATGCCGATTATGCAGAATACAAGAGATTATCATGCCATGTATATGTATCCCCACGATGATGAGAAGCGTGCAGCAGCGTGTGCAAATGGCATGGTTGAAATGCTTCGT
>JAZNSX010000101.1:0-16881 GCA_045591425.1 Acutalibacteraceae bacterium | reverse complement strand
ACACGTCGGCGTTTATGATTTAAACAAATTCAACGGCAACGACAAATACGACGTCTTTTTCTCGGGTGCGGTGCCGATTATCACAGCGGAAAATCCGCTCAACCCCGACGGAAAAGAGCTTGTTATCTTCCGTGATTCATTCGGTTCATCGCTTGCTCCCCTTCTTCTCGGCAGCTACGGAAAGATAACTCTTGTTGACACAAGATATATTTCATCGCAGATTCTCGGAGAATTTGTTGATTTTGAAAATTGTGACGTTTTATTTATTTATAACACACAGCTTCTCAATCAGAGTTCGATGCTCAAATAATTGTTGACATGAAGTATAAAAAGTTATAAAATTATATGGAAAAAATCGATAGGAGTGTTTAAAATGGCAGTTAAAAAGCTTAAGTATTTTGCAGGCGGCAAGTGGCTTGATTCTTCCTGCGAAAAATACATGGACGTTTATAATCCCAGCACGGGCGAAGTTATCGCACAGACTCCCTGCTGCACAAAAGACGAAGTTAATGAAGCTATTGCTTGCGCTAAAGAAGCATTCAAGAGTTGGTCAAACGTCCCCGTTATGAAAAGAGTTCAGATTGTTTTCAAATTCCGTGAACTTCTTGAAGAGCATATGGATGAGCTTACAGAAATCTGCGCAAGAGAACACGGCAAGGTATGGAGCGAAGCAAAGGGTGATATCCTCAAGGTTAAAGAACCCGTTGAGCTTGCATGCTCGGCTCCTTCTCTTCTCATGGGCGAAAGCATGAGAGACACATCATCAGGCTATGATACAACCCTTTACAGAGAGCCTGTCGGCGTTTTTGCAGGCATTGTTCCCTTTAATTTCCCCGGCATGATTCCCATGGGCTGGATGTCACCCCTCTGCATTGTCTGCGGCAACACAATCGTTCTCAAGGCCGCTTCGATGACTCCCATGACCTGCATGAGACTTGCAGAGCTCTGGCAGGAAGCAGGTCTTCCCGACGGCGTTATCAACATCGTTACCTGCTCCAGAAACGAAGCTGAAATCTTTATGGATCACCCCGACGTTAAGGGCATCACCTTTGTCGGCTCGACAAGCGTCGGTCTTCACATTTATTCAAGAGCAGCCGCAAACGGCAAGAGAGTTCAGGCTCTTTGCGAAGCCAAAAACCACGGTCTTGTTCTTGAAGATGCAGCCCTTGAAAGAAGCGCAAGAGGCATCATCAATTCATCATTCGGCTGCGCAGGCGAACGCTGCATGGCTCTGCCCGTTATAGTTGCTCAGGAAAGCATCGCTGATGAGCTTGTAGGCTATCTTGTTAAGTTTGCAAAAGAGCTTAAGCTCGGCCCCGCATATGATAAAGAATCAACCCTCGGCCCCGTTGTTACAGAAGCTCACAGACAGTCCATTCTCAAATGGATTGAAAAAGGCATCGAAGAGGGTGCAGAGCTTGTTCTCGACGGCAGAAATCCCGTTGTTCCCGGCTATGAAAACGGCTTCTATGTAGGTCCCACTATCTTTGACCATGTAACAGAAGACATGACCGTTGGTCAGAGAGAAATCTTCGGACCCGTTCTCTGCGTCAAGAGAGTCAAGGACTTTGAAGAGGGTCTTGCGGTTATGAACGCCAATCCCTTTGCAAACGGCTCGGTTATCTTCACACAGAGCGGCTACTATGCAAGAGAATTCGCAAAGAGAACAGACGGCGGCATGGTCGGCGTTAACGTAGGTATTCCCGTTCCCGTCGGCGTATTCCCCTTCACAGGTCACAAGCAGTCATTCTTCGGTGACCTTCATTGCCTCGGCAAGGACGGCTTCCGTTTCTACACAGAAACAAAGGCTGTTACAACCAGATGGTTTGACGAAGAAGAAATGAAGGCTCAGCATGTTGACACTTGGGACGGCTCAGTCGGCGGCGACCTTAAATAAAATCATAAAAGTTAAAGGCAGGAGTTTTCTCCTGCCTTTTTTATCTTTGAAGAATATAATATATTATTCCGTATATCACCGCAGCTGCCGAACCGTAAACAAGAACAGGTCCTGCGATTTTGAACATATTCGCGCCCGTGCCGAGGATTCTGCCTTCGCTCTGAAATTCCATAGCGGGAGACACAATTGAATTTGCAAAGCCTGTTATGGGAACAATCGTGCCCGCGCCTGCATAATAGGCTATTTTGTCAAACACGCCAAGTGCTGTCAACACCGCTGCAATAACTATCAGCGTAACGGGAATCAGCGCTTTAACATCATCATGACCGATTCCGATTTTTTCATAAATCATGCCTAAGGCTTCGCCCAGCGCACAAATCAGACCACCTATAACAAAAGCAAGACAGCCGTTTTTAACTTTTTTACTCGGCGGCGAAGCCTTTTTCGCCATTTTTCCGTATTCCCCGCCTGTAATTGCCATTCAATCAACCTTTCATCAGAATTCTTCAAATATTTTATCCGCATTGTGTCAAAATATTCCGTCGGGGATTCAAACAGCAAAAAAGCCACGCAGTTTCATTGAACTGCATGGCTTTTGAATTCTTATTTATGCATTTACTTTTTCTTTCTCTTCTGCATTTACTTCCTTTTCTTCATCCGCAGGGATGTTGACAGGCTGAAGAGAAACTATGAGGTTTGTTATTGAAGATACAAGGAAAAGTGCTCCTCCAACAAAAATCCCCCAGCTTGGATTGCAGCTGACAGCATCCGAAAGAGTGCTTGCGGCAAGCATTGAAGAAAGCTGATTGAAACAGAAAGCGCTTGCAAACATCATTATGCTTGCAACAAGATTTGTGCCAAACAGCCCCTTGCTGTTAAATTTTTTGAAGTTGAGCAGCAAGAAAACAAGGCTGACAAGCAGCGAAAGAACGCTGAGAACAACAAGCAGGAGCGAGAGCAAAAACATCAATGCTCCGTCTCCGATAACCTCTGAACCGGGAGCCTTTAAGATGCCCATAATATCAAAGTTCAGAATATTCATAACGATTGTTATCGCGTTGAGCGAATATGTTTCTTCAATAAACGGCATTGAAACCGCAAGAGTTCCAAGCGGAAGCAGGAACGAGAAAAGCGGAAGCACGCTGATAGGAATTCTTGCAATTCTGAGCTTTGTGCCGACAAATGAATATTTGAATTTTTTGAGCGTTTCGCGCATCTTCGCAAAAGCAATTTCCGCCTCAATTGCATCCTGCTCAAGTCTGTTTTCCCAGTCATAGTTTGCTATGTTAACGCCGCAGCCGGGGCATTCGGCTTTGATATCCCAGATATGCAGTTTGCGGTTGCATTTCGGGCACTTTGCCATAAAATCACACCTTTTGAATTATTGTTTTTATTCTATACATATTGAAAGGTTATGTCAAGTCATTATTTCTGTCCGTAATATGCGCCCTCGCCGTGTTTTCGGAAATAATGCTTCTTTTTAATATCCTCGCTTGCAGGTTGTGCCTGCATCATTTTACTGAGATATGCCATTTTTGAAACTTCCTCAAGTATTGCGGAATTCTTTGCGGCATCAAGACCGTTTTTGCCCCATGTGAACGGACCGTGCGAATGAACAAGCACGGCAGGAACGGCATTATAGTCAATTGAGCCGTTTTCAAAGCATTCAGCGATAACCTTGCCCGTGTTAAGCTCGTATTCCTCTTCAATTTCTTCCTTAGTGAGGTCTCTTGTGCAGGGAACGGAGCCGAAAGCAAAATCTGCATGGGTCGTGCCGTAGCATGGCACATCAATCGCCGCCTGCGCAAACGAAACAGCAAAGGTTGAGTGCGTGTGGGCAACACCGCCTATTTCGGGAAATCTGCGGTAAAGCTCAAGATGAGTGGGAGTGTCCGATGACGGATTGAGGCTGCCCTCAACCTTTTCGCCGTTGAGATTCATAACAACCATATCTTCGGGCTTCATTTTCTCATAATCAACACCTGAGGGCTTGATAACAACAAGTCCGCTCTCTCTGTCGATTTCGGAAACATTGCCCCATGTGAATAAAACAAGCTTATATTCAACAAGTTTGAGGTTTGCTTCATATACTTTTTGTTTCAGATTTTCAAGCATATATTTTCTCCTAAACAAATAATGATGCCGCCACCGTAGAATAAACGCGAGAAGGGTTCTTAAGAAAATTACGTTTTAACTGCTCTGCCTGCTCAAAATCGGCGGCATAAACCGACAGCTCCATGAGCGGCTCATCCTTATAGATAACCTTAAACGTTACATAATACCCCTTTTCGGTTTTTTTGACATCAACCGTGTTTTCGCTTTCGCGCTTTTCCAGAAGCAGAAGATTAAGCGCATCCGAAAGTGCTGTTTCCTTAACCGAAGAAGGCAGCTCACGAGCTAACTCGTCAACGGAAAGAGCACCCTTCGGGGTTATGTAAATCAGCTCATCGGCAGTTGACAGACTCCCGTTTTCAAGAAGTTCATCAAGTGCCTGCGTTGTTTCAAAATAGTTTGCAAGCTCATGAGTCTGAAGTGCTTCGATTATCATTGAAGCCTTCATCGGCTCGTTGATTTTATGAACAAGAAACGTTATAAGTATTTTTATATGGGTTGTGTTGCGAAGCCCTCCGAGCGCAACGCCGCCCGAAAAAGCATCAAATTCATTATCAATTGACATTTGCATTCTCCCTGCGTTCGGCAAGCTCTTTGATGATTTTATCTTTCTTCTTGCCGGTGTAATCATTGAAAAGCATCGGGATTGCACAAAGTGCAAGGCTTATTGCGGGAATAAGCGAAATCATTATAAACATACCTCTGAGAGTTTCGTCTGACTGTGCCTGAGCCAGTTCAACCGTAACGCCGAAATCATTCTTTGCTTTGATGGGTTCGACATAATTATAAGCCTCAAGCACAAAGCTTGTGATAAGAGTTGAGATGCCTGCGGTAAGCTTGCTGATGAATGTCTGCGATGCAAAGCAGATTCCCTCAGAGCGTCTGCCTGTTTTCCACTCAAGATAATCAACGCTGTCACCGACCATTGCGTAGGTTATAACGTTGAAAATTCCGAGAGGAAGACCAACAACCGCAAGAACAACAAGAAGAGCATAGAAATTGCTGTAGCCCATAAAATAGAGCACAACATGCATAACTGCCCCGAAAAGAGCAGAGCCGATATAAATCTGCTTTAACGAAAGCTTTTTGCGGAGCATGGGCATAACCAGCATGGCAATCATCATGCCCGCACCGATTGCAACGGTCATAACAACCTGAACCGAGCCATAAGGAACAATGCCCGAATCCTGAATAAGATATGTTGCAATATACGAACCTGAGGTCTGCGCCATAAGCATTGCCGAGCCGAGAATGCTTGCGGCAATCAGAAGAAGCAGGGGCTTGTTCTTGGTGTAAGCGGATACAACCTCTTTTACGGTAATCTTGTCTTTGGGAGGCTGTTCAACCTTCTCTTTCGTACCGAAAAAGGCAAGAAGGGAAATCATTGAACCGACAACGCCGAAAATAAGTCCGCCGACAAAATAACCCTTTGTTATGCCGAGAGACGATGTGCGAAGCACTGGAATAAGAACCGTGGGAAGAATTCCGCCGATTGTGCTGCCTATTCTTGCGATTGAAAGAAACTTGTTGCGCTCGTTTTCAAGAGGAGTAACAACGGCGCTGAGCCCCCAGAAAGGAACATCCTGAATGGTAAAGCAAATGCCCCAGATTATGTAAGTAATTGCGGCATAAGCAACTTTTGCACTGTAGCTCTCAAATCCGGGAACGGTAAAGAGCGCTATGGTTGAAGCCATGATAAGGAAAGGTGAGAAAAGAAGGTAAGGGCGCAGCTTGCCGAACTTGGTTTTTGTTCTGTCTGCAATCATGCCCATTATTGGGTCGTTTGCCGCATCAAAAATTCTTGCGCCGAAAATAATCCATCCCGCGTGTGTTGCCTGAATTCCTGCTGCATCAGTATAAAAAATCAGCAGATATGTTGACATAAGGGTGTATATCATGCTTCTGCCGAATGCCGATGAAGCAAACGAAGCTATTTCGCTTGTTTTGAGATATTTCTTTTCCATATTATTTGTTTCTCCTTCTTCCTTTGATATCCTTACGGCTGCTTCTGTTGGGATTCATGGGCTTGCCGTATCTGCCTCTGTTGAGCAGCTCGGAAGTCAGGAAACGCTCTTTGGTTGCCCACTTGCCGCAGATGTTTGCCCAGCCCTCGCAATATGCGCGGTAATATGAAACATTCTTGAGCTTGCGCATTCTGACAAAATAAGGAACGTTGCACCAGATAACCGACGGCAACGCAATCACAAACAGCCAGAGAGGACCGAGAATGAGCGACTGAACGGTGTGACCGTATTCGTGAATCTTTGTGTCATGCAAAGCATCACCGTTTCTGCTTTTATTGATAAAAATGAACATACCGAGGGAAACGCCGCCGAAATTCTTTTTGTCTATGTAGGTTATCAGCGCATTGTGATACCATTCACTTTCGGCGCCCTGTGACTTATAAATTGCAAGCATGACAAGACCGATGATGTTCTGTACTATCGCATAAGTGAACTGCCACAGATAAAAAAGAATTGATTTGATAATTTTCAAATAACCACCCACTTTAGCTTATATGCAGTTATCATAACATACTTTTAAAAATTATGCAAGATATGTTATTATAGTATAATAATTATAATCTTTGTAAATGTTGACAACGCCCGAATCGTGTGTTATACTTTTTCAGTATGTAAAATAGATTTTTGCGGTCATTTTTCAGCCGCATATAATTCCAAATAAATCGGAGGAATGCAGAATGTACGAAAAAGTTTCGTCGAATTTTGATTTCGTGACCAGAGAAAAGGCAGTGCTTGATTTCTGGAAAGAAAATCAGATTTTCGAAAAAAGCATTGAAGAGCGCAAGGGCTGCCCGACATACACTTTCTATGACGGTCCCCCGACCGCAAACGGCAAACCCCACATCGGTCATGTCCTGACCCGCGTTATCAAGGACATGATTCCCAGATACCGCACAATGAAGGGCTACATGGTGCCCAGAAAAGCAGGTTGGGATACACACGGTCTGCCCGTTGAGCTCGAAATTGAAAAAGAGCTTGGCATCAACGGCAAGGAACAGATTGAAAACTACGGTCTTGAACCTTTCATCGGCAGATGCAAGGAAAGCGTTTGGAAATATAAGGGCATGTGGGAGGATTTCTCAGGCACAGTCGGCTTCTGGGCTGATATGGATGACCCCTATGTTACCTATCATGACAGCTATATCGAATCAATCTGGTGGTCTCTCAAGGAAATCTGGAACAAGGGTCTTCTTTATAAAGGCTTCAAGATTGTTCCTTATTGCCCCCGCTGCGGAACTCCCCTTTCATCACACGAAGTTGCTCAGGGCTACAAGGCAGTTAAAGAGCGTTCGGCAGTTGTAAGATTCAAGGTTGTAGGCGAAGATGCTTATTTCCTTGCATGGACAACCACTCCCTGGACTCTTCCTTCAAACTGCGCCCTCTGCGTTAACCCTGAAGAAACCTATTGCAAAGTAAAAGCAGCAGACGGCTATACTTACTACATGGCAAAGGCTCTGCTTGACACCGTTCTCGGTTCACTCGGCGACAAGGAAAACGGCGTTGCAGCTTATGAAATCCTTGAAACATACAAGGGTACAGACCTTGAATATAAAGAATACGAGCCCCTCTTTGCATGCGCAGGCGAGGTTGCAAAGAAGCAGGGCAAAAAGGCTCATTTCGTTACCGTTGATAACTATGTTACAATGTCCGACGGTACAGGTATCGTTCATATCGCTCCCGCATTCGGTGAAGACGACGCAAAGGTAGGCAGAACCTATGACCTTCCCTTCGTTCAGTTTGTTGACGGCAAGGGCAACATGACCGAAGAAACACCTTATGCAGGTATGTTCGTTAAGGATGCAGACCCCAAGATTCTTGTTGACCTTGACAGCGAAGGCAAGCTCTTCTCAGCTCCCAAGTTTGAGCATGACTATCCCTTCTGCTGGAGATGCGATACTCCGCTCATCTATTATGCAAGAGAGTCCTGGTTCATCAAGATGACAGCCGTTAAGGATAATCTTGTTAAGAATAACAACACCGTAAACTGGATTCCCGAAAGCATCGGTAAAGGCAGATTCGGTGACTGGCTTGAAAATATTCAGGACTGGGGTATCAGCCGTAACCGTTACTGGGGCACTCCCCTCAACATCTGGGAATGCGAATGCGGTCACAGACATTCAATCGGTTCAATTGCCGAACTCAAGTCAATGAGCAGCAATTGCCCCGAAAATATCGAGCTTCACCGTCCGTTCATCGACGAAGTAACAATCAAGTGCGAAAAGTGCGGCGGCGAAATGAAGAGAGTTCCCGAAGTTATCGACTGCTGGTACGATTCAGGTGCAATGCCCTTCGCACAGCACCACTATCCGTTTGAAAACAAAGACCTCTTTGAGCAGCAGTTCCCCGCAGAGTTCATCTCTGAGGCTGTTGACCAAACAAGAGGCTGGTTCTATTCACTCATGGCAATTTCGACTCTTCTCTTTGACAAGTCACCATATAAGAACGTTATCGTTCTCGGTCTTGTTCAGGACGAAAACGGTCAGAAGATGTCGAAATCCAAGGGTAACGCAGTTGACCCGTTTGACGCTCTCGCAAAGCACGGCGCAGATGCTATCCGCTGGTATTTCTATACCAACTCCGCCCCTTGGCTTCCCAACCGTTTCCACGACAATGCAGTTGTTGAAGGCAAGCGTAAGTTCATGGGTACTCTCTGGAACACCTATGCTTTCTATATTCTTTACGCAAATATCGACAAGTTTGACCCCACAAAGCACGAGCTTGATTATGACAAGCTTTCCGTTATGGATAAATGGCTGCTTTCAAGGCTCAACACCTTGATTGACACCGTTGACGGCTATCTTGACAGCTATGCTATCCCCGAAGCAGCAAAGGCTCTCCAGAGCTTTGTTGACGACATGAGCAACTGGTATGTCCGCCGCGGCAGAGAGCGCTATTGGGCACAAGGACTTGAGCAGGATAAGATCAACGCTTACATGACCCTTTACACCGCTCTCGTAACCGTTGTTAAGCTTGCGGCTCCCATGATTCCCTTCATGGCAGAGGATATTTACCGCAATCTTGTTTGCAACATTGACAAGAACGCACCCATCAGCGTTCATCTTTGCGACTATCCCGTTTCGGATGCAAAGCTTGTTGACAAAGAGCTTGAAGCAGCAATGGACGAGGTTCTCAACATCGTTGTTCTCGGTCGTGCGGCAAGAAACACCGCAAACATCAAGAACAGACAGCCTCTCGGCAAGATTTTCGTAAGCGCAGCCAAGGTTCTCGGCAAAGAATTCTGTGAAATCGTTGAGGATGAGCTCAACGTTAAGGCTCTCGAATTTGTAACCGATTCTTCAGGCTATGTTTCATATAACTTCAAACCTCAGCTCAAGACTCTCGGACCCAAGTACGGCAAGCTTCTCGGCGCAATCCGTCAGCAACTCGCTTCTCTTGACGGCTCAGCGGCTAAGGCAGAGCTTGACGAAAAGGGCGCAATCACCATCATGGCGGGCGACACCGAAATCGCTCTTGCAGCCGAAGACCTTCTCATTGAAACCGTTCAGAAAGAGGGCTTCCAGGCAGAGAGCGGCAACGGCGTTACTGTTGTTCTTGATACAAACCTCACAGACGAGCTCATTGAAGAAGGCTTCGTAAGAGAGCTTATCTCCAAGATTCAGACCATGCGTAAGGATGCCGGCTTTGAGGTTATGGACACCATCAAGATTTATGTAAGCGGCAACGAAAAGATTGAAGCAATCTTCGCTTCAAATGCAGACACAATCAAGCATGATGTTCTTGCAACCGAGATCATCGCTTCCGCCAGCGGCTCTTTCACCAAGGATTGGGATATCAACGGTGAAAAGGTAACCATGGGCGTTGAAAAGAACTGAATAAAATGATTAATCCCCGATGTTCGCTGAACATCGGGGATTTTTGATGTTTATTCAACCCATTCAATAAATTTATAGCTGTCAAGCACTTGAAAGAATTTTGCAAGTCTTTCGTAGAGCGGATGGGCTTCCTCGCCGAAGTGTGCATCAACCTCTTTGCCGAGGTCAAATATATCCTTTTTCCCGTCGATAAGTGGCCAGACAAAGCTGCCCGTTTTATCGAGGTGAATATAGCTGACACGCGGCTTTTTGAAGAGCTTTTGTGCGATTCTGTTCATTGCACCCTTATTTTCAATTTCAAGGGTTACAATGCCGTTTTCATCGGTTTTCCAAGGAATGCCTTTGGGATGAGCGGGTATTTTTTCAAGATAGTTTGTTTCGTTTTTCTTTTTCATGGCTTATTTTGCCTTCTTGCTTTTCTTCCAAACAGAGAATTTGAGAAGTGAAAGAATTACAAGAGCGAACACAACAAGCCCCGCAATCTTTGCAACTCCGTCGGGAAGGTTGAGATAACCCGAAATATCGATAACCTTGTCGATTCCGAAAACTGCAAGGAGGGCAAGAAGAATACCGACAAGACCTTCGCCTGCTATCATACCCGAGCAGAAGAGGATGCCGTCGTTTGTGATTCTCTTCTTTTCTTCTTCATCCTTCTTCATCTTATCAACTGCAAGTCTGACAAGACCGCCCACCATGATGCATGCATTGAGCTGAACAGGAAGATAAACGCCTATTGCAAAGGGAAGAACGGGAATGCCGATAATTTCAACAACAATTGCAATGAAAACACCGATGAAAACAAGTCCCCAGGGCAGGTTGCCGTCCATAACGCCCTCAATAATCATCTTCATGAGTGTTGCCTGAGGTGCTGCAAGCTCATCGCCGCCAAAGCCCCACGCAGAATCAAGAAGATTGAGTGTTCCACCGATAGCAAGAGCTGCGGCAACAACGCCGATGATTTCGCCAATCTGCTGCTTTTTGGGAGTTGCGCCGAGAAGATAGCCGGTTTTAAGGTCCTGTGATGTGTCGCCGGAAATTGCGGCAACAATGCAAATGATTGAACCGATTGCAATGGCGGCTCTCATGCCGTGAGCGCCTGTATCGCCTGTAAGCTTAAGAATAACCGTTGCAATGAGAAGGGTCGCAATTGCCATTCCCGAAACAGGGTTGTTGCTGCTGCCGACAAGTCCAACCATTCTTGAAGAAACGGTTGCAAAGAAGAAGCCGAAGATAACAACAATCGCTGCGCCGAGAAGTGAAACAGGAATTGCGGGAACAAGCCACACAAGAAGGGTGAGAATTGCAATTGCAATAAGAACCAGCTTCATGCTGAGGCTTTGGTTGGTGCGGTCGGAACCGACATTCGAGCCGCCTGCCATACTTTTAAGAGAATCCTTAAAAGTGCGGACAATAAGGGGAAGCGACTTGATAAGACTGATAATGCCACCCGCCGCAAGCGCACCCGCGCCGATATAGCGGATATATGTGCCCCAGATTGCGCCTGCGCCGCCTTCGGCAAACATTTCACCGATGGGTGCATCGCCGGGGTAAAGGGTGAGTGTTTCACCGAAAAGAACAATCATGGGAATAAGAACAAGCCAGCTTAAAATGCCGCCCGCAAACATATAGGAAGAAATGCGCGGTCCGCAGATATAGCCAACGCTCATTACGGCAGGATAAATCTGAGTACCGATTTCGCCTGCGAATCCTTTGATTCTGAATGAAATTTCGCCGGGAACAGCCTTAAGACCGTCAATGATGAGCTTGAAGAATGCTGCAAAGCCCATACCTGCAAAAACGGTTGATGCATTTGAGCCTCCTTCTTCACCTGCGAGCAGAACTTCCGCACATGCGGTGCCCTCAGGATAAGGCAGGTTGCCGTGCTCCTTAACGATAAGTGCATTGCGAAGCGGAACCATGAAGAAAACGCCGAGCAATCCGCCGAGAAGAGCAATAAGAGTTATTTCAATGAGGTTGGGCTTGTCCATTTTGCCTTCCGCAGCCCAGAGATAAAGAGCGGGAAGAGTAAAAATTGCGCCCGCAGCCAAAGATTCGCCAGCAGAACCCGTGGTCTGAACTATGTTGCTTTCGAGAATTGAATTTTTGCGCATAACAACCCGGATAACACCCATAGCAATAACCGCGGCGGGGATTGAAGCCGAAACGGTCATTCCGACACGAAGACCGAGATATGCATTCGCCGCGCCGAAAACGACAGCCAAAATTATACCCATAACAATTGATGTTACGGTGAATTCGGGAGTCACTTTGCTTGCGGGAATATAGGGTTTGAACTGATTATTTTCCTGCATAATTTTCTCCTTGATTTTTATATTAGTCATTATATATTACATAAAAATCCCGAATATTGCAAGCCAAAATTCATTTTTTCTATAAATTTACTGTATATTCAGAAAAAATCGCAAATCAATGCATCTGCTGTCACAAACAACCGTTTTTACATTGACTTAATCGCAAAAATACTATAGAATGACGATATAAAGATTGTTTGGGGGTATTACTTATGAAAAAAACCGTCGCTTTTCTTACAGCATTGGTTATGCTCGCGTTGTTTACATCCTGCAACAGCCAAGACACAACGCCGGAAATTGAAACCACAACAAGCCAATCTTCGGAAAACACCACACCGGAAGCAACCGATTTTTCTGACCCAGCAGAGCTGCCTTCCGAAACCCAAGCCGTTTCCGTTTCAAACACTGACGAACCCACTATTCAGTCAACTGATGCGACAACAACTTCCGCTGCGGCAATTGACCCTTCTCAATGGACAAAGGATGAAATAGTTGATTTCTATAAAAATGCAGCGGAAAAATCAAATCCCACCGCTAAATCAAGCCAGGTCATGGTGCTCAATAAACTTATAATCAACAACGGCGAGGGTGCACTCGGATTTTTCACCAAAATCCTTGAACCTGCAATAAGGTCGGTTGTCAAAAAGAACGCTCTTGAATTCGACGGTATCACGGGCGGTTTCCGCAATCTCACAGCAAATGATGCGAAGAGCATAAAAGCTTATAAAAGCGGTGAATATACTGTCATTGAAATGACGATGAAGAATCAGACCGATGATATCCATGCCAACGAATACGAAGGCACAGTCGGTCACGCAATATCAGTTCTCGGCGATATATCAAGAGTTATTGCTGAATTTCCGCAGTTTAATGTTGACCTCAGTAATGCAAAGATTGATATTCATTATGTTAATGCAACCGTAAAGGTTAAAATCAACAAAGACGGCATTATCGAAAAAGGCACATGGCAATATACCTGCGACCCCGATATAAGCAATGTCAAAATCAGCGGAATCAATGTCCGCACCGCAGATGCCGAAATTGACTACATAATCACCGTCGGCGGTGGTTTCTGAACAAAAACTACGGAGTGACTCATAAAAGTGAATCACTCCGTTTTATATTGATAAAAACAAAAACGCCGAAACCATAACGGTTTCAACGCACTGAAACTATTCATAAAATGGAAATAACCCTTGACAAGTGTTTCTTTACACAACCTGTCAAGGGTTATTTCTGTGAATTCTTGTTATCTAACATCTTTGGTTAACCTCTCTTTCTGCGGTATTGTCCAATCTTAAATTATTCGATTGTTTTATTTTCGCTTCCTTTAAGATTGTCGGTTAAGACTTTCTGATTTCATTTTTTGTTTTTTATTTTTGAAATCTTCATGTCTTAAGGTTTTTACCTTCTCATTGGTATCACCCTTTCCTTGACTATAATATAGCATGAATTTTTGCAGTTTTCAAGACGGAATTTTGTACAAAATTAACTTATTTTTATTGTTCAAAAAATAGAATTTGGTTATTATGACAATTATTTTTAAAAATCTTTATTGACATTGAGATTATCTTGTGATATCATTAAACTGTTGGGGTTTATAAAAACCCCTCTTTTTTATTTTGTACAAAACATAAAACGGAGTGATTTGCTTTTGCAAGTCACTCCGTTTCAGCTTATTGATTATGCTTCGATTTCCTGTGCAAACTCCATTTCTTCTTTCTTGCCGATATTGTAGATAAACTTCATTGAAAGGAAAGCAATGAGTGAACCGACTGCAAGAACAACAAAATAAAGTGATTTTACATTCTCGCCGAAATCTGCAGGCTGCACGGCATTGTCGCCTTCAACAAAACCGATTGCCGAAAGTCCGAGCGCAACAACCGCCTGACCGATACCCTGAGCAAGCTTGCGGAAGAATGAATAAAGTGCGTAAAGCGAACCTTCTTCGCTCTTGCCTGTTTTTCTGTAGCTCATTTCAATGCAGTCCGCAACAATTGCCCATACGGAAATCTGGAAACCTGCATTACCAAGGTTAAGACCCATAAGACAAACAACGTAAATAATCATACCCTTTGAATCGGGAGTGATGGGTACAAAAAGCGAAACAATGCCCGCAATCGCACCGATTAACATCGTTGTAACAATAACATTCTTCTTGCCGAATTTCTTCGTAAGCTTTCCGATAAGCACCATAAAAATAATCATAGGTGCATAGCTGCCTATCATGGCAATGCTGATTTTATCGGTGTCTCTGAAGAAATACTGAAAAACCATATTGTTAAGAGCCATTGTAGAATTGAAAAGTGCAACGGAAGCGACGGTTGCGATTGTCGCACCAACCATTGCGCGGTTTGTAAAGAACGATTTTGCCGAAGAAATAATCGCCTTGAATCCTACGGCATTTTCGCTTGAATCATGGTTTACACGTTCTTTGACAAGCTTTGTTGTTCCCCAGAGAACGACGAGTGCTACTATCGAAAGAACTATTGCAACGGGCAAAAGTGTTTCGCCCTTAAGAGTCTGTATTTCTTCGCCTGCGGCATTGACTGATGTGTTATAGACTATACGGGGAAGAACAATCATGATAACGATTGCGGGAAGAGCCGCGCCGATGCTTCTGAAGGTTGAAAGTGAAACCTTTTCCTGCGGATTATCCGTAATAACGGAATGGAGTGAACCGTAAGGCACATTTACCATTGTGTATGCAATCGACCAGAGGCAATAGGAAACAAGGCACCATGCATATTTTCCCCACTGTGAAAAATTCTTGACGGGTGCAAACAGCATAACATTGAAAATAACCAATGTAACGCCGCCAAGGAGAATCCACGGCATATATTTACTCTTTTTGCTGATTCTTTTTGTATCAACAAGATTGCCGATAATGATATCGTTGATTGCATCAAATACTTTTGAAAGAATAATGATAATTGCGTAAGCCTCTTCACCTACGCCGATATACTGCATATAGAAAAGCTGCATAAAGGTTGATACAAGCTGGAAAGAGAATCCGCATCCCATATCGCCCATTGCATAACCGAGTTTGTCACGCCAGCCAAACGGACGGACAGCATTCTGAGGTGTTTTCACGGTGTTCATTTTTTCATCTCCCGATTAAGTAGTAATAAGGTAAGTGCGTTTTCGTATGCTCTTACCGTCAAAAATATTCTATATTATATTTTCAAAAAAGGCAATAGGTAAATTAAGCATGAAAGAAAAATGACCTCACGCAAAGTGAGGTCGGAATGTTTATTTCACGGCAATATCGTTAACGCTGTTGATGACAACATCAGTAAAATCAAATTGTGCAACATTTTCAGAAAACGTCCAGATTTTATCAAGCCTACCTTCAAAACTAATTTTATCACCTTTTTTGAGATTCATGATTATATCGTCCTGTCCCGGGGCGATCTCAACATCAATATGAGAGATTTTAATACCGTATATCCAATCATAGTTTGTATAATAATATGGGGATCCTTCTATACTGTTGAAGTCAGCGACTTTAGATCCTTTACCGTCAAAAATAAATCTGCGATTCGTAACTTCACTGGTGAATTTGTC
This sequence comes from Acutalibacteraceae bacterium, assembly GCA_045591425.1. GTDB lineage: Bacteria > Bacillota > Clostridia > Oscillospirales > Acutalibacteraceae > CAG-177. The sequence continues at coordinate 1,136 of JAZNSX010000101.1, read as the reverse complement.
ATAAACCGCTCCGTTACCACTTAAAAGAGCCTCCGCAAACTTCTCAACGGGAAATTCTGTTGCGGGAACCGTAGTTGTTGTTTCTTCCGATTGGCTACCACCACATGCTGACAAACCAAAAGTCAAAACCAAAGTCATAATAATGCAAATGATTTTTTTCATGTTTTCGCATCTCCCAATATATATTTCAAGGATATTATAGAACAATTTGTTCTTGATGTCAATAGAACATTTTGTTCTTCATATAATAAAATCGGTGATGATATGAAGTTTCAGAGAATAAGAGATTTGCGTGAAGATGCCGATTTAACCCAAACTGAAATGGGGAAGGCTATAAATCTGCCCCAAAGAACCTATGCTTATTATGAAAGCGGCGAAAGAACAATACCGCCCGAAATCCTTATCGCGCTTGCAAAATTTCATAAAACCTCGGTTGACTATATCCTCGGTTTAACAGATAAAAAATAACCTGTACTTCGTTTGAAGTGCAGGTTTTCTTAACGAGCTTTCGAATCCCTTACAGATTATAAAAATTAAAGGATACGGAGAAAAAACCGTATCCTTTAATTGGTACGAGTGTTCATAACGGATTCAATGAATAAATTGTTAACGGCGGTTAAACACACATTGTTTCAAGCTATTATTAACAACCGAAAGAAATTGTAAATTATGAAAAACAATATTTTATCTTGCAAATTTAACATTGATACTGCTTGTGTTGAAGTAAAATTAACTAATGGCTCAATGGTGTCAGTTTACTGCATTGCTGTTGAAAACGAATATGCAAACAACATGTATTAAGTACCGGGTGTAAAACGGATGTTATCAAAGCTTTCACGCATTTCGTCAACCGTACCGGTTGCGATATAGTAATTATATTCGCTCGGAACGAAGCTTCGGAAAGTGTTATGCTTAACAGCCGCAATATATGACGTTTGCGGTGCTACGGACGGGTCTTTATCTGTGGTGGTTTCCCTGGCCAGGACACCGGCAAGGAAATTTCCGTGGTGAGGCGTATAAATACCGATTCCGAAGCTGTCGTCAAACTCGCCGATAAATGCCGACCAATTTTCCGTTGCCTGGAAATTGGGGTAGCCTGCATCGGGCCAGAAAATGAGTTCGTTCTGATATGAGTA
>JAZNSX010000100.1:0-10743 GCA_045591425.1 Acutalibacteraceae bacterium | reverse complement strand
TGGCGTACAGCCCAAAGAGGCGATTGCCTACAGTATAGCCGGTTTCGGTCAGAACTTTATCTGCACCATCATCGGTTCATACATCACAGTATTTATGACCGATGCGCTTCTTTTCGGTGCTGACGGCGTTATGATCGGAAGCCTCAAGGGTGCAACCGCAGTTGCCATTCTTATGCTCGGTGCCCGTATTTTTGACGCATTCAATGACCCCATCATGGGCTCTGTTGTTGATAAAACACGCACAAAGTGGGGCAAATGCCGTCCTTATCTTAAGTGGATGGCAATTCCCATCGGTATTATGACAATTCTCTGCTTCCTTCCCGTTTTCAGTGCAGAAAATGTTTATAACGGTACACAGACTTCGCTTGCATTTGCCGTAATCGGTGTTATCTATGTTCTCTGGAGTGTGTTCTATACGGTTGCAGACGTTCCCTACTGGGGCCTTTCAACCTGCCTTACCAACAATACCGTAACAAGAGGCAATATTCTTACGGTTGCCCGTATGTTCTGTACTGTCGGCGCAGGTATCGTTACCGTTTTCCTTCCCATGATTACGGGTGCACTCACCTCAAAATTCAAATATACCGCTGATGATATTGCTCTTATCCTTACAGATAAAGCTGAAGCAGTTGCAAACATGGTTGCCAATCAGGGTGTTACCGCAGAAGAAGCTGCCATGACTTTTGTCGGAACAGTAAGAAACGGCATGGAAATCGCTAACGCTGACACACTTAAGTGGTCTTATTTTGTAGCAGCTGTTGTTCTTGTTGTTGCCGCTATCCCCATGTTCTTCTACGGCTTCAATAATACAAAAGAACGCTTCACTTCAGACGAAACTCCTCCCTCATTCGGACATAACCTCAAGCTCCTTTTCAAGAATAAAGAGCTTCTTCTCATCGTTCTTTCAGGTGTTCTCGGTGGCGCAAGAATGGTTTATTCTTACACCGGCGGTCTTTATTTTGCAAAGTATATTCTTCAGAACGAAGGTCTTTACGGCATCATAACTCTTCTTGTTGTTCCCGGCGGGCTTGTTGCCTCGGTTCTTGTTCCCTGGATGTCAAAGAAATTTACAAAGAAATGGTCATATATTGCAGTTCATCTCTTTGGCGGTGTTGTAATGGCTGTTATGTATTTTGTGGGTTACGATGCACCGTGGAAAATGGTTATCTGCGCAATCGGTCTTGTTCTTCTCGGCATTCCTCAGGGCGTCAACAACATCATTACATATGCTATGATCGGTGACACCGTTGACTATCTCGAATGGAAAACAGGCGAAAGAGGCGAAGGCATCTGCTTTGCAATGCAGACTCTTATTAACAAGATCGGTATGGCAGTGGGCGCATTTATCGGTGTTCTTTCAATGAGCATTGCAGGCATCAATGCCAGAACTTATGAAGTTGCAAATCCCGACGCGCTTTGGGATGTTCTCATTATCTCGGGCGTCGTAAGTATGTTTGCCTGCGCAGTTCCCATGTTCTTCTACACAATTACAGAGAAGAGACAGGCGGAAATGGTTGCCGAAATTGAAGCAAGAAAAGCTAAAGCAACCGTATCAAAATAGTTTGAAACAGGTTATCTGCCGAGAGAAATCGTCTTTCGGCAGATTTTTTGTGTTTTAACATATTGAGATTTTTAAAAATAAGTGATATACTCTATTATATATTGTTTTGTTGAGGTGAGAAGATGAAAAGCAGGCAGAGCGTTTATCAGATAATCTCCGTTTTTGTTTCTGTTTTGCTTATTCTCTTTTCATATATGTATATAGTTGGCGACGGCACTATTTTCAAGGGTGAGCTTGACGGCGAAATAATCAAAGCCCGCGTTATCCGCGTTACAGATGTTCAGACTCAGAACGTAACGGGCGAGAGCGAGTTTGTGACCGTCACTTTCAAGGCGCAGGCGCTGAATTCAGATTTGAGAGGAAAAACTCTTGACGTCGTGCAGGAGATTGACAAATCTTATGCGTTCAGCCCGCGTCAGGTTGAAGAAAACGATAAAATTCTTGTTGACAGTTACACTCAGAACGGTCAGCGCGTGTTTTATTTCGGTGATTTTATCCGCATAACGCCTCTTTTGTGGCTGCTTGCGATTTTCTGCGTGCTGATTGTTGCTTTTTCAAAAATGCAAGGCTTGAAAACCGTTATATCGCTTGGATTTACCTGCCTTTCGGTTTTCTGTGTGCTTATTCCCGCAATTCTCAACGGACATAATATTTATCTGTGGTCAATCCTTGTGTGCGTTTTCATAACTGCGATGACTCTTTGTATCATCAGCGGCTTCAATGTGAAATCGCTCTGCGCCGGTATCGGCTGCGTTTGCGGCGTTATGTGTGCGGGTCTGATAACTCTTATTATGGATAAATTTCTTAACATGACAGGTCTTATCGAAGAGGAATCCATATATCTTGTTCAGCTTTATCCCGATAACCCGATTAACCTCAAAGCAATTATTTTTGCGATGATTATTGTCGGCGCAGTCGGTGCGGTTATGGACGTTTCAATGTCTATTTCCTCGTCGCTTTATGAGTTGCGTTTAAAATCTCCCGATATCCGCCCGAAGGAGCTCATGAAATCAGGCTTCACCATTGGCAGAGATATGATGGGAACAATGGCTAACACTCTTGTTCTTGCTTATATCGGCAGCTCGCTTACAAGCGTTTTGCTGCTGATTGCATATAACGCAAGAATAGAGCAGGTTATCAACCGTGAACTGATTGTTTCAGAAATCCTGCAGGCTCTTGCAGGCAGCATGGGTATGCTTTTGACCCTGCCGCTGACAAGTGCGATTTGTTCCGTAATATATTATAACAAACCCGTAAAGGAGAAGGTTTAATGCCTCTTGTTAAAATGTCTCCTCTGCTTCAAAAAGCAAGAGAAGGCGGCTATGCCGTTCCAAGCTTCAGTGTTGCCAACATGGAAATGGTGCTCGGAGTGCTTAAGGCGGTTGAAGAAACAAAAAGCCCTGCGATTATTCAGATTGCCGAGGTTAGGCTCAACCATTCGCCGCTTGAATTAATCGGACCTTTGATGGTTGCCGCCGCCAAAAACAGCAGTATGCCCGTTGCAGTTCACTTTGACCACGGTAAAACAACCGAAAAAATAAAGCAGGCTCTTGATATCGGCTTTACAAGCGTTATGCTTGACGGCTCGCATCTTCCGTTTGAAGAAAATGCAAGAATTACAGCAGAAACAAAAAAGCTTGCAATGCAGTATGATGCAGATTGCGAGGGTGAAATCGGCTGCGTCGGCGGCAGTGAGGATGGCAGCGAGGATATCGCAATTAACTGCACTTCGCCCTCTCAGGCGCTTGAATTTTATGAAAAAACAGGCGTTGATGCGCTTGCTGTTGCAATCGGTAATGCTCACGGCAATTATAAGCAGGCTCCGAAGCTGCGTTTTGATATTCTTGAAGAAACAGCAAGGCTTGTTGGAGTTCCTCTTGTTCTTCACGGCGGCACGGGCATTCTTCCCGAGGACTTCAAAAAGTGCATAAGTCTGGGTATAAATAAAATAAACATAGCAACCGCAACCTTTGATTCTGTTGAGCATAGCGCAAGAGAAGCTTATGCAAAACAAAGTATAAAGGGCTATTACGATTTGCAGACCGCAGAGGTTGAGGGTGCATATAAAAATGCAATGAAACATATAGAGATATTCGGATGCTCCGGTAAAGCATAAGAAAGGATGAATAAAATTGAGTTATATTGATTTTGACAAAACAAAGCCTCTTGACGTAATCCCCATCGGCAGAATTGCCATCGACTTCAATCCCACGGATATGAATATGCCTCTTTCCGAGAGCAGCAATTTCAACAAGTATGTCGGCGGTTCACCTGCAAATATTGCGGTAGGTCTTGCAAGACTCGGCGCAAAGTGCGGCTTTATCGCAAGAGTTTCCGATGACCAGTTCGGCGATTATGTTGAAAATTATTTCAAAAATGACGGTATTGACGTTTCTCATGTTTTCAGATGTGAAAACGGCGAAAATCTCGGCCTTACTTTTACAGAAATCCTCAGCCCCACACAGAGCAGTATTCTTATGTATCGTGAAGGCGTTGCAGATCTTCAGGTTTGTGTTGACGATGTTGACGAAGAATATATAAAGCAGGCAAAGGCTGTTGTTATCTCGGGTACGGCACTCTGCGCAAGCCCTTCAAGAGAAGCCGCGCTTAAAACCCTTTTCCTTGCAAAGAAAAACGGTGTAGTTGTTATTTTTGATATCGATTACAGAAGCTATACGTGGAAAAACAAGGACGAAATTTCTCTTTATTATTCAATTGCTGCAAAGAACAGCGATATTATCCTCGGTTCAAGAGAAGAATTCGACCTTACCGAAGCTGTTGAAGGTGTATGCGCAAGTGACGAAGAATCCGCTGCACGCTGGTTCTCCTACGGCAACAAAATCGTAATCATAAAGCACGGCAAGGAAGGTTCGGTTGCTTATCTTGACGACGGCTCGGCTTATAAGGTCAAGCCCTTCCCCGTAAAGATGCTCAAGGGCTTCGGCGGCGGCGATGGCTATGCATCGGCTTTCATTTATTCTCTTCTTAACGGAAAGAGCGTTCCCGAAGCACTTGAATTTGCAACGGCTTCAGCATCAATGCTTGTTTCCGCACACAGCTGCTCAGCCGCAATGCCCTCCGCAGAAGCAGTTCAGGAATTCATCGACAAAACCAAACCCACATCAGGCGAGGTTATCGAAAAGATTAAATAAAATAAGAAAGCAGGGTGCAGCAATGCACCCTGCAAAAGTGAATATATCCGCCCGTGGCGCAGTTGGATAACGCAGCAGATTCCGATTCTGAAGAACGGGGGTTCGAATCCCTTCGGGCGGGCCAAATACTGCCTCTTGCGAGGCTGAAAGAAGAAAGAATAGATAATAAATATTAAATAATAAAATATGTGTTTGGGCACTATTTGAATTATTCTTTATTCAATATTCTTTCTTCTTTATTCTTTTGAGGTGTAAAAATGAAAGATAACATACTATTAGACAAATCCCTGAAATTTGCCGCAAGAATAGTGAAGTTACATAAATATCTTATCAAAGAAAAAAAAGAAACTGTTATCTCAAAGCAGATTGTACGCTCGGGAACAAGTATCGGTGCAAATGCAAACGAAGCAGTCTACGGTGTTTCAAAAGCCGATTTTATTGCAAAACTGCAAATATCTTTAAAGGAAACAGCAGAAACCGAATATTGGCTAAGACTTTTAATGTTGTCCGACTATATAAACGAGCAGGAAGGTAACTCGTTGGTTAACGATTGCTTGGAAATAAAAAGAATTCTTGTGTCGACCTTGAACACAGCCAAAAATAGTTCCAAAGGATAGCTTGCGATGATAAATTTAACAACAAAAATTGAACAGATAACTATAGAGCCGGGAAAACGAATTCTTGTTACAAGTGACATTCACGGTCATTTGTCTTACCTTGAAAAGGTTTTGGAAAAAACTTGTTTTTCCAATGACGATATTTTGTTTATTGTAGGAGATATGATTGAAAAAGGTCCCGAAAATCTGAAAACCCTGCGTTACATCATGGAACTTTCCGAAAACGGAAACATCATTCCTCTCATCGGCAATGTGGATGCCTACAGACTGAAGCTGATACATGAGCTTTTCGAAGAAAACGTGGGCGGTTTTTATAATTATGTTTTAAATTTAAGGAAATGGATAGGCACATCGTTTTATGAGGAGCTTGCAACCGAATGCGGCTACACGATAAACACCCCTGAGGATATTCTGTTATCAAAGCAGGCTGTTATTAATCATTTTGAAGATGAATTCCGGTTTCTCGACAATTTGCCGACTGTTGTAGAAACACAGAATTATATCTTTGTTCACGGTGGATTGCGGGAAAAGAAAGTTTCGGACAACCTTGACAAAAGTGTTTTTGAGTTGACAAAATTTGATGCTTTTGCAGAAAGAACACCTAATGCTTTCGATAAATATGTAATAGCTGGACATTGGCCCGTTGTTTTGTATGGCTCCGACATACCGCAAATGAACCCGATTATTAACCGCGATAAAAGAATTATCTCGATAGACGGAGGCTGCGGAGTGAAAAAAGACGGACAGTTAAACCTTCTTATCATTCCTGATATAAATTGCTCTGTTGATGATATAACCCATATAAGCTATGATGAAATTCCAACGGTATGTGCCCTTGACAATCAAAAACCGAGCACCGATTCCATATACATATCGTGGCTTAACAAAGAAATCAGAATATTGGAAAAAGGCGAAGAGTTTTCATATATTGAACATATAAAAAGCGGACGGAAATTATATATTCCGAATTCACACATTAGAAACGAAAACGAATGCTTTGACTATACCGATTACATTCTGCCCGTGAAAAAAGGAGATACACTATCCATAATATCCGTTAATTCAAAAGGCTGTATAGCGAAAAAAGACGGTGTGGTCGGATGGTACTGCGGAGATTTTACAAATCAATGAATCCGTTGTTAACAGTCATATTATTATGAGTGTTAATAACGGATTCAAGTTATTAACACTCTCTTTTTTGCTAAAAATAAGTTTTTTATTGGTCGCAGACTTTTTTCGGTCTGCGACCTTTCTTGTTTTATGCTGTCAGATATTCAACCGCTACGCCTTGCCGTATGTCAGCCTTATAGTTCTCGCTGACGGTTGGTAACTCTAGATACCCTACAAATCGGTAATGGATAACGATTCTTTGTGTTCTGTTCTTACCCGTACCTTCAATCTCGTGAACTTCAATTCGGTCAATCAGTTCGTGCAACAAAGGTGCTGTCAGAGTTTCCATTTCCATAAACTTCTGTACTACAGCTATAAAGATTTCTTTGCCTTTTTGCGTTTTTTCCAAAGAGCCAATCTGTGTGCGAAGCTCGGGAAACTTCGCTTCAACCCGCTCAATCTCATGCTTGTGTGACATACATATAACCGTATTATATATAGTAATGAAAGATAAAAAATGCGTTAAATTACGATGTGGAGAGTGTTTATTTTGATAAAACTAATTTGTAAAAATAAAGCTGTCACACATCATGTGCAACAGCTTTATTTTATATATTCTTTTGCTTTTTCAAAAAGCTCGGTGCGGTTTGCGGTTTTGAGCTTGCGATATATTGCTGCCGTATGTTTTTTGATTGTGCTTTCGGTTACGAAAAGCGTATCGGCAATAACCTTGCGTTTTTTGTTTTCGAGCAGGAAGCGCAGCACCTCTTTTTCTCTTTGAGAAAGAGTGTCTACTGCACCCCAGCTTTTAATAATGCTTTCAATCTGTTCGCCTGTGAACGCTTTGATTGTTTCAACCATTTCTGTGTGCTGTTCGGTTACCGTAACAATTTCCTTGGGCGTGTCGGTTATTCCGTAATCCTGCAAAATCGAATAGAGGAAAAGTATCATTCCTTCAGTTACGATATATGAAATTGAAAGGAACTCAAAGCTTGAATGAATCATATTTTCAACAAGCCATATTGCGATGTTTCCGATTACGACAAAGGCAAGAAATACGGTGTGCTTGCTTGAAACAACGGTTTTCTTGACTGCGGTATGAGCAATTACAGCAACCATTGCAACGAAATACGCAAAAAGGAAAACTTTATAAACCGGGTGAAGCGGACCGTATTCTTTAATCAGCACGGGATAACCGTCGACAAATCCAAGCGACACATCTTTATAATATATTGGCAGAAAGCCTCCGCTTGCGGCAACCAAAAACATAACCGTGTTTACTGCAACAAGAACTCTCGGTAACCATTTAGAATAAGTAAACCGTGACAGAGTCATTATCATCATCAGAAGAAAGAACGGGAGAAAAACATTGCCGAGATACGCAATTCTGTTTGCCCAGAGTGCGACATCAAGTGTTTTTGATAAAGACAAAAGAAAATAACCTATATCACAAACAGCAACCGAAATAAAAAGGAGTAGTAGCCATATATCACGCTTGCGGTCAATATAAAAATACGCGCCAATCATCAGTAACGCAACAGCAGAAAATATACCGTAAATAGCAGACATATTACCCCTCCTTTATTCTGATTATATATTATTTTATCACAAATTGTTTATGGTGTCAAACGATGAAATATAACAGCACTTTTGTGGTTTTGCACAAATTTAAAAAGCTGTTTTTGACACGGTAGCCCTAAAGGTAGCCCTTTTCAGGATGAAGTAGCCTCAAAGGCTACTTATTTTTAAAGAAATCTGCAATTAAAATGAAATTACAAATAAAAGTAAGGGAGGTTTTCTATGCTTAAAGCAGTTACGAAAAGGTTTGCTGACAAGTCAACAATAAAGCAATTTGAGTTTGAATTTTACTGTGACTGTTGCGGTAAACCAATTAAAACAGAGGTTCACGAATTTGTTTCAGGTTTCAAAGATAAAAAGTTTCTAAGTAATGACGAACGGGAAGCAAGGGCAATTATTTACGCCAGTGACCACAGCAAGGCTTATGAACGTGCAAACAACGAAGTCCGCCTTGAACTCAACAGGTGTGAAATATGCGGCAATATGGTCTGTGAGGATTGCACGGTTTACGGCGAAAACCTCAACGGTGGCGTATGTTGTATAAAATGTACTGAGAATGGTGTAAACTGACATGAAGAATTTAAAGAAACTTACGATTTTACATTCAAATGATTTGCACGGAGATTTTCTCGCTGAAGAAATTGACAGCAATCTTGTCGGCGGTGTGTCGATGCTTTCGGGGTATGTTAACAAAGTAAGAAACGAAGAAAAGAATACTGTTTACTGCGTTGCAGGCGATATGTTCAGAGGTTCGGTTATTGACTCGGAGTTTCAGGGTGTTTCAACAATTGAGATAATGAATATGCTCTCGCCCGATGTTGTTACCATCGGCAACCACGAAACCGATTACGGTGTTGCACATCTTCTCTTTATTGAAAAATGTGCAAAATTCCCTATTATTAACGCAAACTTACATATTAAAACAAACGGTGCAAGACTATTCAAGTCACATTATATAGCTGAAATTGACGGGATGAAAATACTGTTCATCGGTCTTATTACTGAAGAAGTTCTTTCTCAGACAAAGAATGATGGTATCATCGGTACATTCGTTGATATTAACGAGGCTGCAACAGAAGTCGGTAACATCTGTAATTCTTACAATGCTATAGACATTGATTTTACTGTTCTTCTTACTCATATCGGCTTTGAGGAAGATAAAAAGCTGGCAGCAGTTCTTGATCCGGCATGGGGTGTTGATATCATTATCGGCGGACATTCACATACCTTTATTGATGAACCTGCTATTGTGAATAATATTGTGGTTGTTCAGGCAGGTACCGGTACAGATCAGATAGGCAGATTTGACATTATGGTTGATACGGATAATAACTGTATTGACAGCTTTAAATGGCAGACTGTTCCGATTAATTCAGAGCATTGCCCGAGGGATGAAGATCTCGAAAATATACTCAGACACTATAAAGAGCAAACGGATAAAAAGTATAGCAGACTTGTTACGAGATTCAGAAAAACCCTTACACATCCGTGCAGAACTCAGGAAACAGCTCTCGGTGGCTTGTTCGCTGATATTATGCGTGAATCTCTTGGACTTGATATAATGCTTTTAGGTTCAGGCAGTGTCAGAAGCACTCAGTTAGGTCCGATTGTTCTTTTCTCTGACCTTTGCGAATGTTTTCCGTATGATGATTCTGTTTATATGCTCAAAGTTACAGGTGTACAATTAAAGCGAATGATTGAATATATGATTCGTGATGAAGTATGGGAAGGTGCTCATTGTGAATTTTATCAGCTTTCAACAGGTGTGAGGGTTGAATACGACAGAGCAACACATACATTCAGCCGTTTTGATTTTAACGGTGAACCTGTTGATGATCAAAAAGTATATAAAATCGGTCTTCAGCAATTCCATATCAATAACTTTGAAGAATTCTTTTCGATTTCACTTGAAGAAGTTTCTCAGAACGGTAAGCCTCTTGTAGTTTCAACCTCATGCAGAAGTATTTTTGATGAATATCTTTCAACTCATCAGAATCTTGACCGTGAAATTACCGGCAGACTTATTGTAAAATAATAAAAATTTATAAACAAATTCCGAAAGGAGAAATGTTATATGGGACTTATTAAAGCGGGCATAGGCGCACTCGGCGGAACATTGGCTGACCAGTGGAAGGAATTTTTCTACTGTGACTCACTTGAAAACGACGTGCTTATGGTCAAGGGTTCAAAGCGAGTCAGCGGCAGAAGCTCCAACACCAAGGCTAATGACAACATAATTTCAAACGGCTCGGGCATTGCCGTTGCCGACGGTCAGTGTATGATTATCGTCGAGCAGGGCAAGATTGTTGAGGTCTGTGCAGAGCCCGGTGAATTTACTTACGATTCTTCAACAGAGCCGAGTATTTTCTCGGGCAAGCTTGGTGACAGCATCAAAGAAACATTCAAATTGGTTGGAAAAAGATTTACATATGGCGGCGACACGGGCAAGGACCAGAGAGTTTATTATTTCAACATGAAAGAAATAATGGACAATAAGTTCGGCACAGCGAATCCGTTTATGTTTGAGGTTGTCAACAAGAGAATAGGCATGGCAAGAACCGTTCAGGTAAGATGCAACGGTGTTTATTCCTACAAAATTACAGACCCGCTTCTTTTCTACACAAAGATTGCAGGCAATGTTGACGACGAATACAGACGAGAAGAAATTGATATGCAGCTCAAGACAGAGTTTATCTCTGCGCTTCAGCCTGCATTTGCAAGGCTG
>JAZNSX010000099.1:0-14386 GCA_045591425.1 Acutalibacteraceae bacterium | reverse complement strand
AGAGGGTGTAAGACCTGCGTAACGGCACTTGATATCAAGGAACTTTTCAGCACCGAGATCTGCGCCGAAGCCCGCTTCTGTGATGGCATAATCGCCGAGTTTCATGGCAAGCTTTGTTGCCATAACAGAGTTACAGCCGTGAGCAATATTTGCAAAAGGTCCGCCGTGAACAAGTGCAGGAGTACCTTCAAGTGTCTGAACAAGATTGGGCTTGAGTGCATCCTTGAGAAGTGCAGTCATTGCACCTGCAGCGTTAAGCTGACCTGCGGTGACGGGCTTTTCGTCATAGGTATAACCTACGATAATTCTTGAAAGACGCTCTTTGAGGTCTGTGATTGATGTTGCAAGGCAAAGAACTGCCATAATTTCCGATGCTACAGTGATATCATAGCCATCTTCTCTGGGCACACCGTTGACTCTGCCGCCCAGACCGTCGGTTACAAAACGAAGCTGTCTGTCATTCATGTCAACACAGCGTTTCCATGTGATTCTTCTGGGGTCAATATTGAGAGCATTGCCCTGATAAATGTGGTTATCGAGCATAGCTGCAAGAAGGTTGTTTGCAGCTCCGATTGCGTGAAAATCGCCCGTAAAATGAAGGTTAATATCCTCCATGCGGACAACCTGTGCATATCCGCCGCCTGCGGCTCCGCCCTTTACTCCGAAAACGGGACCGAGCGAGGGCTCACGCAAAGCCACCATAACATTTTTGCCGATTTTCTTAAGGCCGTCGGCAAGACCGATTGTTGTTGTTGTTTTACCTTCTCCTGCGGGAGTGGGAGTGATTGCCGTAACAAGAACAAGTTTACCTTCTTTTTTATCGCTGTCTTTGAGAAGTGAAAGGTCAACCTTTGCCTTGTAGTTACCATACTGCTCGAGATATTTTATGTCAATACCTGCTGCATCGGCTATCTCGGTTATGGGTTTCATCTCAACGGACTGAGCAATTTCGATATCTGTCATCATGTTAATCAGCGTCCTCTCAATAATTTAAGTTACTGTATATTGTGCATTAAAACAAATAATTTGTCAATATATCATGACTGTATTTTTTCAATTCGTTGTTTTCAACAAATATCAGTATTGAAAATTTTCGATATTTCACCGAAAATCTGTACAAAAAAAGTTGTTTTAGTTGATACGTTGTGTTATAATATCGAATAGCAAATTGTTTATTACGGAGGTTTTTTCAATGAACTATGATGTTGCCGTTGTCGGCGCGGGCGTTATCGGTTCACTTATCGCACGCGAGCTCAGCCGCTACAGCATTAACGTTGCACTTGTCGAAAGAAATAACGACATGGCAACAGGCACCTCAAAAGCCAACAGTGCCATTGTTCACGCAGGCTTTGATGCAAAACCCGGCTCACTTAAAGCAAAGTTCAACGTTGAAGGTACGGCACTCATGCCTGAACTTTGCAAAACGCTCAGTGTTCCTTTCAAGCCCATCGGCTCTCTTGTTGTAGCCTTTTCGGATGAAGAGGTTGAAGCTTTAAATGAGCTTTTTGAAAGAGGAAACACAAACGGCGTTCCGGGGCTTGAAATTTATGATGCGGCAAAGCTTCGTGAAGCTGAACCTTATATCAGCAACGATGCAAAAGCTGCTCTCTGGGCACCCACGGCAGGTATTGTCTGTCCCTATGAGCTTACAATTGCTGCTGCTGAAAATGCTGTTGTTAACGGCGCTGAATTTATCCGCAATTTTGAAGTTAAAAAGATAGATTTTAACGGAAGTGAATTTTCGCTTTCGAACGGTGATGACGAAATCACGGCTAAATATGTAATCAACGCAGCAGGTGTTTACTGCGACGAAATTGCATCTCTCATCGGCGACACCTCCGTTCACACCATGCCCAGAAAGGGCGAATACATGCTTTGCGACAAAGCAGTCGGAAAGCTTGCAAACCACACAATTTTCCAATGCCCCTCAAAAATGGGCAAGGGTATTCTTGTAACTCCCACGGTTGACGGCAACCTTCTTCTCGGTCCGAGCGCACTTGACATAGAAGATAAAGAGGATGTCGCAACAACTGCTGAAAAGCTTTCTGATATTCTTGAAACTGCAAAAAAATCCGTTCCCTGTCTCACAACAAGAGAAGTAATAACTTCTTTTGCAGGTCTTCGTGCTCACTGCGACAGAAACGATTTTATCATTGAGCCGAGTGAAAAAAACTCACAGTTCATTAATGTTGCTGGTATTGAATCTCCCGGACTTTCTTCTGCACCTGCAATTGCAATCTATGTTAAAGATTTGGTTATAAAAGAGCTTGCAGCCGAAGAAAAAGCCGACTTCAAGCCCGACAGAGAAGAACCCGTCCGTTTCAGACACATGTCAAACGAGGAACGCAAGGCACTCATTGAAAAGAACCCCGCCTACGGCAGAATTATATGCCGCTGCGAAACGATAACAGAGGGTGAAATCCTTGATGCAATCCATGCACCCGCAGGCGCAAGAGACGTTGACGGCGTTAAGCGCAGAACAAGAGCAGGCATGGGCAGATGCCAGGGCGGCTTCTGCGGCTCAAAGGTTGTTGAACTCCTTGCGCGAGAGCTTGGCGTTGAAATTAACGAAATCACCAAGTTCGGCGGCAATTCCAAAATTCTTTATGAAAGAACAAAGTGAGGCGGAGAATATGCTTAATTATGATATTGTTGTAATCGGCGGCGGTCCCGCCGGCATGGCTGCTGCTCTCAAGGCAAAAGAATGCGGAGTTGACAGCATCCTTATTCTTGAAAGGGCCGAAACTCTCGGCGGCATTCTTGAGCAGTGCATCCACACCGGCTTCGGTCTTCATTATTTCGGAGAGGAGCTTTCGGGCCCCCAATATGCAGACAGATTTATCGAACTTGTTGACAAGGAAAAAATCGAATATAAAACCGACACAATGGCTCTTGAAATAACCGAAAACAATGTTGTTTATGCTATCAACAAGCAGGACGGTCTGCTTGAAATTCAGGCAAAGGCTGTTATTCTTGCAATGGGCTGCCGCGAAAGACCCAGAGGCGCACTCAACATTGCGGGCACAAGAGCTTCGGGCGTTATGAGCGCGGGTACTGCGCAGAAATATGTTAACATTGACGGCTATATGCCCGGCAAAAAGGTGGTTATCCTCGGCTCGGGCGACATCGGTCTTATCATGGCACGCCGCATGACCCTTGAAGGCGCTGAGGTTAAGTGCGTGTGCGAACTCATGCCCTATTCAAGCGGCCTGACAAGAAACATCGTTCAATGCCTTGATGACTTTGATATTCCTCTTTATCTGAGCTGTACGGTTATTGATATTCACGGCAAGGAACGAGTTGAAGGCGTAACCATTGCGGATGTTGACGAAAACCGCAGACCCATTCCCGGCTCTGAGAGATTCATCGAGTGTGATACCCTTCTTCTTTCAGTCGGTCTGATTCCCGAAAACGAACTCACGAGAGCTGTCGGTATTGAACTTGACCCCGTAACAAGCGGCGCGGTTGTTGACGAATACAGAGAAACCTCCCACAAGGGTGTTTTCGCATGCGGCAATGTTCTTCACGTTCACGACCTTGTTGACTATGTTACTCTTGAGAGCCAGACTGCGGGCGAAGGCGCTGCAAAATATGTTTTAGGCAAAACAGAAGAGCCCGAGTACATAACAACGAAGGGTGTTGGCGGTGTTCGTTACATTGTTCCCCAAAAGGTTAACATCAAAAATGGCGGCGATGTCAAGCTCTATTTCAGAGTGGGTCAGGTTTATAAAAACGCAAAGATTGTTGCAAAGTATAACGGCGAAGAAATCATCAGCCGTAAACGTCCCAGACTTGCACCCGGCGAAATGGAAAACGTTGTTATAAAAAATGATATGCTTAAAGACTTTGCTGCCGGCGGCAAAATTGAGATTTCGGTGGAGGTGTGATTGATGCAGAAGAATATTATTTGCGTAGCCTGCCCCATGGGCTGCGGAGTAACGGTTGAAATTGCAGATAACGGCGACATTCTTTCCGTAACGGGCAACACCTGCAAACGCGGCGATGCATACGCAAGAACAGAATGCACAAACCCCGTCAGAAGCCTTGCAACAACAGTTAAAGTTGACGGCGGTGTTTATAATGTTGTTCCCTGCAAATCCGCAGGCGCACTCCCCAAAGACAAAATCATGGAGTGCATGAAAATCATCAATGCAGCTCAAGCAAAGGCTCCCGTTGCACTCGGTGATATGCTTGTTGAAAACATCCTCGGCACAGGCATTGACATTGTTGCAACCAATCATTGCCCCGCAAAATAAAATATTAAACGGCGAAGCTTCGGCTTTGCCGTTTTTTGTTACTTTACATAAAAACAAACATGTGATTTTATGCAATTCTGTAACCTATTATACATTGATTTTTTTTGCCGTTTATTGTAAAATACTGGATAGAATATTTAGGGAGGAAATCGAGTGAAAAAGTTCTTTTCCAACTCAACAACCATATCAACCGGCTGTGCAATGCTTGCAGCAGGTTTTGCTCCCGTTTTTGTTTCGTGATTTTACCGCCTTTGCTTTTGCATCGGCGGTTTTTTTATGAATTTTTTTCAAATTGCTATTTAAAACAGCAGAAATATATGTTATAGTATATTAGATAAGTTATAATTTACTGTTTTGGAGGAATATATGAAGCACTTACTTAAACTCATGGATTTGAGTACAAACGAGATAACGGAAATTCTCAATCTCGCCGACCAGCTCAAATATGAAAAGAAAAACGGAATCGAACATCATCATCTTAAGGGTAAAACTCTCGGTATGATTTTTGCAAAATCATCAACAAGAACAAGAGTTTCCTTTGAAGTCGGCATGTATGATCTCGGCGGCTCGGCTCTTTTCCTCAGCTCCCACGATATCCAGCTTGGCAGAGGCGAGCCCGTTAACGATACGGCAAGAGTTCTTTCAGGATATCTTGACGGAATCATGATAAGAACTTTTGCACAAAGCGATGTTGAAACACTTGCAGAGTTCGGTTCAATCCCCATCATCAACGGTCTTACAGACTACTGCCACCCCTGCCAGGTGCTTGCAGACCTCATGACAATCCGTGAGTTTAAAGGCTCGATAAAAGGAAACAAACTCTGTTACATCGGTGACGGCAACAACATGGCTAACTCGCTCATTGTAGGCGGAATTAAAATGGGTATGTCGGTCAGCATCGGATGCCCCGACAGCCACCAGCCCGATGCAGAAATTATGGAATGGGCAAGCAAAAACGGCGATTTCACCTGCACCTCAGATATCTATGAAGCAGCAAAAGATGCCGATGTTCTTTATACAGACGTTTGGGCTTCAATGGGTCAGGAAAGCGAAGCCGAAAGAAGAAAGAAAATTTTTGCAGGTTATCAGATAAATGACAGTCTTATGGCTGTTGCGAAACCCGACGCAATGGTGCTTCATTGCCTTCCCGCTCACAGAGAGGAAGAAATCACTGCCAAGGTTTTTGAGGAGCACGCAAAGGAAATTTTTGAAGAGGCTGAAAACAGACTTCATGCACAAAAGGCTGTTCTCGTTAAGCTTCTCAGCAACAAATAAGCAAGGGGGTAATTTTTATGCCAATCAATAAAGACATTAAGAAAGTTATGGTTATCGGCTCAGGTCCCATCGTTATCGGACAGGCTGCCGAATTCGACTATGCGGGCACTCAGGCTTGCCGCGTTCTTAAGGATGCAGGTCTTGATGTTGTTCTTGTTAACTCCAACCCCGCAACAATCATGACCGACAAGGCACTTGCAGATGAGATTTACCTTGAACCTCTTACTGCTGATACCGTTAAAAGAATCATTGAAAAAGAAAAACCCGACAGTCTGCTTGCCGGTCTCGGCGGCCAGACAGGTTTGACAATCGCCATGCAGCTGAGCAAAGACGGCTATCTTGACAGAATGGGCGTTAAGCTTCTCGGCACAAATGCAGAAGCTATCGACAAGGCTGAAGACAGAAAGATGTTCCGCGACACTATGGAATCCATCAATCAGCCCGTTATTCCTTCGGAAATTGCAAACGACGTTGAAACAGCACTTGAAATAGCAGAAAAAATCGGATATCCGATTATCATTCGCCCCGCTTTCACACTCGGCGGCGGTGGCGGCGGCGTTGCCAACAACCCCGAAGAGCTTGCTGTTATTGCAAAAACGGGTCTTGACCTTTCCCCCATCACTCAGGTTCTTGTTGAAAAATATATCTTCGGCTGGAAGGAAATCGAATTTGAAACCATGCGTGACAGCGCAGGCAACTGCATCGCAGTCTGCAGCATGGAAAACTTTGACCCTGTCGGCATTCATACCGGCGACAGCATCGTTGCAGCTCCCGCACTTTCACTCACCGACGAAGAATTCCAGATGCTCCGTAAGGCATCTCTTGACATCGTTGACGCTCTCGGCATCATCGGCGGCTGCAACTGCCAGTTTGCCCTTGACCCCAACAGCATGGATTATGCCGTTATTGAGGTTAACCCCAGAGTTTCACGTTCATCCGCTCTTGCAAGTAAAGCAACGGGCTATCCCATTGCAAAGGTAACCGCAATGCTTGCACTCGGAATCACTCTTGATGAAATCAAGAACGAAACAACCGGTCTCAACTGCGAAAAATTTGAGCCCGATGTTAAGTATATTGTTGTTAAGCTTCCCAAGTGGCCGTTTGATAAATTTGTTAACGCAAGCCGTAAGCTCGGCACGCAGATGAAGGCAACCGGCGAAGTTATGTCCATAGGACCTACCTTTGAAATGGCTATTATGAAGGCGGTCAGAGGCGCAGAAATCTCACTTGATACACTTAATGCTGTTCCCAAAACAAACGCTCCGCTCGAAGAACGTTTGAGAAACACCGATGACATGCGTCTGTTCTCTGTTTTTGAGGCAATTAAGAGCGGTATGTCAATTGAAGAAATTCACGAAATCACCAAAATCACCGAATGGTTCCTTCATAAGCTCAAGAATCTTGCCGATTTTGAAAAATCAATCGAAAACGGCAACATTGACGAAGAGAAATATAATCAAGGCAAGCTTTATGGTTATACCGACACAGCCCTCAAGAGACTTTCAGGTGTCAGCGAGCTTCCCGTTCACAAAGATGCTGTATATAAGATTGTTGACACCTGCTCATCAAACTTCCCCGTTGCCGCTCCCTATTTCTATTCAACATATGATGTTGAATGCGAAGCACGTCCTTTCCTTGAAAACAACAGCAAAGAAAGAATCATTGTTCTCGGCTCAGGTCCCATCAGAATCGGCCAGGGCATCGAATTTGACTATTCATCCGTTCATTGCGTATGGACTCTTAAGGAACTCGGCTATGAGGTTGCTATCATAAACAACAACCCTGAAACCGTTTCAACGGACTACGACACAGCCGACAGACTCTATTTTGCGCCTCTCACACCCGAAGCTGTTATGAACATCATCAAGGTTGAAAAGCCCATCGGCGTTGTTGTTGCCTTCGGCGGTCAGACAGCTATCAAGCTCACAAAGTTCCTTGATGAAAACGGTATAACAATCCTCGGCACATCTGCCGACGGAATTGATACAGCTGAGGACAGAGAACGTTTTGATGCTCTTCTTGAAAAGTTCGCAATCCGCAGACCCAAGGGCATGGGCGTTATGACAAAGCAGGAGGCGCTTGACGCTGCCCACACCCTCGGCTATCCCGTTCTTCTCCGCCCCTCTTACGTTATCGGCGGTCAGAATATGACAATCGCTCACGAAGATGACGATGTTGAACGTTACATGGATATCATTCTTTCGGGCGAAATCGAAAACCCCGTTCTTGTTGATAAATATATGATGGGCACAGAACTTGAAGTTGACGTTATTTCCGACGGCAAGGATGTTCTTATCCCCGGCATTATGGAGCACGTTGAAAGAGCAGGCGTTCACAGCGGTGACTCAATCGCTGTTTATCCGCCCTACAACCTCAACGACAAGATGAAGAAGAATATTATTGAATGCTCCGAAAAGCTCGCTCTTTCTCTCGGCACAAAGGGGCTCGTTAATATCCAGTATCTTATTTATCACAATCAGCTTTATGTTATTGAAGTTAACCCCAGAGCTTCAAGAACAATTCCTTATATCAGCAAGGTAACCGGCGTTCCCATGGTTGACATTGCATCAAAGGTAATGGTCGGACAGTCTCTTAAAGACCTTGGTTACGGAACCGGACTTTATAAGACTCCCCCCTACTTCACAGTTAAGGTTCCTGTATTCTCATTTGAAAAGCTTTCGGATGTTAACTCAATTCTCGGACCCGAAATGAAGTCAACCGGCGAAGTTCTCGGCGTTGGTAAAACAATGGCAGAAGCCCTTTTCAAAGGTCTCACCGCTGCGGGATTCCACATTCAGCTTCCCACACCAGAAAAAGGCATCGGCATTCTTCTCAGCGTTGACAAGCACGATGTTCTTGATGCTGTTTCGCTTGCAAAGAAACTTGACGACCTCAAAATTAAAATTTATGCAACCAAAGATACTGCAGACGCCATTTCAAAACTCGGTATCGACGTTGAATATGTAAGAGGCATGAACGAAGGCAATGACATTTTTGAGCTTCTCGAAAGCGGCAAAGTTAACTATGTCGTTTACACAGGCGCGCTGCAGGATTCAACAATGGGCGATTATATTGCTCTTCAGAGACGTGCCATTCAGCTTTCTATCACATGCATCACCTCTCTTGATACTGCAAACGCACTTGCGGATATTATTGCAAGCCGTTTCAATCAGGAAAACACAGAGCTTGTTGATATCAACAACATGCGCTCCGAAAGACGCACCCTTAACTTCGCAAAAATGGATGCATCAGGCAACGACCATGTTATTATCGAAAACTTTGATAATTCAATAACTTGCCCCGAAAGCCTCTGCGTAAGCTTGTGCGACAGACATCACGGCGTTGGCTGCGACGGCGTAGTGCTTATCGAAAAATCTGATGTTGCTCAGGTTAAGATGAGAGTATTCAACCTTGACGGCAGCGAAGGCAGACAAGGCGGTAACGCAATTCGTTCTGTTGCAAAATATGTTTACGACAAGGGTTATGTTGATGCTGATACCGATACGGTTTCAATCGAAACCGCAAGCGGTGTCAGAACTGTTGAACTCTATGTCATGAACGGCAAGGTAACTTCTGTTTGCGCAAATATGGGCAAAGCAGACCTTGAAAATGCCGTTACAGGCTCAAAGGGTCAGAACAAGTTTATCAATGCTCCCGTCGAAATCAACGGCGAAACCCACAACATTACCTGCGTTTCAATGGGTAACCCCCACTGCGTAGTTTTTGTACCCAGAGTTGATATGATTGACATTGAAAAGGTTGGCCCCAAGTTTGAAAAGGCTGACATTTTCGCTCACAGAGTTAACACGGAATTTGTCAGAGTTGTTAACGAGACTACTCTTAAGATGAGAGTTTGGGAACGCGGCAACGGTGAAACTCTTGCATGCGGCACAGGTGCATGCGCAGCTGCGGTTGCAGCAGTTGAAAACGGATTCTGCAAGAAGAATACCGATATCACTGTTAAGGTTCGCGGCGGCGACCTCATTGTTAACTACAGCGATGACGGAATTCTTCTCACAGGCTCAATCAATAAAGTATTTGAAGGCTCGCTTGAATATTAAAATTCAATCCCCTTCGGTCAAGTCAAGGCATCACCCTTTGAAAATTACTTTTCATCTGTGTTTCGCTATAAAAGCCATGCGGTACTGACATCTGTACTTTTTGTGTGATGCACTTCTTATTTCGCTTTCTTTTTTCATAAAAATTGAACCTCCTTGTATTTTAGTAACGCGGCTGCCAAACCGGTACTATTATACTTGGGGGTTCGATTATTTTTAAATCCGTTTAGCTTACTTAAGCCACCCGTTTTGACCTTGCTGAATTCTTTTTTTATCCAAGGTAAATCCGGGAGTTATTTTCAAACCAAATGCATCAAATAAACGGATGCACAAAAGCGCATCCGTTCTGTAATTATTTCATAAATTTTGATTTTTTAAATGCCATAACAACAAACGGAACAATAATTATATGGAAAATAATCGCAGGTACAGCTTCAATGAATGCACCGCTCAAAAACATAGTAAAGCTGAATTCAGATCCGCTGAGCCCTGCCATTATGTATCTGGCAATACCCCACACAACACGACCGCCGAGCATGGAGATTATCAAAGCGGGATAAATGTAACCATTTTTCTTTGGAAATGCTTTATATAATATTCCGCAAAGCATACCGTAAGCTGCAAGCTCGAAAGCCATTGCCGCACCAATAGGATAAATCGGCGGCAATTGAAAAATCAGATAGCGAAGCAACGGAGCAATTAATCCGACGATTGCACCGTATTGCCATCCGCAAACAAAGCCGCATATCAGAACAGGAATGTGCATCGGTGATATGGCATTGCCGATTTGCGTGCTTCCAAAGGTAATAAGCGGCAAAACAAGGCAAAGAGCAAGAAACATCGCTGAAAAAACCGTGTTTTTGATTGTTTTGTTCATTTTAATTTTCTCCTTTCAAACAAAAAAGCATCGGCCCCCTTCAGGAAGCTGATGCCTTCTTAGCTTGTTATGTTAAATTCGTATATTACGGCTTATGCCGATTAACCGTAGCTTCGTGCCTACGGTAACTACAGGTATTCTATCATGCCCGACAAATTTTGTCAATTACCTGCCATTATTTCTTTGATTTTTTCAACAGCATCTTCAATCATTTCCGATAAAGTTATGTTGCCGACACCTGCAATATAGTTATCACACTTATTAACGGGAAGCAAAACTCTTAATGCACTGCTCGAACCTACAGCATTTGCCATTCTCGGAGTAATCTCACCCAAAAGTGCATCAGCAATAACAATCCCAACGGGACCGACAATAATATCAGCTTTTCTGCAAGCAACAATAAGAGCATTTTCACCCGTTGCAGCCGCATTTGCTCCGCCTTTAAGCATTGAAGAGGTTGCCGCGCTGTTGGTTCCTACAGCAATTATCTCAGCCTTGCATTGCAAAGCCGAGAGCCTTTCAACAACCTGTTTTCCGAGTTTTCCTCCCTGACCGTCAACAACAACTATTTTCATAAGCTACCTCACAATTATATGGCGTTTCCCTGTTTTTTAATTCCAAAAAGTAATCTGAGTATGCCGCTTAGTGCTTTTGGACTGCGGACAACAACAATCTTCAAAAAGGTCTTCTCCTTTCATCAAAATCTGCAAAGGCTCAGACCTGCAAGAATCAGAATAGCAGCAATAATCAAAACAGCCATGGTATAAGGAAACAGCGCTGCCACAACCATGCCGATAGCAAAGGCTATGCACACCGCTCCCCTTGATTCAAATCTCAAAAAAATCACCGCCCGAAAATACAGCTTGAGTCTTTACTCATTACAGTATAATCAAAGGCACTAATTTTCGTTACTTTCAAATTCTAACGCTTCTTACGAAGCTCCCATTCCTTAATATTCTTTGCCTGTTCCATCATTGAGCAATAGCTTTCATGGCGCGAAACAGGGATTTCGCCTTCTTCGACAGCCTGCAGAATTCTGCAGCCCTTGTCTTTCATATGCAGGCAGGATGTGAATTTACACTCACCGAGATACGGCAAAAACTCCTTGAATGAGTAAGGCAAATCATCCTTAAGAATTAACTCGTTTTCTTCGGTTTCAAAGGAAGAAAAGCCGGGAGTGTCCGCAACATAACCGCCCTCTACTTTAAAAAGCTCGCTGTGACGGGTTGTGTGACGTCCTCTGCCAAGCTTGTCGCTTATTTCTCCGGTTGCAAGAGTAAGATCCGGGTCAATAGCATTAAGCAAAGATGACTTGCCGACACCCGAATTACCGCAAAATGCGCTGATATGATTTTTCAGTTCATTTTTTATTGCATCAACGCCTTCACCTGTTACACAAGAAACAGCATAAGCTCTTATACCGACCTTGTTATATATTTCGACATAATATTCGGCAGACTCCATGTCAGTTTTCGTAAACACAACAATCGGTTCAATGCCTCTGCTGACAGCCAATGCCGTGAGTCTGTCAATAATAAGAAGCACGGGTTTCGGCTCACGCACGGAAGAAACTATAAAAAGTCTGTCAACATTCGCAACCGGCGGGCGCGCCAGAATGCTTTTTCTTTCAAAAATTTCATCAATTGTGTTTTCGGCATTTTCGTTAATGCTTATTGAAACGAAGTCGCCGGCAAGAGGCTTTATGCCCGTTTTCCTGAACACACCCCTTGCCTTACATTCATATATCTCGCCGGCGGCTTCAACATAATAGAAGCCGCCGATACCTTTTATTATTATTCCTTCAAGTTTCATAAAATCAGAAGCTCGCCTCTTTGCCGATAATAAGCGTTACCTGAGTGTTTGTATCATAGGTGGTTGTGATTCCCAGGAAGCTGGAGGATGAAGGAGACGGAGATTGGGAGATGACCTTGCCTACCTGAGATGCATCGTAAACATCCTGGTATTCGGTCATAACATTGTTAAATCCCGCCGCTTTAAGATGAGCAAGTGCCGCTTCATATGTGAAGCCCTGAACAGAAGGAATTGCTCTGCGGTCTGCACCCGATGATGATGAAGAATACGAAGCATTACTTACAACAGCCGGATTCTTGGTAAAGTCAACCATGCAGGAATAATATTCCTTATCATCAATATAAATCTTGACAGAAGCATTTTCGCCGCTGCCTTCAATCTCAACGGGATAGGGACTGCCGTCAAGAAGCAGGTTTTTGCTGCCTATGGATTCATTATTAACGAAAATTTCAAATGTTCCCCTTGTGCCGCCCGAAGACGGAAGGTTAATTTCAAAGTTTGCAACGCTGGTTTCGGGAATACCGTTGCTTACAATAAGAGTTACCTTGCTTGCGGGAAGAACCTTTTCGCCGGCTTCGGGGTCCGTACCGATAACGGTGCCTTCCTTTTCGGCGCTGTTTTCATAAACAATTTCTTCGTCAACAGTCAAGCCGACAGACTTGATAATAGCTGTTGCCATTTCAATATCCCAGCCGATGCAATTATCAGGCATCTGAATCAGATCTTCGTCGCTGGCAAAATAAATCGTGATGGTTGTGTCACTGCTGACTTCAGAGTTTGCGGCAGGATCGGTTTTGATAACAGTACCGAAAGCTTCGACAAGATTAAGCATTGGAATGGACTGAACCTTAAAGCCCTTACTTTCAAGTGTGTCCTTAGCAAGCTCATGCTGATAACCGACAACATCGGGAACGATAAGCTCCTGTGCATTGGTTGCAACAGAAAGAGTGATTGCATTCTCACCGTTTGAAAGCTTATATCCGCTGGGAGGATTCTGATAGAAAACAACACCGTCTTCATAGTTGCTGTTTGATACAGGGTCAATCTCAAACTTGAAAACGCCCGCATAATCGGGATTATCCTTTATTTCAAGCTCATAGTTTTTACCGACAAAATTCGGAACTTCCAGAGAATCCTTCTGGAAAACATCGGTAAAGAAAAACAGGAAAACAAAAACTATCAAAGCAAGAATCAGAGCACCGATTGCCACACCGATGGCAACAAGTCCCTTTCTGCCGCGCGACTCTTCCTGGTCAATATCAGTATAGTCAACATAATCCTGCTCACTTACCGAAGTTTGAACAGCAGCGGGAGTTCTGACAGTCGGTGTCTGAACAACTGCCGCAGGCTTTCTGGGAACATACTTTGTCGGGTCTGTATCAACAAAATAATCACGTTGGAAACGAATGGTCGGATTTCTCTTGAATTCTTCAATATCAAGAAGCATTTCCGCTGCTGACTGATATCTGTCCTTTGCGTTCTTCTGCATTGCATGCATAACAATCTGCTCAAGCCCGACGGGAATTGAGCTGTTGAGCTCTCTCGGGCGCTTGGGGTCGCTCTGAAGCTGCATAAGCGCAACAGAAACAGAATTGTCGCTCTGGAAGGGAAGCTGACCCGTCAACATCTCATAAAGCACAACACCAACGGAATAGATATCCGCCCTGTCGTCTGTTGTATCGCCCCTAGCCTGTTCGGGGCTTATATAGTGAACTGAACCGATTGCACTGTCGGTCATTGTTTTCGTGTCACTGTAGCTGAAGCGGGCAATGCCGAAATCCGTGACTTTGATATTGCCGTTTGAAAGAAGCATAATATTCTGAGGCTTGATGTCTCTGTGAACGATGCCCTTATCATGAGCATGCTGCAAAGCGCGAAGAATCTGCATTGTAAAATGAACGGTTTCTTTAATGCCGAGCTTGCCCTGCTGCTCAATATACTCTTTAAGAGTGATGCCCTCAACGTGCTCCATAACAATATACTGAAGTCTGTCACCAAAGCTCATATCGTAAACCTTTACGATATTGGGATGTGAAAGAACTGCTATATATTTCGACTCATTCTTAAATCTGCGCCTGAATTCTTCATTTGCAAGGAACTCCTCTTTA
>JAZNSX010000098.1:0-52127 GCA_045591425.1 Acutalibacteraceae bacterium | reverse complement strand
TTCTACAATTGCTTGCTTATGTGCAAGGGTCTTTATCGCCGCTTTTTTATCGCCGCTTTTTATCGCCGCTTTTTTATCGCCGCTTTTTTATCGCCGCTTTTTATCGCCGCTTTTTATCGCCGCTTTTTATCGCCGCTTTTTTCAGCGGAAGCGATAATGTTATGCGTTCGGGATCAAACTCTTCACTGATTGTTGGTACTGAACTTGTGTTTTTTCTTAATTATTGACAAAATATTGACATTTTGGATTTTGGGATTATTCTTAAAAAGAAATGAACCCTTGGAACCGTTGAGATTCCAAGGGTTTTCGATAATCCCCATTCGGGATAAATTATCTCTTTGAGAACTGGGGTGCACGGCGTGCGCCTTTGAGACCGTACTTCTTTCTTTCCTTCATTCTGGGGTCTCTGGTGAGGAAACCTGCCTTCTTGAGGGCGGGACGAAGGTTTTCGTCATACTGAAGAAGTGCTCTTGCGATACCGTGGCGGATTGCGCCTGCCTGGCCGGTAACGCCGCCGCCGCCTACGCGGCAAACGATGTCAAACTTCTCTGCTGTGTCTGTGAGAGCGAGAGGCTGACGAACGATGAGCTTGAGTGTTTCAAGACCGAAATAATCGTCGATATCTCTGTCATTGATTGTGATTTTGCCTGTACCTGCATAAACGCGTACTCTGGCAACTGAGCTCTTTCTGCGGCCTGTGCCGTAGAAATAAGGATTTGAATCGTACATTATTTATAGCCTCCCTTTCTTAAAATTCCCATGCTTCGGGCTTCTGAGCTGCATGAACGTGTTCTGCGCCCTTGAATACGCGAAGTCTGGTGAGAGCCTGACGGCCGATAACTGTGTCGGGGATCATGCCCTTAACAGCGAGTGTCATTGCGAAGTCAGCTCTTGTTTTCATAAGAGTGCTGTACTTAACCTCTTTGAGGTGACCGATGTAACCGGTGTGACGGTAATACATTTTCTGATCAAGCTTGTTGCCTGTGAGAACTGCTTTCTCAGCGTTGATGATGATAACATGATCGCCGCAGTCTGCGTGAGGAGTGAAGATAGCCTTGTGCTTGCCGCGAAGAAGCTTAGCAGCTTCAACAGCAACTTTACCCATGGGCTTGCCTGCTGCATCGATCACATACCACTTACGGACGATATCGCCCGCTTTAGGCATATAAGTGGACATAACATTTCCTCCATTTAATTTTTTCGTGCCTGCATATATTATCATAAGGTTCAGATAATGTCAATAGCTTTTTTTGAATTTTTTAATTTACATTCTGCAATCTCGCAAATGCTCTGTTTTTCTCGTTTTTTCATAGCAAAAGCTCACTTGCGATTTTTAAAAAAGTTTTTAAAATGTTGTTGAAAGTGACAAAAACGCAGAGTGTTTTTTGTTGAAAGTGAAGGGTTGAACGCGATGTTTTCGGCGATTCGTGAATCGCTCCTACAAACAGACAGGAAACAAAAGAGAACGCAGCCGAAACTGCGTTCTCATATTTTTTACCAGATTTTCTTTGATGCGATGTCTGCGAGTGCGCTTGCGATGAATTCGTCAACGCTCTTTGCGCCGAGATCGCCTTCGCCTCTTTTACGGACTGAAACTGCGCCGTCTTCGATTTCCTTATCGCCGACAAGCAGCATGTAGGGAATCTTTTCAAGCTGTGCTTCGCGGATTTTATAACCGATTTTTTCGCTTCTGTCATCAACAGAAACTCTCATGCCGAGGCCTTCAAGCTTTGCGGCAACTTCCTTTGCATATGCATGATGACGGTCCGCGATGGGAAGAAGTCTGACCTGTTCAGGTGAAAGCCAGAGGGGAAGAGCGCCTGCGAATGTTTCAAGAATATAAGCGAGCGTTCTTTCGTAGCAGCCGAGGCTTGTTCTGTGGATGATATAGGGAAGTTTCTTCTGTCCGTCTGTATCAACATAATACATGCCGAACTTTTCTGCAAGAAGCATGTCAATCTGAATGGTAACGATTGTGTCCTCTTTGCCGAAAACGTTTTTGAACTGAATATCGAGCTTCGGACCGTAGAAAGCAGCTTCATCGATACCGATTTCGTAGTCTACGTCGAGGTTGTCGAGAATTTTGCCCATTGTTTCCTGAGCGGCATTCCACTGTTCTGCCGTGCCTTCGTACTTTGCTGTGTTGTTGGGATCCCACTGTGAAAAACGGAAGGTGCACTTGTCGAGCATGCCGACCGTTCCGAGAAAATATTTGCAAAGGCTAAGACAACCCTTGAATTCTTCTTCAAGCTGATCAGGTCTGAGAACAAGGTGTCCTTCAGAAATTGTGAACTGACGAACACGGATAAGACCGTGCATTTCGCCCGAATCTTCGTTTCTGAAAAGAGTTGAGGTTTCGCCCAAGCGCATGGGAAGGTCACGGTAGCTTCTTGCGCTGTTGAGATAAACCTGATACTGGAAGGGGCAGGTCATCGGGCGGAGTGCGAGGCATTCCTTCTCTTCATCGTCGGGGTCGCCGAGAATGAACATGCCGTCACGGTAGTGGTCCCAATGTCCGGAAATTCTGTAAAGGTCTCTCTTTGCCATAAGGGGAGTTTTTGTGAGAAGATAGCCGTTAGCCTGTTCAACATCTTCAACCCAGCGCTGAAGAAGCTGGATTACTCTTGCGCCCTTGGGCATAAGAATGGGCAGACCCTGGCCGATTGAGTCAACGGTTGTGAAATAACCGAGCTCTCTGCCGATTTTGTTGTGGTCACGCTTTTTGGCTTCTTCAATTGCCTCAAGATGAGCTTCAAGGTCTTCTTTCTTTGTGAATGCTGTGCCGTAAACTCTCTGGAGCATCTTGTTGTTGGAGTCGCCTCTCCAGTATGCGCCCGTGCAGGATGTGAGCTTGAATGCCTTGATTCTGCTTGTGTCGGGGATGTGAGGACCTGCGCAGAGTTCGTCAAATTCGCCCTGCTTATAGAATGAAATCTTCTCGCCCTTGTCCGAATGCTCCTTGATAAGCTCAACCTTGAAGGTTTCGCCCTTTTCTTCCATGAGCTTTATTGCTTCGTCGGCATCGAGCTCATATTTTTCAAGGGGAAGGGCTTCTTTAACGATTTTCTTCATCTCTGCTTCGATTTTTTCAAGCACTTCGGGCGTGAAGGGAACGTCAACATCAAAATCATAGTAGAAGCCGTTATCGATTGCGGGGCCGATAGCAAGCTTTGCGTTTGGGTAAAGTCTTTTAACTGCCTGAGCGAGAACGTGAGAAGCGGTGTGGCGGAGTGCCCACTTGCCGTCTGCATCGTCAAATGTGAGAATTTCAAGCTCGCAGTCCTTTTCGATGGGTGTTCTCAGGTCGCATACAACGCCGTCGATTTTGCAAACGCATGCAGCCTTATAAAGACCCATGCCGAGGCTTTTGGTGATTTCCATAGCGGTTGTGCCGTTTTCAAATTCCTTGACAACGCCGCCTTTTAACGTAACATTTACCATATTTATCAAATCCTTTCATAAATTACAAATAAAAAAGCTTCACCCTGCAAAAACAGGATGAAGCATAAAATACTCCACGGTTCCACCCGTCATTCCGATATAAAACCGGCACTCGGCAGCCTTAACGCGGCAGATACGGCACACCTTGAATACGGCGGCACTCAGCAGGCGGTAACTGAAAGCTGACTTTTGCCGCCCTTTCAGCCCATGAGGCGGCTCTCTGAAAAAAGCTTGTTGCAAACAGCCTTCTGCTTCAACGATTTAATGTTTCTTTATTGACTATATTATCACTCAACAATCGCAAAGTCAATAGAAAAAATCATGAAAAATTCATAAAAAACTTGACAACGACCCTTTAAAAGTATACTATTAATACAATGGTGTTATTTTGTGCCAAGATAAACGCTTTTGCGTTTTGAAACACCATTGGTTGATTTTTCGTCAAATTTCTATATTGACTTATTTCTTTGAAAAGTCACAAAAACTCAAAAAGGAGGTACGCAAAAACTTGGATAACTTTGTAGTGATTCTTATTGCCGCTGTTGTTGCGCTTGTTGTCGGTGCTGTTATCGGCTTTGTGCTCGGCGGTTTACATAGGAAGAAAGTTGCCGAAGCAGCCATCGGCTCCGCCGAGCAGGAAGCAAACAAGATTGTCAGCGATGCCATTGCAGCTGCCGAAGCAAAGAAAAAAGAAGCCATCCTTGAAGCAAAGGATGAAATCCACAAGCAAAGAACCGAAACAGAAAAAGAGCTTCGCGAAAGGCGCAACGAAGTTCAGAGAATGGAGCGCCGCATAAACCAAAAGGAAGAAAGCCTTGATAAAAAGAGCGATAACCTTGAAAAGAAAGAGGAAGTCCTCAATGAAAAAATCAAGACTGCCGATGAACGCCTTGAAGAAATCGAGAGCATAAAGAGAAGCCAGTTTGAAATGCTCGAAAGAATTTCGGGTTATACTAAAGAACAGGCTAAGGATTATATTCTTAAAGTTCTTGATGAAGACCTTAACCACGAAAAGGCTGTTAAGATTCAGGAAATCGAGCAGAAGACAAAGGACGAAGCCGATTCCCTTGCAAGAGAAATTATCACAACCGCAATTCAGCGCTGCGCTGCAGACCATGTTGCGGAGTCAACCGTTTCGGTTGTTGCCCTGCCCAATGATGAAATGAAGGGCAGAATTATCGGCCGCGAAGGCAGAAACGTCAGAACTCTGGAAATGATAACAGGCGTTGACCTTATCATTGACGATACTCCTGAAGCAATCACCGTTTCAAGCTTTGACCCCGTGCGCAGAGAAATCGCACGCCTCACTCTTGAAAAGCTTATTGCCGACGGCAGAATTCATCCCGCCAGAATCGAAGAAATGTATGAGAAGGCAAAGCGCGAGGTTGAGCAGACCATCAAGCAGACCGGTGAGCATGCAGTTATCGATGCAGGTGTTAACAACGTTCATCCCGAAATAGTTAAGCTTATCGGTCGCCTCAGATACCGCACAAGCTATGGCCAGAATGTTCTCAACCACTCTCTTGAGGTTTCTTATATCGCAGGTCTTATGGCATCGGAACTTGGCACCGACGTAAAGACAGCAAAGAGAGCGGGCTTGCTGCATGATATCGGCAAGGCACTTGACCACGAGATGGAAGGTTCACACGTTGATCTCGGCGTTGAGTTTGCAAAGAGATATAAAGAAAACGAAAATATTCTTCACGCAATCAAGGCTCACCACGGCGAGGTTGAAGCGAAAACAATCACCGCTGTTCTTGTTCAGGCTGCGGATGCCATTTCGGCAGCAAGACCCGGCGCAAGACGTGAGGATGTTCAGAACTATATCAAGCGTCTCGAAAAGCTTGAAGAAATTGCAAATTCGTTTGAAGGCGTTGACCGTTCGTTCGCTATTCAGGCGGGCCGCGAGGTCAGAATTATGGTTAAACCCGAACTTGTTAACGACGACAAGATGGTTCTTCTCGCAAGAGATGTTGCTAAGAAGATTGAGGATAGCATGGAATATCCCGGTCAGATTAAAGTTAACCTTATCAGAGAAAGCAGAACCACTGATTACGCAAAATAAGAAAATGGGGCTGCAGAAATGCAGCCCTTTAATTTTTCAGGAGGCAAAATGAATATTCTCGTTATCGGAGATGTTGTCTCCGCAAGCGGCTGCGAATTTCTTCGCAGCGTTTTACCGTCATATAAAAAAATCAAAGGCATTGATTTCTGCATTGCCAATGGCGAAAATTCGGCTGTCGGCAATGGCATAACCCCTTTTTCGGCGCAGTATCTTTTTGACAGCGGCGTGGATTTTATAACAACGGGCAACCATGTTTACCGCCGCCGCGAATTCTATGAAATGCTTGATGAACGCGACGATATCATCAGACCCGCAAACTTCCACAAAGGTAACCCCGGCAAGGGTTATTCCGTTGTTGATATGGGTTTTGCCAGAATCGCAATTGTCAATCTTGCGGGAATGGTTTATATGGATAAATGCGATAATCCGTTTGCCGCGATTGATGAAATTTTGCCGAAAATTGCGGACTGCAAAATAAAAATTGTTGATTTTCATGCAGAAGCAACCGCAGAAAAGAGAGCAATGGGCTTTTACCTTGACGGCAAGGTGTCTGCCGTTTTCGGAACTCATACCCATGTTATGACAAACGATGCACAGATTCTTCCTAAAGGCACGGCATATATAACCGATATCGGAATGACGGGGCCGAAGCAGTCTGTTTTAGGCGTAAAACCCGAAATTTCGATTGACTGGCTTCGAACTGGAATGCCTGCGAGATTTGACACAGCCGAGGACGCATGCATGATGAACGGCTGTATTTTTGAAATTGACAATAAGATCGGCAAGGTTGTTTCGGTTGAGCCGGTTAATATAGAGTAAGTGATTTGAATGCAAAAACTTTTGAGCTATATGCGCTCTGCCTGCCAGCAATATGATATGATAAAAGACGGTGACAGAATTGCCGTCGGTGTATCGGGCGGCAAGGATTCGGTTGCCTTGCTTGCGGCGATGGCAAATCTGCGCATATTTTATCCCGCAAAATTTGAGCTTGTTGCAATAACCCTTGACCCGCGCTTCGGCGGAGAGGATGCCGATTATTCGGCGATTGAGGAGCTTTGCAAAAAGCACGATATCGAATATATTATAAAAAGAACTCAGCTTGCCGAGGTTATTTTCGACATCAGAAAAGAAAGTAACCCGTGCAGTCTGTGTGCAAGAATGCGCAGAGGTGCGCTTCACGATGCGGCTAAGGCGGCGGGCTGCAATAAAATCGCACTCGGACATCATCTCGACGATGTCGCCGAAACCTTCATAATGAATCTTTTTAACGGCGGCACGCTTGACTGCTTTATGCCTGTAACTTATCTTTCAAGAAAAGACATCTACATGATAAGACCGATGATTTTCGCAAGGGAAGGCGACTGCGCAAGGGTCTGCCGAAAAGAAAATCTGCCGACAGTCAAGAGCAAATGCCCCGCTGACGGCACAACCGAAAGGCAGGAGGTCAAGGAGTTTTTAAATTCCCTTGAAAAGAAATACGGCAACGTGCGTGAAAAAATCCTCGGAGCAATGCAGCACAAAGAAATCAATGGTTATTAAGGAGAAATATATGATTTTATCGGATAAAACATTAATGAAAATGATTGAGGACAAAAGTCTTGTTGCAGAGCCGATTGAGCCTGCGCAGATTCAGCCTGCAAGCATTGACATAAGGCTCGGCAACACCTTCAGCATCGTCAAGGATTCTTCAACGGGAATAATAAATCTTGAAGATAAGATTGAATATGAAACAATCGAAACCGATACATATGTTTTGCTTCCGGGTCAGTTTGTTCTTGCGACAACCATGGAGTATTTTGAGCTTCCCGACGATTTGACCGCATTCGTTGAAGGCAGAAGCTCGCTCGGCAGAATGGGTCTGTTCATTCAGAATGCAGGCTGGGTTGACCCCGGATTCAAGGGCGAAATAACGCTTGAACTATTCAACGCAAACCGATGCGCAATCGAACTCAAAGCAGGGCGCAGAGTGGGTCAGCTTGTTTTTGCAAAAATGGATGAAAAAGCTCTCAATCCCTATTGCGGAAAATATCAGGGACAAAGAGGCGCAACAGGTTCAAGAGTATTCCAGGACAAAGAAATAAAATAACACCCACGGAAGGATGATATATATGAAATACGCAGTTATACTTTATGACGGGATGGCGGATTATCCCGTTCCCGCGCTCGGCGGCAAAACCCCCATGGAGCTTGCAAAAAAGCCGAATTTTGATGCGCTCGCAAAGAAAGGCAGAGTCGGTCTTGTAAAAACTGTTGCCGACGGGCTTAAGCCCGGCAGCGATGTTGCGAATCTCAGCGTTCTCGGCTATGACCCCAAGGTTTGCTACACGGGCCGTTCACCGCTTGAGGCTGTCAGCATTGGCGTTAAAATGAAGGATACAGATGTTGCTCTGCGCTGCAACGTTGTTACGCTCAGCGACGAAGAGAATTATGAAGATAAAACCATGATTGATTATTCCGCAGGCGATATTTCAAGCGAAGATGCTGCGGAAATTATCAAAACCGTTCAGGAGCATTTCGGTAACGATGAATTCAGATACTACAATGGCGTCAGCTACCGTCACTGCCTTATCTGGAATAACGGCACAACCGACCTCGGCAAGATGACTCCCCCGCATGATATTTCGGGCAGAGTTGTGGGCGAATACCTTTCAACCGCACCCAACGCCGAAAAACTCATCGCAATGATGAAGGAAAGTTACGAGCTTCTCAAGGACCACCCCGTAAACAAAAAGAGAATTGCAGAGGGCAAGGCTCCCGCAAACTCAATCTGGCTCTGGGGTGAGGGCAGCAAGCCTGCTCTTTCCGATTTCGAAGAGACCTACGGCGTAAAGGGCAGCATAGTTTCCGCAGTTGACCTTCTTAAGGGTATCGCAATCTGCGCAGGCATGGGCGTTCCCGAGGTTGAAGGCGCAACCGGTTATATCGACACAAACTTCGAAGGCAAGGCACAGGCTGCTGTTGAGGAATGGAAAAACGGCAAGGATTTGGTTTATATCCATATCGAAGCTCCCGACGAATGCGGTCACAGAAACGAGCCCGAAAACAAAATCAGAGCAATCGAGCTTATTGACGAAAGAGTTTTGCCGATTGTTCTTGATTATCTCAACAACTGCGGAGAGGATTATAAAATTATGATTCTTCCCGACCACCCCACACCCATTGTAACAAAAACTCACGCATCAGACCCTGTTCCCTTTATGATTTACCATAAAAACGGCGAGGTTGAGGGCGTTGACACAATAAATGAAACAACAGCCAAGGCGACAGGCGATTTCGTTGAAGTCGGCTGCGGACTTATGAAAGAATTTCTGGAGGCATAAAAAATGAGCTACAAGATTAATACAAAATGCATTTTAAGCGGATATTCACCCAAAAACGGCGAGCCCAGACAGGTGCCCGTATATCAGAGCACGACATATAAATATGATTCAAGCGTTGAAATGGGCAAGCTTTTCGACCTTGAAGCTTCGGGCTATTTCTATACCCGCCTTGCAAACCCCACCAACGATGCCGTTGCCGCAAAGATTGCCGACCTTGAAGGTGGCGTAGGCGCAATGCTCACTTCATCGGGTCAGGCTGCATCCTTCTATTCGATTTTCAACATCGCAGGTGCAGGCGACCATGTTATCAGTGCATCAACAATCTACGGCGGCACATTCAATCTTTTCAATGTAACAATGAGAAAGCTCGGCATTGATTTCACCTTCGTAAGCCCTCAGGCAACCGAAGAGGAGCTTAATGCGGCTTTCAGACCCAACACAAAGGCTGTTTTTGCGGAGTCACTTTCAAATCCCGCACTCGAAGTGCTTGATTTCGAAAAATTCGTGAATGCCGCCCATTCACACGGCGTGCCCCTCATCATTGACAACACCTTCCCCACACCTGTTAACTGCCGTCCTTTTGAGCTTGGTGCGGATATCGTTATCCACTCAACAACAAAGTATATGGACGGTCACGCAACGAGCGTCGGCGGCGTAATTGTTGACGGCGGCAAGTTTGACTGGACACAGAATGACAAATTCCCCGGACTCACAACTCCCGACGATTCATATCACGGCATTACTTACACAGAACGTTTCGGCAATGCCGCTTACATAACAAAGTGTATGGCACAGCTCATGCGTGACCTTGGCTCAATTCCCTCGCCCTTCAACGCATTCCTTCTCAATCTCGGGCTTGAAACTCTGCCTCTGCGTGTTGAAAGACATTGCTCCAATGCGCTCAAGGTTGCCGAGTTTATCCGCGACAGCGGCTGCGCAATTGAAGTCACTTATCCCGGCATGAAGGGCAGCAAGGGCTATGAGCTTGCTCAGAAGTATATGCCCGACGGCACAAGCGGTGTTATTTCGTTCAGAATCAAGGGCGGCAGAGATGCCGCAACAAAGTTCATGGACAGCCTTAAGATTGCAGAAATTGCAACCCATGTTGCCGACGCAAGAACCTGCTGCCTGCACCCCGCAAGCACAACTCACCGCCAGCTCACAGCTCAGGAGCTTATCGACTGCGGAATTTCCGATGACCTTATCCGCCTTTCCGTCGGCATCGAGCATGTTGACGATATCATCGCCGATGTAAAGCAGGCTCTTGAAAAATCTCAGAACTGATTTATTGCGAAAAAATGACTCCGTAGTTTTGCGGGGTCATTTTTAAAATGAGGAGGAAATAAAAATGTGGGATAGAATAATCGAAATGCTTCACTTAAGCATCCGTGAAGTCTGGGCAATCGAAAAATTTTTTGAATATTTCGGCAGCATATTCACCACTCTTTCGCCTAAAAGAATTATCTCAACTCTGCTTGCAATGGTTGAAATAATTCAAATGCTTGTTTTGGGAACTCCACTCACCCCGAGAGGACAGCAGCTTGATCTGAAAGGCTATAACATAGTTGTTTATGATGAGTTTGAGGGCGATTCGCTTAACCCCGATATATGGGAAACCAGAGGTAACGGCCCGAGGCGCGGCGGCTATAATGCCGACAGCCAGGTTGAGGTTAAAAACGGCAATCTGATTATTGCGGGCGAATATCTGACCGACGGCGAATACGGTGAGGGCTGGTATACAGCCGCAGTCAAGCTCAAAGAAAGATATAAGCAGGGATATTTTGAAATCCGCTGCATTTGCAACAACAGCCCGGGCTATTGGAGCGCATTCTGGATTCAGGCGGATTCACCTTATACTGCAACAGTCTCAAAAGGCGGTGTAGGCGGTGCGGAGCTTGATATTTTTGAATCATATTGCTACGATGATGATAAATATGCCGTGACCAACACTATTCACTGCGCGGGCGTTGACGGCGAGCCGGAGGGCTTCCAGTCGGCGCTGCTCGGAAAATTCTACGGCAACAACATTACAAAAGAATATAACACCTACGGTCTTGAATGGACAGAGGATGAATACATCTTCTATATAAACGGAGTTGAAACCGTGCGCTCAAGCTTCGGTAACGGAGTTTCACAGGTTCCCGAGGATGTTATCGTTTCACTTGAAATTCCCGATTTGAGCGAGCTTGAAGGCTTTGATAAATCAACCTTCAAAACCGAGTTTATCGTTGATTATGTAAAAATTTATCAAAAGCAATAAAAAATCGGGTCGGTGTGTGCCGACCCGATTTCTATATCCGAAGACAAAATGTGATAAAATTTTCAAAAACAACTGACAAATCCGGATATATGTGATATACTTAGCGCTGTATGGAGGTGCGGTTATGAACTTTTTGGAAGAAAGAATCGTTAAAGACGGCATTGTGAAGCCGGGGAATGTTTTAAAAGTTGACAGCTTTTTGAATCATCAGATGGATATTGAGCTTATGGACAAAATGGGCGAGGAATTCATGCGCCGTTTTGCCGATAAAAAAATAACAAAGGTGCTGACTATTGAGGCATCGGGCATTGCGATTGCGTGCTCCGTTGCGCGCTGCTTCGGCGTGCCGATGGTTTTTGCAAAAAAATCAAAAAGTATAAATATTGACGGCGACATGTATGTTGCCGAGGTTGAATCCTTTACCCACAAAAACAAAAATCAGGTTATTGTTTCCAAAAAGTTTCTAAGCGCGGATGACCATGTGTTGATTGTTGATGATTTTCTTGCAAACGGCTGCGCTTTGCAGGGGCTTATTGCAATAACCGAGGCTTCGGGCGCAACTGTTGAGGGGCTCGGAATCGCTGTTGAAAAGGGCTTCCAGATAGGCGGCCAGGTTATCCGAAATCTCGGCTATAACCTGGAATCGCTTGCGATTGTTGAATCCATGGATGCGGAAACGGGAAAAATCGTTTTCCGCGAGCAATAAGCAGAATACATAACCTAAGGGGAAAAATTATGGAACAGTTTTCAAAAAGATTTAAAATCGACTGCTCTCCCGTTGCAGATAAAAAGAAGTGGATTATTCGCGGTGCAACAAGGCTTACGGTTATAACTCCGTGCCTTTTAAGAGTTGAAACTTCAAAATTAAACAGAAACAAGAAAAAAGAATGCGGAAGAGGCAGATTCTGCAATGAACCCACCCAGAGCGTGTGGTTCCGTGATTTTGATGATACCGAATTTACCGTTACCGATGAGAACGGAACTGTTATAGTCAAAACCGAAAAAGCAGAATTCTTCTACTCTTTAAAAGCGCACAAGATGCTCAAAATCAAGCTTGCCGACGGCAGAACGATTAAGAATTTCAAGGCGGGAAACCTTAAGGGCACAAGCCGTACTCTTGACATCACCGCCATTGACAGGGTTGGTGACGGCGTATGCTCACGAAACGGCGTTGCCGTGCTTGATGACAGCGATACCCTTGCAATAAAGCCCGACGGCACGATTCTTCCCCGCGATAATAATGAGAGCGACAAATATTATTTTGCCTACGGCAATGATTATATCGGTGCAACAACCGACCTTTATAAGCTGACGGGTAAAGTTCCGCTCATTCCCCGCTATGCTCTTTCCAACTGGTGGAGCAGATACAAGGCATATTCGCAGGATGAATACCTTAGCCTTATGGATAAATTCAAGGCGGAGGAGGTTCCCATCACCGTTGCAACGGTTGATATGGACTGGCACTGGGTCAACA
Organism: Acutalibacteraceae bacterium; assembly: GCA_045591425.1. Classification (GTDB taxonomy): domain Bacteria; phylum Bacillota; class Clostridia; order Oscillospirales; family Acutalibacteraceae; genus CAG-177. Next base: position 39,567 of record JAZNSX010000098.1, on the reverse strand, counting down.
TAAAAGAAAAATTCGGCAAGGATGCCCATAAGGTGAGCAAGCATCTTAACTTTATGGAGTATATCTATGATGTGTGGTCTGTCGGCTGGACGGGCTACAGCTTCAACACCGACCTTTTCCCCGACCCTGAGGGCTTTATAAAGAAACTCAAAGACGATAATTACCGTGTAACCTTCAATATTCATCCCTCAATGGGCGTTCGCTGGTTTGAAAATCAGTATGAAGAAATGTGCAGGGCAATGGGTCAGAACCCCGCCGAGAAAAAGCCCGTTGAATTTGATATAACCGATAAAAAATTCACCGAGAAATATTTTGATATTCTTCATCATCCGTTTGAGAAAATGGGCGTTGATTTCTGGTGGATTGATTGGCAGCAGGGCACAAAAACAAAGGTTAAGGGTCTTGACCCCCTCTGGGCACTTAACCATTATCATTTCCTTGACAACGCAAAGGATAACCACAGACCGCTTATTCTTTCGCGTTTCTGCGGTGCGGGCAGCCAGCGTTATCCCCTTGGTTTCAGCGGAGACACAACCCAGACATGGAAAAGCCTTGACTATCAGCCGGGATACACCGCAACCGCATCAAATGTTGCTTATCCCTGGTGGAGTCATGATATTGGCGGCCATTGCATGGGTTCAAAGGATGACGAGCTTTATCTTCGCTGGGTTCAGCTCGGAATTTTCAGCCCCGTTATGCGTCTGCACTCAACAAACAACGAATTTGCGGGCAAGGAGCCCTGGAACTACAGCGGCCCCGTTGAGCGAATCGCAAAAGATTGCCTTCGCCTTCGCCACAAGCTTCTGCCCTATATCTACACAATGAATTACCGCACTCACACCGAATGCAGGGCAATTTGTGAGCCGATGTATTATGCATATCCTGAGGACGATAATTCCTATAACTGCAAAAATGAATTCTTCTTCGGCACCGAGCTTATAGTTGCCCCGATAACCGAGCATACATCGCTCAAAACCAATCTTGCAGGTGTCAATGTGTGGATTCCCGAGGGAAGATACACCGATATTTTTACGGGCAGAATTTACAGCGGCAACCGCTTTGTAAAAATGTTCCGCGATATCGAAACAATTCCCGTGCTCGCAAAGGCGGGCGCAATCATTCCCATGAGCGCAAACGGCAGAACAAACGACTGCTCAAACCCCGAAGAGCTTGAAATCCTTGTTTACAGAGGCAACAACACCTTCACTCTTTATGAGGACGACGGCGAAACCCTTTCATACCAGAACGGTGAATATCTCAAAACCGCATTCACCGTTGAGGAAAAGGGCGGCAATGTTTCTTTCAAAATATCCAAGGAAGAGGGCGACACAGGCGTTGTTCCCGAAACCAGAACATATGCGGTTAAATTCAAAGATATCGTTGACGGTGTTGCGACGGTAAGAATAAACGGCGAAAAAGCACAGGCAGAGATTAAAAAATGCGGCGGAACGCTTGAAATCACCGTTTCTGCCAAAGCGGATGCAACGGTTGAAATTGCTTTTGAAGACTGCTCATATCTTGCCAATGCCGATTTGAAGCAGGAGCTTACAAAGACTATTTCCAAATTCCAGATGTCTACCGACCGCAAGGGAATGATTTATAATTCCTTTGTTAAAAACGGCAAATCCGTGCCGAAGGTTGCAAAGGATTTCAAGGAACCTATTGAGGAAATTTTAAAACTGCACAGATAAATAAAAACAGAAGGAGCTGTCTCATTAGCGAGACGGCTCCTTTTTACATATAAAAATCAAATTATGACATTATTTTCGTCGGCAACATTACCGACGCATTTTGTTTTGATTATATACGGTGCATCAAAAATGTTGTTTGAAATTTCCGCTTCGCGCAGATATTCAAGCAGTATGCAATGCTTGTTCTCGCACGCTTTTTTGAAAACGTTGCCGGTCAAAATAAGTTTGCCGTGAACAAATTCTTCGGAGTCTTCGTTCATTACTTTCGGTGTGTATCGTATTGACGGCGCGCCTTCCCACATTCTTGCATATTCGCAGGCGGTTACGCAGTTGTTTCGGAAAATTATCTCTTTGGTATATCCCGATTCAAACCAGAAGTTGCAGTCGTCTTCAATCAGCAGCGCGGGACCCCACAAATTATGGAAATTGTTGTTTTCAATAACAACCTTGCCGCGGGTTGTGCAAAGAATTCCTCTGCCCGAGGTTGGTCCGAAATCGCAGTTTGCAACATGAAGGTCGGGTGTCCAGGAGGCATTTTCAACAACATCTTTTCCGATTTCAACGGGCGGCAATGCTCGGTCAAGCCAAAGCTTTATATCGGTATCGTTCAGCTTCTTGAATGCCGTAACGGTTGTTTCAGCATACGGGATAAGGGTGTCCCATTTAACAAATTCAAGCCGGTCGCCCTTTTCAAATGCCTGAAATCCCCAGCTTTCGTCGTGCATAAAGCGGACGGTTATGCTGTTTTCTTCGTCGTTTTTTTCGATTATACGCAGATGTGTGCCGTGAACATTGATATAGTCATCCTGTGCCCCCCATGCTTTGCAGCTTTCAACGCTCAGATTGCCGCGGCAGCCCGAAAACTGAAAAAAGTCGGCGGTGCTTGCTATGGTTCTGCCCTCGGCAGGAGTTAAATCGCAGTTTTTGAAGGTTACGTTTTCGCAAAACTGAGAAACCATTCCCAAGCCGTGCATAAACTTGATTCTCAAGCTTTCAAAGACAAGGTTTTTGCATCTTTGGAAAAGACTGCCTGTCTGGTCGCGAACGATGTTTCGGGTTTGCACAATGCAGCCGGCAGGAAAATCAACCGATTTGTTTTCTAAAGTTACTTCAAGCGTGTTTTTATCAAGTTGCTTTATTTTTTCAAACTTGAGGTTATCTCTCCGAAAGTCTCGGCACATACGGATTTCGGGATCAAAGATTTTTATGTATCTGCGGTTGCCGATATAGCTGTCTTCCCAATATGGCTTGCCGTCGGCACCGTTTTCGCCATGCCAAATCAAGTCATCGCCGTCAATACGGAAAAGGCATTCGGGGCTTATTTTTATAACACAGTTTCCGTTATCGTTTGAAAGAATTTTGAATTCCGTCATTGTCGGGCAGGCATAATCAATAACAAGATTTTTTACGGTTATGTTTTCACAGCGGTCAAACAGCAGCGGAGTCATTTTGCCGTGGACAAGCAGGGTTGCGCCGTTGCCGTCTATTGTTATGCCGTGTTTGTCTTTCAGATATATTGCCGTTCTTCGCAGACCGTTGGGGTTTTCGTGCCTTTTTGCCGTGTTTGAGCAGTAATAGCCTTCAAGCTCAAAAGAATCGTCTTGTCTTATATGATATACTTTGTTTTTTTCGAGAACGATTGTTTCCCCGTTTTCAACATTCAAAAAAATGCTGCTGAGTTCATTCATTTGACTCACCTCTGACTGCAATTATACTTCATTTGCCGGCGAAACACAATATTTTAAAAAGCTCTTTATTTATTTTCAAAAAAATGATATACTCGATACAATAAAACTAAGGAGATTTAGATATGACACCTATGTCTTTTTTGAGAATACTCACCGCGTTTTTTATGATTCCTTATTATCTTTTTAACTATGTCTTTAATAATTATGCTTATCCCGCCGTCAGCACAAAGGGGGCATATCTTTTCTGCTATTTTGTCGGAAATGAGCCTCATGAGCAGACACTCCATTTTGCAGTCAGCACAGACGGATATAATTTTAAAGCGCTTAATAACAATGAAGCGGTTATCAAGCAGACTCTCGGCACAAAATGTGTGCGCGACCCCTATATTCTTAAAGGCAAGGATGAAAACGGCAGGGAGTGCTATTTTATCATCGCAACCGATATGAATGCACTTGAAGGTTGGACCTCTAATCACAGCCTGATAACCTGGAGGTCGTATGACCTTGTTAACTGGACGGACGAAACCGTTATCGACATGAGAAAAATCGAAGGTTTCGAAACAACAAACAGAGCGTGGGCACCTCAGGCAATCTGGGATGAAGCTGTTGGCATGTATATGGTTTATTGGGCAAATTCAACTGCAGAGAATGACTGCGCAAGCCACTATTATGCATATACCAAGGATTTCAAAACCTTTGAAACCGAGCCCAAGGAGCTTTACGGCAGGAGAGATGAAATCAATCCGCAAAACGGACTCAAGGGCATTCAATGTATCGACGGCGATATAGTGTATAACGAAAAAGACGGATATTACTACCTGTATTTCAAAGAGGATTTGACACAGAAGATTGCATATGTGAAATCAAAGAATCTTACGGGTCCTTACAGCGAAGAATATACAATCTGCTCTCTTAACTGGTGGGGTGTTGAGGGCAGCTCCATGTATCGCATCACGGGCACGGATGCCTGGATGATGATTATGGATGAATACAGCGAAGGCTCTTTCTTTGCCCAGATGACAAGAGATTTCAAAAATTTCAGACAGGTGCAGAGGTCAACATATTCCGTTAACCATCTGAAGCCCCGACACGGTTCGGTTGTCGCAATTTCCGAAGAAGAATATTTTTCGCTTGTCGAGGCATACGGAATAACAAAATAAAGAAACAAAAGGCGTGTCGTTCTCGACACGCCTTTTTACTTATATCATTGAAAACAGCGTTTTGAAAATTGAAATAATAACACTAAATATATTTGCGCTTGAGTTGGTTTCGTTGTCCGCAATATTAAATGAGTCAATAATCTCATCGGTATCGGTGCGGTATGTCGTGCCGATGATTGCGTTTTCCGTGAAGGTTAACGCAGTGTATGTCGGCACTCTGACATCAAATGACGAAACGATAAATGAGGCTGTTTCGTCGGGGAGCGGGTCATAGTTGCTGCCCGAAGCGGAGGAGGACTGAACATAAACCGTGCCTTCACCATCGGTTGTTTTTCCGCCGTGCATAACCTCGGTGCGCGAATAAAGATGGTCGTGACCGCTCAAAACCAAATCGATGTCATAGCAATCGTAGAGAGATGAAAACAGAACTCTTTCTTCTGAATAGTCTTTGTCGCTCAGCGAAGCCGAATAGGGGTTGTGATGCATTGTGACAACGCGCCATTTTGCGTCGGGATAAGCTTTAACCGCTTTGCGCAGAACTCTTGCGGTGTCGGGAAGAAAAGTGTTGTTTGAATTGATTGTTATAAAAAGCACATCGCCGTAGGTGTAGTAATAGCCCGTGCCCGCTTCGCTCGGCAAAAGCTCAAAAACCTCGTTGGGATTGTTGAAAATTTCGCCGTAAAGAGAAGAATCGTCATCGTGGTTGCCGATGGTGTTTGCAACAGGAAGCGAGCGAAGCTTTTCGGGGGAAAGATATGCCTTCATCTGCGTGATGCTGTCGGGAGACTGGAACTGGTCGCCGCCCGAAATTGCAAAAGCTGCGTTCGGATATTTGGTGAGCATTTTATTCACCGTGTAATGCCAGCCGCAGGTGTCGCGGATAAGAATTTCTTCAAGATTTTCGTCACCTGAACGCCCGATTTGTGCATCCGAAACATAAAGAACGGTGAATTCATCGTCAGGCTGAACGGTGAAAGCCTCTGCTTTGCTCCAAGCTCCGTTTTCCGTGTAGGAATAATAATAGGTTTTCCCTTCTTCAAGACCGGTGATGGTTACTTGGTTTGAGCTATAATCTGAAATTGCATCCGAAGTTACAACCGCGACCTCAGAGCAACCCGACATGTCAGAGTTTTCAGAAATTCTGAAAGAAACGTTGGTGTCGGATTCCTTTGACAGCCAGGCAAAGCGCATTTCTCCGATTTCGCCGCCGGGTGTAAGAGAAATAACCGTTTCATCCGCCTGAATCGAGCTCCATTTGGGTGCAAATGCCGTTAGGTCTTCTTCTTTGTATGCAAAGCCCGGCTCGGCAGATGCCGTTATGCTCATCATGAGCGATAATGCAATAACAAGTGAAATTATTGAAACAAATCTTTTCATCAAAAAACCTCCTGTGCAAAGTATGGTTATATTTAATACCATAAACAACATTTTGTCAACAAAAAACGGCATGACCGAGCATGCCGTTTTGCAAACATTACTCTTCGATTGCTTCAATCAGCTTTTCGATTGCCATTTCAAGCAGGCAGAAGGGGATGTTGAGCGGAGGAAGAAGGCGCACCTTGGTTTTTGCGCTGAGAACAAGAACGCCCTTTTCCATAGCCGAAGCAATAACTTCCTTTGCGGGTTTTTCGCATTCGATGCCGAGCATCAGACCCTTTCCGGAAACGCTTTTAACCTTTTTGCATTCGGAAAGCCTTGAAATGATATATTCGCTCTTTTGGTTAACATCCTCCAGAAGTTCATCATCAATTCTTGAAAGAATGCTGATTGCGCCCGCACAGCAGATGGGGTTGCCGCCGAAGGTTGAGCCGTGAGAGCCGGGGGTGAGAATATTCTGCACCTTTTCGCCGAGCATTGTGCAGCCCAGGGGCAGACCGCCTGCAAGACCCTTTGCGGTTGAAACGATGTCGGGCATAACGCCGTAGTTCATGTAGCTGTAAAGCTTGCCCGTTCTGCCGTTGCCTGTCTGAACTTCATCAATGATAACAAGCATGTTTTTCTCTTTTGCAATTTCAAAAACACCCTTGACGAATTCATCGGTAAGCGGAAGAACGCCGCCCTCGCCCTGAATCGTTTCCATCATGATTGCGGCGCAGCCGTTGGCTTCTGCCAGCTCTTTGACGGAATCAAGGTTGTTTGCCTCGGCATAAACGAAGCCTTCGGTGAAGGGACCGAAATCGGTGTGAAAATTATCCTGACCCGTTGCGGCAAGGGTTGTTATCGTTCTGCCGTGGAAGCTGTTTTTGAGGGTGATTATTGTCGAATTGCCTTCGCCTTTGTTTTTGAGAGCCCAAAGGCGTGCGGCTTTGATTGCGCATTCGTTTGCCTCAGCGCCCGAGTTTGAGAAGAAAACCTTCTTCATGCCTGTTCTTTCGCAGAGCATTTTTGCAAGCTCGGCGCAGGGCTTTGTGTAATAGAGATTTGAGGTGTGACCGAGCAAAGATGCCTGAACGGTGATTGCCTCAAGCCATTCGTCGTCGGCAGCGCCGAAGGTGTTAACGGCAATTCCGCTGCCGAGGTCGATATATTCCTTTTCGTCTTCGCCGTAAAGCAGCGCACCGTTGCCCTCTGAAAGCTCAATGGGAAAACGCGCGTATGTGCCTGCAACGTATTGTTTATCTGTTTCAAAAATTGACATTGTTTTGCCTTCTTTCTCAGCTCTGAACAAACATTGTTCCGAGACCTTCGTCGGTGAGAATTTCAATCAGCAGCGAATGAGGAATTCTGCCGTCGATGATGAAAACTTTTTTAACGCCCCTGCGGATAGCTTCGCCGCAGCAGTCGATTTTGGGAATCATGCCGCCCGAGATAATGCCTTCGTTGACAAGCTCGGGAATTTCGCTGACGTAAATTTTGGGGATGAGAGTTGAGGGGTCGTCCTTATCGCGCAGAATGCCTGCGGTGTCCGTCATAGAAATAAAGCTTTCTGCGCCGAGAACGCCCGCGATTTTTGCAGCTGCGGTGTCGGCATTGATATTATAAATGTTGCCGTCTGCATCGCATGCCGTGGTTGAAATAACGGGCACATAGCCCTTGTCAAGCAAATCAAGAATGGGCTCGGGGTTGATATCGGTGATTTCGCCGACAAAGCCGAGCTTTTCGTCTTTAACGGTTGCTGAAATGAGATGATTATCCGCTCCGCAAAGACCGATTGCCTTGCAGCCGAGTCTGCCGAGAAGAGCAACAAGGCTCTTGTTAACCTTGCCCGCAAGCACCATCTGAACGATGTCAACGGTTTCCTTGTCGGTAACACGCAGACCGTCGATGAATTCGCTCTTTTTGCCTATCTTTGCAAGCATGTCGTTGATTTCGGGACCTCCGCCGTGAACAAGAACAACCTTGATGCCGATTTGCGAAAGCAGAGCAATGTCGCCCATAACGGCATCCTTGAGCTCTTCGTTTATCATTGCGTTTCCGCCGTATTTGATAACAACGATTTTGTTTGAATATTTCTGAATATAGGGCAGGGCTTCAACAAGCACCTGACCTCTGATGTTGTTTGTGATGTCCATTTTTAAGTACCTCTTAAGTTCTGTAATCGCCGTTAATTTTAACGTAGTCATATGTCAGGTCGCAGCCCCATGCGGTTGCCGAGGCATCGCCGCTGTTAAGCGAAATGAGCACCTGAATTTCTTTTTCGGTGAGAATTTCTTTTGCGGATTCTTCCGAAAAGTCAATGCCCGCACCGTTTTTGCAAACATCAACCTGACCCGCGGCGGATTTGAAGGAAACGTCGATTTTGTTAACGTCAACATCCGCGCCGCTGTAGCCGATTGCGCAGAGCACTCTGCCCCAGTTTGCATCGGCGCCGAACATGGCTGCCTTGAAAAGAGAAGAACAGATAACCGATTTCGAAACGGTGACTGCGGTTTCTTTTGAATCCGCACCCGTTACGATGCATTCAAGAAGCTTTGTTGCGCCCTCACCGTCGCCCGCAATCATGCGGCAGAGATATGTTGTGACAGCGCTCAGAGCCTTGCAGAATTCGTCAAAATCCGCGCCCTCAGCTGTGATTTCTTCGTTGCCTGCCATGCCGTTTGCAAGAACGGAAACCATGTCGTTTGTTGAAGTGTCGCCGTCAACGCTGACCATATTAAAGGAGTCCTTAACATCGGCGCTCAGAGTTTTTTGAAGCATTTCGGGAGAAATTGCGCAGTCGGTGGTCACAAAAACAAGCATTGTTGCCATGTTGGGGTGAATCATGCCCGAGCCTTTGGCGATGCCGCCGATTCTGCATTCCTTGCCGCCGATTTTAAACGAATATGAAACGCATTTTTCAACCGTATCGGTTGTCATGATAGCCGCCGCGGCATCGGGGCAGCCGTCTGCGCTGAGGTTTTTGACAAGCGAAGGGATACCCTCAGCTATGGGTGTTATATCAAGAGTCTGACCGATAACGCCGGTTGAAGCAACGATGACATCTTTTTCGCCGATGCCGAGCTCTTTTGAGATAAGAGCGCACATTTCTTCGGCAATTTCAATGCCGTTTGCGTTGCAGGTGTTGGCGTTGCCGCTGTTGCAGATAACTGCCTGAGCATAGCCGTCGGCAACGTTATTCTTTGTAACGGTTATGGGCGCGCCCTTAACGAGATTTGTTGTGTAAACACAGGCGGCAGCAGCCTTTTTTTCGCTCAGAATGAGAGCAAGGTCTCTTTTTGTTTTATTCTTTCTTATACCGCAGTGAACTCCGCTTGCGGTGAAGCCTTTTGCGGCGCATACGCCGCCGGGAATCTGTTTCATTTTTATGTATCCTTTCAGAATCAGAGATTCAAGCCTGTTTTCGGGTCAATACCCATGAGAATATTCATGCATTCGATTGCTGCACCCGAAGCACCTTTGCCGAGATTGTCATAGCGCGCCATGAGCAGAATTCGTTCTTCATTGCCCTGAACAAAAATCTGCATTCCGTCGTTGCCGCTCATGCTTTCGGCGCAGAACATTGCATCCTCGCCCAAATTCTCTGTGTATTTCACAAAATCCGAAGTGTATGTGCTTTTGTAAACATTAATTATATCACAAATACCCTTGCCATTGCAAAGGTTTTTTGCAAAAATAGGAACGGTAACTGCCATTCCGCTGTAAAAATCGGCAACAATGGGGCTGAACATAGGAGCGTTTTCTATGCCTGTTATTGCCTTCATCTCTTTGAGATGCTTGTGTTCCTGCGTTAAGCCGTACTGGCGGGGAGAATTAAGAAAAGCTTCTCGCTTGCCGCTTTCATACTGGGCAATCATTTTTTTGCCGCCGCCACTGTAACCCGTGACCGAAGTGCAGGTCAGAAGAGCATCGGCGGGGAGAATTCCCGCGGCAATAAGGGGATAAACAAGAGCGATAAATCCGCTTGCGTGGCAGCCGGGAACGGCAACACGCTTTGAATTTTTTATTTTTTCAAGATGGGAGGGTGAAAGCTCGGGGAAGCCGTATGCCCATTCGGGCAGTGTTCTGTGAGCGGTTGAAGCGTCGATAACCTTAACATTGGGGTTGTCAATCAGCGAAACCGCTTCGATTGCTGCCGCATCGGGCAGGCAGAGAAATGCAATGTCGCAGGAATTAAGTGCCTGCTTTCTTGCTGCCGTATCTTTGCGCACTTCGTCGCTCAGAGTTATTATCTCAACATCTTCTCGGTTTGAAAGACGTTCGAAAATTCTCAGACCCGTTGTGCCTTCCTTGCCGTCTATAAAAATTTTGGTTTTATTCATGATAATATACCTCGAGAATAGAATATACGCATAATTATACAAATGATATTGCATAAAGTCAAGGAAATTCCGTATATTTTCAAACAATCGGCGAAAATTATACAATATTTGGCTGTGTAACGTTTCGCTTTGTGCAATATGTCATATTATTTATATTTAATGTATAAGCATATGGGTCGATGTAAGCATCGACCCATACGTTTGTTGGTATCAGACAATGATTTTCTTCTTTGTTACAATCTCATTTTCCAGCGGTTTGCCCTCTGAATATGCTTTGAGGTTGCCGAGGGTTATTTCGGCAATTCTTTGCAGTGCTTCGCGGGTAAGAAATGCCTGATGAGAGGTTATCAGCACATTCGGCATCATTATGAGCCTTGAAAGAATATCGTCCTGAAGAATGCTTTCGGACAAATCCTCATAGAAAAAGTCGTTTTCTTCTTCATAAACGTCAAGACCTGCGCCGCCGACCTTGCCGCTGCGTATGCCGTCGATGAGAGCTTCTGCGTCGATGAGCGCGCCTCTTGATGTGTTGATGATAAACACCTTGTCTTTCATCATTTTCAGAGAATAGCTGTTAATGATGTGATAGGTTTCGCTTGTGAGCGGGCAGTGGAGCGAAATGACATCCGACCTTTCAAAAAGTTCTTCAAGCGGAACATATTCAAGATAGCCTTGTGAGGGATAGGGGTCATAGGCGATAACGTTCATGCCGATTCCGCGGCAGATTTCAATGAAAGTCATGCCGATTTTGCCCGTGCCGATAACTCCGACAGTTTTGCCGTGAAGGTCAAAGCCGACAAAGCCGTTGAGACTGAAGTTATAGTCCCTTGTGCGGATATACGCCTTATGTGTTTTTCTGACAAGTGTCAGCAGAAGCGCAAGAGCATGCTCTGCGATTGCGTGGGGCGAATATTCGGGCACGCGCACAACGGGAATTACATCCTTTGCTGCCGAAAGGTCAACGTTGTTATAGCCCGCGCATCGCATGGCAATGATTTCAACTCCGTTTTCTTTGAGCACAGAAATTGTTTCTTTGCCGATGTTGTCATTAACAAAAGCAACTACTCCCCTTGCGCCCTTTGCCATAACAGCGGTTTTCGGGGTCAGCTTGGATTCAAAATATTCAATTTCAATGCCGTATTCATCCTTTAGAGCGTCAAAATATATCTTATCATAAGGCTTTGTATCAAAAAAAGCAACCTTAAACATAAAATCACCCTTTGCATAAAATTATCCTTTCGGGAATATTGTATCCCCGAAAGGATGAAATATTATTTGAGTTTATGGATGAACAAGCCGCTGAGCAGCTTGGGCTCAAACCAGGTTGATTTGGGCGGCATTATCTGACCGGCATCAGCTATGTCCATGAGCTCTTTGAGAGTTGTGGGATACATTGAAAATGCAAGGCACATATCTTCGCTTGCTCTGCGCTCAAGCTCGCCGAGGCCTCTGATTCCGCCGACAAAATCGATTCTCTTGTCTGTTCTCGGGTCGTCAATGCCGAGAATGGGCGAAATGAGGTTGTTCTGAAGAATCGAAACATCGAGAGCTTCAACGGGGTCGTTTGCGTTGAAAGTTCCTTCTTTGGCGGTGAGTTTATACCATTTGCCGCCGAGGAGCATGCCGAAGGTGTGCGCACTTTCAGGCTTGTATGCCGAATCCCCTGCGGGCTCAACCATGAACTTTTCGCTGATTTTTTCAATGAACTGTTCTTCCGTGTTGCCGTTCAAGTCTTTGATAACGCGGTTATAATCCATTATTTCAAGCTCGTCGCAGTCAAAGAGAACCGCAAGAAAGAAGTTGAATTCTTCGCTGCCGTCAAAATCTGGGAACTGCTCTCTGCGCTTAAGACCGACCTTGACCGCCGATGCGGCTCTGTGATGGCCGTCGGCAATATAGAGATAATCAACCGCAGCAAAAAGCTCTGCGATTTTTTTGACGGTTTCGGGGCAGTCAACAACCCAGATGGTGTTTGCAATGCCGTCATCGGTAACAAAATCATAAACGGGATTGTGATTTTCTTTCCAGCCGTTTACGATTGCCGCAATTTCATCCTGCGGGCGATAGGTCAGAAAAATCGGACCCGTGTTTGCGTCGCAATAGTCAACATGGTTGATTCTGTCCGTTTCTTTATCGGCTCTTGTGAGCTCGTGCTTTTTGATGATTGAATTGATATAGTCGTCAATTGAAACGCAGCCGACAAGACCTGTCTGGCTTCTTCCGTTCATAATCTGGCGGTAAATATAGAATTTCGGTTCTTCATCCTGCTTGCAGATGCCGTCTGTAACAAGCCTGTCAAGGTTTTCACGCGCTTTAAGATAAACCTGTTCTGAATAGAGGTCTGTACCTGCGGGCAGGTCAATTTCTGCCTTGTCAACGTGGAGGAAGGAATATGGATTGCCCTTGACCATTTCGGCTGCCTCGGCGCTGTTCATAACATCATAAGGGAGAGCAGCGACCTTGGCGGCGAATTCGGGAACGGGGCGTATAGCTTTAAAAGGCTTGAAAATTGCCATGCAAATCATCCTTTCAATATCTTGTTTATATTGATTATATATTACAACACTGTGAATTGTTTGTCAATTTCTTGTTTTAATGTTGATTTTTAATTTTTTTATAGTATAATTAAGCCAAAGGAGGAATGTATTATGTATTGTTCAAAATGCGGAAAACAGCTCCCCGAGGGTGTAACATCATGCCCCGATTGCGACCCCGTTGTTGTTAGTCAGGTTGAGTATGTTGAGCCTCAGAAAAATGCAAAAAAAGAATCTGTTTTCAAAGCTCCGAACACATTCTCAAAGAGCTATGCGGCTTTGTTCACCGCTCTTCTGGTTTTCCCCGCAACAATCTGCACGGCAATCGACATTGCGTTTGATAAGTACGATTATTGGTTCGGCTATGTTGTGGGCGCGTTGGTTGTGACATGGGTTGTCTCGGTGCTCCCCGCGCTCAAAATAACCCCGCCGTTCGTAACGGCTCTCATCTGCTTCGGCTCGATTGTGTGTTATGCTTATTACATAATGAGCAAAACCAACTTTTTCAATTGGCTGCCCAAGTTCCTGCTCCCGATTTTCATTTTAACCGCCGCATTCATAGCTCTGGATGTTGCGCTTATCGGAAGCAAGAAGGTCACGGGGCTTCACGCAATTTCGCTGCTTGCCCTTGAATGCGCTCTCTATCTTGTATGCTGGGAAGTTGTTGCCGACAATGCAAAATACGGTGCAATTGACCTTGGCTGGTCGCTGATTCTCGGCTGCGGCTTTGTTTCGGTTGTTGCAGTTCTTGAAGCGTTCAGCTATATCGGAAGAATTAATAAGAAATAAAAAATCCGGCTGTGGAAATCCACAGCCGTTTTTCTTTTAATCCATATCTGCAAAGAATTCGTCGGTTTTTGTGACGCTGTATCTGCCGTTGCTTACGTCGATAAGCTTTGCGTTAAAACCGTCAACAAGCTCCAGCGGAAGACGGAAAACAAGGGTTACGTTATCTTCAAAAATTGTGTCTTCGATAACTCCGCCGTTTTCGGGCACAAGAGATGAAAGCTTGCCGTAAAAATAATAGTCGCAGGTGACCTTCAGCCTTGCGCACATGGCGCGTGTGACGATTCCGCCCGCCGCAACGGCAATTGAAGCCGAGTGCGAATATGCTCTGACAAGCCCGCCCGCTCCGAGCATGATTCCGCCGAAATAGCGGGTCACGACAACGGCGCAGTCGGTAACGCCTGTTTTTTCGAGCACATCAAGCACGGGGATTCCCGCAGTGCCCTGTGGCTCGCCATCATCGGAATATCTCTTGATTCCGCTTTCGCGCAGGATATAGGCATAAACATTGTGAGTTGCGTCCCAGTGCTTTTTGCTGACCTTTGCGATGAAGTCAAGAGCCTCTTCCTGTGTTGTGACAGGCATGATATGCCCGATAAAACGGGATTTTTTAACGATATATTCATCCTGCGATGCGGCGCGGATGGTTTTGTAGCTGCTTGCTGACATAATCTCACCTCATAAGCAAAAAGCGGTGCATGAAATATGCACCGCTCATTTTGCTTATTATTTGTTGTTAAGATTGAAACGCTTGTTGAAGCGATCAACACGTCCGCCGGTATCAACGAGCTTCTGCTTACCTGTAAAGAACGGATGGCATTTTGAGCAGATATCAACACGAAGATTTTCTTTTGTTGAGCCGGTTTCGATAACCTCACCGCATGCGCAGCGGATCTGGGTCTGTTCGTATTTAGGATGGATTCCTTCCTTCATCAATGTCACCTCTTTCGGTATATCCATAAACATAACGCAGAAATTTTATCACACAGAGAACAAAAATGCAAGTGTTTTTTTGAATTTTTTTATTTTATGGCTATTTCGATGGTTTCTCCAAGCCTGAAAGAGTAAATTATTGTCTGTTTTACAGGCAAATCCAGCACTTCGGAAAGGCAACGGCGATAGACCGAGAGCTGCTCGCGGTATTTTGCGGCAAGCTCCGAGCCGTCGGAAGCCTTGTCTGTTTTGAAGTCAACTATAACAAGCTCGCCGTTTTCAACAAAGGCGCAGTCAACAACGCCTTCAATAACTATAACCTCGCCATGCGCCTTCTCGGGCGAAACGGTTGGCTCCATTTCACTCAGAGGCAGGCAGGCGGTGAAGGCATATTCTTTATAGACCTTTTCGGCAGAAAGAATACGCTTTGCAAGGCTGCCCGCGAAAAATTCTGCAATTGCTTTTTGGTCAACAACCCTGCTTTCGGTCTCGGTCAGCATTCCCTGCTCAACCAGCCTTTCAAGCTCCTTTTCAACGCTTTCGCCTGCGCATTTATAATCGGCAAACTGCATGAAGCGGTGAGTCGCCGTGCCGCGCTGGGCGGGTGTGAGCTTGTCTTTGCCGACAAACGACGGTCTGCGCGAAGCAAAATATTCGCCGCCGATTTCTTCGCTGTCAAGCTTTGATGCGATGCGCTTGGCAACGATTCCGTCAAGCGCGGAATAGGGGTATTCATAAGCAAGCCGGTTTTTGATTTCTTTGACGGTTTCTTCGTTTGCCGATGCCGCTTCTGCAGGCGGCGCAGATTCAAATTCGGCGATATCGCCGGAAATTATCTTTGTTTTAAGCGGTGTATCGCACGGCAGAACGCACGATGAATCAATTCCCGCAGCATTTCTGAGTGCGTGGGCATCGGGGTGTCTGATAAGCACCGAGAGAATGCATTCGGCATAGCTTGAAAAGCTCATAACGGTAAACGGGTCAATCAGCTTTTCTTTTCTGATGTTTGCCGATATTGCGGAAAGCTTTTTACCCCAGTCCTCTGCCGAGGCGAGCACAACGAGCTTTTCCTTGGGCCTTGTTAGGGCAACATAAAGAACGCGAAGCTCCTCGGACCGCTCGGCGTGTTTGATTTCAAGCGCCGCGGCAATGCGAGGCAGCGTGTCAAATTTTGCTTTACCCGAAATGTTTTTGATTCCGATTCCGTTTTTCGGAGCTATGAGCAAATCATCTCTCAAAGAAAGATTGCTGTATTGCTTTTCGCACGCGGCGAGGAAGCAGACGGGAAATTCAAGCCCCTTGCTTTTGTGGATTGTCATTATCTTAACCGAATCCGAGCCTTCCGATTCCGAGGAAGCGGTTTTCATGCCGTTTCCGCTTTTTGAAACATTTTCAATATATCTCAAAAAGCCCGAAACGCCTTTCTGACCGCTGCTTTCATATCTGTTGGCAAAATCAACGAGGCTGTTGAGGTTGGCTCTGCGTTTTTGGCTGTCTTTCATCGCGCCGACTATTGCGCCGTAGCCGGTTTCTTCAATCAACCTGCGGATGAGCTCGCCTGCGCTGACGGTTGAAGCAATCAGCCGCATTTGACGGAGGCTGTCAAGAAAATCAGAGGCTTTTTTGTTGCCGCTTTCAGCCGATTTGACAAGGCAGTGATAAATTGAGCCGTTCCTTGTTTCTGTTCGCATTTTTGCAAGGTCATCGGGCGTGAAGCCGAAAACGGGCGAAAGCATTGCCGCCGTCAGCGGAATATCGTCAACGGGATTGTCGATTATTTTCAGCAGAGAAATCATAAACATGATTTCCGGCGCTTCCAGAATGTCTTCGTCTGTTTCGCAGGTGAAGGGGATTCCGCGTGCCGTGAATTCGTCAATGAATTCGCGGGCGCTGAGCTTTATGCTTCTGAGAAGAACGCAAAAATCCTTGTATTGCGCTTTTCTTTGTTCGTTGCCGTCGGTGAAGGGCATTCCGTCGGCGATGGCTTTTTCAATGTAATTTGCAATGTATTTTGCCTGCGCGGCAGAAAGGTTATCCTTCTCCGTTTCAATAAGACAGATTTCCGTGTCGGTGCCGTCGGCTTCGGGGTATGCGGCGGCAGCTTCAAGGTATTCGTTTTTATCGTATTCCAGCCCGCCCGCATTTCTGCTCATCAAAGCGCTGAAAATGAAATTGACGATTTTTGTAACGCCCGAACGGCTTCTGAAATTTTTGCCGAGGGTGACTTTGGCCGGGTAGTTGCCGCCGTCAAATTCGGGCATACCGTCACGGCGCGCAAGAAAGATTTCGGGCATTGCCTGCCTGAAGCGGTATATGCTCTGCTTAACGTCGCCAACCATGAAAAGATTGTTTTCATCTTTGGAAAGTGCGGCGAAAATCATGTCCTGCGCTTCGTTGACATCCTGATATTCGTCAACGAGGATTTCGGCGTAGTTTTCGGCAAGGGCGAGAGCGAGCGGAGTTTTGATATAGCCCTTTTCGGTCGGCTCAACAAGCAGCTTTAAGGTGAGATGAAGCGTATCCGAAAAATCGGCGCCGTTTTCTTCTCTTTTGAGCCTTGTGAATTCTTCGCCGAATTTCAGCGTTGCCGAAATGAGCTCTCCGATTATCGGCGCAAGTTTTGTTATATCGTCAAGATGCTCTTCTTCGCTGATTAACAGAAGCTTTGCATATTCTTTTGTGACTCTGTCTTTATATGCGTTTCTCATGCCCTGACATATTTCTTTGAGCGCGCCCGTGTATCCTTTGGGAGCAAGGGCGATTCTTGAGAACTTAATCTTATCAAAAGCATCCGCGATTTCATCCCAGCTTCCGTTTGAAAGAACATCGAGAAGAGAGTTTAAAAGTCTTTTATCGTCTTCAAAGGTAGGTTTGTATTTTGCTTCAAGCTCAGGCTCCTGCGCAAGCAGAGTCAGACAATGGTCGGCATCCGCAATGCAGGCGCAGACAAGCTGAATGCCGTGGTTGATAACCGTTTTTCCCCAGGGGCTTTCCTCCGCACTTGAAGGGTTGCTGAATTCCTTGGCGAGCGATTTGAGCCATAAATCGGGGAAGGGATATGCCTGAGAAAGCTTGTTGAGCTTAAGAATTGCTTTAATGAGTTTTTGGTCATCTCTTGTGTCGCTGATAAGCTCGGTCAGCCTGAGAAAGTTTTCGCTCGGATTCTCATAAAGAGCCTCAACAACGGAAGCAACCGCCTGCGAGCGAAGAATGCCGAGCTTTCCTTCGTCAAGCAGGGCAAAATCGGGCGAAATGCCGAGCACATGGAAGTTTTCTCTGACAAGACCGATGCAGAAAGAGTCGATGGTGCATATGCTTGCATACGGCAGCATCATCTGCTGGCGGCGCAGGCGCTTATCGGTTGGGTCAAGGGCGATTTTTTTGCCTATGGCAGCGTGGATTTTCTCTTTCATCTGAGCCGCCGCGGCATTGGTGAAGGTTACGATGAGAAGATTTTCAACGCTGCTGGGATTTTCGCTGTCGCATATTCTGCGGATAACTCTTTCAACAAGCACGGCGGTTTTGCCCGAGCCCGCAGCGGCGCTGACAAGCAGCGTACCCTTGCGCCCGTCAATGGCCTTTTGCTGGTCAGCTGTCCATTTCATCATCGTCATCTCCCTTCTCAAGATTTTCAAGCACTGCGTTCAAATCGAAGTCGTTCAGCTCCTTGACGGGTATATCGTTTTCAAAGGAGCAGACAGATTTATAGTCGCAGTAGCTGCAAACGTTTGAATAGTTTTTGCCGAAGGCGGGAACGGCTTCGATATGTCCCGAATGCAGGGCATCCGCCATTTCAATGAGCACCTTGTCGGCTTTTTCTTTCAGCTTTTCAAGCTGTGTGATATTGATAAGAGAGCCTGAAAGCGCGCCGCTTCGGTTATATTTGACGGGTATGAACAGCCCGCTGATATTTTCGTCCATCGCGCTGATAACGTCGGAATTATTGAGCACGATTCCATTCATTGCGCAGGCTTTTTGCCGCTCTTTTTCAACGGTTTCTTCATCGGTGTCTCTTGCAACGGAGATAATCGGTGAGTTGGCAGGATAATAAAGCACACCCGCAGGCGTAAATTCGCCGAATTTTTCGCCGCCGTTCTGCCAAAGGGCAAAAAGGTAAATGAACATCTGCATGTTAAGTCCCTGGGTAACGTCGCTGAGCGAAAATGCCTTGCCTGAGGATTTGTAATCCACAACGCGCAGGTATTTTGTGTCGCCGATAACGGCTTCGTCAACTCTGTCAATCGCGCCCGATAGGATGATTTTGCCGCCGGAGGTTCTGACCTCATAGGGCGGAATATCGCCGTCAGACCCGATTTTCATTTCAAACTCAACAGGTGTGAATTTGCAAACCGAAAGCTCCTTTATCAGCCTTTGTGCAACGTCGCAGACAGAGGAAATCAGCTTATTGAAAAGATGAATAAATCTTTCGCTTCTGTTTGCGCCGTCAAGGCGTGTGTCAAGATATTCCTTCAGCAGAGGGTTGAAAAAGTTCCAAAGCTCGGCAGAAGTCATTTTCAAGAGAGTTTCTCTGTTGTTTTCGGTCAGCAGCTTTTCAAGTGCATAGTGGATTATGTTGCCGCGCTGCATCGGGTCAAGCTCGGCAACGGCTCTGGGCCTTGCTTTTATTCCGTAGCTGCAGAAATACATGAACGGGCATTTATGATAGCTTTCAACTCTTGAAGCGGAGATAAACATGTTTTTGCCGAAAAGCGAAACGGCGGTGTTTTTGTCTTCAATTCTGAAATTCCTGCTGCCTGAGGCGCGCTCAAGAGCCGCGATTTTTCCGCTGTATTCGGGGTCGTCTTTGAAATATTTGTTCAGCGAGGCATAGGTTTCATTTTCCGCAAGCCTGTTTTTGGCAAGCTGTTCAAAGGCAGTCTCTTTGCTTTCAACAAAATAGAGGCTGTCAAGCCTATCTGAGCTTATTTCATTGCACAAAGGAAAAAGAGTTTTGATTTTTGTGTAAAGCTCAGACGGCGCAAGCTGTTCGCCCCTTGCATTTTTTTCGGGGCAGCAGACATAGAGCCTGTCGGAAGCGCAGCAAAATGCGCTGTAAGCAATCAGCTTTTCTTCCGCAAGCTTATATTCACCGAAGTCTGACAGCTCAATTCCCAGCTCGCTCATTTTGCGGCGGTCTTTATCCGTCAGAGCGTTGCCTGAGGAGGGCAGCGCGGGGAAAACACCGTTGTTTGCGCCCGCAATAAAAACAATTTTGGGGGCAACGGTGCGTATTCTGTCGGCAGAGCCGATGGTTATTTCGTCAAGGCCCTGCGGCAGCGAGCCGAGAGTCTGAACGCCGAGCATCAGCTCAAGCATGTCTGCGATTTCGCGGGCAGTAACATGCCTGCCCTTAAAAAGAGTTTCAAGGCTTTCGAGCAGGTCAATAACAACGTTCCAAAGCCTTTCAAGCTCAAGAGCAAGCCCCTGCTCGCATTGGTTCACAAGGCTTTTGGCAAGGCTTCTGACATTTTCCGAAGCGTTGATTGATTCAAGAAAACCGTATATTGCAAGTGCTGCGCTTTCGCCGTCGGTGTCGCGCAGCTTTTCGCGCAGCCCAAAGAGCGGCGCAACCATTCTTTTGCGGATTGCGTTCAGCTCTTCAAGCTCCAGCTTTTCTTCTTCGCCCGCTTCTTCGCCGAAGCCCTTGGGGTTCTGAGTCCAGTCATGGATCCACTGCGAGCCGTTGATTTTCCACATATAGGTGTAGTTTTCAACCGCTGAAATCTCATCCGTTGAAAAGCCCGAAAGCCCTGTTTTCAGATATCTCATGACAGCTTCGGTTGAAAAGCCCGAGGCGGCGATTTCGATTGCGCTGCTGAGAAGAGCAACAACGGGCGAAACATCAACGGGTCTGCGGCTGTCCTCAAAAACGGAAATGCCGCATTTTTTCAGGGCGCTTCGCAGCGGGGTTTCATAAGCCGAGCTGTCACGCGCGATAACGGCAATATCTCTGCATCTGTAACCGTTTTCACGGATAAGCTTTTTTGCCGTGCAGGCAATATATTCGCATTCCGCATATATGTCGGAAGCTTTGAAAAGTGTTATATTTTCGCTTTTATCTTCATAGATATTCGGGCAAGGTGAGAAAAGCTCGCGCTCGAGAGCTGCAAGCTCGGGAGCCGAAAATCTTTTGAAATTCGGCGGGAAATTATTGAATTTATTCCTCATGGAAAGATACTGCGGCTTTGCAACGGGAATGCAGTTCTTTTTTGCTGTTTCAATCAGCCTTTTTGCGGTGCGCTTTGTGTGGGCAAACAAATCTGTTTCGTCGTCGCTGTTTTCAAGATTATCGGTGCAGAGCGTTGCATAAACCGCCTGCGATTTTCTGATCATCTGCTCAATAACCTTATATTCCTGCGCGGTGAAGCCTCTGAATGAGTCAATGAAAACCAGCCTGCCGCTGAAATAATCGCTTTCGGGCAAAACCTCACAAAGCTCTGTCAGCAAATCGTCAGGGTTGAAATAGCTGCCCTGTGTCATTGCGTCATAGGCATCCAGAACGGTTGTGATATCCGCTAACTTCATTTTGAGAAGCCCGTCATCCGCCTGAGCCAAAGCAAGGCGCACGGAATCCGTTGAAACCGCACTCTGCTTGAACTCGGAAGAAAGGGCGGTGAATTCGGAAATGACGGATTTTCTGGCGGTGTGGTTTTTGTAAAGGGTCAGCTTGTCCTTGACGCTTTCAAGCGCCATTGACATTAGAACGGCTCTTGCAGGGTCGTCAAGCCGCCTGCGTTCATGCAGAGCAGGCTTGCCCACAAGCTTTTCGCCGAGGCTTGTGAAGCTGAGAACATCTATATCCGCCATTGCCTTTGCGCCGATTTTTTCGAGCATTATCTTTTCTGCCGTGAACGAAAACTGCTCGGGCACGATGAGCGTTATTTTTTTGTGGCCGCCGGCGGAAAACTGCTCAATCAGATTCATGATATGAGTGGTTTTGCCGCCGCCGATTGCCGATAATATCAAATAAAGCATTTTTGTTATCTCCAAAACATAATATAAATTAATTATAACATAATGCTGTCCGTTTGTCAGTACTTTATTTGCGGTTTTGCCTGATTTTCGCCGTTTTGGGGCTTTTTCAGCCCGAAAAGCTTTTGTTTTGAGGCCTGAAAGTTGTTTTTTGTTTTCGCGCTTATTAAGGCGGGGTCGGGGACAGAGTTTGTCTTGTTGACATGTAAATTCAAATATGTTATTATTAAAGCACTATTTTTAAATATCGAAAGGAGCAAATCCATAATGATGGATGACCCCGGACCTGCGATTCAGTTAGCTGCAAACATGGCTGAAGCCGCATCAATCGACCCTCTTTCTATTGTTTTTAAAATCGTACTTCTTTTTGTGCTGATTCTGGTCAATGCATTTTTTGCAATGAGTGAAATTGCGATTATTTCGCTCAACGACACAAAGATTCAGCGCCTTGCGGAAGAGGGCAATAAAAAAGCTAAACAAATTGTTAAGCTGACAGAAAATTCAAGCAGATTTCTTTCCACAATCCAAATCGGTGTCACTCTTGCCGGCTTCCTGACTTCCGCATCGGCATCTCAGAACTTTGCCGATATGCTGACAAGCGCATTGATGAAAACTCCCGTTTCTCAAATCGGATACGGAGTTATCAACGGAGTTTCGGTTGTACTTATCACAATCATCACATCCTATTTTTCGCTTGTTCTCGGCGAGCTTGCGCCCAAGAGAATCGGCATGCAGATTCCCGAAAAGGTTGCGTTCAAGGTTGTCGGAGTTCTGACATTTGTTGCAAAGGCAACCAAGCCCTTTGTTAAGGTGCTTTCGCTTTCAACCAACGGAATAGTCCGTCTTCTCGGCTTTGATCCCAATGCCGACGAAGAGCAGGTAACAGAAGAAGAAATCCGAATGATGGTTGATGTCGGCGGCGAAAAAGGCGTTATCGAAGATGCTCAGAAAGAAATGATTGATAACATCTTTGAGTTTGATGACCTTGATGCGGGCGATATAATGACCCACCGCACAGAAATGACTGCAATCGAGGTTTCGCGTTCTCTTGAAGAGGTTGCGGAGCTTGCAATAGAAAACGGATATTCAAGAATCCCCGTTTATGAGGATGACCCCGACAGCATCGTCGGCGTTCTTTATGCAAAAGACCTGCTTAAATATGTGGGTCACAGCATTCCTTCTGATTTAACAATTGCTCAGATTATGAGAAAGGCTCTCTATGTGCCCGAAACTCAGTCCTGCGGAGACCTTTTCAAGGCGATGAACGAAAGCCGCATGCAGTTTGCAATTGTTGTTGACGAATACGGCGGCACGGCAGGTATAGTTACACTTGAAGACGTGCTCGAATCCATTGTCGGTAATATTCAGGATGAATATGACGACGAGGAAGAAGAAATCACTCAGATTAACGAAACCACCTTCACCGTTGACGGCACAACAGACCTCGACGAGGTTAACGAGCTTGTCGGAGTTGAGCTGCCCGAAGGTGATTACGACACTCTCGGCGGATTTGTTATCAGCCTTCTGGGCTATCTGCCCAGCGAAGTTGGCGAGGAGCCGATTGTTACGGAATATGAAAATCTGCGCTTCACCGTCATTTCAATTGACGAGCGGCGCATAGATGAAATTAAAGTTGAAATTCTCCCCAAGCCCGAAACCGAGGAAGAGGAAGAAGATTGATAATTCAGGCGGGCTGCAAGCGCAGTCCGCCTTTTGTTTTTCAGGAGAAGATAATAATGAAAAGACTTGATATAATACCTCTGCCGAATAAAATAACATATCTCGGCGGCGAAACGGCGGTGAAAAAAGCCGATGCCGTCAGCGTGATTTCGGATTTGCTCGGTGAGGAAGAATATATTCTGACCGTTGATGATGGCGGCGTAAAAATTGAGGGCGGCTCGCAGCGCGCGGTCTTTTATGCAAAGCAGACACTTCGCCAGATGGACACCGTTTCGCCTTGCGTAAAAATTGAGGATAAGCCCGCTTTTCCTTACCGCGGATTTATGCTCGACACCGTGCGCCATATTTTTACGGTTGAGGAAATCAAAAAAATGGTTGATGCGGCGGCAAGCGTTAAAATGAATGTTATGCATTGGCATCTGACCGATGACCAGGGCTTCCGCTTCTTTTCAAAGCGCAGACCCGAAGCAACGGAAAAGGGCTCGGTCAGAAAAAGCTCCGATTTCGGCAGGCTGAGGGAGCAGGGGGCATACGGCGGATATTTTACTCCGGAGCAGATGAAAGAGGTCGTTGACTATTGCGCCGAGCGTTATATAACCGTTATCCCCGAATTCGATTTGCCGGGTCACTGTTCTGCCCTTATCCATTCATATCCGGAGCTTTTATGCACGGGCGAGCAGGTTGAGGTCAAAACTTCTCAGGGTATTTATAAAGACATACTCTGCGCAGGCAAGGACACAACCTTCGAAGCGGTGTTTGATATTCTTTCGGATATGCTTGAAATCTTTCCGTCGGAATATATTCATATCGGCGGTGATGAGGCACCGAAAAGCCGCTGGAAGGAATGCCCCCATTGCCAGAAAAGAATGCGCGAAAACGGCTTGAAGAACGAAGAAGAATTGCAGGGCTGGTTCACCAACCGAATCGTTGATTTTCTGAAAGCGAACGGCAGGAAGGCAATTGTGTGGAACGAAAGCCTCAAGAGCGGAATTGTTGACGGCAGCGTTGTTGCACAAATGTGGATGGACAGAAAAAAGCTTTCCGTTGATTATGCAAACGACGGCGGCATAATGATAAACTCGGATTTCTATCATTACTACTGCGATTATCCTTATTCAATGACACCGCTGATAAAAACATATAACTATAATCCGATTCCCAAAGGAATAAATAACAAAGAAACGGTTGCGGGCGTTGAAGCCCCGATATGGACAGAATATATAAATGATTTCGGAAATCTTTGCCGAATGGCGTTTCCGCGCTTCACCGCCGTTGCCGAAACGGGCTGGACAGAGCGCAAGAACAAGGATGCTGCCGATTTTCAGCGAAGGTTCAGAATTTATACCGACCTTCTCGGCGAAATCGGAATCACACCCGCCGCGCCCGAGGAATGGAATCCCTCTGCGCTCGACAGGCTGACAAAAACGGTTTATTTCTTTTCGGGCTTATTGAAAAAGAAAAAGCAATAAAAACAAAAACAGCTTTGCTCTGCAAGGCTGTTTTTGTTTGCATGTTGCACAAAAACGATATCCTGGATTTGTGCAAAACGTAGAAACTGAAAAAATTTCAAAAAAAATGTGTAACATTTCGCGTTTTTCGTCATATATATATGCAACCCTGATTTTTGCGGGTATTCCAAAGGGAGGTGATTGCCAAATAAAGCTTTAAGGTTTGTGATGAATTAACCGAAGCTGTATGCTGTGTTTTTAACCGCAGAAAGACAAAATTAAACAGTTTTTGCTTAATTTGATATTTTTAATATTGAATTTTTGTAAAAATATGATATTCTTATATGGAAGATTTTGTCAAAAAAGCGGGTGAGGTTTGCGGCATGATAACAAGAGAAAGAGCGGAAAGCATTGTTACGGAGCAATATGACAGCTTGCTCAACTTTTGCTCCGCCAGCCTTAGAAATGAGCAGGATGCAGCAGATGTTGTTCAGGAAACACTTCTTTTCTTTTTGGAAAAGGCAGAAACGCTGAACGATGAAAATATTAAATCGTGGCTGTTTTCTGTTGCCAATTTCAAAATAAAAGAGTATTATTACAAAGACAAAATCAGCACAAGATTTATTTCATATGACGAGAATCATGAGCCGGTTATTAATATTGATTATGACGGCGAAGAACATGTTGACGATGAAAAAATCGAAGAATATAAAATGAGAGTTCTCGCAAAGCTTTCGCCCAAAGAAAGGGAGCTTTTCATTCAGGTTTATGAAAAGAAACGAAAGTATGCAGAGGTTGCAAAGTTTTTTGACATATCTCAGAATGCGGTTTCAACAAGAACATACAGGCTTAGGAAGAAAATTAACCAAATGGTTGAATTGGGCGAATTTGTCTTCCTTGCAATTTGGGTCAAATTGAAATGCATTTGATGTGTCTACTGAATTGGAAAAAGGTTTACGCATTATTTTGGAAGGAAACGCTTGATAATGAGAATTCGGAAAATTGATGAAGCGCCCAAAAAGCTTCTGATTGACAGGGTTCGCGCCGTTCTTTATCTGGAAGCGGCAAAGCCTGTCGATGAGATGAATTCTGCGCTGGCGGCAGAATGCGCCGAGTTCCTTGCGGAAATTGAAAGCAGAAAAAGCTTGAAAATTTCCGAAAAAGAAGCACGCCTTTCCGAAATTTTCGGAAAACCCGTGAAATTGTATAAACATAGAGTCTCCGGCAAAGCCTTGGTTGTTGCGGCATGTCTGGTTATTATCCTGCTTCTTGCAAGCGTTGCCACCGTTGCGTTCAGCGATAATCTTGACTCGATTGTTCAGCAGTTTGCTTATAAGCTGACCGAAATGTTCGGCGGCGAGTCTGCTGATTATATGGGCAGTGAGATTATTAAGAATCCTAATGATGTTGCAAGTCAACAGATGTCTCTTGAAGAGTTTTTGGCTCAGTGCGATGAGGCAGTTTTGTATCCCGTTGAAATGCCTGAGGGATTATTCGTTGTAAAAGTAATAGCGGGAAAAAACTTTGACAGCAAAAACAAAGTCTATACAGAGTATAACAAAATAACCTATGTAACAAATGATGCCAATGCAGCATCGATTACAGCAGTCAACAACCACGAGTTGGTAGAAAATATTCTAAGCAACGAAGCACTTACGGTTGAATCCGTAAACGGATTTGATTGCTACATATCATCAGACGGAAGTTTTATTCAAGCGTATATAATCCATAAAAACTATGTTTACACGATTTCCGCGCCAAATCATGAAATGCTCACAGAGATTATTAACGGATTAAGGGAGATTGAATAATGAAAAAATCAAGAATAATATCCTTCGTTCTGGCTGTTGCACTCATTCTTTCGTCGGCTCAGATTTTCGCTTTTGCTGACAGCACTTCGGATGGCTGCGCACACGCCGAAAACGAGGTTGTATATATTTTCAACGAAGACGTTTCGGATGAAATCAAGGAAAAGGTAATCGCAAGCATCAACGGTGAAGAGGGCGTTCAGGCAAGAGGAATCATCTGTAACCTTCTCGGTCATGATATCGAAACAGGAATAACAACAGCAATTACCCACAAGGCAAAAGCAACCGCACCCCGCTGTCTTGAAAAGACTTATGAATATGAGGCTTGCAAACGCTGCGATGATTACAGCAAAACGACGCTTATTTCTTCACAGTATATCTACTGCTGTGCTTGACAGCAACAACTTGTTACAGTTAAAAATCCCCTTCATCGGAAGGGGATTTTTTGTTTGCTGAAACTATCCTGCCTCCCCTTCAGGGGAGGTGGATTTTGCGAAGCAAAAGACGGAGGGGTTAATTTTAAACATTCTTCTTCGCTTTGCGCTTTTTGATAAGCTTTCTGATAATTATGATTGCGGCAACGGCAACAACAACCACGGGAATGATAATCGGCAGACCGCCGATAACGCCGACAACCGCATCTTCAAGCCAGTCAACAAGACCGTCAACATTGTCAAGGAAGGTGTTTTTGATTCTTTCCCAAAGCGATGGCTCGGCTTCGGTAACTCTTTCAACCTCATCAATTCTGAGTGTGACCGTGCTGTAGCTGACTCTGTTTTCAAGCACGCGGAGCTGAGCTGTGTAGCTTTCAATCTGATAGTTAACCTCTGAAAGTCTTTCCTGAATTGCAAGCACGTTTTCAAGAGATTCCGCTTTTTCGAGCAGACCCGTGAGCGTTGTTTGCTCGGTTTTATAAGCCGAAATGCGGCTTTCAAGGTCAACATATTCAAGGGTTACGTTCTGCTGATTTTCGGTTTTTGTTATGATTTTGCCGTTTTCGTTTGCGGCTGCCAGAAATGCATCGAGATTGTTTGCGGGGATTCTGACCGTGTAGGTTGCGTGTCTGTTTGAATTATAGTAGCCGCCGCTGTGGGTTTCGGCGTTTTCAACATAGCCGCCGTTTGCCGAAACACTTGCTTCAAGAGCCGAAACATAGGTTTCATATTGCTTGGTCTGCACGGTTAAATCAACTGTTTTGATGATTTTCTCTTCGGTTTGTGTTCCGCTTTCCGCGCCTGCGGCGGTGTCCGCCGTTGCGGATAAATTTTCGGAAACGGAATAATTGTACTTACCGTCGTAATCCTGAGTCACAAATGCGCCGCCACTCAAGGCTTCCGTCTCGGCGCGGTCGTTTGAGGAAGCGCCGCAGGCAGCGAGCGAAAGGATAAGAACGATACAAAGAAGGATTGCATACAGTTTTTTCATTTTTTATCACCTTTCTTTTAATTGTTGTATTTCGTTTGCCGAAATGTTAAATTTCTTTAAAACCATTGACATTTCGGCAAAAATGTGTCGTAATATTATAGTAGAATAAAAATTAACGGGGAGGTAATCCTGATGAAAAAAATTATTGCGATTCTTGCCGTTTTTGCGGCTTTGCTTTCTCTTTCGGCATGTAAAGTGAATATGACCGCTGAGGAAAAACAGGCAAAGGAACAGGCAGAGATATCAAAAAATGCAGCAGCTTCAATTAAAGCCGAGGAGGATTTTTCCGAAGGCTATGACAAAGAAGTTGACAAGCTCGGCAAAACCGAAAAAGGAAAAAGACTGGTTGTTAAAGAACCTTCGGCATATTATGCAAAATATCTTGTTCTCGAGTTCGGTAAAAAAGAGGGTCTTAAAAACAAGCTTTCTTACAGATTCTTCCCCGATGCCGAATCATATGATATTGCAGTTGAGGGCGGCGACGGTATAAGACGCAAGCTTGTTGAAAAAGACGACAAGGCAAGAATGGTGGTTTTTGAAATTGAACTATCCGATACCGACAAGGCAGACTTTGACTTTTATTATGAATTATATGCCTCCGAAGCTTCTGTTGAAGCAGGCTACGAGATTGTTAAATAAAGCTTTTATCAGCCGCTCTTTTGAGCGGCTTTTTTATTTTTTCTCGGAATAATATCCGTCAATAATCTCTTTGTCAAAGGTGTAAATTATGTCGGCATTAAAGGCTTCGACCGTTGAATCGTCGGCGAAAGAGACGGAGTATTCGCTGTTTGCTCTGTCAAAATCTTCTCTGGAAATCCCGAAATACTCAACGAACTGAACGATTGCCATTCCGCCTGACGGATTTACCGAAATTCGCCAGCTTTCGTATTCTTCCGCATCCGCAAGGCTCGCAAATTCGCTCGGAACGATGCCGTATATTTTGCGGAAGCCTTCGCGTTCAAACAGCGTTTCGTCGGCATCCTGTGCCGCGCTTTGGGCGGTGTAAAAGCCCTTGCCGTTTTCGGTGTCATTATAAAGCAGGTTGTTTTCTGCTGTGTCAAACAATGCGCCGTCTGCTTCTGCGGCAGAATTTGCTCCTCTCATGCCTATGAAAACCGTTGGTGAAAAAACAATGACAGCGCATGCCGCCGCAGCCGCAATCGGAATCCATACATTGTGTTTTTTATGCTTTTTTGTTTTGCAGGCATCAAGAATTTTTGCCGCCTGCTCGTCGCTCAGCCTGATTTCTTCAACCGCGGGCTTGATTTTGTCAAAATCCATTGTTACATCGCCTCCTTTTCATAGATTTCACGAAGGGCCTCTCTGCCTCTTTGAAGCCGTTTTTTGACTGACGCTTCGGATATGCCGAGCAGAGCCGAAAGCTCGCGTGATTTGTAGCCCTCAACATAATGAAGATGAATGACAATTCTGTATTTTTCTTCAAGAGAAACCAGCAAACCGAGGATTTGCGCATTATCCTCGCTTGTGCCGAGATTTCTTATTTCGTCAAGGCTGACAAAGCTCCGATGCTTCCGCTGCCTTAAAATATCCCTGCATATGTTTGATGCAACCTTTATCAGCCATGCTTTTTCGTGCTCCCAATCATTGAAGCCGGGAGCTTTTTCAATATATCGCAGAAAGCATTCCTGAACCGCATCGTCTGCATCTTCCCGATTGCCCGTCATGACGGAGCAAAGTCGGTAAATGCTGTCGCCGTATGCTTTGACCGCTCTTTCGGCATCGGGAGAGATTTTTTTGATTTTAACGGGCAAATGACCGCCCCCTTTGTTTTCTTTTCACTCTATACACGTATTACATACGCAAAAGGTGACAAAATTTTAAAAAATATTTTGTAAAAATTAAAGCACTCCCGCAGGAATGCTTTGAAATGTTTATTTCTGATATACTTTTATTATTTCGCCGATATACATTTTGTGATAATCCTTGCTTGCATAGTTGTTTTCAATTGCAGAATCCGCAAAGCCTGCGGGGTCGATGAACTGCGAAGCCATTTTGCGGCAAACCACGGTGTATTCAGCTTGCTCAAAGGTAACTCCGCCGTCAACAAAAACGGGTGTGAAACCACAGACTTCTGCCTTGTTGATGTCTCTGCCGCTTTTTGAGCCGCATATGCGCAGAGCATCCCTGAATTCTTCTCCGTAGAAAGAAAGGGTAAATATTTCGCTGTTTTCAATAAATTCATAGGTGTATCTCTGCGGGCGAATGAAAACAAACGCCGCATCCTTGCCCCAGATTTCGCCCAGAGCGCCCCAGCTGACGGTCATTGTGTTGAATTTTTCTTCGTTTCCTGCGGTAACAAGCCCCCAGCCGTCGGAAATAAGCTCAGCGGAGCTGATTTTTATGTCTCGGATATTGATTTCTTTCATGGTTACCTCCATATATTAATCAAATGTAAAATTTTTTCGGTTAAGCGTTACAATGCGGCAATATTCACTTTTGGAAAAATAGCACCGTTTGCTTACTGTATAATAATATCACAATTTTTGGGGATTGTACAGAGAAAAAGAGCGAAAATAAAAATGAACAAAGGGAGATGTTAAGAATGGCAGAGCAAAATATACCGGAAGTAAAAGGCTATTTGAGAGATTTTATGCTGACCGTGCCGCAGGAAATCTATTCGTGCACGGGAATCAAAATTCTCGGCAGACGGATAAAATCCCTGTTATTTTCAACCGATGTGAGCATTATCAAAAACACAAACGCCGATGCGGTAATTGCCGTCTATCCTTTCACGCCCCAGCCCGTTATCACTCAGGCGGTTATGACGGCTGCCGATGTGCCTGTTTTTGTCGGAGTCGGCGGCGGACTGACTCAGGGGCACCGGGTTGTTAATCTTGCGCTGCACGCTGAGTTTCAGGGCGCATTGGGCGTTGTTGTTAATGCGCCGACCCGAAACGATGTTGTGAAAGAACTCAAAAAGTCTGTTGACGTACCCATTGTTGTGACCGTGGTTTCTGAAAACGACGATATCGACGCGAGGATTGCGGCGGGTGCGGATATTTTTAATGTTTCCGCCGCGGCGAAGACTCCGGAAATCGTTGCAAAGATAAAGGCGAAATATCCTGATTTTCCGATAATCGCAACCGGCGGCCAGACAGGGGAGACAATTAAAAAAACTATTGAAGCGGGTGCGAATGCAATCACATGGACTCCCCCATCAAATGCCGAGGTTTTCAAGGGGATAATGGCGGCTTACAGAGAGGGATTGCCTCATCCGTGACTTTTTATAAATAATATGGAAAATTTTTAAAAAATATTTGCAGTTCTTAATGATAAGTGGTAAAATGAATTGATAATAACCGCAAAGGAGGTTAACTGTTTGGATAACGAAAAGATAAATGCCGTTCCCGAAGAAGAGAATGAAGTGCAGGTTAATCCGAGCGAAGCGGCAGAGGAAGCTGAAGAAACTGTCCGCGCTGCCGAAGAAGAGCAGGAAGCATCAGCCGACGAGGCAGAAGAAATAAACGGCGAACCCTGCGAGAGTGCAGAGGAAGAGCCGGTTGAAACCGCGACGGAGGATTCTGAAATTGGCGATGAACCGCAGGAAGAAAGCGTCGCAGAAGCTCAGGAAGACGAAGAAGAGCTTCTTCCCGAAAACCTTTGCCCTGCGTGTGAAGAACGGGAAAAGGGCGAAGACAGCGACTATTGCCCCGAATGCGAGGCAGCGATGCTTTCAAGAAAAACCCCGATGCTTGGCTGGCTCGGCGGCTTGGCGGCAATTGTTTTCAGCGTGTTTGCTTTGTTCCTGACCATAATCGTTTCTGCTCCGTCAATTCAGGTAGCAAGAGGCGATTCGCTTGCAAGAGACAAGTGTTGGTATTCGGCGTACAAGGAATACAGCGAGGTTTCCTCAGTTGTTGAAGAAATTAATGCGATTCTCGGAACAACCTCGAGTTTTGCTAAGACAGGTTCGGGTCTCAGCATCAGAATAATCGAATCGGTTGCTCACTGCTATTCACCGCTTGATGCACTTTCTGTGTCCGGCAATCTTCTTGGCGAAGAAAGCGCGGATAAATATTTTGCTCTCAGAAAATACACAAAGGTGCGTGACGATTATCTCGCGACCTATGAAGCTCTCATGGCTCCGATTGAGGAAATGACATATGGAGAAGCGGATAAGCAGACTACCTATGCCGCATTTGAAGCAGCGCGCAGCGGAGAGGGAGTGAACAGTCTTTATATTGACTATTTTCTTTTCAATGCGGCAGCTTATTATGATGACACCAACGAGGTTCAGCTCAAATATCTTGACGCGGTCGATGCCGCAGCCAAGGAAAGCAAGGAAGATTATTCCTGGCTCTATTATCAGGACTATGCAAGCTTGCTTTATGAAGAAGGCGAAACCGAAAAGGCTTTGCAGTATCTTAACGAGCTTACAGAAAACGACAGAACAAAGTTCGGCGCATACGAGCTTAAAATGCGTATAGCACTCGCTCAGGGAGATAATGACTCGGCAAGCAGAATTCTTGCCGAGTTCAAGAAGTATAACGAAGGCTTTGACACCGCATACACTCTTGAAGCTTCCTTCCTGCGCGCATCGGGAGAGCTTGACAAGGCAAAAGCTCTCATTGAAGAAGCTTTGCAGCAGTATGACTCTGTGCCGGAGCTTCACCGCCAGCTTGCTCTTGTTTATCTGCTTGAAGGCGATTACGACAATGCGTATGAATCGGCGTTCAAAGCAGATAACAACGCATATTATCTTTATGCATACATGGGTGACAGCAGCGCATATACCCCTCAGCTTAACAACACTCTCTATCTTTGCACCTATCTTGCAAAGCAGAAAGGCTCGTCGGCAACCGATAATTCTGCATATATAGACGAAATTCTCGATTCGTTTGATGAGGAAGACCTTTCTCGTGAAACGCTTTCGATTGTGAAGGGCGAAAAGACAGTGGAAGAAGTTCTTACGGAAGGAGCGTGCGATTTGGCATGATGACTAAACTTTATATTGCATCAAAAATACTCACCTTCCCCGGAGCTTATCTCAGAGGTTTTTGGGAGCAGTTAACCTGTAAAATTCTCGGTCTGCCGATTGAAGTGCCCGGCTATCTGAGAATTGACGAAGCATGCGGTCATGTTGAGCATTCAATGGCTAAAAAAGGCTTTGCCTCATATCTTATGGCAACCGGTCCCGGCTTTATGAATTTTATGACGGGTATGCCCCTTTTCTGGGCGGGATTTTTAAATCTCAACTACATGGGAATCACATATCACGATTCCTTACCTCTTTTCATCATGTATGTTCTGATGCTCTATGTCGGAATTTCCATGCTTTGTAATATATTCCCCCTCGTTGAGGATGCAATGAATCTTTTTGATGTTGTTTATACTCAGAAAAAAACCAATATTGTCGGCAGAATTCTTATGTTTATCCCTTCGGTGATAACATATGCGGGCGCTTTCGTTGAAAAATACGCAATAACGTTTGTTCTCTGGATTGCCGCGATGGTTTACGCTTTTGTGTTTTAAAAATGAGAGAGAAAGGCATGTGAGTCCATGTCAGCATTAAGAGAAAATGTTGAAACAACCGATAAATCCGCGCTTCTTAAAAACAGACGGTTTGTCGGTACAAAAGAGACTGTTGCCTATGTTCTTGAAGATACTGCCGCAAGCCTTAACATAAACGATTTTAAAGACAGATATATATATGACGTTGTAAAAATCGATTTCAGTTATCTTGCCATTCAGAATATAGTTGCAACGATATGGGATACCTTCAACGACACTTTTATCGGAGTTATAGTTGAAAAAACAAGAACCCGTTGGGGTAAATTCAGACCCTATCTTCTTCTCGGCCAGCTTCCGCTGACAATTCTGGGCTTGTGGTACTGGCTGATACCCTTTATTTTCCCCGATACTCCCGGCGATTATCTCCCCAAATGGATATTCTACTTTGCAATGTCCATTATCACTGAAACAGCCAACACCTTTACCGGCATTGCCCGTGCGGGCTTCGGTTCTACCATAACGCCTGAGCCGTTGGACCGTTCAAGGCTTATCGCAACGGCGAACCTTATGTCGCACTTTGTTGAGGATGTGCCGAAACAGATTTTCGGCATTATCTATGACCTTGTAATTAATGATAAGATTAAAGTTAAGCTTCCCAAGCTTTTTGCAGGCTTCGGCGTTTCGTTTGCCGTTCTCGGCGCATGCTTCTGCCTTTACTTCTTCCTCACAACAAGAGAAAGAGTTGCGCAGACAATCAAAAAGCCCAGCGTAATCCAAGGCTTGAAGGCTATTGTTACGAACAAGCCGATGTTTATTCAGGTGCTGTCGTCGTTTTTGAGCGGCTTTGGTGTCGGAACGAGCAGAACGAATTTTTATATCGACGTTATCGGCTCAATCACATGGAAAACCATTGTCGGCATCCCCGCATTCCCGATTAAGTTTATCAGCTACGGTTTTGTTGAACCCCTCAGAAAGCGATTTTCAACCAAGGCTCTCTGGATTCTGGAGGATGCATGGACCGATATGCTGTGGCTGACTGTTTTCGGCATAGGTTCAATTAACAATAACTTCCAGAAAAAGCATATTATTCTGCCGATGATGGGCATTGAAGAAATATTCGAGATGTGTGTTTACGGCTTAAGGCGAGTTATCCCTGCCGAAATCAGCAATGAGTCGATGGACTATTGCGAATGGAAAAACGGCTACCGCGCGGAGGCAATGATAGGCGTTGCGCAGTCAACCATTGCAAAGCTTCAGCAGGCGGTTATGGGCAGTATTAACAGTCTTGTTCTTAAGGGAATCGGTTATGTTCAGGGCGCTAAGGTCGGCACACAGACCGACAAGACAAAGTGGTGGATTTTTGCTCTCGGAACGGGCATTCCCATAATTACAAGTGCCCTCGGCATCATTCCCAAGCTTTTCTACCCCATTTCGGCTGAAAAGCGCGACCTCATGTACAGCGAGCTTCGCGAAAGAAGAAGCAAGGTTGCTGATGCACTCAATAAAGCAAAAACCGCAGAAGAAGTTGCTGAAATTGCAGATGCACAGTTCATTGTTAAGTGATT
Source organism: Acutalibacteraceae bacterium (assembly GCA_045591425.1). Taxonomy (GTDB): domain Bacteria; phylum Bacillota; class Clostridia; order Oscillospirales; family Acutalibacteraceae; genus CAG-177. The sequence continues at coordinate 4,706 of JAZNSX010000098.1, read as the reverse complement.
TAACAAAAAGTATACGGGCAGCATCAAAAATTGATGCTGCCCGTATTTGCTTTTTGTGCTCATTCAAAAAGTGTTTTTGTGCCTGCGTTATATTCAAAAGCTTCAAAGCCCGTTTCAAGAGCGGGGCTGTTTAACGCAAGCGTAAAATCGCGGTTTGCCGCGTCTTTAAACAGGGGGTCGGCAAACACGGCATTATTATAATAGCCGCGGGCTGTCATGATTACCATTGATTTTCTTTCAAAAAAGCTCATCGAATCGCCCGAATAAACATTGCCTCCGTGTTTATAGTCCCAATAAAGATTGCTGTCGTCAACAAACCAATCGGGGTCGGTTGTGAGCGCATACATTGTTGCGTTGTCGGTAACAAGAATGTTGTTGGAAAGCGTGAGAGAGTTGTGGTCTTCGTTTCTTGTAATTCTGAATGCGCCCTCACCACCGAAAGCAAATATATTATTCCTTATAATATTGTCTTTGCCGTAGTGCTGATGGAAGGTTTGAGAAGAGCAGTCATAAACAAGATTTTTTTCAACCAGCATGCCGCTTGAGCCTTCGTCAAGATAAATGCCCCAGCCGCCGTAGCCGTATCTGCCCGCATCACATCCAACGTTGTAAATGACGTTGCCGCTGATGACGGTGTCGGGCTGAATGCCGAGGGTGTAAATTGCGCCCATATCGGAAAGCCAGCCGTTGCCGATATCATAAATAAGATTGTTGCTGATGTTTATATTGTTTGTGGAATTGGGTGAATAGCCCCAGTTCCAACCGACGGAAATGCCCGTGTACCAGCCGTCATGAATCTCGTTGTTTGTAAGGTCGCAGTCAATGGCGTGGGTCAGCAGAATGCCTATCGCGTTGTTGAAAATTCTGCCGTAGCTGCTGATATGACAGTCGGTAACATTTATGCTTTCGGTTGTTGCGGGAACAACGAAGTCGCCGTGAATAAAAACTGCGTTTGCGCCTATTTCATTGAACATACAGCTTGTAATATTACATTTTTTTGATGCGTTTTCAAACTTGACTGCAGTGTAGGAGATGTTTTCAAAACGGCAGTCTGTGAAATTGATTCCCGATGATGCGGAGATATGAATTGAGGCGGGCACTTCAAAAGCTGCCTGCGGATGGGTTGCGCCGTATTCTATATTGTCATATAAAGGATGAGATTCATCAAAAACCTTGCCGGAGAAACTGCCGTCCTTGCCGATATGCTCCCAATCCGTTTTTTCAAAGTTTATACCTTGGAACGAGATGTTTTCGGCTTCGTTAACCGTCATAAGGCATTCGGTCATTCCTGCATACAGCACGGTGTTTTCAAGAGTGTCGCCCTCTTCGGGAATATAATAGAGCTTGTCTTCGTTTCGGTCAAGATACCATTCGCCGGGGGCAGAGAGAGCCTCCTTGACGTTTTCAAAAATATAATTATCTTCAACGCGGACGGTCATTGCTGTGGGTTTTGTCGTTTCAACTCTGCCGGTTGATGCATCAACGGAATGAACGGGCATGAGCTCGTCGCACCAGAAATGCATGATTCTAACATCGACATCCTGTGCGTTTGCGAAGTCAAGCATATCTGACGGGTGTGCATAGAAAACAACCGACTTTGTAAAGAAGTTTGCTTCGTTTTCGGGGATTGCTGCTTCGTCGGTTTTGGGGTCGGCAACCTTGAACATACCTTCCTTGGGATAATTGGAACGGGGTAGCCTTTTGCTGCCTTTGAAGAGCGAACGGAAATAGTCGCTGTCGCTCTCAATCGGCATGTCGGTTACAAAAACGGTAACGCCGTTAATGGTTGTTTCGCTCCAGTTGCCGCCTATTTCTTTTGCGCCCGAAAAAACAACATTTTCCTTGGGGTAAGAGCGATAGAGCACATTGCTTTTATCGGCGGAGGTAAATTCAACAGTGTTCGTTATTTCATATGTGCCCTCTCTGAACCAAACGGTAACGGCACCCGAAGTGTTTTCGGATTTAAGCAATTCCTTTGCTTTTTGAAAAGTTTTCAAAGGAGCTTCAAGTGTGCCGGGATTGGAATCGTTACCGTCGGGCGCAACAACAAGGTCGTTGGTTCCCATAATAAATTCCCCCTCATCAAAAGCTGTCTGTGTTTTCTGCGTTGCTTCAGGAAATATCGGTTCAACAGTGTCAGGAGGACAGAAAATTGCCGTGAGCATTGTTACAAACGAAGCGAACAATGCCAAAATTTTTGTGAAAAAAGCACTCATAAAAAATAACCTCACATTAAAAATAAGCTTTTACCGATTATATCACACAAGAAAATTCAACGCAACTAAAAAAGAAAAACTCCGATGAAAAAATCATCGGAGTTGGCGTCCTCGGCGGGATTCGAACCCACGGCCTTTCGCTTAGGAGGCGAACGCTCTATCCTGCTGAGCTACGAAGACACATAAATTTCGGTGCCTTGTTATTCTATCAAAAACCCATTGTAAAGTCAAGCCGAAAAAAATCGAATAAACCTTTGTATATTCGGCATTTTGCCGATAAATAATACTTGAAAAATTTGACATAATAAGATAAAATGAATAATTGGTAAAGTATGCGACTAACCGCAATAAAATTTCTGAAAGGATTGACCAAAATGAGCTTACTTAACAAAAAGACAGTTGACGACATCAATGCAAAGGGCAAGAAGGTTCTTGTTCGCTGCGACTTTAATGTTCCCCTCAAGGAAGGCGTTATTACAGACGAAAACAGAATCAACGCTGCTCTTCCCACCATTCAGAAGCTTATAAATGACGGCGCAAAGGTTATCCTCTGCTCTCACCTCGGCAAACCTAAGAACGGCCCCGAAGCAAAGTTCTCACTCGCTCCCGTTGCAAAAAGACTCAGCGAGAAGCTCGGCAAGGAAGTTGTTTTTGCCGCTGACGACACAGTAGTCGGCGAAAATGCAAAGGCTGCTGTTGCTGCTATGAACGACGGCGACGTTGTTCTTCTTGAAAACACACGTTTCCGTGCAGAAGAAACAAAGAACGGCGAAGCTTTCTCAAAGGACCTTGCAAGCCTCTGCGAAATGTATGTTAACGATGCTTTCGGCGCAGCTCACAGAGCACACTGCTCAACAGTCGGCGTAACAGCTTATGTTGAAGAAGCTGCTGTAGGCTACCTCATGGGCAAAGAGCTCAAGTATCTCGGCAACGCTGTTGAAGACCCCGAAAGACCCTTCGTAACAATCCTCGGCGGCGCAAAGGTTGCTGACAAGCTCAACGTTATCGAAAACCTTCTCAACAAAGCAGACACACTTATCATCGGCGGCGGCATGGCTTACACCTTCCTTGCAGCACAGGGCTACGGCGTAGGCAACTCACTCCTTGATGAAAGCAAGATTGATTACTGCAAGGATATGCTTGCAAAGGCAGAGGCAAAGGGTGTTAAGATTCTTCTTCCCGTTGACGTTGTTGCAGCAGCAGGCTTCCCCAACCCCATCGATGCTCCCATCGACACAGAAGTTTTCGCAGCAGATGCTATTCCTGCTGATAAAGAAGGCCTTGATATCGGCCCCAAGACTGCAGAACTTTATGCAGAAGCAGTTAAGAGCGCAAAGACCGTTGTTTGGAACGGACCCATGGGAGTTTTCGAGAACCCCACTCTTGCAGCAGGTACAATCTCAGTTGCTAAGGCTCTTGCAGAAACAGATGCTGTTACAATCATCGGCGGCGGCGACTCAGCAGCAGCAGTTAACACTCTCGGCTTCGGCGACAAGATGACTCACATCTCAACAGGCGGCGGTGCTTCACTTGAATTCCTCGAGGGCAAGGCTCTCCCCGGCATTGAGGCTGTTAACGACAAATAATTACAATCGAAAGGACGTAAAATCCATGGATAAATCACTCCGCAGACCTGTTATCGCAGGCAACTGGAAAATGAACAACAATCCCGAGCAGACAAAGGCTCTCATTGAAGCTATGAAGCCTCTCGTTGCAGATGCAGATTGTGACGTTGTTATCTGCGCTCCTTATATCGACCTTTATGCAGCAATGGAAGCAGCAGCAGGCTCAAACATCAAAATCGGTGCCGAAAACTGCCATTGGGCAGAAAAAGGCGCATTTACAGGCGAAGTTTCTGCTGAAATGCTCAAGGCAGCAGGTGTTCCCTATGTTATCATCGGTCACTCCGAAAGAAGACAGTATTTCGGCGAAACAGACGAAACAGTCCGCGACCGTGTAAGAGCTGCTCTTAACGCAGGCCTTAAGGTTATCCTTTGCGTTGGTGAAGTTCTCAAGGAAAGAGAGCTCGGCATCACATCAGAGGTTGTCAGAATGCAGACAAAGGTTGCTCTTTCAGGCGTTTCAGAGGCTGAGCTTGCAAATATCATTATCGCTTACGAACCCGTATGGGCTATCGGCACAGGTCTTACCGCAACTCCCGAGCAGGCAAACGAAGTTTGCGCTGTTATCCGTGCTCTTATTGCAGAGCTTTACACAAAGGATGCAGCTGATAAGTTCGTTATCCAGTACGGCGGCTCAATGAACGATGCAAACGCAGCAGAGCTTCTTGCTCAGTATGATGTTGACGGCGGCCTTATCGGCGGCGCATCACTCGTTGCAGAAAAGTTTGCAGCTATCGTTGCAGCAGCTTCAAAATAATTATAACAGCATCGGGGGTCGGTTTCCGACCCCCGAATTACCGTAGGGAACGGTCTTGACCGTTCCGATTGAATGCGGAACACTCAAGAGTGTTCCCTACACATCAAAACC
>JAZNSX010000097.1:0-5409 GCA_045591425.1 Acutalibacteraceae bacterium | reverse complement strand
AAGTAAGGCTCTGATTTCTCTTGCCTGTTTTATATTCGCCGTAGTCAACGCAGTCTGCAAGCATAACAGTCTGATTTACGAACATACTGCCCGTGCCGAGTGATGTAAGAATATAGCAACTGCCGAGCAGGTTGACGTTGCCGGGAATGAGATAGCCCATGATTGCCATGCCGATGTAGCCTGCCGCTGCCATGCTGCGTGAAAGCTTGTAAATCGAACCGTTATTCATGAATTTTGAGCATACGGGAACAACAAGAATTGCAAGCACCGAACCGACCGTACCCATAAGATTGAACTTCGACTGCAAAGTGAGGTCGCCGAGAACGGATGTGAAATAATAACTGCTGATGCCCGAGGTCATATAGAAGCCTGCGTTTGAAATCATTGCGAAAAGCATGAAAACAAGAAGCTGGTCGTTCTGCTTTATAACATTTATTGCTCCCTTAAACGAGAACTTATCGTTATTGACAACAACTCTTCTTTCTTTGGTTGAGAAAACGCTGATTGCCGCAAAAAGAATAAGACCCGCCGCAGTAACAAGTGACCATTTGCCGAAACCCTTGCTGAGTGTATCGGATGTCATGGCGTCAAGCTTACTGCCTGCAACACCGCCGAAAAATGCAACCGCAATGGGGGTGAAAATCGAAATGATTCCCTGGCCCAATCCCGAGAAAGCTCTTGCGATTGTGGAAACGAGGTTTCTGTCTTTTTCTTCGCTGGCAAAAGAGGGCACCATTGACCAGAAGGGGATGTCGGCAAGGGTATTTGTCATGCCCCAGAGAACATAAAGAACGGCAGCATAAACATAAAGACCCGCTGAACCTGCGGCAAAGCCGGGGTTGTTGAAAAGCAGGCAGAGCACAACAGCGTTGAGTGTTGCGCCGCCGATAATCCACGGACGGTATTTGCCCATTTTGGTGTGTGTGCGGTCAACAATCATGCCCATCATCGGGTCGTTGAAGCCGTCCCAGAGTCTTGCAAGGGGAGTGATGATAAGAAGAAAAGCGGGACTGATTCCGAGTGCGTTTGTAAGATAAATCGAAAGATAGGAATAGAACATTCCGTAGCTCAGGTCAAGACCTATCGCACCGACACCGTATCCGAGCTTTTCTCTGAGTGAGATTTTGTTGTTCATGATATTCCTCCGTTATGATTTATATTCAAATGTCTGCTCTGCTTCAAGAGCTTTGAGATATCTGCGGCATTCTTCCTTTGCCTTTTCAAGGTCAAGGTCAAGATAATTTCCGCATTCTTTCTTTGTGTTGCCGAAAACTTCGCCCTCATATGCGATGATATCGGCAAGGATTTTCTTTGTTATTTCAAGGATTTTTGCGTTATCCGCATTTCTGACGAGCAAATAAAATCCCGTTCTGCAGCCCATGGGTCCGAAATAGATAACGTCATCTTTTATTTCGGAATTTCTTACAAAAGTTGCAAACATATGCTCAACGGTATGTGCGGTTGTTGTGTCCATGAAATCGCCGCCGTTGGGGATTCTTGTTCTCATATCGTAGGTAGTAATGTCACCGTCAATGCGTGAAACATAGATGCCTTCCGTGAGAAGGTCATGGTCAACCGTGAAGCTTGTTATTCTGTTCATACTTCTTTTCCTTTCTGAGTCTGATTAGTGAAATGATAAATGTGTATATCGGTAAAATGTATAAATATCCTGCAAGGAGAAGTGATGCCGTCGGTGCGCCTGCAGATGCGAGAGGCACTGCGCCTGCAATCGACCACGGCACAAGAGGGGAGATTACAACCGCCGAGTTTTCAAGATCAATTGCCGCCTTGTCCGAATTTTTCTCATTGCCTTCGCAAAGCTGATGCGTGAGAATAATTGCAAGGGTTTGATTGCATGAAATGAGAGAAGTAAAAATTGATGTTATCATTGTTGCGCCGAAAGGCGTTGTTTTTTTGCTCAGAAGCTCTGTTTTTTCTTTGAGAGAATGCAGAAGTCCCGTTGCCGAGAATATTCCCGAATATGCCGACGAAAGGCAGACTATCACCGCCGATTTGAGCATTGAAACAAGTCCTCCGCCGTCAATCATATGCTTGATTTCTGCTGTTTCGGCTTCAAAACCAAATATCATTATTTTCAAAAATTCAAGGAATCCAACACCCTGAACGGTGATTCCCACAACGAGTGCGGAAACGATACTTGCGAGCATTGCAAACTTAACTTTGACTCGCAGAAGAGAAAGAGTGAGTATCACAACTGCGGGGATAACCGAAAGCCAATGCAGGTTGAATTCCGTCGAAAACATCGTTGATAAATCGGGGATTTCGCCGCCGTCACCCGCGGAAAATCCGAGGATTATATACATTATGCAGGTCAGTATAAACGGCACGAATGCCGTGCGGAACATATTTTTTATGTTGGTGAAAATATCGGTTTTAGTAAGCTCCGAAACAAGCAATGCGCTTGTTGAAACGGGGGAGCAGCGGTCGCCGAAGAGAACGCCCGAAAGCATTGCGCCGCCTGCGATAACGGGGTTTATGTTCATTGAATATGCCATCGTCATGCAGATAACACCGATTGTTGCGGCAGAACCGAAGGATGTTCCCATCAGAAACGAAACACCGCAGCAGAGCAGAAATGTCATCAGCACAAAAATATTGGGATTTATGAGCTTAACCGCCGACGAAATTATGAACGGAATTGTTCCGCTTGCACGCCATGAAGCGGTCAGCATGCCGACAATCAGAAAAACGATGAAAACATTTTTCGCGGTTTTTATTCCGTCAAAAATCATTTTTAATATTGACTTGAAAGAGTGCTTTTTGATTAATGCATAGGCAGAGAAAATAATCAGTCCTGCCCCGAGTGCATAAAGCACGGATGCGTCGAGAACAACGCATATCAGCAGCGCAAAGCAGAAGAGAGATAAAGTTAATATTTCCATAAACACGACCGTAACTTTGTGGTTTTATAATGCTTTGGTAACAAATTTCTCAGCCTCCCTCTGACGAGGGAGGTGGATTTTGCGAAGCAAAAGACGGAGGGAGAGGCGAAGCGCCGAGACGCCGCCGGTGGCGGATAAAGTGAGGCGCTGAGGTGAAGAAACAGGAAGAATTGCCGACGCTCCAAGGAAGGCAAGGCGACCATGTTTCTGAGGTGAAACAACATTCGGCTTATCTGCTTCACGCAAAATCATCTCTCCTTCAGTCCTACGGACAGCTTCCTCATCAGAGGAAGCCCAAGTAGTAAGCTTCCGTTTGAAATAAAAATCGGTGCGGAATTAATCCACACCGATTATATATCATACTATTAATTTTTTCAAGACCTTGTGTAGGGCGGAATGCCCATATCCCGCCGCGAAAACCCTTGATGTTACCAGTCAAGGGAGAGGTAATAGGGACCGGCATTTGAATTGTTGTGTCCGCAACAACCGGAAACAATATATCTCATCTTTTGTGTTTGGTCATTATACGCTGCAACAGCAAAAGAATAACTGATGCGTCCCCAGTTTTTTATATCGAATTCATCTCCGCTTTTTTGGTAATCCTGTTCATCTGTACCGATATTTCCGTTAAGCAGTTTCTCACGGTCACCGATAAAACTTACACGTTTTTTATAGTAAACTAAAGTCCAGTTTCCTCTTTGGACAGTATTAATTCTTTCGGGAAGTTTGCTTTTCGCTTTTTTATATTCACCATCGGACAATGCCCATTCGGCACAGGCGTCATAAGACTCATACCAATAATCATTGTCACAAGTATATCGATAAAAATATTTTGTTGTGTATGGGTAATCTGTTTCATGTAAACTTTTTGTGCAGTTAATCGCACTGTCAGGTAATACGGCAGGGAAAAAATCACATGCTTTTTCTAATTCTTCTTTTGGCCATTCATCAAACACTAAATAATTATCAGGGTCAGCAGTTTGCGAATAAACAGGTTGGGCAAACAGTCCGACAAGAGAGAAAAAACTTGATGCCAATCCGCAAAAAAACGTAATGACCGTAAATATTGCCGAAAGACGTTTCAATATTTTTCTGCTTTTCATAAACAAATATCTTCCTGTGTTCAGACGAATGATTATTGCGGATAGCAATATGATAACAAACCATCCTGTGTGAAACAGTAAAATAGAGATACCGTTTTCGGAAATGCAAGGATAACGATAATTAAAAGTGTTAAGACAAATTTGAACCAAAGCAATTACAGAAGTAATAATCTGAAAACCCGCAAAAATAATAAATAAATATTTTTTTGTTTTTTCTTTTTCAGTCAATTTTATATCCTCACTTGGCATTTGCTTTTCTTCAACCGTTTCGGAAAGTGAATCGCAGATTGTTTCGAGCGTCACTTCCTCATCAAACGAAATGCCTTTGAGCTTTTCAACTATTTTCGTTTCGTGGGCGATATTCTGCTCGGTCTGCTCGATAAATTTCTCAATAATATTTTTCGCGGTTGAGTTATCGTCAACCACGCTTTTAATATCCGCAATCGAAAAACCCGCTTTGCGCAGAAGTGCAACGTTTTTCAGCCGTTCAACGTCGCTTTCCGAAAAATCAATGCTCTTTCTTCCGCTGTATGATTCCTCGATGGCGGGCAGGGCAAGTCCCTCGTCAATGTAAAGCCTTACCGCTCTGTCGGTCAGTCCCGTTTTCTCAATTACTTCCTTCATTTTCATAAAACCGACCTCCTTTCGGGGTTATTTTAATATTTCACCCAAGGTAAATGTCAAGGAAAAAACAAAAAAATTGTTTTTTGTGTGTGCAAATATTGATTTAAACTGAATGATCAATATCTCTCCTTCAGTCCTACGGACAGCTCCCTCGTCAGAGGGAGCCTAAAGGGAAAGTAAGATATATGCAGTAAAATAATTTAAAGCAGAAGATATCTGTTATGGCTCCCTCTGACGAGGGAGCTGGGTCATAGACCCTGAGGGAGAGAATTCAGCTTTTGCAAAGCAACATAATTCCGAATTGATTATACATCATTTACGTATATCTTTTCAACAGCGCCCGCATAAATATGCCCGATATGTAAATAGTTACTAAAAATGCAACAAGAAAATTTACTATATTTTCTTAAAAATATATGGAAATTTGTTTTTGTATCTGTTATAATCATAAATGGTTCATTCCGTCAGCGGCGGAGTGCGCCGATTAATAATGTTTATAATTTTATATGGAGGTAGATTCCAATGGCTTACAAGTATGTTTATTTGTTCTCCGAAGGCGACGCAACAATGCGTAACACCCTCGGCGGCAAAGGCGCAAACCTTGCAGAAATGACAAAGATCGGTCTTCCCGTTCCTCAGGGCTTCACAATTTCAACTGAAGCTTGCACAAAGTACTATGAAGACGGCAAGAAGATCAACGATGAAATCCAGGCTCAGATCATGGAATACATCGTTAAGATGGAAGAAATCACAGGCAAAAAGTTCGGCGATAAGGAAAA
>JAZNSX010000096.1:0-16292 GCA_045591425.1 Acutalibacteraceae bacterium | reverse complement strand
TACTATATCAAGGAGCTTTTTTCTTGTCTACGTCTCCCCTCGCTAAAAGCTTTTCTATTCCCCTGGCATAGCCAGGGGTTGTCTTTGTTACAAACAAAACTGATGCGGATTGAACTCGATTTATGTTCAATCCGCATTTTCTATTCTGCTATTCCGATGCCCAGGCTGACAGACAAAGCTCGGTCAACCCGTATCATATCCCGTTCGTCAAGAATGCCCATTTTTTCTCTCAGACGTTTTTTGTCGAGGGTACGTACCTGTTCAAGAAGAACAATAGAATCCTTTGCAAGTCCGCATCCGTCAGCGTTGACACGGATATGTGTCGGCAGGCTTGTTTTGAATCGCTGGCTTGTTATCGCTGCCGCAATAACAGTCGGGCTGAATTTGTTGCCCATGTCATTTTGAACAATCAGAACAGGTCTTGTTCCGCCTTGTTCCGAGCCGATGACAGGGCTGAGGTCGGCATAATAGATTTCTCCCCGTTTAACGGTCACAAAAATCACTCTCCGAATTGTACATTAATTGGTTTCACAGTTATTTTTGGCATTGAACAGGCAAAATAAACGTGTTTTTGAAATCGGGGAGCAAAAAATTTCAAAATTGCCTGTCCGCTACATTCATATTATATTCCGGGAGTGATATCGGTGTTATATAATTTGTGCTACTATGCCCAAAGCGGGAAGAAATTTCTCAATTATATCTTTCGTTTTTATTTTCAGGGTTGCGCTGTTGTCGCTCGGATGACAGCATATATATTCTTTTTTGATAACATCCTCGTCGATGGCAAGCATAACGGATTTTTCTTTATCAAAAATAAGGCTTGTAATGCTCAGCGACCCGGGCGTGGTATTGAGTGTTTGCATCATTGTGTCGGCATCCGCAAAAGAAAGTCTTGAGGAATTCAGCTTTTTTGAAACATCCTTAGTCACGAATTTTTTGCTGCCGTCAAGTAAAAGAAGATATCTGGTTTTACCGGAGGTTGTCTGCAAAAACAAGTTTTTGCAGATTTCGCCGCCGATAAGCTTTTCAATTTCCTTGCATTCTTCAATTGTGAAGGCAGGAGAATGGTTTACAATGGAAAAATCTATTTTGTGTTTTTCCAGAAAGCCGCAAACCTCTGCCGCTGTTTTGCTTAGTTCGTTCATAAAAACTCCAAAAAATAAACTGCATCAAACCGAAGTCTGATGCAGCGGTTTTATATTTTAGGAAAAGAGAGTTTCGAGTTTGCTTGCGATGTTGATAATGCCTTTGATGATGTTTTCGAGAATCTCATCAAGAGCGGCGAAGAAATCATTTGCTTTTGTTTCTTCAACGATTGTGCCTGCAAGATTATTATATTCGTCCGCAAGCTCATTTGAAGCATCGTTGTATTCATCTGCGATTTCGCCTGCGCCTGCGTTGATTTCGCCTACGCCTGCGCTGATTTCGCCTGCGATTTCGTCTGTACCTGCATTGACTTCACCTGCGATTTCGTCTGCACCTGCGTTGATTTCGCCTGTAACATCGCCTGCGCCTGCATTGATTTCGCCTGTAATTTCGTCTGCACCGCCGTTAATTTCGCCTGAAACCTCACCGAGAGCACCATTTGCTGCACCGTCTGCCTCACCGAGAGCGCCGTTTGCCGCGCCGTCGACTTCGCCGATAAGTCCGCTTGAGCTGTCGTTTGCTTCGCCGAGCTTACCGCTGAGAAAGTCATTAACCTGACCGAGAATGTTGTTGAAATAAGAATGAACCTCAAGAACAACCGAGTTTGCAGCGCCCTTGATATCAAATTCAGCAGCAGAAACGCCGAATGAGAATGTTGCAATTAAAGATGCAACAAGCATAATTGAAATAAGCTTTTTCATGTTTATTGGTCTCCTTTTAATTTTTTATTCCCAATAATTATACATTGTTTGGATGATAATGTCAATCTGTTTTTCGGAAAGGGATACCTAATCATTGTATATAAAATGCTGACTCGTATCCGGCTGCTTCGATTTTAACGGATTTCCATGGACCGCTGCTGCAATCCTCATGGGTAAGAATGCCGTTTTCAAAGCTGTGAATGTTTAAAAAGCGGGCTTTGCCGTTTGATAATACCCAGTGCTTATCAACCGACTTGTCTGGGGTCGGATAAATGCTGTTTTCGGGTGAAAACATATCTTCGCGCAGCTCGCCGCAACAGAAATAAACAATTTCATCTTCTTTATCAAATTTGATGAAGCATCGCTCGGTCATGCTTTGCATAACATATGCTCCGTCGGTTGTTTTGGAAAACTCAAAGAATTCGTCGATGCTTTCGCCGCTGTCGGTTTCTGTTTTCTTGATGAATCGGAAACTGTCTTGCTTTTGATTATATTCTGCCGAATACTCTTCCGAGATTTCTTCGGAAACAAATTTTAAAACGAATTTTGAATGCCCGTCGGAATCATAAATGATGTCCGCACCGGCACTTTGATTTTGATAAAATGTCTGTGCCGTTTCGTTTGTCATTTCAGAAGTGAAACCTTCGGTGATTTCAAACGAATCGATTAAGAAAGGATTAAAAGCAGTCAAAATATAGTCACTTTCAAGAAAGTATTCGGAAGGGTTTTCAATTCTGAGAACACGGTTATGTTCATTTTCAAGAACGCTTACCTTTGATTTCATTGCCGAAAGAACGTTTGATAGTCTTTCGCGGCAGCCCTGAAAGGTTTCTTCCGTATTGCTTATGGTAAGCATGTCGGCGGTCCTGATTTTCTGCGGCTCATTTCGCGAGCAGGAACACAGCAGTAAAAGCAGCGCCGCAAGCAATGATATGATTTTTTTCATACTTATTTTTCGCTCAGCAGCTTTGCAAGTTCGTCCATAAAAGTGTTGATATCTTTGAACTGTCTGTAAACCGAAGCGAAACGTACATATGCAACCTCATCAAGGTCCTTGAGTTTATCCATTGCAAGCTCGCCGATGTGAACAGAGGTAATTTCTCGGTCAAGCGAGTTCTGAAGAGTGCTTTCGATTTCGTTAACCGCAGTTTCGATTTTTTCAAGCGAAACAGGTCTCTTTTCGCAAGCTCTGAGCATGCCGTTGAAAAGCTTGTTGCGGTCAAAAACCTCTCTTGACTTGTCTTTTTTTACAACGATTACGGGAACGGTTTCAACAATTTCATATGTTGTGAAACGCTTCTGACAGCTTATGCATTCTCTGCGGCGGCGTATACGCTCGCCTTCGTCGGTAGGTCTTGAGTCGATAACCTTGCTTTCTTCGCAGCCGCAAAACGGACATTTCATAGGGTTGTACACTCCTTGTTTATTGTTTTTTTATTCCGGTAGTCTTTATTTTTTTGCCGCAGAGCTCAATGCTCTTTTTGGCAAGGGTAACCAAAGAATCAACGATGGTTTCGTCTGCGATGCTGTAATCCCGATATATAACGGAAAGCTCCGTGCAGCCGAGCACAACGCAGTCACAGCCGGCTTTTTTCAGGTTGTTAATAATGCGCCAGAAGCTTTCAATGTCAACGCTTTTACCCGCCTTGACCTGATCATATATTATTTCCATAAGGCTTTCTGTATCATATTCGTCGGGTACAGCGTAACCGAGCCCGTGCTTTTCAAGCATATTCTGATATGAGCCGGAAACGAGGGTGCCTCTGGTGGCAAGAATGCCAACCTTTTTTGCGTCGGGCAGATTGTTTTTAATATGCAGAACGGTTTCTTCAATTATGTTGATAATGTGAGTATCGACAGCATTTTGTATTTCGTCATAGAAGAAGTGAGCCGTGTTGCAGGGGATAACAATATAGTCCGCGCCCGCTTTTTCAAGTGTTTTTGCATCATCTGTCATCTGAGGCAGAGGATTCGGCTCGCTCCTGTCAAGTATATAGTTTGTTCTGTCATGAATCGCTGCGTGATTAAGGATAATCATTGAAACATGCTGCTGGTCTGTTGCGGCATCGGTGTATCTGATAACAAGCTCTGCAAAATAAATTGTTGCAAGAGGACCGACACCTCCGAGCACACCAAGCTTAATTTCCTTGTTTTCACTCATTTGTTTTATCACTATCCGTAGATTTTGTATTTTCTGATTTGGTTATAGAATACGGCGTTGGTATAGAAAATTCTTTTCGGATTTTTATCCGCTTTATATTTGATGGGGAAAGTCCATCTGCCTTCCTTCATCAGCTTGAATGCTTTGTTTTTAAGCTCTTCATCATGAACATAGTGCTTGATAACGTATTTAGGCACAAGTGAGAAAAGATGCTCTTTGTCCGCAACCGTGTATTCAAGCTCCTTTTCATAGATAAGGTCGTCAACAATCCATTTAACGGTGTTGAAGCCGCTTGCGGTAACATAGAAGTTGCTTCTTCCGAGGCGCACATTGATTTCAAAAAACTTGAATTTACCGTCTCTGGTGTCATATTTGATGTCAAAATTTGCAAAGCCGACATAGCCGATGTGCTCAAGGAATTTTGTTGCGGCGGCAACGATTTGGTCATTGACTTCATTGATGATAACAACGGGGTTGCCGATTGCCGATGGGGTATGGTCCTCAAGCAGAACATGGCCGAGAGATGCAAATTTAACCTTGGAGTTTCTGTCGCAGTAGCAGGTGAGAACTCGCATGTATGTGTCGTCACCGGGGATGCAGTCCTGAATCAGAAACTTATAGTTATAGTCGGTCTTTTCGAGCTTTGCGAGCATATCGTCAAGCTCCTGCCTTGTGTTGAATCGAAAAACCTTGCGCTTGCCTTCGAACTTCGCATAATGATACATTGCGCTGTTTGCAGGTTTTGCGATTATGGGATATTCAAAGTCGAAATCCATGGCGTTTTCTTCGCCGCAGTTATAAACATAGGTTCTGGGATAGTCTATGCCCAGCTCTTCGCAGATTTCGTAGAATTTATCCTTAAGAACTATTTTGTTGAGAAGATCTTCATCAATATAGGGGATGACATAATATTCGCTGAGAATAGGCTTGTTTTCAATCAGAATTCTGACATACCAATCGCCGCAGCCCATAACGATGAGCTTTTTTTTGCCTTTGAACTCTTTGCCGACTTCAATGAGAGTCTGAATAAGAGTGTCTTTGTTTTCGAGACCGGGGAAGACACGGTTTTCGATAATATCGCTGTTTGCTATATATTGGCATTCTTTCATGCTGAGCACGAGAGATTTTATATTATATTCTTCGTGGAAGCTTCTTGCAAGGCTGTATGCCGTGAAATCAGCTCCGAGAATGACAGGTAAAAATTCACGTTCCTCAAGTTTCATTTACAACGCTCCATTATTTAAACAGAATTATAAACATTATATTACAACTGAAATCAAAATGCAAGCATTTCACGCTATCAAAAAGGATTATTTTTATAAATTTTGCATATAATCCAATGCCTTTTTCAAATCCTGCGGTTTTCCGAAGTTTTCTCTGTAAAGCTCAATGATATAGTCGCCGGAATAATCTGCCGAATTCATGATTGAAATGAGCTTTTTGAAATCAAAGCAGCCTTCGGCGGGCGGCAGACAGTCATGGTTTTGATCATGGTCACTTATGTGAATGTGAATGATATCATCTTTGAATTTTTCGGCAAATTCAAGGGGATTATATCCCGCACGTACTGCTTGTTTAACATCAAAAACAAGGTAAAAATCATCGCCCAGAGCATTCTTCATTGTTGTAATGAAATCGGGGCTTTCGCTGAAATGCCTGTTAACGTTTTCCTGTGCGACTTTGACTCCGAATTCGCGCCCCGCTTCGCAAAGAACGGCAAATCGTTCAATATACTCGTTCTTATTGATTTTTCCGGGCAGAAGTGAGCCGTGAATAACCGAAATATGCGCTCCGAGCATTGATGTGACTTCGAAATTGCGCTTATAAAAATCAAGCATGTCGTCGAATCGCTTCTGATATTCGCTGAAAAGCATATAGGTTTCCGCAAAAGAAGAAAAAGGATGCACCGATGTGATTTTTATTCCGTATTCTGCGGATATTTGATTGAGGTTTTTTGTGAACTCGGGCGTTGTTTCGCTCGGCGAATTGAGAAACACCTCGCAGGTTTTAACGCCGAGCCTGCCGAGTTCTTCAAGGGATTTCTCCGTTTCAAGGGGATATAAACAGGATGTTGAAATTCCGAATGCCATTTGTTTCATTCCTTAAATGGTAATATTTTTGATTTGAACATATCCGTCATTTGCTTTATAATTCTCATATAAGGAGGACGGATATGAAAGAAATACTGAAAAGAATTCACCGCCCCGCACGCAGAGTGTTTATTGCCGGCTGGGCAGTTGTTTTGACCGTGCTTGCCGCCTCAACGGTCTTATACATAGGCGCGGGCAGTCTGTTTGATTATTATTCGGCTGTTGAAATCAGCGAAGGTCTTCTTGCAAGCGTGAGACCGATTTCGGTAGCCGTTTGTATCTCTTCTCTGGGCATTGAGTATTATTCAAAACAGAAAAAAGATTCTTCAAATTAAATTATAACACATCAAAAGAAAAAGTCGAGAAAATCGTGCGTTTTTTCTCGACTTTTTTATTTGCATGTGATATGATGATTTTATAAAATGCGGCAAAGCCGTGCGATTGGAGGAAATTTAATGCTCAGAGTTGCAATGCTTTCAAAATGGCATGTTCATGCAGAGGGATATGCCCGTGATTTTATTAATACCGGCAAGGCTGAAATCACCGCTGTTTGGGATGAAAAGCCCGAAAGAGGAATGCCTTGGGCGCAGACTCTCGGCTGTGATTTTGAAGACGATCTGGATAAGCTTCTCGCAAGAGATGATGTTGATGCCGTTTGCTGCTGTACGCCGACAACCATGCACACAGAAGTGCTTCTTCGCGCGGCAAAGGCGGGCAAGCATATTTTTACGGAAAAAACTCTTGCATGCACCGTTGCGGAATGCCGCGAAATTGCAAAGGCTGTTGAAGACAACGGAGTGACCTTTGTGATTTCTTTCCCTCACAAGGCATGGGAGATTGTTAAATTTGCAAAACAGCATATTGAAAACGGCGACTTCGGCAAAGTGACAAATGTCAGAGTACGCAATGCCCATAACGGTGTGAGCGGCAATTGGCTGCCCGAGTATTGGTTTGTTAAAGAGGACTGCGCAGGCGGAGCAATGATGGATCTCGGTTGCCATCCGATGTATCTTCTTGCATATCTTTGCGGCAAACCCAAGAAAATAACAGGTATTGCCAATTCTGTTTTCGGAACTCCCGTTGACGAAAATGCGATTTCTGTTATCGAGTTTGAAAGCGGCTGTATCGGTGTTGCCGAAACTTCGTTCCTTGCATTCTCATCGCCATATACAATCGAGGTTCACGGAACGGAAGGTATTCTTCTCTGGCAGGGCGGCGATGTTAAATATAAAACGGTAGAAATAGCAAAGCTCAATAAAGGCTTTATCGCTCCCGATAAATTTCCCGAAGAGGATGCACACCCAATTGACCGCTTTGTGGATGCCTGCATTGAAGGCACGGGCTCGCCCGAGGGAATCGGTATGAACGAGGCAATAGAGCTGGCTTGCCTTCTTGAAAATGCATATATTTCATACGAAACAGGCAAAACAGTTGAAATTAAGGAGTAAAAAACAATGAAAATGAGAACAACGCTGCATTATTATGATATATTCCCCAAGGTTTTTCCCGCCGGAAAAGAGATTACAATAACAATCAAGCCGTTGGGTGCCCACGCCGAATGCAAGGACCCCGAGAAGATTTATCTTGCAATTTACGGCCTTGATGACGGTAATCCCAGAGACTATCCTTACAGAAAGAACGGCACTCAGGTTCCTTTCACATTTGACGGAAAAGACCTTAAATTCACCTATGTATTCCCGCGCGAGCAGCAATATTATGTCAGAATTTTTGATAAAGATACTAATAAAAGGCTGCTTCAGATGAGCGTTTATGCTCTTGATGAAGACCTTTGCGGCAGATATCCGCTCATCGGTGACCTTCATATGCATACCTGCCGCTCAGACGGAAGACAATCACCCGCAATCGTCAGCGCAAACTACAGAAAGCATGGCTACGATTTCTTTGCAATCACCGACCATCACCGCTATTATCCCTCGCTTGAAGCGATTGAAGCATATAAGGATGTTCCTATTGAATTTAACATAATCCCGGGAGAAGAGGTTCATCTTCCCGATATTGCCCCCAACCATATCAACGATGTTCATATCGTCAATTTCGGCGGTAAGTATTCGGTTAACGGTCTTCTTAAGGATGAATATGCAGAAGAATTCGGCTGTGATATTGACAAACGCCGATTTGAAGGCTTTGACTGCCCCGATATGATTACCGAGGATGAATACAGAGAGCAGGTTGATGCTCTTGCCGCAACTCTTGACATTCCCGAAGGCATCGAGCCTTTTACATATGCAAGCTGTGTCTGGGTGTTTAATCATATCAGAAAGGCAGAGGGTCTCGGAATTTTCTGTCATCCTTACTGGCTTTCAAATGTTCATCAGGTGCCCGAAAACATAACCGATTATATGCTCAAGACTCACCCGTTTGATGCTTTTGAGGTTCTCGGCGGCGAAAACTACTATGAGCATAACGGCTTCCAGACTCATAAATATTATGAAGTGCTTGCCAAGGGCTATGATAAATTCCCCATCGTCGGCAGCACGGACAGCCACAGCTCAATCAACAACGAAAATGCCTATGTTGCATCAACGATGGTATTTTCACCTGCAAACGAAAGAACGGCAATTATCGATTCAATCAAGAATTTCTATTCAATCGCAATTGACGGCATCAGCAAGGAGTTTCGTCTTGTCGGCGATTTCCGTCTTGCGCGCTATGCAACCTTCCTTCTTCAGGATTATTTCCCGCTTCACGATGATCTTTGCTATGAAGAGGGCAGAGCCATGAAAGATTACGCCTGCGGAATTGAGGGTGCAAAGGAAACGCTTGAATTCATCAGCGGCAGAATTCAGAAGCAGAGAGAAAAATATTTTGCTTTTTGACCACCATAAATAAATATACGCTACAACACAACGAACGGCTGCGTTTGCAGCCGTTCACTTTTATACACCGTGATATAGCTTTGTTCTAAAAATTTTCCTTTCCCCTTGATTTAAAATAATCTGTGGTATATAATATATTAGTTAGTTTTACAAAATCCGACGTTCAGCGGATCGAAAGGGTGTTGAAATTGAAGAAAATCGGTTTTGACAATGCTGTTTATATCAGCCGCCAGTCCGAGCAGCTCAGCAAGAGAATCAATGAGTTCGGCGGCAAGCTTTATCTTGAATTCGGCGGCAAGCTTTTTGATGATTATCATGCATCAAGGGTTCTGCCCGGTTTTGCTCCCGACAGCAAGCTGCAGATGCTTAAAAGCATAGCAGATGATGTCGAGATTGTTATTGTTATCAATTCAAGCGATATAGAGAGCAATAAAATCCGCCGCGACCTCGGAATCACTTATGATGCCGATGTGCTTCGTCTTATAGATGCCTACAGAGCTTCGGGGCTTTATGTGGGCAGCGTTGTGCTTGCTCAGTATAAAGACCAGCCCGCGGCAGGTGCTTTCAAAACAAAGCTTGAGCAGCTCGGTGTCAAGGTTTTCATTCACCGCAACATAGACGGTTATCCCTATAATGTTTCACATATCGTAAGCGACGAAGGCTTCGGCAAAAACGAGTTTATCGAAACCGAAAGACCGCTTGTTGTTATTACTGCACCCGGTCCCGGCAGCGGAAAAATGGCAACCTGCCTTTCTCAGCTTTATCATGAAAATCAGCGCGGCAACAAAGCGGGCTATGCCAAGTTTGAAACATTCCCCATCTGGAATCTTCCGCTTAAGCATCCCGTTAACCTTGCTTATGAGGCGGCGACTGCAGACCTTAACGACGTTAACATGATTGACCCTTATCATCTTGATGCCTACGGTGTCACAACGGTTAACTATAACCGTGATGTTGAAATATTCCCTGTTCTGAACGCTATTTTTGAAAAAATCGAGGGCGTCAGCCCCTATAAATCACCAACCGACATGGGTGTTAACATGGCGGGCTATGCAATTTGTGATGATGAAGCAACACGCGAAGCCTCAAAGCAGGAAATCATCCGCCGCTATTTCAATGCCATGTGTGATTTGAAAATGGGCAGAGGAAAGCAGGAGGCTGTTGACAAAATAATAAGCCTTATGAATCAGGCGGGCATCAGCGTTGACGGCAGAAAGGTTATCAAAGCCGCTATGGACAGAAGCAGCGAAACCGACGGTCAGCCTGCTGTTGCAATTGAACTGCCCGACGGCAGAATTGTGACGGGTAAAACCTCAAACCTTCTCGGCGCATCGAGTGCAGCTCTTTTGAACGCGGCAAAGCATCTTGCGGGGCTTCCCGATGACCTTCTGATGATTGCTCCTTCAATAATCGAGCCTATTCAGGAGCTTAAAACAGGAATTCTTAAGGGGCACAATCCGCGCCTTCATTCTGACGAAACGCTTATTGCTCTTTCAATGAGCGCAAACACAAACCCGGTTGCTAAAAAGGCTCTTGATGCAATTGAAGGGCTTAAGGACTGTGAAGCCCATTCAACCGTTATTCTTTCACAGGTTGATATGGATGTTTACAGAAAGCTTGGCGTTAATATAACCTGTGAGCCGAGATATCAGACAAAGAAGCTTTATCACAAATAGTTTTCAAAAGGACGGCTTTGTGCCGTCCTTTTGCTATAGTCAAAATGTTACATTTGTCACATTGATATTTTACTATGTATATGCTAATATTAAAAATATACTTTTGAACCGGAGGCTGATTATGGGTAAAAAGATTCTTGTGGCAGGTCTTGGCCACGGCGGCATTGCGGCGGCGGCGCTTATTGCAAAAGCCGGCTTTGATGTAACTGTTTATGAGCAAAAAAAGGAAGGAACTCTTGGCTACGATTGGACCGATATTTTTGCCCCCGATGCTCTTGCGGTTGCAGGAATGTCCATGCCCCCCAAGGATAAATTTGAGTATAAAGAGGACATGACCTTCTTTGGCCCTTCAATGAAAACAGGTCTGCGCCAGCATGTTCCCCAGGAAAAACTTGAAATCAAGATGGAGCGCAGAGATATCTATGCTCATTTCATTAAGCATGCGCTTGAATGCGGTGTCAAGATTGAATATGAACATAAGGTTCTCGGACCGATAATTCTCGGCAACAGAGTTGTGGGAATCAAAACCGAAAAAGGGGATATATACGGCGACCTTGTTATCGACTCATGCGGCATGAATTCTCCCGTAAGAATGAATCTTCCTGAAGAATTCGGAATTGAAAAAGAAGTTGCGAGAAACGAAAAAATAACGATTTACAGAGCATTTTTTAATAAAGCGAGCGACGAAGCTGTTGAAGCAAAGTTCAAGGTTATGCTTTTTGCAGGCGGAGAGCTCGGCGTTAATTGGATTGCTTCCGAAGACGACCATACAGACCTTCTTATGGGCAGATTTAATGATTTTACAGTTGAAGATGTTGAAAGATTTTCCGATTATCTCCGTGAAACCAATCCCAGACTCGGAACGGAAATTCTTCGCGGCGGTCAGTTCGTTGAAATTCCCGTGCGTCAGCCGCTTTCGGTTATGGTTGCTGACGGTTATGCCGCAATCGGTGACTGCGCGTTCATGACGGTTCCTCTTATCGGTTCGGGTATTGCAAATTGCCTTAAGGCTTCAAGAATTCTTGCAAATGCGGTTATTGACGATAAAAATCAGTCGTTTACCGCTGAAACTCTTTGGAAATATCAGCAGGGATATTATAAAGAGCTCGGTGCGGGGCTTGCGCCTCTTGCTTGCGGCAAGCTTCTTCTTCTCAATCTTACCCCGGAAGAAGTTGATTACGTTATGGATAACGGCATTCTCAACGAAGATTTAATGACAATCGGTGCGGATTTCACGGGTCTCGGAAGCGTGAATATTGATCCGCGAGCGCTGATTAATCAGGCAAAGCAGGTTTGTCAGGATCCGGAACTTCTCAAAAAGATAATCGCCTGCGGTGTCAGAATGGGTAAGGCTGCTGCAGCCTGTGCAATGATGCCAAAGAGATGGAATGCAAAGAGAGTCCGTTCATGGGCAAAAGTCTACGAATTCGTTTATAAATAAAATCACACACCCTTTCCCTTGACAACGGTATTTGTGTATGCTAACATATACATAGATACTCGAGGTATACAGAGAAAGGGTGATTTTTATGAAAAAAGTATTATGTATTGCCTTAGCTGTCGTAATAATTGTTTTCGGATTTTTCTTTATTCGGGATAATATCGGAGTTTCTGCCGAAAAGCTTGAAGCGGATGCTCGTGAGTCACAACGGATTAATGAAGATTGGCTTGTTTCAAAATCTGTCTCTGACGAAATCGCTGTAATGGTTTTTTATCCCGAAAGCCTTGATGACCATGTGTTTTCTGTTTATGCCAAAAGTGATAGTCTCAGTTATGGTTATTTCTTTAAAGCGGGCGGCGGTTTATATATGGATGAAACCGTTTCTGAATTTTGCTTTAATGATACCTATGCCTATTGCTCCATGAATAAAATCGGTATATCCGAAATTGAAGTTTTCTATCACGAAAGAAGTGAGAAGATTAAAATTGACAGCGAAAAGCCTTTTGCTTTTGTTCTTCCGGACGGTGCTGTTACCGCTCGTTTTTATGATTCATCGGGAAATGAAGCAGAAAAAATTAAACCGCCGGAGTTCATCTGAACCTCGGCGGTTTTTATGTTAGATTACGCGGAATGTCTTTACTTCAAAGGGTTTGAGCACGAATTCAAATGCATTGTTGCAGACAGGAATCTCTTCCTTGTCCTCTTCAATCATGTTGCATTCATAAGCCTTTTCAACATCGAAACCGAGTTTGATTGAGCGAAGACCTCTTCTCTGTTCTTCTTCAACAATGCGGATGATATAGCCTCTGCCGTCTTGTGCCTTCTTTATGCAGTCGATTGCGGCATTGTCATCAATATTGAGAATGAATCTCTTTTCGCCGTCAATAACGCCTTCGTTTGCTTCGGCATTATAAATCGCAACGGGAGGAACATTGAAAGCAATTGCTTTTTGTACGGTTTCTGTTCTCCAATCGCCGGCATGGGGGTAGAAAGCGTATTTGAAGGTGTTTATTCCGTGGTCGCCTGTTCTGTCGGGGCAGGTGGGGGCACGCATAAGGGTTATTCTCATGTGGCTGCTGTGAATATCATATCCGTATTTGCAGTCATTTATGATGCTGCAGCCGTAGCCGCCCTCTGAAAGATCTGCCCATTTATGAGCCGCAACTTCAAAGCGTGTCAGGTCATAGGCGGTGTTCCAATGGGTAGGTCTCTTTGTTGCGCCGTGGGCGATATCATAGGTTGCATCTGTGTCTATAACCGCAACATCAAAGCCCGCCTTTAGCACCTTGTCGCTTTCATGCCAGTCAACGGTTGTGTCAAAAATAACCGTTTCGCCGTTTTGATAAAGGATAACATCCTGAGTGATGGTTGATTTGTTAAATGTATATATGACTCTGATAACGCCTCTTACCGCGTTGTTTTCAACAACTTCAATCTTGTCAGCTTTGAGCTCCCACATCTTCTTCTGATAGTTGAGTTCAAGATTCCATGCGGTTTCGTGAACGCATTTGTCAAGCGAGATTGTGAGAATGTTGCCCCTGCCGTCAAGAGCCTCTCTCTCGTTAATCTTATCGTAAATGCTTGTGATAATGCCGTTTTCGTCAAGCTCAACGCGCAGATTTGCATTTTCAAGCATTTCAGGAGTTGCTTCAACGGGCGCATAGATGCATTCGCCCTCCATAAGCTTGAATGTCTTGCAGCTCATGGGCTCAAGGCAGTCGGGTAGGAACACAAATTTATCGCCGATATATGCGCAGGGGAGTGAAAGACCGTCTGACGTTGCAACATACATTCCTGCGGGCACACCCTCAACCTCAATCGGTTCATAGCTTTTTGCGTTTGTGAGGTTCCAAACGGTGATGCTGTTTTTATCCGCCGTTACCGCGCCTGAAAGAGCCTTTAATGCGCCGTTGTAGATATCCTCGCCGATTTTGTTCATTACGGCGTAATCTCTGCGGCAGTCCTCGAAAACCTCGTGGATTGACGAGCCGGGCAGAATGTCGTGGAACTGGTTGGTCATAAGAATGCGCCAACCCTTTTCAATTTCTTCCTTGGGGTATTCCTTGCCGAGAAGCTTTTCGGCAAAAACAGAAAGCATTTCAGCCCTTGTAAAAAGATATTCGCCCTTGCGGTTGTTCTTTTTAACAAAAGCCTGGCTTGTGAAGGTTCCGCGGTGATTTTCATAGAACATTTCGCCGTTCCAAACGGGCAGTTCATCCTCGTGACCCTTGTATGTTTCAAAGAAATCATCAACATGGCCTATTTCGGTTTTGGGCAGACCGGGGAAATTCTGCAGCCTGCGCCCTCTTTCAAGCATATTTCTGGTCGGTCCGCCGCCTCCGTCACCGTAGCCGTACATGCTCATGGCGGTGTTCAAATCGCTCTTGTTGTTGCATTCCTTGTCGGCGGTCATTATCTCCTCAACGTTGTAATGGCAGTTGTAGGACGGGCGCATAAGATGGGCATAAACCTTGTCGCCGTTGTTGCCCTGCCACATGAACATGTTGTAGGGGAATTTTGTTGTGTCGTTATATGAAAGCTTTGATGTTATGAAATTCTGCATGCCGCAGCCGTTGATGATTTGAGGCAATGCCCAAGTGAAGCCGAAGCAGTCGGGCAGCCAATAGGTTTTGGAAACCTTGCCGAATTCCTTTTTGAAGAACTCAGTGCCGTAAAGCACCTGGCGGATAAGAGCCTCGCCCGATGCGATGTTGGTGTCCGCCTCAACCCAAACGTTGCCGCAGATATCCCATTGACCCGCCGCAACTTTTTCTTTGATTTTTTCATATATGTCGGGGTAGTGATCCTTCATCATCTGATAAAGAACTGCCTGGCTCTGACCGAAGGTCATCTCGGGATAAACGTCCATAAGAGAAGTAACGTTCATGAATGTTCTTGCACTCTTGCGGATGCTTTCCTGAATTCTCCAGAGCCATGCAACGTCGATATGGCTGTGACCCGTGAGAATAACCTTGCTCTGTGCGGACCAGTTAATTGATGCAATTTTTGCAAGATAATATTTTCTTGCCTCATGGATTGACTTTCTGACTCTTGCTTCGTCAAAATCATAGTCAACCATGTGCATACTGTCGTCAACGGCGGCATAAACCTTTGCGTTTATGTGCTCGTCTTTGATGTAGTCAAGTGCCTGGAATGCAACCTCGAGGTCGATATAGTAGCCCTCGCATTCCTTGTCGGCAACAAAAATGCAGGTTTCGCCGAAACGGCATTCCTGATGCTTCGCACCCTCCATTGCGGCATCGCAGAAGCTCATTGAATCAACCGTTGCTTCGATTTCAAAGATAAGCACCTCGCCCGCCTTGTGAACGCCGAGAGCGACCTCTGTTCTGTCGGGCAGACTGTCCCTTGAAGCACAGCCCGAAACATAGTGACCGTTGCACTTAACAAGAGCTTCGCCGCCGACCTGGAATTTTGCACGCAGCTCAAGACCGTCCATTTCTTCGGGAACGGTTACGCTTGCCTTAAAGAAATGAGCTGAATCGTAGCCTGCGTACCAGATATCGCCGCTTTTGATTTCACTTTTGAAATCCTCCATTTCGTATCTGTCGCCAAGGAACATACCTCTTGTGTATTCCCATATGCCGATGTCTTTTTTGAAGAGGATGCAGTAATTCTTAAGCTGCTTGAACATATCGTCTTTGAGTATGTGCGGTTTTATTGTATGCAAATTTATTGCCCCTTTCCTTTAATAATTAATGTTATAGTATCAAATTTATATTCGAAAATCAATGAAAAAAACCGCCGAAAATATCAGCGGTTTTTTGGTAATATTTACTTTTATTCTTTGGGAAGACCTTCCTTATCGTACATACAGGCGGCTTCAATAAGAATTTCAATTCCTGCCGCAATTGCATCCTCACGAAGATTTTCAACGTTGTCAAGTCTTGTGTGATAATATCTGGGGGGAGTGGGGTCCATTGCCGCAAAGCCTGTTGCGGGAATACCCTTCTGCGTGAATGCGGCAGCGTCGGATGCACCGATATAAACCGATTCAAAGTGAAGGTCATAGCCGCAGTTTGCACCCGCATTTTTAACAAGATGCTTAACGCCCCAATGGTGTTTTACCGTGCCGCTCATATCTCTGTCGTAAACCGCCATTGTTTCAAGGTCACGGAAGGTGTCGCAGGCAATAACGCAGGTTTCGATATCCTTAAGCTCTTTTTCGTGAGCTTTGACATATGCCTTTGCACCGCGGAGACCTGCTTCCTCGGAGCCGGAG
>JAZNSX010000095.1:0-3030 GCA_045591425.1 Acutalibacteraceae bacterium | reverse complement strand
ATAATCCCACACAGTTTGTTCTTGAAACAACCTTTGATATACTCGGAACATACGCTGCCGATAAAACCTACACCGTGAATTCCGAAACGGGTATGCCCGAATCAACCGATGAATTCTATACCATAGACAAAAGTTTCCTGTTCGTTCTTACATCAAAAGAAGCTTTCAACGTTAAAATTCTTCCCGATATGAAAACCGAACTTGTTAAAGCAGGCTCGGAGTTCACCCTTCTGCACACAGACGGCAAAACCTTTGTTGATGCAAAGCTCGGTAATGGCAGAGAATGCAGAATTTATGTTGAGAGAAACAGAACGGATTATCAGCTCTGTATCAACGGCATTCCCGAATATGAGCTTTTTGAAGAGATTTATTACGCGGGATAAAAAGGAGATAACTTAAGATGATTAAAAAAATAACGGCAATTATGCTCGCTCTCATTACTGTTTTTGCAATGATGAGCATTTCAATGACTTCGGCATCAGCCGCAACAAAGGTTATTGAAATCAGTAAGTTCCCCTCAATCTATTACGGAGAAACCCTCAAAAATTCAAACCTTACCCCTTGCTTCCCATCGCTTGACTACAATCAGAAGCCATATTATTCGGTAATCATGTCAACAGAGGTTCCCAGTTGCGACGGCCAGATAGCTGACCCCGAAAAGGAATATTATGTGCTCACAACATTCTATATCGGCGGCTATGAGCTTCCCGCAGCTGATGAATTCAAGGTTGTATATGACGGCAAAGAAATTCCGCGTTATAATTTCGATTCATATAAGCCCAGCGACAGTGCATATTCTCTTTATAATCATAGCAGTAACGGCAAAGCAATGTGCATTATAAGAATCAAACTCGGTGATTTTGAAACACCCGGAACTGATATCAGCGTTATAAACGGAAAGGCGTATGTTTCAAGCGCGGTTATCGGCAATGTTGTAACAATCACGGCAGATCAGATTGACGGCAAGGTTTTTTATTGTTGGAATATCACAGGCGCAACCCCCGAAGATTATTATGATTCCGAAACAACGTTCACAATGGGTGTTTTCAACGTTACTGCAGAAGCGGTTTACAAAGATTGTGAATGCAAATGCCATAAAGGCGGAATTGAAGGTTTCTTCTATAAGATTGTTCTCTTCTTCCAGAAACTTTTCGGTCAGAACAAAGTCTGCGCTTGCGGTATGAATCACTAATTGGATAAATCATTTTGACGGCAGAGAAATCTGCCGTCTTTTTAAAAAAATTCAAAAAAGCACGATGAAAAACCGAAAATATATGATATAATGGTATTTGTAAAAAATCGGCAAACGGATGTGATGTTATGAAAGATTTCAGCAAAGTAAAGTTCAAATGGACATTCCGTGATTATCAGCAGGCAGTGCTTGATAATTCGCAGAAGCATCTGAAGGATAAAAGAATTCATATCGTTGCCGCGCCGGGCAGCGGTAAAACCATTCTCGGTCTTGAGCTTGTCCGCAGACAGAATGCGCCTGCGCTCGTTATGTCGCCGTCGGTTACAATTCGTCAGCAGTGGGGCGAAAGATTCATTGAGGCTTATCTGCCCGAAACGGAGAATCCTGATGAATATATTTCATATTCACTCACAAGTCCGAAGCTGATAACTTCAATTACATATCAGGCGCTTCACGCTGCTTTCACAAAATCCGTTATGGAATCCGAAGCGGATGAAGATGAGTTTGAAGCCGAAGAAACGCAGGATTTCAGCAATTTCGATTTGCTTTCCGAAATCAGAAAGGCAGGCATAAAAACAATCTGCCTTGACGAGGCGCATCATCTCAAAAGCGAATGGCAGAAGGCTCTCGAAAAATTCGTTGCAATGCTTGGAGAAGGCGTAACAATCATCGCTCTCACCGCAACGCCGCCCTATGACAGCACACCTGCCGAATGGAACAGATATCAGACTCTCTGCGGCGATATTGACGAAGAAATTTTCGTTCCTCAGCTTGTTATGCAGAAAACTCTCTGCCCCCATCAGGACTATATATATTTCAGCTATCCCACCGCAGAAGAATCGCAGATTCTTGCGAATTACAAAGCAAAAGCAACGGCTGTTACCGATGAGATAATCAGAAGCGGTCTGCTTTCAAAGGCTCTGCAGGTGTCAAATGCAGCAGGTAACGAAGAAATACTCTATGATAACCTTGCAGGCTTCAAATCACTTGTCTGCGTTGCAAAACAAGGAAATGCCAATATTTCAAAGAGCCTTGAAGAAAAGGTTTTTGAGGGCAGAAAAGCTCCTGTTTACTCAATAGCCGAAGCCGAAAAAGCATTTCAGTTTATCATTGATAAGCCTGATGTTTTTACGGAAGAAATCAGCGAAGAATTAAAGGCGATTCTTTCAAAAGAGGCTCTTATCGAGAAAAGAAAAGTACGCCTTGCATCAAGCGATAAAATCAATAAAATGCTCGTTTCCTCAACGGGTAAACTCGGAAGCATAAATAAAATCGTTGCAAGCGAATATCAGAATCTCGGTGACTCTCTGCGTATGCTCATTCTTACCGACTACATCAAAAAAGATATGCTGAAGCTTGTTGGCACGGACGAAGAAATCCACGCTCTTGGCACGGTACCCGTTTTTGAATCAATCCGCAGAACAAATCCCGATGCAAAGGTTGCGGTACTTTCGGGTACGCTTGTTCTTTTGCCCGATTCCGCCGTTGAAGCTGCACAGGAAATCGCATACAACGAAGGTGTGCCTTGCAGAATAAAGAAGCTTGAAAACACAAATCACACCGAAATCATTTTCAGTGGCTCAAATAAAAATAAGGTCAGCATTATAACAAAAGCATTTCAACTTGGTGTTATAAATGTACTTATCGGAACAAAATCCTTGCTTGGCGAAGGCTGGGATTCACCGAATATCAATTCGCTCATTCTTGCAAGCTTTGTGGGCAGCTTTATGCTCTCAAATCAGATGCGAGGCAGAGCAATCCGAATTGATAAAAAGAATCCCGAAAAGGTGTCAAATATCTGGCATCTCGTGACCGTTGAGCCCGATTCAAAGGATGAA
>JAZNSX010000094.1:0-69291 GCA_045591425.1 Acutalibacteraceae bacterium | reverse complement strand
AATTTCGCACTCCGCATTTTTAAACCACGAGAGTCCCGATGCTGCCGCTGCTGTAAGAGTATGCTTCAATGCAGTATATTCACTCATTGGATGGGACAGGTTAACGAGTTCTTCTGTTGATTTGTTTGTTGTGTAGGTTGTACCTGTTGCTACTACAGTTGAAAGGACGTTTCTAACGTCAAAGAATCTCTTGTCGAAAAGGAATGTGGGAGAGTTTGTACCAATCCACATATCTGACTTGATATAAATGCGGTATTCAAGCCACTGACCGGGCTTAACATTACCGTCTGTAAGCGTGCCACTGTCTACTTCGTAAACATCAACACCAACGTAAATAAATTTGTCGTATTCTGCTGCAAGAGTTTCAAACGATTTAACGCTTGAGGTGCCTGCTGCTGCAGCCTCAGGAGCAAATACGCCGCCCATGCCGGAGAACAAACCAAGCACCATTGTGAACGCAAGGAATGCACTCAAGCAACGCTTAAATTTTGTCATTAGCTCATTTTCCTCCTTTTATATTAATATGCTTATGCATATAAAAAACATCATCGGATATTTTAAGAGCCGGGTGATACACCCGTGTTTTATGCGGGTGTATCACGATAAAGTTTAAATTAGCCTTCAATAAGGTCGCCGGTAATCATGTCGTAAGGCATACCTGCGTCTGCAAGATAAATCTTTTCAGCATCATTATAGTCAACCATGAAGTCCATGTTTACGTCTGCTGCGCCCCAAGTGTAATGTTCCCAAATCTCGGCGAAACCACAGTCGTGAAGAAGAATTGCATCGGCATCAGATGCGTCGATCTGGTTGTTACAGTCGGTATCACCGTGAGCTGCGACAACATAGGTAGCCTCGGGCTCACCTGTGGTTGCATTGTAGAACTTAAGAACTGTACCTGTGCTGTAACCGCCGTTAACGTCGGGAGTTACTTCAACCTCAACGTTTTCGAGGGTTCCAAACGCCATAAGAAGTGTATCTTCATCCCATACGTCGATACCTGTGTAAAGATATGCATTGAATTCTTCACCTTCGGGAGTAAGAACTGTTGCGTTCATGAAGGGTGATTCAACATCAAGATAAGGAGCAAATGTGTAGCTCATTGATGCATCAAAGAATACGCCGGGGTCTTCTGTTGTTAATTCAAATACAGCAGAAAGTGTGCTCTTATCGATGAGATTTTCAGGAGACATTGCGCTTGTGAGCTTGAGAGTTGCTTCAGCAATCTGCTGGTTGCCGCTGTCGGTATCACCAAGGTCTCTGTCAAGCTTCTTTGCTGCATTATATGCATCAATAAATGCCTGATATGAATCTTCGGTGTACTTTGACTGAGCAGCTGCATCTGTGCCGTAGATAGCAGTAATCTGTTCAGCTTCAAGGATAGCTGCATCAAGAGCTGAATAGTCAGCACCCAATGTGAGGTGTTTCCATGCGTAAACAAGCTCGGTTGTTGCTGTGTTGATCTGTGAAGGAACAGCGTTTGCATCAGCAACAGTTCTTGCTGCGAAAGCTTCTGCATGTCTGTAATCCTCAAGTGAAGAAACAGTATACTTGCCTTCGTCTGCTGCTGCAACCTTGCCTGAGAAGTCATTGATAACGAGCTGGAGCTTGGAGGTATCGCCTTCAAGTGCGATGAGACGATCACCTGTGAGGGTGAGCATATGCTGAGCATAGATTGAATCAATGGAGCTGATTACTTCCATGTTTGCAAGTGCTTCTGCATATCCGGCAACAGCCTGGTTGTAGTTTGCAAGCTCTTCTTCTGTGGGTTCATAACCCTCTTCGAAGGGAGCGGGAACAAGGATTTCCTGAGACTCGATGAGATCCATTGCTCTTCTGTAAGCATCCTTATATCTGTTATAAGTGTGAGGAACGAAGTCTCTCATGCCGAAGAACTCATAACCGTCTTCCCAATATTCAAGTTCATCCTTGTAAGGACCGTCGGGACCTTCAACGATTGAATAGTTCATAGCACTGTAGTACTTAACGAGCTCAATAAGAGCATCTGCACCGGAGTTGTTTTCGAACTCTTCAAGGGTTTCAATTGCTGTTTCAAGCTTGTCAGCAAGAACTTCATACTTGTTCTCAAAGCCTGCTTCTTTTTCTGCTGCAGTTGCTGCGATTGTTGTCTGGAAGTTAGCCGCTGCCTTGGGCTTAAGAGCAAATCTTGCAACCTCTTCAAGTGTGGAAACATATGCGTTCCATGCACGTGAACCAGCGGTTTTTGTTGTGTCGTAGTTTGACTTCTGACGGTTTGCAAGAACCGCTCTTTCAAAAGCAGATTCAAGACCGTAGTCATTATAGAGGTTAAGGATAACGGGAACGTTTGTTACAGCTCCGTTAACATTAACATTTGCAGAAAGGTTATACTTACCATTGGGAACGCCATCAGTCTGACCGATAACGTTGGGCTCGCCTGTTTCTTCGTCGTATACGATTTCGCCGTTTTCATCAAGTTCGTAGATGTCTTCGACTCTTTCGTATTGCTTAGTAACGGTTTCGCCGTCAACTGTTTCTGTATATGAGTTGATTTCAAACGGAGTGAGGAAGTAAACACCGCCGGTGCCGTTCATTGTCTCAGTAATTGCATCGGAATCGGAATTAAGCTTAGCAAAGGGCATTGCAGAATCGTTTGTGATACTGTCAACTTTTGCTGTTACAGTTGCTTCCTTGTCGATATCTTCAACACGGATCATGTAGCTGTCGAAATCATCAAGATCGTCGCCACCGTCAAGATAGATAGCTCTCTGGGAAATGATCTTACGGTCTTCAGCGATTACTATTTCATCTTCGATAGCATCGTCATCTTCACTTACAGTGGAGATGTATGAGTAAACGGTTGTTGTAAGGGGAGAAGTTGTAATTGCTTTGCCGTCTTCTTCACCCATAACATTATAAGAAACTTCAAACTTAACGAGAACATCATTGTTGAACGAACCGTTAAGAGTTACGTTAACGCTGTCACCACCGGAAATTGTTGCGCCGTTAGGAAGACCGTTAACAGTAAGAGCATTGGTGTTTTCACCGCTTGCATCATATGTTTCAACATTAGTCTTGGTGATAACATATTCATAAAGATTATCCTGCGTGAAATTGCCGTTAACATCGGTATAAGCGGTGTTAATACCGCTGGAGCCGTTATAAACGTTGAATGAAACGCTTGAGCTGCCTGCTGCGATTGTTCCGGGAAGATAGATTTCCATCTGTTCGAATTCCTGGTCATCGCTAAGACCGAGAAGCAAGCAAACGAGGGGAAGAGCTGTTGCGGCAATGTTGCCTGCTCTGCCGTTCATTGTTACATTCTTGGAGCTTGTGAATGAGCTGTAGCCAAGTGAACCGATAAGGTCGTAGACCATATCACCGAGAAGATCATTCCGAAGAACCTGGTCAAGAGTATCCTGGGCCTGGAATACGTCGGGGAAGAGAAGGTCGAATACATTTTCAAGAATATCAACAATGATCTGAACGCCGTTCTTGGTTGCGAAAGCACCGGTTGGGTTTCTCTTAAAGATTGTTGCAAGGTTTGTTGCATCAAGAGTATAGACGGGCTTAAGGATATAATCGAAGATAAATGTCTTGGAAACGATTTCTGTGCCGTCGCCTGCGATTTCATCAGCTATCCAAGCGCCTGCGCCCTTGATGGGGATGATTGCGTTGAGAATGGTGTCGATATCCATCCAAACGTCATCAGCTGTGAGTGAGCCTACCTGACCGTCGAAATTGTCGCATCTGAGATCAAGAGCAAGAATGTCGCCGTAAGTTGAGATTGCCCATGCAGCAATCTTGACAAGGTTAACTTCATAGCTGCCGTTGTCACCCTGATACTGAAGAAGACCTGTATCGGTGAGAGGATTAGTACCGTTAGCAGCAAGGTCCATATCAAAGCCCTGGTTGAGGTTGTAAACAGCGATGTCGAAGAGGATATCAATCATCTTATCAACAACTGCTGCATAATATTTTTCTTCTGTTTCAGCGCCGGCCTGACCAAGAACAGGCTTGGTGTAGGTGAGCTGAGGAATATCCTGCCATGCAAGCTGCTCAACTGCTCTGTAAGCAACGTCAACGATTGTTGTATAGCTTTCGTCAACATAAATGTAATCAACAGAGTTGTTAAGGATTTCTCTCATGATGAAAGCAAGAACCTTCTGACCGTCATAGCCGGGGTTCTCCACTGTGCCGTCGCCCATGATTTCTGAGGGGCTGGGGGGATTAGCTCTGTCGCTGAAGAAGAGGTCGCCTGTTACGCAAAGAACATACTTACCAACGCTGACAATGTTATCAAAAAGAACGGAATTGTCACCGGGTTCCCATTCCCATTTGCAGAGTACACCGTCGATAGTCTTATTGTTAGTAAGGAAGATTGTTATAAACTCGCCGAGAATTGTGTTAAAGTAATCAACAAATGTTGTTCCGGCGGGAACATTAACAGTAGGAACTACGCCGTCAATGTTGAAGAGTTCCTTGTAGATTGTCCATGTCTCGGGTTCGTCGCCGTCGTAATCGGGATCATATTTTTCATTAATAACCCAATCATAAACCTGGTTGCCTGCATCGTCAAGCACGGGAGTGCCATCGGGGTTAGTGAGAGCAACATACTTTGTGGGTCTGGAGTATTCCTCATTGTATGTAATACCACAGAGCTCACGCATCCAAGGTCTGGTGTCTCTGTTGAGAACGGGAACAGCGATGTAATTATATGCCTTCTGCATAAGGGTTTCGATGAAATCATAACCCTTTGTCTGGGTTGTGATATCAACAACGCTGTATTCAGCGGGAGGAAGGGTATCTTCGTCATAAGTGCCGGCAGTCTTAAGAACTCTTTCGCAGCCGCCGAGACCAACTGTTACCCAATCCTTGGGATGAACCCAACCATAGTAATAGTATTTGTCGGTATCAAAATAGGTTTCACCGTATTCAGCCTGGAATGCATAGCTGTAATAGTTAACCGCGCTTGAAGGATCGTTGAGCTCATCATTAAGGCATTTCCATTCGCCGAGAACGAGCTCGATAAGAAGCTGCTGAAGAAGCTGGATTGCACCGTTATCAGTATTCATGTACTTAGCGGGAATCGGCTTGTCTGCATTATCCTTATCATCCATATAATCGTAGTCAACTTTCTTGCCTTCTTCAGTCATGCCGTAAACAAGACCGATAGCAAGCTCTCTAACGTCGAAGATATAGTCAGAGATGAAGCCCTGAAGAATACCAACATCAATATCACCGGTAACATAGTTGCGGGCGATATCTCTGAGGTTAGCAATGAAATCAAAGAGAGCATAAATAACAGCGGTGTCATCGCTGTTTGATCTTCTGACT
The DNA here is from genome assembly GCA_045591425.1 of Acutalibacteraceae bacterium. Lineage (GTDB taxonomy): Bacteria > Bacillota > Clostridia > Oscillospirales > Acutalibacteraceae > CAG-177. The sequence goes on along the minus strand of JAZNSX010000094.1, from coordinate 63,975 downwards.
TCTTTAATAGGATTACAAAGAGTATCCAATGTTGCAGCCTGACCGAGAAGCGCGATGAGAGGCTTACCGGTGGTAAGGAACTCTTTAACGCTGCCGAGACAAGCATCGATGCTGGTGATATCAAGAGTCAGAAGGCCAAGAAGGTCAAGAACCAGCTGCTCTTTTGCCAGCATACGATCGACTTCGTCAAGACCCATCGATGCGTACTGCTCGAGTGTGAATGCAGGTGTGTCTACGTCATTATAGATACCTGCGATTGCGTCGCCCTTATAAGCCTGATATGCACTACCCATTACGGAGAAGCTTCCGATGAGCATTACAAAAGCCATAAGGATTGAGAGAATGCGGATTGACTTTTTCAAATTTGTACACCTCCAAAAAAATTTGAACAACGTAATGGTTTTGGGACAGCTGAGTTTATGATGCACAGACTTTAAAACATTGTTTTACAGCGTTCAAATGCCTATGCTTTCGACCGACCTCCTTAATACTTCGTTTTGTTACAGATAGTATAAAGCAATCTGTTTCAAAAACGACAGCCGAAGCCATAAACCAACCATCCGCCGCAGCTTCCTTCCGAAAGCATGCCTAAAAGGCATACTCGCAGACGGAAAACCACTATATGGTCATATTAAATATACCTAAAATCCGAGCCAATGTCAACGATTTTCAAATTCAATTTCATATTTTGTTAATATTTCACAACACGCTGATATACTTTTTAGGCAAAGTGACAGCACATTTTTAAGCAAACCGGAAGTTCAGATATGCTCCACGCATGTAAAGTCTATGCACTTTACATGCGTGGATAAAAAACACAGAAATAAACAGTAAATAAAAAGACCTGTTTTATGCCCCAAAACACCATATATATAAAAGGTATAGTAATTATATCATATATACTTCTGCTTATTTTGACGATTTAGAACTTTGGGCGGCTTTGTAAAGCTATTATACTTTCCACGAAGGCGAAAAATCACCACAATAAAACGCAGGTTGGAACCAACAATTTTATTGACTATTCGGCAGAAATCAAACAATCAAAAGGGTGATTTGTCAGTTGTTTCCCTGTTAATATCACTTTATTCCCCGCTTGTAAGGTTTATTACCTTTACGATTGCCTTTTCTGACATTGCGGCATATTCGGCAATGCAACGATAACACCAAGCAGCAGAGCCGGTAAAATGTGTCCACCCTGCCCGTCCGATTATCGCTTCTCCGAAGGAAACATCGCCCGCAAGAACATACGGCTCCGCCCTATATCTTCCTGCACGCTCTTCGTCCGAATAAAACGACATCGGATTTATTGCATGTATCAACTTTTCGGCTTCATCAACTTTGCCAAGCCTAAGCAATGCCAAAGCCAGCCAAACCGCTGCATGGGTATACTGACCGCCGTTTTCTCTGATTCCTTCCGGATATGATGCTATATATCCGACCTTGTCTTTTTCTTCCGCACCAAACGGCGGCGAAAGCAGCCTGATCACTCCGTTTTCTTCATCAAACAGCTTGTCAAATGCCGTCTGAACAGCTTTCAACTGCCGCTCCCTGCTTCCAATGTCCGAAAACACGGAAAATGCCTGCGGCAATATATCAATAAAATCCCTTTCTTCTCCGATTATCTTTCCGTCTTCAGCTATTGCCCTTGCAAACCTGTCACCTTGCCACGCTTTTTCTGAAATTGATTTTTCAATCGTCTTTGACAAATCCAAATATTCCGATGCTTTTTCTTGCTTTCCGAATTGCAAACAAACCGCAGCCATTTTTTCGAGAACAAGCTTTTGAAACATTGCAAGCCAAACACTTTCTGCACCGTAAGCATCTCCCATACGGCTGAAACCGTCGTTCCAGTCACACGAGCCCATTAGCGGAAGTCCGTTTTTGCCGAAATTCAGCGAGTAATCAGTTGCACGAATGCAATGTTCAAGAATGGTTTCAGAATATTCTGTTCTTTGAGGCGAACAATAGCGTTCCTTTTCATTTTCAGCTAATTCTGCAGCCACCAAATACGGAGCTCTGACCTCAAAAATGCGTTTGTCTCCGGTTTTTTCAAAATATTCGGCGCACACATACGGCAACCAAAGCATATCATCACTGCATCGGGTTCTTATTCCGCGTATAATCTGCCTTTTATCAACTAACACATGCCACCAATGCAAAACATCACCCTTTTCAAACTGAACGGCAGCGCACCGAACAATGTGAGTAAAGGTAAGCTCCGGTTCAAAATCAATAAATGCAAGGCTGTCCTGGAGTTGGTCGCGGAATCCGTAAGCCCCTGAGCATTGGTAAAAACCTGTTCTTCCCCAAAATCGGCTCTGCTTGATTTGCGAATACAGAAAAGAATTGGCAAAAACATCCAACTCTTTGCTTTTTGTTTTGATTTTGAGCGGATTGAGCATGGATGAGGTGAAGTCGGACACATGAGGCATCTTCAAAACCGCTTTTTCTTCGGCACTCCACGAAAGAAAAAAGCACGTTGATTCATTCTTGCTTTCCGGCACCTCAAAATTTCTTCCGACAGCAATACAGCAATCCTTAGGGACTTTTTCAAATTCGGAGTTAAATCTGCCTTCCCAAAAATCTTTTCTTGAAAAGCAGAAGTATTCGGCACTATCACATTCAAGCGACATAAAGCCGGGAATGTCCGCTCCGGAATTTTCAGCAACCGCTGCATTCCCTTTTTTGCGCACAAAAAAAGCGCCCATGCCGTCTCTGCTGACACCGAGCACCGGCAAAGTATAATACATTAGGTCGAAACTTTTAGCATTTTGAGATTTGTTTGTGATTTTTACATGACATTTCTTTGTCATTCCTCGGCGGGGAACGTTGACCGAAACCGTGAAGTCAAGCCCGTCAATCTCCGTATGCCAAACCGCTTTTTCGGGTGTAAATTCTGCCTTTCCCATGCTTATCAAGTCGTATAAAACACCGTTATATTTCAAAATTAGCATTTCTCCCCTATTGTCACTCATTGTATCGTTATACCAGGGAGTAATCTTATTTTCACGTGAATTTATCGCCCATGTAAAGCCTAACGCCTTGTCAGAAATCATAGTTCCGAAGCTTCTGTTGGCAAAAGCCATACACCAAGGAATATCAACGCTTTTAGGTGTTTTTGAGATTGATATTTTACAATGTGTAAAGTTGTATTGCTTTACGCCGTCGGTTATTTTTGAACCTGCGGCCATAGTTATAAACTTCATTGGTCTGAAAGGCTTCTGAGTGTGTTGAGCATCGAAACTCCCTGCTTTCGACATAAAAACTGCGTTTTCGCGCAAAGCGCAAAGCTGTCGATAGCTGTGAACAGAAAAATTGATAGGATGAACCCCTCCGCTCACACCCGTCATCAAGCTGCAGCCCTCTTTTTTTATGATTTTACTGACAGCATCCGCCATTGGCGAAACATAACCACCGTTGTCGGAATACAAAATCGCAAGGTCGGTTGTTATGCCAGAGCTTCTGAGGATTTTATTGAATCTTAAATACGGCACGATATCCCGAACGCTTTCTTCATTTTCTGTTTCAATTAAAATTATCGGCAACTCTCCCGAAATACCAAAGCTCCACAAATCCGCCTTGTTAAAATTGCATTTTTCTCCCGTCTTTGTTCCGTTATCACTCAGTTTGGGATAAATTGCAGCGGACAAAATCCGGCTCGCAACTGCATTTATTACCGAATCGGCAAAGAAAGGATTTTGCGCATATCTTTTTTTGTTTTTGCCGATCTGAAGGCTTGAAAACACATTTAGCGCCTGCTCTTTTGTTTCGTCTGCCGCTATTGCAAAATCATACGATATCTTTTCCCCAGGTTTTAACGATATTTTCAGCTCAAACGCACAGCCGCAATCCGGATTGCCTCTTTTCCCTTCGAAATCCGTCTTATCTCCCACAGAAAAAACACCGTTCGGTGTTTTAAGCACCCTTTCTCTCGCAGTTTCATGAGCAACATTGCTTTTATGAAGAAATCCCGCCGCAATCGCACACGGAACATCGCTATCTCTTGCCCGCCTTGAAAACAGACAGCAGCCGTTTTCGGCATCCCATTCATCTGTAAAAAACAGCTTCGAAAACATCGGATGTGCAGCAAAAGCACCTCTTTTTTCAATGCATGGCTCAAAATAAACAATCAGTCTGCCTTCAAGCGGCTTTTTGTGCGAACGGTTCTCTACAGTAAAAGTTCGCACCTCACAATTGCATCCCGCCAAAAGCCTGACCCTCATTTTCAGACTCACATTTTCACTTTTTGCAGTAAAATCAGCAAAATTTGCCGAAAACTCTGCTTCAAACCGCTGTCTTCCGTTTGTTTCTGTTGCTCTGACAAAAGACAGCCTTTCTTTTTCGGTTACAAAGAATCCGAATATGCCTTGCGGACGAAAAACAGGGTCATAACTGTTAACTGTCAAGTCAATTCCGTCAAACAAACTGACTCCTGTTCCGATATCGGTAATACATGAAGTCATCCGCCCGTTTGTAAAAAGTGCTGTTTGTGGATAAAACGGATTCGGGTTCAAGGACACAGAGTTTTTGCCATGCACCCTCTCTCGGATTGTCGGTATTTCTCTGATTTGAACATCTTTAAAGGGCTTTGCATTCATTATGCATTTCTCTTCAAGTATGCTTCTCGCACCGTTCATTGCGCTGTCGCTCATAAAACGTCTTTGCATACATTGTCCCTTCAGCAAATTATTAACCGAAAGCAAGCTCATGCCTACATGATGAGCCATATATGATCTGACAAGCGAAAAGCCGCCCTTTTCAGCACTGTTGGTAAAATCTGCCGCTTCAAAAAAACAGAATTTTCCTCTCATCCCCATTTTTTCAAGCTTGTTAAGGTTTTTCAATGAAAGCTGCGGAGCAAGTGACAAGGTTAAAAACGAAGAATACGGCGAAACAACCTTTTCCGTATCAAGTCCGCGTTTTAAACCCAGCTTTTGAACCCCGTGAGCCTTATACTGATAATTTAAATCTCTGTCAAAAGCGTAAAATCCGCTTTCTGAAATTCCGAACGGATGCTTTCCTGCTCTTTTCCTTTGGCTTTGCAGACAGAAGCAAAGCGCCTCCCTGCTTAAGCTGCCCTCAGCAGACGGCAAAAAGATTTCGGGCATGAAATATTCAAACATTGTTCCCGTCCATGATGCGAGCCCGGTATATCTTCCGCTTATAACCGGTATTCTGCCCATTGCTCTCCAATGCTCTTTCGTCACAAGCCTTTTGGCAACGGCAAAGTATGCCGTCATTCTGATTTCACTCATATAAAGGTCATAAAAGCTATTGCTTTTCTCTCCGCTGTCGGCATCAATTCCTATATGAAACAATTTGCGCCGCTCGTTAAACATCGGCATCAGCTCGGTTTGAGAAATCAGCTTTTCAATTCTTGCGATTATCTCTTCAAGCCGGCTGCACTCAGCCGTGTATTCACGAAGCCCTTCTTTAATAGCTGTAAGACAGCAAAGAAAATTGCCGCTGTCAACGGTTGAAACAAAGCGCGGCTTCAAGGGTAAGAGGGTTTCCGTGCTGTACCAATTCAAAAGATTTCCTTTGTATTTTTCAAGCCTTTCAACAGTTGACAGGCTCAGATTGAGCCTCATATAAAGCTCGGCGGTTGAAATCAATCCTAAATCTCTGGCCGCAAGAAAACAGGCAAGCATCAAACCGATATTTGTCGGCGATGTGCGCCTTGCGACCGTGCGCACAGGAGAAAACTGAAGGTTGTCCGGCGGAAGAAAATTATTCTCCTTTCCGCACTGCTCATCAAAAAAGCCCCACATTTCACCTGCATAGGCAAGAAGATTTTCTCTTTGCTTTTCTGTTATTTTTGATTTTCTTTTTCTTATTTTAAGACCGCTGAAAAGTATCAGCGGAATGTCCGCAAGAATAACCAAACCTGCCAACCGATGAACAGGCAACCCGAACAGAAGCAAAGCCGACGCTGCCAAAACCGATGGAATACAAGAAGCAATCAATTTGTATGTGCTGTCATTACGTTCGCTCTGCGCGGCAGGAGTCCATTCCAACAGCTTATCACCGCTGACAAACAGCCGCCAAAGCGCCCTTACAGCTGCATCAGCACAGACAAAGCTCTCTCTAACAGAAAGCGCCAAGGAAACAAAGCCTCTGACCGCCGCATCAAGTGCTGACGGCAAGGTTTTTGAAAAATACAGTCCCGTAAACGCCCTTATCCCGCCGTTTTTCAATGAATCGCATACTGCGTAAAGTTCATCGGCACAAAGTCCAAACATAGCAGCAGCCGCAACAGTTGCCCCTTCATAACCCCGAACAAACGCGGAAACAATCAACGCTGCCACACAAAGCGACGGGGATAAGCTTCGCCTGAGGTTATCAAACATTTTATATCTTGAGAGGCAGTTCATCGGATTTTTGCCGAAAATCATCCTGATATTTTGCCAATCTCCCCTCACCCATCTGTGAAGCCGCTGATAATACGCCTCTGCTGTTTTCGGAAAATCCTCGGTTACTTGTACATCGCTGACATAACCCGCTCTCAGATAGCCGCTTTCGACGATATCATGGCTTAGTATGGTTTCTCTCGGCAGACCTTTATCAAGCAATTCATAATATGCATCAACGTCTATCAAGCCTTTACCGCAAAAAATGCCTTCTCCGAACAAATCCTGATATCTTTCACATGACATTCCGTCATATGCCATAACTCCGGAATTGCCGGACATTAAAGCTGAAAACCATGTTTCGGTTTTACACTTCAATCGGTTTTCAGCTTTCGGAACGAGCAAACCATAACCTCTGACTACTCTGCCTCGCGCAATTTTCGGACGGTTCAAAGGATGCAGCGCAACAGAAACAAGTTCTCTGACCGAGTCAAAAACAGGGCAGGTATCCCAATCCGCCGCAAACAGATAGCTGACCTTCTCAAGCTGTGATTTGTCGCCGTGGATTTCAAGAAAACCCTTGGGGTTACCTTTTACAGCCCTGACAAGCTCGGTTATTGCCCCTCTTTTTCTTTCCTTGCCGATAAATTCATTTTGTGTTTCCGAATATGACCTCGGTCTGACAGCAAGAATAAAACCGCCATTATATTTTTTATTAAGTCTGTCAACGGTCTCTTTTGCCGCTTTTACTGTATATTTGTCATCGGGTCTTCTAGGCATACCCGATGCCTTGAAATCCGCAAGGCAGCAGACTTTTATGTTGCCGCCGCAGTTGCTGAGATAAAGCTGCTCCATTCTTTCTTCCAGCTCATTCATTCTGTCAACCGGAGGCAAAAGCACAGAGACGGTCAACAAAACATGGGTTTGTTTAACGGCTTCGCATTCAACATCCAACCGCGGGAACCTTACGGCAGCAATGCCCCTGAGCGAAGCTGCTTCTATAGGTTTGCGAAAAATCTCAAGGAACGGAAAAAACAGCAAGATGCCTGCCAAGCCTTCATTTAAAAGTATACCTGCCGCAACCGAGGCAGCAAGAGGCATAACAAACTCCAATATAATATAAAGCCATCCGCGATTCGGCTTTTTATTCGCGTTAACAACGTAAAACCCGATGTGTTTGCCGCTTTCCCGAGCCTTTCGGAGAGCATTTGTGGCAATCTCGTTTTCAGATTTCCCGCTTTTAAAGGCAATCTCGGCAATCCTTCGCCTGTAAAATCTCTTTGTTTCACCGTCCATCAAGGAATATATATCGGCAGGGTCTTTGAGCAAGATTTCCTCAGCGGTAAAAAGCCTCTTTGCAATCAAATCAAAATCAATTTCGTCAATTCTTCTCAGCGAAGCAACGGCATTTGAAAGATCATTTACATTTTGCTTTTGTATGCTTTTCTTCGCATAATCAATAAGAGCACTGACAACTGCAAGAGAAAGATAGCCTGACGATACGCCGTCAAGACCTCCGGAACAAAAAAATTCAACTATTCCGTCTTCATCGGGCAAGCACCCGTTTTTACACATTTCTGCACAACGGGCAAAAAGACCCGGAAACAACTCCGAGCCTCTTAAAGCCTTTTCGGCACGTCGGCATTCAACCGCCGCCATCTGTGCACATCGTTCAAGAACGTAGTAATTATCCGAAAGCCATGCCTGCATTTCGTTATTGCTCTCGTTTCCGTGTTTCTTCACATTTCTTTTGAAAACACGGGCAGCACCTTTCATCCTGTTTGTAACACTTTCTTTCATCGCCGTCATCCTTTCATCTTCGCCGAAATCTGAATGCAAACACACAGCAAATCAAAACCGCCGAAGTGATAACCATCTTTTTTATCACATCGATTATTCTTACCGTTTTAAAAGTCGCATTAACCACTCTGAGCGCATTTGTTATTTCGTTCATTTAATCACCACCCGTCAACAAAACGCCGTGAGCGACCGCGGGTATGCTCTCACTCTGAAGCGACGAAACGCTCGACATAAGTGCACCCGTTCCTACAAAAAACACCTTTTTCAGCTCTCCCGACTCAATTCGGCGCAGAATATTTGAACAGACAACCGCTCCGCTGCAGCCGCAGCCCGAACCGCCCGCACCGATTTCCTTTTGCTTCACCGTGTCATAAAGCATCAGACCGCAGTCATTATGAACCGCCGATATATCAATGTTTTCCTGCTTTATCATAAGCTCGCAAAGAAGCTGTGAACCCACAGCTCCCAAATCACCTGTGAGAATCAAATCATAATCCTCGGGCTTTGTGCCGGTATCAGACAAAAAGTCAGCTATGGTGCGACATGCAGCGGGTGATAATGTCAAGGGTACACCATAAAAAAACGCACCACAATAATGATACTTTGTGTCACTACTGTGGTGCGTTTATATTTGATTTCGACTTACTTTTTCTACATCACATAAGAACCTTACGGAATCCATTCAATATCCGTTCTTATAACTCTCGCAGGAACCCCCGCGACCATTGTTCTTGGAGGAACATCCTTGTTGACAACAGCACCTGCTGCAACAACGCTGCCTTCACCTATAGTAACTCCGCTTAAAACAGTTGCGCCAAGACCTATCCAAACATTGTCACATATTTTTATCGGTGCAGTACATCTATATCCTTCACGTTTTATGCAGTGACTGTTTGAATCACGTATCGTCACGTTTTTGGAAATACAACAGTTATTTCCAATTTCAATATTTTCAAAACAATCTATTGTCGAATCGGAGTTCATATAACCTGTTTTTAAAACAAGTTTTGCATTCTTATTCACATTCACTTTGCAACCGGAGTAAAAAGAAAACTTATCCGCTTCAAAAGTTGCGTTTTCTCCCACAAACAAAGAACCTGCAATTTTATTTGTTAACTGCATGCTTTTATCCCATTGCAAATTAAAGGATACTTTTCTTTTAATTTTAACCTTTGAAAGCTTACATATGCAAAGCATAGAAGGTCTATACATGTGAATTTTATATTTGAATGCCGCTATCTTATGATCAAGACAAAACAAATCCAACAATTTATTAATTCTCTTCACTGCAAATCTCCTTTGGTTTTATCAATCAGACTACTTGTTAATTCCTTTATATTCAGCTTTTACTTTTTCATAACTCTCAAGATTTCCGATATCGTAGCGGCTGCCGGGCATTTCCATAGCATGAACATCCGTCTGTGTGCAGAGCCATGCAATATAGCTGCCGGGTGCATCAGTAGCGCATCCGCTGTCGATGCCATTCTGCACAAGTCTTGCATCAGACTTTGTGTAATAATAGAACGGAGGGCAGCACCAGTTTGTTGCGGGAGTGCGTGATTTTTCAGTCATGTTGAGAACTTTATCATTTTTGTCAACGGTGACAACTCCGCATTTGAGAAGCTTGTTGAATTCCGGTTCAAAATATCTCATGATGCAGGAGGTGCTTTTAGCTTTTGCATATGAGACGAACTTTGTAAGGCTGAAATCGAGAACGTTATCGCCTGCAATAACAAGCATGTCATCATCGATATTGAGCTTGTCGATTGCAAACTGAATATCTTTTACCGCACCGAGACGGTTTTCGTTTGTGTCCGTGCCGTCATCAATAACCGTGATTTTCTGTGATTTTGTTTTTGCCCAATTTTCAAAGTGACGAGCATATTTATGATTTGAAATGACAACATATTCGTCAACATCACCCGTTGTGTCGATATCATCGATAAGCCAGTCAAGAATTGTTTTGTCACCTACTGCAAGAAGCGGCTTCGGGAAATTTTCGGTCAAAGGATAAAGACGGGTTGCATATCCCGCCGCAAGAATAAGACACTTCATGATTTTCCCTCCAATTATCCAAGATGAACTCCGTCTGCACTTTCGCAGATGTGAACGGAATATTTGCCCTCAAGATGAGGGAACGCCTCAAGATATTCACGGGTTACGGTTTCAATGATGCTTTCTTCAAAATCGGGATTGATAAGAGCCATACAGCACCCTTTGAAGCCGGCACCCGAAAAGCGTCCGCCGTAAATTCCTTCTGTGTGAGTCATTATTTCATAAAGTTTTTTGAGTTCAGGAGAACCTGTTTCCCAGTTATAAATCGAGGATTTTCCGCTTTCAAATGAAAGTCTGCCGAATTCTTTGATATCGCCGTTTCTCCATGCTTCCGCACCTTTCTGCACACGGTCAAATTCCGTGTACCAATGCTCGGCACGTTTGCGCCAGTTTTCGGGAAGCTTGTCCTTGTGTTCAAGATAAACTTCATAGGGTACATCGCGGAGATTTGTTTCTGCAAATTTTCCGTATTCCATACCCGCATAGGCTTTCAGTGCATAAGCGGCACTTCGGCATTCATCAACTCTCATATTGAAAGCCGAGCCTGCAAGAGAACGTTCCAAGCCGCTGAAGAATATTGCAATTTTATACGGTTTCATATCGGGATGCTGAGGAATAAGCTCGTATGCATCGTTCTGCAAATCCATATAGAGAAGATGGTCTTTTTGGCAGTAAACTTCGCAAGATTGGTCAAGCTTTCCGCAGGAAACACCGACATATGCATTTTCAGCTTCCTGTGAAATTGCAATAAGCTCGGCAGGAGTAAGCTCAATTGCATTCATGGTGCAAAGAGCAGATAAAAACGTAATGATTACCGCCGCCGATGACGAAAGACCGCCGATAGGTAATTCACCGTCAACAACTGCGCAAAGACCTCTGCGCAGAGGATAACGCTTATTAAGAGCGATTGTTGCGCCGCGGAGATGGTCTGCCCAGTCGCCCTGCGCAGTTTCGGGAGTTGCGGCAACGTGCCACTGTGCACGCTTATCAAACTGCATTGATTTAATTTCGACAACACCGTTTTCCTTGGGTCCGCAAGCAATGTGTATACCTTTATTGATGGCAAAACCCGTTATTTTGCCCAGCTGATGGTCGCTGTGGGCACCGATAGGGCAGATTCTGTAAGGTGTGAACGCAGTAAATTGCGGTTTCTTTTTATATGTTTTTTCAAATGCATCGGCAGCTTTCATAGCAAAGCAAATCCTCCCAACACATAATTTGGTATTATATATTATATCCTACAAATCCATGCTCGTCAATTCAAAATATTATCAAGAAAAGGTGCACGGCGTTTATTCGTGCACCTTTTCTGTTTACGCCGTTTGGGCGATATCTTTGTTCATTTCGATATACTCTGCAGCCTTCTCGAATGCATCTTTGCACCTGAGTCTGATTGTGATACTTCCGCCTTCGTGCACAAGTATTTCTTCGATAAGCTCCGTAAGAATCGGACGGGTCAATTTTTCAATGTTACCGAATCTTCTGAAGCTTGTAACAAAGGAATTCTCCTCACCTATCCCTTTTTCATATTCAGCGAGTTTTTTCTGCAAATTACTTATCACTCCGTCAATCTTATCAATCTTCTCCTGCAAATCTGATTTCAATTCCATATATTCACGCTTCGAAATATCGCCGTTTTTCCAGTCGGGATAAAGTTCCAAAATCGCTTTCTGGTATTTCTCCCTTTCCAGATTTTTGCTTTCGATTGCATTTGTCAGAACAGAAGAATTGTTTTTTCTTCGGCTGTCGGAGTTTATTTTTTTGATAAGCTCATCATACTCAGTTGCAACTTCAACCATTTTCTGAAGAAAAACAAGTACCGCTTCTTCGATTTTATCGATGCGGATGGTATGGTTTGTGCAGGCTCCTTTCTTAATTTTGCGTGCTGTGGTGCAACGGTAATAATGATACTCGCCGTAGGGATGTTTATTGGATTTCTTACTCATCGCACGCATGCAATCCGCACATCTCACAAGTCCCGAAAACAAATCCACCTCCTTTTTATCGGGTGATTTTCGTATGTTCCTGTTAAAAAGCGATTGCGCTTTTTCAAAGCTTTCCCTGTCTATTATCGGCTCATGAGTATCTCTGACAATAAACCACTCGTCTTTCGGAACAGACACGCATTGTTTTATTTTATAACTGATTGTTGTGTTTTTGCCCTGAATCATATCACCGACATACATTTCGTTTTTCAGCACGCGGCGCACAGAACTTTCGGGCCACATACCGTCATTGATTTTGCCTGCAGGATGCTTATAATTATACCCTTTCAGCTTTTTATAAGTTGACGGATTGGGGATACCTGCATCGTTAAGCTCTTTGGTAATTCCGATGATACTCATTCCCGAAAGGAACTTATCAAAAATCATTCTCACCACCGATGCTGCTTCCTCATCAATCAGAAGTTTATGATGGTCATCAGGGTCTTTCATATATCCGTAGGAAGCAAAAGAACCGATGAATTTTCCGTTTGTTCTTCTTACGTTAAGCGTGCCTCTCACATTTACCGATGTTGTTGCCGCCACGCTTTCGTTGAGAACATTCGTGACTCCCACGGATATGCACTGCGTTGCAGCATTCATGTTTTTGGAAGCAGTATCAACACCGTTGTTAATGGCTATAAAGCGTATTTGACGGCGGACGAAAACATTGTCGGTATAATATCCCATATCAACATGATTTCTGCCGAATCTCGACAAATCCTTGACTATAACGCAGTCCACTTTGCCCGAAAAGATATCATCCATCATTCTTTTGAATCCCGGTCTGTCAAAATTTGTACCCGACCAGCCGTCATCAACATAATAATCATAAGGTTCGATATCGGGGTGAAGCTTCAGATATTCCTTCAGAATTTCTTTCTGCGATGTTACCGATTCACTTTCAGTTTTCTTGCCGTCATCTTTGGACAAACGAATATAAAGAGCAGCTTTCCGGATTCCTGTATCCTTGCTAAGCCGCCCGTCTTCTGCATTTTTTGCATACATATAAAGCTACCTCCGTTTTGGGCAGCACGGTTATCATTACAACACATTATACTGCACCGCCCTGTACCTTTCAAGCTGTAAAATTATCCTGCAATAATTACATCGGAGAGCATCTCCGCAAAATTTTTGCCTTCGCCGAACTCAACCCTGACAACGGTTTCGCCGACCTTGAAAAGATACGGATTATGAACCTGCCTTATAAAATCGTCTCTGCGTTCGCTGAAAGGCTTTTCTCTGTTAACCGTAACATTTCTCAAGTCAACGGGTTCTTCGGCGTTGCCGGGCAAAATCCGTGAAGATATAAGCTGTTTATCTTTGCTCAGCGGCATTGCATCACTTCCTTTAAAGTGATTTTGGGAAGAAACTCCGTCGGTTATTCCAAAAAACATAAACTTGAAGTAAAATTGGTAATATAAAAGAAGTTCCCGGTAAAGCGTATCGCTCTCCGGGAACTGAGTAACCGACCTATGAAACAGCTTAGATTTTTAACTGTTGCTTATTAATAACAACTCACAAAACGGAATTATATTTCAGTGGTTGACAGCAAAACTGTGTCAAGAAGCACAAAACCGACAAATTGTATGTGGTATCTGTTTTAAAGAAATCATAAGCCTTGTTTTATTTGTTTGTATATTTTATCATATTGAAGCACTATTTCTGACCACTTAAATTTTCGTGCACACTCTGTGGCTTCAGTTCTGATTGCTGAGTAATTCTCTATCGTGTTTTTGATACCTTCTGCCACGGATTCAGGAGCGTGTGCATCCACGCTGTACCCGACTCTTCCATTTTCAAACTGCTCATCAAACCCCTGCCCTGCAGAATATACAACCGGCAGCCCCTGACTCATAGCTTCAGCATACACTAACCCAAACGATTCTGTAAACGAAGGCATGACAAAGACATCATGTTCTCTGTATAACTTTATCAAGCCGTCTTTTTTCTGATTTGGTATGTATGTTGTGAATGAATCTTTTATTATTTCTTCAAATTCAGACTTATCCTCAATCCTTCCGACAACGGTTAAGGTAACATCATATCCTTCATTGCGAAGAATGCCCATAGCTTTTTGCGTTGTGGGAATATTCTTGTTCTTATCTATCCTGCCGGCATATATCAATTTAAGCGTTTTATCGTTTCGAATTTCAGATAATTGTTCCTGTTTGTTGTTGAGCCAAAAATCATCAATTCCATTTGGAATTATGTATGTTTTATCCATTATCGCCTTATGATATTTCAAAGGAATATAATTGTCAAAAACCTGTTTTCTGTATGCTTCCGATAAAAAGAATACCGCAGATGCATTAAGCATCGTTTTAATCCCTCTGTTTCGAAGATGGGGCATATATTGCAAAAAAGTGTTGACATCCGTATTCCGTACAGCAACGACATAAGGAACTCCGTATTTCTCGGAAAGCTTTCTTGCACAGTTGCCGTCCGTAAACAGAGTATAGGCATGAATGCAGTCATACTCACGGATATCGAATTTTGAAATGATATCGTTATAAATTTTCTTCTGTTTATAATCAAAAACAAGGCGGTCCCATTTTTTGAAGCATTCGCTCACGCAAACATTTTCATTGGGCTTTATGACTGCAACGTTTTTATCGTAAACAGGCACATAAATCTGATTTGAATAATTTAATTTTTCAAGATTTTCCGCCATAATCTGGTGAAGGGTTGTTCCTACATAATTGCAGTTAATATGAAATATCCGCATTTTTTCTCCTTCTGCGTCAAACCAAGCTGACTGCCCCGAATAATTTTTTCCATTATACATTGTTTTTCTCTCTTTTTCAATATCATTCGGTTAAAACTCGGTCGGATAAATATTGACTTTTCACCTTATTGTGTTGTATTCTATTGATATAAACAAAGTTGAGGTGTATACATATGAACTCTGTTGATAAACCGCTTGTTTCCGTGGTTATTCCCACATATAAAAGAGAGGTTGAAGTCCTTTCAACAGCCGTAAATTCCGTTATCAATCAGACATATAAAAATGTTGAGATTGTTATCGTGGACGACAGTCCCGACACCTACGAAAAAAGACCTGAGGTGAAGGCATATGTTGAATCTGTTGACCACGACAAGGTTGTTTTTATTCAGAACGAAAAAAATCTCGGCGGCTCACTCGCACGCAACAGAGGAATAGACGCTTCGACGGGCGAATACATCACATTCCTTGACGATGACGACGAATACACCTCGGACAAAATCGAAAAACAGCTTCATTTTATGATTGAAAACGATTGTGACATGACATTTTCCAACACAGTCATGTGCAAAAACAGAAAACCCGTTGAGGTCAGGGATTTCAAGGATATTCCAGCTTATGACAACGAATCGCTTCTGCGTTATCATCTGCTCCATCATCTCACGGGCACTTCCACTTATATGTTCAAGGCGGAAAAGCTCCGTGAAATAGGCGGATTTGACAACGCCCTCTGCGGTCAGGAATTCATTCTGACTCTCAAAGCAATAGAAGGTGGTCTCAAAATTCGTTATATGGATGTCAATGATGTTCTTCACACAATAAGTGCGGAAGGAAGCATTTCTTTCAGCAAAAACAAAATTCAGGGTGAAAAAAATCTTTATAAAATAAAATCCCGATATTTCCCGAAGCTTACAAAGAAAGAAATTCGCTATGTCAAATTCAGATATCACGCAATTATGGCAATCGCCTACAAACGAAATTCCATTTACCATAAAATGATAGCCGAGGGTATAACTGCCGTTATCACTTCTCCGTTCGACTTTGTGAGCGAATGCGTCGCACTTCTTAAAAATATAATTGAACAGAGAACAAAATAAATTAAGGGGCTGTATATCAGCCCCTCATTTTATTTGCTTTTAAAATATGCTTTTTTCTGAACATAATACTTTACGAATGATGCCCCGTAGAACACCAGAGCATTTGATTTTGCCAGATTTACCAGACCGCTTTTATCCTTTTCAAAGGGAACTTCAAGCAATTCGGGAGCAGACTTTTTAATCAGTTCAACATGGATTTCCGATTTCATTCTCTTTGCTCTGTCAACCGCCGTCCACACATAAATAATGCTTCTCGAATTGAAAATATTGAAATACGGCTGACCCATTGCATTGCGTATCATGTGCGTGTGCGACGCCCAGACTCCAAGCCTGTTTTCAACGGAAAACAAATCGAAAACATTGACCTTTTCTCCGCCGTCTTTAATCTCTTTCATCCACTTTTTCAGAAGCTTCTTTGCTCCGTCACTGTAATTATGAAGCTTACATCTGAAATATGCAGGCGAAGCGAGAAAGAGCGGTACATCTCTGTGCAAAGAGCATTTTCCAACCTGACCGATTATGTCACCTTCAAACGTTGCAAAACCACCGTAGCGCTTATTGACGGTCACTGAAAGAACAAATGCGTCGTCAGGATATCCGTTCTCACCGAGAATTTCATCCATCTTGTGTTTCATTTCGGGATTAACGGTTTCCTTGTGAATCTGTTCATGTTTTCCGCCGGCAAGCCTTGCAAGTTCAACGGGAACATCCCAGTCCTGACTGTCGTTTTTGAAGCTGTCCTTCCAGATTGTGTAAGAATTGACGCTTCCGCCGAGTTTTTTGAGAAAAGCGTAAACAACTCTGCTGTCACGGCCCGAAGTGAGAGGACAGTAAATATCAAAATCCGACAAATACATCTTTGCTATATTCTCTATCATCGGAGCGGTGAGTTCAGCCGCCTTTTCCGGTGATATTTCTTTTTGTGCGGTATCGCAGTTGACAAAACGAACAGCTTTTTCCGCATTGATATCAAGATAATGATTGGGAATAAGCTGCTTTATTTCTTTGTAAGGCGTAACATCATACGGCATAGCCTGATTGAGCGGACCGCTGTCACGGATTTCCTGCAGATATTTGTCGGGTTTCAAATCAAAGCTATCCATAATAATCTTAGGATTGCTGCAACAGACAAAATCCGTAAGCCCGACAGAATAAAAAACAGGCACACTGCAGGTTGCGTCGCCGATACAGTAACATCTGCCGTTTTCCGCATAAAAAATCACATACTTGCCGCCGAGTTTTTTTTCGTATTCAATAACATCGGCAAGATTATCGGATGATTTCAAAATATTTTCGGCAAGTTTTTCTCTCTGACCGCTGAAAACATCAACAGCATATCCCAAAATTATAATTTCCCTGCCGCCCTGTTCAGCATACTGCAAGGGGGTACGGCTGTCGGTGTGAAGAGTATAGCTGCATATGTTCTTTACTGTTTCTAACCCACAGGCATTATACGCCCCGCCTCGGATCAGACAAAACGAAAATATGGGGTTTCTCATATTCACTTTCATATTCCCCCCTGACTGTTCAGGACATTTTTCTCATCTGTACGACTCTGTTGCTTTTCAAACGACATATTTAACACCGCAATTGCAATGTAAATATGAAACGGCGGATCAAAATAAAACAACTCACTCAAAAAGAAATACATAACAATCATACAAATTGTTACACTGTAATTAATAAAATTCTTTTTGATTGCAACTGTTCTGCTTTGCTTTGAAACAACCATCAAAATAGCAAAAAGAAGTGCTGTACCGATTGCACCGAGATAATATATAAGGTCAATATATGTATTGTGTGACGCTCGTGAGTTTACTAATCCCGCAGCTATACTGCTGCCGAAAACCCCTACTTCAAGATTGTTGAGTATATGTTTAATGTAGTTCATCCATAATGCAAATCTGCCGGTTGTCAACGCATTTATATCCATTCCTTCTGATGTTTCACTCTCGGAAATTCTCTCAAGAACAATATCAAATGCATCTATCTGTCCCGACAAAACAAGAACAATCAATGCCACAATCAAAAAAACTGACATAATTACCGCAGCATAATTTCTTCTGCGGTAAAGCGAATACAAAAACATACAGACGGGTAATAAAAGCATAATCAAAGCCGATTTGCTGTATGTTAAAATAAGAAAATATATCATTGGTGCCGACATCAATACCAAAAACAACGAGTTAATCTCTTTTCTGTAAAAAAGAATTACTGCCAGGCAAAGCGAAATAATTATTCCGACATTATAGTAGTTAGGATCAGCATAAAGACCCGCAAAACGATACACAATTTCTTCCTGACCGGGTTCACCAAGAGACTTTGCACCTATGTATGATTCTATTTTAAAAAAGCCTGAATCCATTAAGCCAAATACAGAAGCAACAATGTTTCCTATTATGTAGCTCAAAAACAACTCTTTGTTACGAATTTTCGTTTCTCTGTTCAGAATACTCGAAAGAAACAACAAATTAAAAACCAGTTTAACTGCTCTGAAAAGATTCAGGTCGCCCGCCATAAGCTGTCCTGCCACAATATAAACCGCAAACAATGCAACAATAAAAGTTGCCTGCCTTGGTAAAACCAGATGTAAAATAACATAAACAAGAATTATAATGGTAAAAAAAGACTGTACTCCCGGTGAAAGTTTGAAAATGTTCGCCATAGGTAAAACAAAGAATATCTGCAACAGATTTGTTTCTTTGTCACAAAAAACCAACATCAACCCGAAAATCAGGAAAGCAGCAAGCGAAAATACATTCCTATAGGTGCCAAAAAGAATTAACAAGGCCAAAACCGCAGAGATAGCCCAGCGAATTTTATTGCTTTTTATCGAAATCACTCAGCTCATTCCTTTCTGCGTTCAGCGTTTTTTATTTTTGACGTTTTCTGAAATTTAAAATTGCAGAAAAATCTTCTTTTTGCGGTAAAATAAGTTCTCGAAATTTAATATCGGTTTTTTTGCAAAAATAAATGACAAAGCACAATGCACAAACAAGATGACCGACAAACGAAGCGATTGCAGCCCCTGTAATACCCAAATACGGAATCAGCAAAAGATTAAGAACAATGTTTGTAATAACCGAAACACTAAGCATTAAAAGGTTTGCAACCTGCCGTTTGTTGACAATATTGTACTGTGATATCATCTTCAAAAAAACCATAAACACGGTTCCGTATGACGAAATAACAAGAATATTATAAGAACCTGCATATTCCGCACCGTACAGCAAGTGAATAATCAGCTTGCCTAAAATCGAAAAAGCCACAGCCATCGCTGTACACAGCAAAACCGAAATTCTTGTTACCCTCGCAACCTCTTTTTCATTTTTTCCGGAAACAAGCTTACTTAAAAGAATCTCTCTCACGGCGTCGGGAATTGCAAGAATTTTATCCGATATGCCTATTCCCACGGAATATAGACCTATAGCAACACTTGTAACGCTTGAATTCATATCCATCATCAGGATATCCATCTTTGAGTTCATAATAGTCAGAATAAGTGCCGCCATCGGCATTAATCCAAACCTAAGCATTGACGCAATAAACTTAATGCTGATTTTTTTTATGTCAACGGAAACACCAAGTCCGACCGTTGCAGCTATTGCCCTGATAATTACCGAAGCAGATACCGATACAATCATCAGCAGATAATTAGGTTCAAAGGCAATCCAGAATATCAGGATAATCATTGTTTCCGAAACATTTGAAATCAAACTCCACAGATTCTTTTTCTTGGAATTCTCAATAAGATAAACATAGCTGACAATTGTTTCATAAGCAAACACAGGTATCAGAACTATAATAAAAAGAGTTTTAGCCGGAAGAATACTGCTGAATACTGCCGATAAAGATACCGCTCCGACAATCAGCACAGAATAAATAAAATAGATGTTGTTAATAAAAACACTTAAAAAGCCCTTGATTTCTCCCTGCTTCTTGAAATACGGATATGCCTGATGTATTCCGCAGGTTATTATTACCTGAAAAAGAGAAACCGAGCTTGTGACGGTTGCCGCAAATCCTTTAAGCTCTGCTCCAAGAAATCGAGCAAGAAATGCAGAATGAATAACACTTACGGCAATCATTGTAAATTTTACAAGAACAGAAAAGAAATAGTCATTACCAACCAACTTGCCCAATCTGCTTTTTTTCATATTTTACTCCGATTTTATATTTGTTCTATGAATTCTTCTAAATAATCATCGTTTTGCTTGGCTTTTTGATATATCTCATCTGCCAAAACTATCGGCTTATCCACAAAATATTCTATTGCCTTCAAAACATTTTCGGCAGTTGCATTCTTAAGAGGAATCACTCTCTCTTCATGTCCGATCTGGCGATAATATTTCTCAACTTTTTTGTAATGCTGCGGAATTGGAATAACCGATTTTGAATATGTTGCCGCAACTATTCCGACATGAAGCTTATATGTTATTACACAATCACAGGACTTTATTATTGTACAAAGTTCCATAGGATCACCATATTTATAGTAATACGAATTATTTGCCGCAAACTTACAAACCTCTTCGTATGTTTTACCTTCAACGGGATAGTGTTGATCGCTCGCAACAACTATTTCATATTTATCCGAATGTTCCTTATAAAAATCTTTAAGTGCCGGTAATATACGCTTTTGCGCTTCTTCACATTCGTTTATATGTAACAAAATTCTTTTTTTTGCAGGATTTTTCCATTTTTCAAATTCTTGAACTGAGGGTAACGGATAATCAAAAAGTGTTTGAGCATAGTCAGATGTAACTGCTATTTTTTTAGACGATATTCCTATTTTTTCAACAAGAAAATCTTTTGAATCCTCATTTCTTACAATTACTTTAAAAACACTGTTGCAGATTTTTTCTATGAGTTGCCTCATAAACCAATATTTGCAGGGTCCCGCATCAACCGCAAGAATCATCATGGGTTTACGCTTTTTTGCATAGTATAAACCTATAGGAAAATAACGTTTAAACCACAAATATGTTGTGTAAAGCGATGTATCGCTTCTGTCACCAAGATATCCTCCGGGCATATAAAGAAGTGCGTCTGCTTCCTTTATACCGAAATCGCTTATATTTTCTTCTCCGACAAAATTCCTGCAATAATCAGACATAAGATAAAATCTGTTTTCAGTTTTATTTTTAAGTTTTTCAATAATAAGCTTTGCAAACAGCATATCGCCGAAATTATCCATATACGTTGCTCCGACGATTAAAACCTTCATTCTGTTTTCTCCCTTCAAATCTTTAATAACCCTCAAAAAGCGAACAGATTTTTTTAATGATTTCTTGGTTTGTATATATATTTTTTTCCAGATTCTTTTTCATGCCGACAACTTTTTCTCTGTTTTCCGCAAGCATAAACAAAGCTTCCCTCAATCCGTCTTCACTGTTTTCACAAACCACACCGTATTCCGGAGAAACCATTTCATGAGCAGAAATATTTTCGGTTGTGAGTATCGGTGCTTTGCAAATCATCGCCTCACCGTAAACCATCGGTGCCGCTTCATATACAGAAGGCTGAATATATAAATCGCATTTTGCAAAATACGGATACGGATTTGAAAGAGAACCAAGCAATACAATTGAATTTTCAAGTCCGTATTCGGAAATAAGCTTTTTAACCTCCTGCATATCTTCTCCGTCTCCGGCAATGTACCACCGAATGTCGGGAAACTTTTTCATAACAGGAGCAAATGCTTCTACTGCACGGGGAATTGCTTTTTGCGGACTGAATCGGCAAGCTGAAAAACAATTGAATGTTCCGCCTGAAAATAAAACTTTCGGGGCTTTCTCAGACAGAGTAAGAATGCGGTCAATATCCTGTAGATTATAACAGTAGTCTACAGTAACTTTTAAATCGGGATGACGTTTTTTAAACACATCTGCTGTGCCTTTTGAAACACAGACTATCTTTGTCATTCGCTCCATATATCTCTCGTTTTTGCGATCGTCATAAGAAATTTTATACGGGTCATAATGAATCCATCCCAATTTAACAGGCGCTTGTGTTTTTTTGTCAACAAAGCGATAAAAACCGGATACAACCGCATTTGGTGAATCTTCATGGTGATAAGCAATAACTGCGTCATATCCCTTTAATGTCTTTTGCATGAGCAACGCCAAACTAAAAAACAGTTTGTTTGTAAAAATTCTGTCAAATGCGCCCAAAAAAAGTCGTAACAAATACATCAAAAAGCCTGCTTTTTTTGCCTCGCCAACTGACATTCCGTGAAGTTGCAGCAATTTGTTTGTTTTAATCACTTTTACTCCCTCGGGCAATCTGTCTTTCAACTGTCCTCCGTTATAAAAAACACAAACTTCAACATCATAATCTTCTTTAATCGCATTTATCAAATTCAACAAAGAAGACTGTATGCCGCCGACAACAAACGATTTGTTCACAAGCAGTACTTTCTTTTTCATCCTTATATCTCCACTTCTTAAACAGCTTTAAAATTTGCAATCTCTATATTGTTGTCAGCTGCAACCATTTTTATTTTCGGGTCGGAAAACGCCTCATACTCCCTCACTCTGCCTTCGGTGATTCCGCCGAAGTATTCGCAGTCGGGGGTAACGGAGGGGTGTATGATAAGCTCTGCAATGCTGTTGTTTTTCCATTTGATGTTTTTCAGAAGATACGGCAGATTGAGCTTATCCGCTTCATTCATTCTCACAAGTATTCCATCGGGTGAACTTACACCTAGCTTCTTTGAGCCACTTTGCCATGCGTCAAGCATACGGCATTTTACGGGATTTGTAAGTTTCCATTTCAAACTCTTATCGGATTTACCGTTTGAAGCGGGAACAAAAATTCTTTGATGAGAACGCATTTTCTTGATCCCTAACTCAAGCGATACATCTCTGAAAAAAGCATACAAATCGGGATAAACATGAACATTCTGATGTGTGTTCCAGTAATTGGGTTCACCGCAGATTTCTACATATCTTTTGTACTGTGCTTCCATTTCCGTCTTAATCTGACTGAAATTATAGGTCTTGTTTTTACATTCTCTGCGGATTTTTTCGTATGAGAGAAAAGTACCGTCATTATCAACCAGATCACGGACATCGTCTATCGGTGACAGAGGCGTTCCGACCGTAAAATTATAGTGTAAGCCCACCGAAAGATCGGGAAATTTTTCTTTCAGCTTTGCCGCAGCCTCACAGCAAGACATGTTCGTCATAACATTTGTTGAAAGAACGATTCCGGCAGCCGTGCAATCTTCAATTGCCTTGTTGACATCTTCGCACATTCCGTAATCGTCTGCGGTAATAATCAGCTTTTTCATAACAGTCTCCTTCCGACTTAACAGATTATTTTTTGACTGTTTCTTTCTCCTTGCTCTTCATAGCAGTTATCTGACCTTGGGCAGTGCCTTCGGTGCTGTCTTTCATGAAGAGAATTTTTACCGTTGCGAGAATCAGTCTGAGGTCTTTTACAAACGACATCTGATTTATGTACATAAGGTCCATACGGAGCTTATCATAAGGCTCAGTATTATATCTGCCGTAAATCTGTGCAAGACCCGTAAGACCTGCCTTGACCTGCAGGCGAAGTCTGAATTCGGGAAGTTCTTCTTCATACTGCTTTGCAATTTCAGGGCGTTCTGGTCTGGGGCCGACGATTGTCATATCGCCTTTGAGAATATTGAAAAGCTGAGGCAGCTCATCGAGTCTGCAGGCTCTGATTATCTTACCGATTGGAGTTATTCTGTCGTCATGATCCGTTGCAAGACGGGCAACGCCATCGCTTTCGGCATTTACTCTCATACTGCGGAATTTGAGAATTTTAAACTCCTTGCCGTCTTTCGTGAGTCTGACCTGCTTATAAAGAGCAGGTCCTTTGTCATATGCCTTTATTGCAATTGCCGTAATAAGCATAACGGGACTGAGGATAATTATTCCAAGCAAAGAAACGGCAATGTCAATCGCACGCTTCACAAATGCATATTCAACCTTCGGCTGTGCTCTGGAAACACAGAAAACAGGAACGCTGAACATATCAAGATGTACCGAACCGCCGAAAAGAATATCGCCTATGCGGGGAGAAGTGTAAAAAACCTTGCCGCTATCAATGCAGTATTTCAGCGTTTCATTACGCACGAGGAAAGGAATATCTGCCGCTGCAAAAACTGCCTCGCAATCCGCTATTTTGTTTTTTATTCCGTCGATATCTTCACTCGATTTTATCATCTTGACAACATCGAAATTCTGTGTACGGCTGTAGGCCTCGCGAAGTCCGAGAAGCTCTTCCTCTTCGTTATATATCAAAGCGGTTTTCTTGGGCTTGTTGAACTTAAAATATGCCCTGTTCACCGCCGCGCTCCAGATTATGTTGAGAAAAAACTGAAGAACCAATAACATAATGAGCGGAAGCGGTGTGAAAACGGTTGAGTTCGCAATAACAAACACAATATAGAACGCACCGCCCGCCACGGCATCCGCAAGTCCCTGAGAATAGACAAGCTTTGAATTGCTTGCAAATCCGAAATCATATGATTTGAATGTACGCAAAGAGAAGCAGAGAATAGCGGCATAAAGCGCAACAAAAATCATGAATCTTGTTCTGCCGACGCCGTTGCTGTTATAGTTGGCGTTATAGTAGTAAAGACAGTAAACATATGTAACTATCGTCATAACAATATGGGCGAATTTACATATTCTCAATGCGTTGCTTTTTGAATAATCGTCATATGTTTTTTTATTTTTATTCAACTCAATCCCACTCTTTCAAACAAAAGATTTATATCTTCAATTCTCTCATCGGAAATGTTTTTCATTTCGGAGAGATATTTTTTTCTGAATTTTTTCTTTTTTCCGAATAAAAGGGAAACCAATCGGCAAATTTCGCAAATCGGGGTCAGAAATTTGTATTTTTTTATTATCGGATAGCGGTTTTTCAGTTCGTCATACGGAACAAAAATTCTCGACAGCGCAAACCTTGTTCTGCTTCCTGCGGAATTCTGTTTTGACAGTATTTTTGTTTCAACCGAACCGAAAAGTCCGCCGCTGACAATATATTCCTGCATGATACGGGTCACTTCATCGTGCTCTTTCTCCGAAAACCACACATTGCTGAGCTTTTCTGCCGTTTGAGCAAAATCAACAAGCTTTCCCTCTTTCAGCAGAACTTTTACATCGTCGGTATGATAATTTTCATGCTTATTCATCAGCCAAAGGTCGATGAACGGTCTGACACCGCAGCCGCCACCGATAAAATGCTTTGCCATGTGAGCAATGTGGTAATAATAAAACATGGATTTGTCAAATTCATATCGGCAAGTGTCATTTACGGGTTTGGCATAATCCCACGCTCTTTTAAGCACATTTGCCATATCGGGAGAATAATCATCTTCAATAAGAGTAAAATGCAATTCTATGTAAATATTTTCGGAAGATAAAATTGCGATATCGTGTTTTCCGTTGCCAGTAATTTTATAATCAAGACTTCCCGCTATTACTTTCGCAGCTTTTTCGGCATGATACTCATGCACAAGGATATCTATGTCGCACCCGGCTCTCATCCACGACTGCGGATAAAGACCGCTCAACACCGCACCCTTCAGAGGTATATAAGGAATTTTTTCTTTTTCAAGCACGCCGCAGACCTTATTCAGCACAAAACTCTGTGTTTCATACCTGAATGCCGTAAACAGCGTTTCATCACGAAAAATATTTTCCGCAAACCTTCCTTTTAAAAGTCCGTTGTTTAACAAAGCCGAACCGACGATATGAGAAACTCCGTGCCGTTTGGACAGATTATATAATTCGAACAAGAATTCATCGGATAACAGAGAAGCCTGCGAAAAATGAAGCGTACTTCCGCACACCTCATTGCCGATAAGCCGTATTAACATTTCATCTGTTTTTTCCATTTCCGATTATTCCAACCATCTTATTATTTTTTGATTTTCCGCACCACCCTGAAAATTATCGGGCGAAGCGGCTTTAAAATGTGCCACAAGGTGTTTTTGGTGCAGGGAAGCACTTTCCCGTCGCGGAAAATTTTGGTAACTACTCCGATAACCTGTGATTTTTCAACGGTTTCGCACCAATACTGTGCGTCGCCGTTCATTTCGAGCCTGTTATCGGTCAGAATTCTTCTGACTCTGTGAAGAACAAGTGCACCGTTTTGTCTTTTAAAAAGAAGAATTCTTCCCCTTGCAAAATCTTTTTCGGAGCATTTCTCCAAAACAACGGTATCCCTGCCGTCTTTCAGAAACGGCGACATACTGTTACCCGTTACAACAAGCGACACCGCACCGCCGTCATTTATTGTTTTTTCAATTGAATCGGCAACATCCGCCGCTGAACAAATAAACTTTTCCATAATCTAAAAAATTTCGTTATATGTAAGCTTCACGGCATCTTCGTCGGGGCGGCATTCAAGCAGATAAACAGGAACCTTTTCAAGAAGCTTTCCGACTGTGTCAAGTGCATTCCCGAGGCATTTTTCATCCCAATGAGGCATAAAAAGATGAGGAAGAATGTTTTCAAACGCTTCTGTACCGAGCCTTGTTATTATGTTCTCTTTTGCCTGACGGAGCACAACAATTCCGCAAAGCGAGGTTTTTCTGTTAAGACAATACGGAGAAGAGCCTTTCCACGGAAGTCCGCAGGCGTAAACCCCACCGTTTATTTCACGGATAACAACCTTATCTCCATTGATTATTTCGGCACCGAAAAAATCTCTCCAGAGCTGTGCCTGAGTGGTTTTTCCCACACCTGAAAAGCCCGTAAATATCACGCCTCTGCCGTTGATATCAACGCAGGAAGCGTGCATTAACAGAGCATTATGATAAGAGATTTTTGAGCATATCGCCGCAAGCGGAAGAGCATATTCGCTCGCACCCGTCGGAAAATATGAAACCGCCTCGCTCCAATCACCGTTTGCACAGAGAAGCTCTCCGTTTTCAAGCCGCAAAAGGTGTTCGGATTTCATATCGGAATACTGTATTCCGTGACAGGCGGGCATATTTTTTTCAAACCGTACAGACATTATCGGCTTTTCATATTCTTCACACGCAAAATCTCTTACATAATCCGAATATTCCTCCTGCCATTCAATCGGCAGGTCTGCAATACGTATAATCATCCGAACTGATAACGGAAGCAGGCAAAGTAAGCTTCTGCACCATAGCCCATAAGCTCGTTGTAATAATCAAGGAATGAAGTTCCCGCAGTTTCAACCTTTGCGGAGGAAATACCCGTGTAAAATCCTCTGCAGCCGTCCATGTCATGCGTGAATTTGATAACCGCAGCACCGGAAACCTCGGAAATACCTCCCGATACCGCCGCAATTCCTTCTTTTAAGTTGATAGCAAAAAGTCTGCTTTCGGGAGCGATATATTTTTTCTTCATATCAAATCTCCTTCTTTCTTTTTTTATACAATTCGCACAGCCGCTTTGCCATATCGCAGAAGCCGCTGTTTATTTTTTCGGGATGACCGCTTTCTCCGCAGAGAATTCCCGGACACCGCTGACAAAACATCTTCCACCCGCAATCCGCACATTCACGGGGATTTGAGAGATTTTCAAGCTTTTTCAAAAGAGCTTCGTAGTCATTTTTCAAGCTACCCGAATATTCAACACTCGGAGTGCTGAGAAATGAACAGAGCTGAAATTTTCCGTGCCATGTTATCCACAGCGAGTTGCCGAAGCTTCTGCACCACGCAAACGGTGAATCGGTCGGCGGAAACTTGCTTTTTTCAAGCTCTTCAAGTGTCAGCTCATCGGAAAAATCATCAAGTGCAAACCGTGAGGCTTCAATACTGTTCACCGCACCTCTTGAGGAATTTATAACTGAAACCGTATGCTGCACGGGAACGCCCTTTTCTCTCGCAAAAGCATATATTTTCTGCAAATCCTCCGAATTTTCTTTTACTATGGTTGAAGTCATTATTACCGGAACACCCGCTTCTTTTAAAAGGTCAACCGCCTTTGAAATACGGGTGAAGCCGTCGGGTGATTTACAGGTTTTCATATATGTTTCATCGCTTGCGCCGTAAACGGTGAGTTTTATTCTGTACGGCATACCGTTTTCTCGGAAAAACTCCATGCATTCTTCATCAATCATTGAGCCGTTTGACATGATTGAAATAAGGAATCCCATTTTATTAAGCTCCGAATAGATTTTTCTGAATTCGGGATGTAAAAACGGTTCGCCGCCCGTCAGGGTTATATTGAGAACTCCCGTTTCCTTTGATTGCCTTGCAATTTCGAGCCATTCGTCGGCAGAAAGAAGTCTGCCCTGTTTTTGCGCCGCCTCTTTATCAAGGCGGATATAGCACATCACACAACTGAAATTACAAAACGGAGTCAGCTCAAGGGTAACAGAAAGAGGTACACGGTTTTTCATTGCCTCAAGTCTGAGTAATTCAAAATAGTCGCCGTTAATCTGTCCGCAGTCAATCATATGAGTGCGCCCTGCTCTTTAAGTCCTTTAAGAAATTTTTTTACGTCGGAAAGGGCTGTTTCACCGTCAACCTCGTAGTTTTTTGTCAGAATATCGGTGAGAGTCTGCTCATCGGCACCGTTTTCGAGAGCTTTCCAAAGAAGCTCACCGCTTTCTGTCAGAGCAATCATTCCGTGAATTTCGGAAGTCATTTTCCCTGTCGGCACAGCCATTATCTGAGCACCGATTTTTCTTATTATAAATCCGTTTTTTATCTTATACATACTCTTACTCCATTTTACCCTTTACTCCATTTTGTATTATATCAAACACCTTGATGTTTTTCAATAAGAAATATAAATAAAATAAAAAGATGTACCATAAAATATGATACATCTTTATCATGATTTTACAGCAACCCGTTTTCATCCGTGTCTTTAACAAGATTGCCATTTTCATTGATTTTATAAACTCTTGTACAATACTGAAGCATGCTCGGTCTGTGAGTGGTAATAATCCTCGTTCTGTTAGGATACTCCTTCATCATATTTGAAAGAACGGTTTCTTCCGTTTTTGCATCAAGCGCACTTGTCGCTTCGTCCATAACGATAACGGGGGCATCTCTCAGAATTGCTCTTGCAATCGACATTCTCTGAACCTGTCCCTCCGAAAAATTGACACCCTTTTCGCTTATTTCGGTAAATATTCCGTTTGGCAGATCTTTGATAAAGCTCCATGCATCGGCAGTTTTCAGAACTTCGATAAGCTCTTCATCCGTTGCCTCGGGACGTACAATGCGAAGATTGTCAGCAACAGTACCCGAGAAAATTGCATTCCCCTGGGGCACATACGAACAGAATCTTCTCGTGCTTTCGGAAACGGAAATCTTCCTTCCGTCTTTTGTTTCCATTGTGATTTTGCCCGAATCGGCTTCAACAAGACCGAGAATCAGTCTTAAAATTGTTGTTTTTCCTTCTCCCGAAGGGCCGATAAATGCAATCGTTTCGCCCGGTGCCGCGCTGAATGAAATATCGCACACAACGGGCTTATCGCCGTCGGGATAAGTATATGTAAGGTCGCTGCAGCAGATGGTTATGCCGTTTTCATCGGCGGATTCTTTCATCTTTTCCGCTTTTTCACCATCTTCACCTTTTTCAATAGGCAAATCGGTGATTTCCATGATTCTGCCCGATGCCGTAGCAATTGAAATTGCACTGGGAATAAGCGAAACCAATGATGAAAACGACGATGTCAGCTGACCCGAAATTTGCAAGAACAGAGTCATTGTTCCGTAAGAAATCGCACCCTGCCAAAGTCTGTATACACCCCAACCGTAGCAGATATAGGCAACAACAAGACCTATAACCGACATACAGAGGGTCATTACAATTGAAAATTTATCGTGGTCAAGCCTTATTTTTCTGTAAAGCTGAAGATTCGTTTTCATCTGCTCAACATAACGTCTTGTTATGTCAAAAGCTTTTATGGTCTGGAGATTTTGAATTGATTCGGAATAGAACGATAGAATTCTGCCGTTCATTTCACGGCTTTCTTTATTGTACTTACGCATCATTTTTGTTGATATTTTTGAAGAGAAAAACAAAAACGGTGCACTCATGAATGCAAATATCGCCATTGTGGGGTCATAATAAAGCACAACCGCAAGGCAGCCGAAAAACTGCGCAGACCTCGTGAATACGCTGGGAATATATGAAATTATGCTGTTTGATACCGCACCGACATCACCCTCTATTCTGTTAAGAAGGTCGCCCGAGTGATATTTTCTTATGTCTTCCCATTTCGAGTAGGTTATATGCTCATATACGCTTGCTCTGATTTCCGTGCTAACCTTTGTTCCCACAACGGTTGCAATTCTCGAAACCACCGCACCGACAACAATCTGCGTTAATGCAAGACCCACGGCAAGCACCGCACTCTTAACAATCGTATCGTTATTATGAGAAATAACAGAGTCAATCAGATATTTCGATGCAACGCTTGAACCCAGACCCATCGCCGTGCTGACAAGTCCGATAACAACATAGAGGGCGATCTGCAAACGATACTTCGAAACGTAGCGCAGAAGCCACTTCCACTCTTTTCCGAGGGAACGGAAAAGCTCAACATATTCACTTGGCTTCTTCACTTAACCATCTCATTTCAAAGATTATTTATTTCTGTTTACCATAGCCATAACCGTAGCCGTGTTTATGGGAATAACCATAACGGTAATATTTATTGTAGCCGCCGTATTTATAATAGTTGCCGTAGCCGCCGGGTCCTCCCGTTGCACCGTTGAGAATGCAGCCGAGAAGCTTTGTTTCCGTTTCAAGCATGGCACTTATTCCCATTCTTATCGATGTCTGCATAACGGCATCCTGTCTGATAATATAGATAATCGCTTCTGCCGCACCTGAAATAATGCTTGCGTCGGAAATAATTCCGCAGGGCGGAGTATCGATAAGAACCAGATCATAGTTTTCTTTAAGCTCTGAAAAAATCGTTTTGAGAACCGGAGTACGTATAACCTGTTGAAGATTATTTTTGCTGTCCTTGAAGCTGAGAAAATCAATTCCCAATGCATCAATGTGACGTATTTCATAGAGCTCGGTTTCCGTTTCTATCGACTCCTTGCCCGTTTCGTTATTTACCAAAACAGAAATACCCGAATCACGCAGGTCACAATCAACAACAAGCACCTTGTTGTCGTTTTTCGCAAAAATCGATGCCAGATTGACCGTTACAACAGACTTGCCCTCGTCGGGTGCCGTGCTTGTTATCATAATAACCTTCTCGCCATTGCTGAGAGTTTTTTTCACGGAGCTTCGCAAAAGGCGGAGAGACTCAAGAAAATCGTTACCTATCAACGGATTTGTAAGAATGATGTCGGTATTAATCTGTCTTCTGTATTTCTTGAAAACGACCTGAGGAAGAACGCCGATGCAATTCTGATTGAGAACGTTGCGGATATCCTCTTTTGTACGGATTGTTTTTCTTAAGATAGCATAAACCAGAATCCAGCCCACGCCGATAACAGCTCCGATGAGTGCCGCACTGAGCACCGACGAACGCCACGCCATTTTGTTTGACGGGTTTTCGGGAACAATCGGTTCGCTGATGATAACAAGTTTTGTGCGTCCGATTATGTAGTCAGCGACCGAAGAATAGTTCTTGATAACTGACATCAGAGTGTCATATGTAATCTGCGGGTCTCCGCCCTTTGCGGTGAGCGTTACCATGTTGGTATCCGATATGCAGTTTGCGGTAATCGTTGCGGGCATTTGTGAAACACCCAGTTCCTCGCAGACCTGTGTGCGTAGAATGGGATTGCTGATAACATAGGGAAACACGCTCGCTAACTGATCCGCCGTGTTTTTGTTATAGAAGAACGAATACGCCGAAACTCCGTTTTCACCCGAAAGAACCTTGTTTTCCGTCTGAACTGTAAAGGTTGCCGAAACGGTATATTCCGGAACGTAGCGCACGTAGCTTCTGTAGAACTGAATTCCGCCCAGAAGCACAGCAAGCACAACGGCAACCCAGCCGAATTTCATCGCACCGCGCCATGCATCGCTCAGCAGAATTTTAAGCTCCACCGTAGAATTGGCGGTATCATTATTTATCATATTATTATTCATACAATAACCTTATTTCTCGATTTTATAGGATGTTTCGTCGGTATAATCCTCAGCGAAACCATCGACAACTTCTGCCTGATGAGGTCTGACATAGCCATAACTTTTTCTATAATAAGCTCCGTAATAACCCGTTTCGTCGGAACCCATCTGTCCGAACAAAGTAAATGGTTTGTATACGTCGTTCAGAACACAGCCTGCAAGCTTTCCGCCCGCATCACGTATGGCAAGAATCGCATCGTTAATATCTTGAACGGCAACGGTATCGGTTCTGACAACAAGTAACGTTCTGTCGGTATAAACCGAGGTTGAAATCGCATCGGCAGAGACCGCTGTGGGCGGTGTATCAACGATGACAAAATCCATTTTTTCGCGAAGAATCGAGATGCAATTTTCAAGAGAAGTGTTGTCTAAAACCTCGTGCGAATTTTCATAGTGTTTCTTGTTAAAGGCGATAATCAGATCACCTTTTCTGTAACGATAGAAACTGAAATCGCTGAGCGGAATTTTATTTGAAAGAACATCGTAAAACTCATTGTCCATTTTATGGTTATAATCAAAAATTTTATAAAGCGACGGTTTCCTTATGTCAAGGTCGATAAGTGCAACCCTGTATCCCCTGCCCGAAAGAGCAAGCGCAATATTGGCTGCAACCGTTGATTTGCCTTCGTTTTCGAAAACACTTGTAACGGTGAAAACCTTTTGGTCTTTCCTTTTCTGCAAATATTCAAGCTTTGTTGCAAGCTTCTGATAATCCTCTGTAAATTTAAGCGTTGAATAAGCATCATTTATCAACAGAGCGCGCTTTTTCTTTTCAAGCTTTTCCTTGTTTGAAAGATGCGCTTTTTCATGCGCAACCGTTCCGATAAGCTCTGCGTCGATTTTATCTGTAAAGCCTTTTTCTTCCTTTACTGTTTCACGCATAAGCGAGAACAGAACAATCACCGCCGCCGCAAGAAGCATTGCTATCAGAACAATCTGGTTTCGGTAGGTTATCAGTGGCGAGTTAGACGGCGATGTCGGCATATTGGGATTGGAAATAATGTCGATAACCGCATCAGTAAAAACGGCATCGGAAATATCGGGATAAACCTCAAGCACAGAAGAAAGCAGGCGGAACGCCATTTCCGGACTCTTGCTCCTTACAGACACATTAAGAAGGTTTGTTGTTCCCGTAACCTCTGCGGAAATTGTTCCGTCAAATGATGTCAATTCAAGATTTTCTGCAGCAAGCTTTTTCATTGAAGGCTGTTGGAAAACCTTTGTGAAAATTGCTGCCATTTCCGAAGAAGAAGCAAGATTGCTGTAGATTCCCGAAGAACCTGCCTTTGCACGCACAACAAGAATCGCCTTGCTGGTATATGTAGGTGTATAAATGCTTTTTTCATAAACCTGAATGCCCATATAGGCAATTATTGCGGCAAGAAAAATAATCCAGATATTGCGTATCAGGTCTTTGATAAGGCTGTTCCACTCGAACGTTATCGAAAACCATGATTTATTTTTATCCAAGCCTTATCACTCCCATCACTCAACAACAACCGTAAGAATCGAGTGCCCCTCATATCCTTCGTTGGTTGAAATATAATAATGCACGTTATAAGTGCCCTCTTTTTCACTGTCAAAGTTTGTTGAAATCAGCAAGCCGTAATCCTTCATGAGAACACCGTTAACGGTTACTTCCTTGATATAATCCTCAAACACGGGTTTTTCACCCTTCTTGATATAGATAAGGCTCTTTTTAAGCTGAATTTCCGGTGCCATTGTTTCGTTACCTTCAACATGAACGGTAACATCAAGATAAATCATATGACCCATGCTGTTTGCGACCTGAAGCGAAACCGTAAACACACCTGCCGTGTTCTGAACAAAGTCTGTTGCAAGAATCGTGACTTTATCACTTATATCGCCGTCAACACAGTCTCTTGCACCTACTGCGGCACGGATATCAACATCTTCGTCAACCGAATAAACTAACGCTCGCTTCATATAAAATTCAGGCTGGGTATAGTCGGTATAACGCACCCTGCGGGTTGCTTTTGAAACATTGTTGTCGTTATCTGAAACAGCATATGTAACATTGAAAACGCCGGGCGTTATAAACTTTGAAACCGACTCAACAAGCACCTTATCGGTTATATCGCCGTCTTTTTTATCCATGGCGGTAACACCACGGAGCAACGCTTCTTTTTTATCCTTGACACTGATTTCAAGCTCCTCTGTTGCAAGGGTTATTTCGGGAATCGAGTCGTCGGTTGTAATTTTATCAATAGCCGAGAAGACTATAAACGCAACAAGAGTTATAGCAAACACAAGCAGCGTTATTTTCTGAAGCCATTTTAACATAAAAGTTTCGCCTTTCTATATAGTTTCATTGTTCAGCAGCTTAACGGGATTTATTTTGAACAGAACATCTGCATAATCATATGAAAAATTTTCACAAATCAGCTCATGCACCTGCGCCAGAGAGGGTGTACGGCTGTACTGACTGTGGGCATCGCTTGCAACAAAATCGGCAAATCTGTTGCGGACAATAATATTTGCTGTTTCTTGAATAAGATGCCCGAATTCACCCGTCAAGCTGCATGAATTAACCTGAGCAAAAGCTCCGACGGAACGGATTTTTCTTATCACATCCGGATTTTCAATAACAAATCCGTATCTTTCGGGATGAGCAACAACGGGAATACAGCCGTAAGAAATCAGTCTTTCAAGCCTTGAAAAAGCATCCGCAGCATCGATTTTGAAATCCAGTTCGACAAGCATATACCTTGACCCGTTAAGGGTTATAAGCTCACCCTTTTCCAGGTGCTCTTCAAAGTGACTCGAAAGGAAAACTTCCTGACCTGAATAAACTTCAACGGGAATGCTTTTCTGCTGCAGAGCATGCTTCAGATGCAGGAATTTCTCTTTGAATTCAGCGTTATAATAATTATTGAACATTCCGGAAATATTGCAATGAGGAGTCGCAACAATACCCTTCGTTCCCGATTCGGCGGCAAGCTGCGCCATTTCAATTGAATCGTTCAGATTGCCCGATCCGTCATCAACGCCGGGTAAAATATGACAGTGAATATCAAACACAGCTGTCACCTCTTAAATCAAATTATTATCTGTTGATACAAACACTTCCGCTTATAGACTATAAATTTTATCACATTTTAAATAAAAATACAAGATTTAATTATAAATATAACTACAAAATATGCAGTAACCAGTTAAACGTTGTTGTTTTTTATATATCCCCTCTCAAGAAACACTCTTGTTGTAACCCAAATTATTTCCTTCTTTGTCAACTGTAACTTACCGTTTCTCGCCACAGCACCATTTATATTTCTGTTTTCGACCAATTTTAGCGCAAGTGCTGTAAAAGGTCAAGGTCTTTGATTTAGATTTAGAGCTTTCAAAACAGTTATTCATTCGCAATCAACCGATTGAATATGGAAAAAATTTGTGCAAATTCACAACAGAATAACAGCAAAAACATCTTGACTTCTTTAAAATACAAGAGTAAAATATTATGCGTATATTTATATTTATTTATTTTATTATAAAGATTTATGAAAAAATATTATTTAATTTGTAAAAAATTGATTTGCATTGATGCGAAGTGTTTCCCCGGCGACAATCCCATCTGGGCACAATTCGAAACAGGCAGCGGCGTTGCCGATATAAACACAGAGTGCAAAATCAGTGAGCCCTTTCCGAAAATTCCTGTCGGAAGAAAAGAAAAATCCGGTGAGTTTGTCGTTTCTGTTGACGGCGACACCGTTTACCGCGAACTGCCGATGGGAACCGTACACGGCGCACTTACCCGTTATACTCCTGCCGATACATCTTTCAGCGAAACATTTTTCACTCAAAAGAGCTTTCCTGTTATGATGGACAGCAGATATATGTGGAGTTCGATTTCTCTTGCTCAGCTCCTGCTTTCCAAAAACGCATTTTTCATTCATTCGTCGTTTATAGATATTGGCGGCGAGGCTGTTCTTTTCTCCGCGCCGTGCGGCACGGGTAAAAGCACTCAGGCAGCGTTGTGGGAAAAATACCGTTCAGCTGAAGTTATCAACGGCGATAAAGCAGGAATTCTTGTTGAAGACGGCGTTTATGCCTGCGGAGTTCCGTTCTGCGGAACAAGCGGCATATGCAAAAACAGAAATCTTCCGCTCGGTGCGATAGTGTTGCTCGGTCAGTCAACCGAAAACAAAATCAGGCGCTTGTCGGGAATAGAAGCACTGCGGGGAATTCTGCATAATGTTTATCTCGACCTTCTGGCGCCAAATGAACAAGCAACCATTTTCGATTTGATTATAAAGCTTCTTGAAAATGTTCCTGTTTATTCGTTCGAATGCACACCTGACCAGAAAGCGGTTGAAGTTCTTGAAAAAACTTTGCAAAACGGAGGTGTTATCTGAATGGGGCTTGAATATGACCTTTTTATAAGCAATCTTTTTGCAAAAGCGGACAAGAACTCCATTCCTCTTTCAGGTGCTTTTGAACTCACATCGCGTTGCCCTCTGGACTGTAAGATGTGTTACATTCACCGAAAAGGGAACGACTGCGAAGCCATAAAGCAAGAAAAAGATACCGGATGGTGGCTGAAGCTTACCGAAGAAGCAAAAAACGCCGGAATGTTCATGCTGCTGCTTACAGGCGGTGAACCGCTTTTAAGAAATGACTTTGAAGAAATTTATCTCAGAGCAAAAAAACTCGGTCTTCTCGTTTCGGTCAACACCAACGGGCTTTTGATTAATGATGACAAAGTTAAATTTTTTGCTGACAATCCTCCGCAAAAAATTAATATATCACTTTACGGTGCATCGGAAGAAACTTATCGGGAAATTTGCGGAAACGGAAAAGCTTATGAAAAAGTTTTCGATGCTGTAAGGAAGCTCAGACAAGCGGGCGTTGATGTTAAAATCAATTATACCGCAACTCAATACAACAGCCATGATGCTGAAAAAATTTATAAATTCGCAAAAGAACTCGGAATGCCCGTTCAGACAGTGACTTATATGTTTCCCCCCGTCCGGGCAGGCGGCGAAGCCGACAGGCTTTCCCCCGAAAAAGCTGCAGAAGTTCAGTTCGGCTGCCGTATGCTTGATTGGGGTTCGGAAAAGTTCAGAAACCATCTTGAAGCAAAGGCGAAACTTAAAAGAAGCTCGGAAATTTCCGATTCGGGCAGTGAACAAATCCCCTGCCGTGCGGGGCGCAGCACCTTTTGGGTAACCTGGGACGGCAAAATGACCCCTTGCGGAATGATGACAAAGCCGGTTGTTGATATTACAGATTTCGAAAGCGCATGGAAAAACATAAAAGAAGCAAGAAACGGAATAATTCTTCCTTCAAAATGCAAAACCTGCGAATTGAGAAATTACTGCGATATATGTGCGGCGATTCCGCTTGCCGAAGCGGGAGAATACGGAGTTGTGCCCGAATATCTCTGCCGGAAAGCGGCGGAATACAAAAAACTGTGTGACGGATTTATATCGCCTTCTCTTTGAGGAGAAGCCTTCCCGCAGAAAAAATCATTATCCAAGAAACAATTTGGATTTAATATAGATAACGCAAAATTCATGGAGGTAATTTTATGAAAAAACACGCAAAAAAAATTGTTGTTTTGCTGCTTGCGGTTGCAATGATCATTCCTACCGTCGGAATGATTTTCACCTCAGCAGCAGACAGAGATGCAGTTGAACTTGCATTCAACAATATCTTCATTCTTGAAGATTGGTTAAACAACAGTCTGTCGTCTACCGTTATTGCTGACATAGCTCCCAGCAAAATCGATACATTGGAATCAGACTTTGAAAACGGCAGCTTCACACTCACCAAGAACGACATGGCTGCAGGTGAAATTTACACCGCTTTCTCAATGGGCACAGAAAGCGCTTCACAAAACGCTTCTTACTATATGATGAGTGTTAACCCTAATACTACTTACACTTTCTCATACCATGTTGAAGGTAATATCTGGGATTTTCAGCCTTTTGTATTCATGTATACAACCGAAGGCTTGTTTGCAGGTTTAGACAGAATGGTTCAATATGCGACCCCCGGATATGGCTATAACAGCTTCAACTTCACCACCCCTTCCAACGTTGATAAAATTCAGATTCGTTTCACAATCGGTGATGACTCAGTAACCAGACCTGATATGACCTCTGTTTATGCAACGGTTAAGGATGTTGCAATTTACGAAACTGTATATTACGACAATTATCTCGAAAACAATTACAATTTGTTTGACCTTGAAGCATGGGCAAACAACGCAAAATCCTCAGCTCCCGGTATGGGCACAGGTGAAATATCACCCGATTTGGCAAGCGGCACTATCAAGCTCTCAACCGAGGCCACCGCAAACAACACTTTCCTCACCGGCTTCGGCATTGCCGAAGATACG
This sequence comes from Acutalibacteraceae bacterium, assembly GCA_045591425.1. GTDB lineage: Bacteria > Bacillota > Clostridia > Oscillospirales > Acutalibacteraceae > CAG-177. The sequence goes on along the minus strand of JAZNSX010000094.1, from coordinate 25,529 downwards.
AGCAATATCGCTTATTACACAATCAATGTTCAGCCGAACACCAGCTATACTCTGACATACGATATCGGTGACAACAACCTTCCCGGACCCGTTCACTGCCAGCCTTACATTGTTGAAATGAAATCAACCGGCGAAATGGTAGCTTGGTATAACTACGAAACACCCCAGCTTATCGGCAACAGAAGAGAATTCACCACGAAGGCAGACACTGGACGCATTCAGGTTGTATTCTCCTGTATCAATAACACAGAGGCAGTTTCAAGATATTGTGTTCTTGAAAACATCGGCGTTTACAAAACCGATGCTTTGAATGCCAAATATTCATTCTCAACCGTTATGGGACACACTCACCGTAAAGCATTTACATACGGCAGCGGCACCTACGGTTCGCTCCCCGTTCCTTCAAACGTTCCCGAGGGTTATGTTTTTGCAGACTGGTTCACAGGCAAAAACGGTTCGGGTATCCGCATCACCTCTGACACAGAGATTTTGCCCTCAAGCTACACCGTTTATCCCAAGTATGAGCCTGCTGTTGACAGCCTCACGGTTGCTCAGATGCCCGCAAAGACAACCTACACCGTCGGCGAAAAATTCAACCCCGCAGGTCTTGTTCTTAACGCTGCAGTCGGCGATTCAACGCTCACGGTTTCTTCAGGCTATTATTGCACACCCGATTATCTGAACACCGTCGGCACACAGACCATTACTGTCCGTTACGGCGGCAAAACAACCACCTTCACCGTTAATGTTACCGACGGCGACGAAAAAAGCATCACCGTTAACGGCGCAGCTCACCCCGTTAAAGTTGCAAACAACAACTATACCATCGAATACAGCACAACACCCTTCAACCGCTATGAATTGACTTATTATTCCGATTCTTATGTTAAGGGCGTTATCACCATGGATGCTGACACAGAAGTGTTCTTCCTTGAGCCCTCGGATAACGGTTATTTCGCTTCTTACATTGACAGCTTCCTCAGAGGCATAACTCATTATTCCGTTATTTCAATTGAGTTCACCTGCCTTGATAAGGAATTCGGCAATTTTGAGCTTTATTCGGTTTCAACAATCAATGCTACCGTACCCAACGACCCGACACAGTTCTATCAGAACGATGAATATAAGGTTGGTATCAGCCTTGACTACGGCGGCGTTGTTTCCGAAATTTATGACCTTAAAAACCAAACTGCTTCCGACCCTGTTGTTGTCCGTGTTTATAACGAAAACGGAAAAGACATAACAAGGGTTGACCACAGAAGCATATTGGACAGAGACTTCGGCACAAACTACAAGGCTGAAAGCCTTGACGTTAACCTTATCAACACCAATGACCGCGGCCGTTACCTGCAGCAGTCATATTACGGTACAGACCAGCCTCCCTTTGAGCTTGGTGACTATAACGGTGTTAAGTGGCCCTACAACCCCGTTCAGGGCGGTAACATCAACCACTTTGACCCTGCGACAGGAGATGTTATCAAGGGCGGCGAAGCAAGTAAGGTTATCGACTACAGAATTACCGATAAAGAAATTTATATCAAAACCCGTCCTCTTGACTGGGGTAAAAACTCCGAAGATTATCCCGACAGCTATGTAACCGATTCTTATATGGAAGCATGGTATGTTTTTGAAGACGGTATGATTAAAACATATTGCCGCTTCGTTGACTATTCCGGCTATCCCTCAAACACACGCGACCAGGAGCTTCCTGCTCTTTACACCATCGAGCCTCTTAACAACTTTGTTTATCATTCAGGCGGAGAAGCCTGGTCAGATGCCAACGTCAGACAGGATAAGGAAGAACCCGAATTCTGGGGCGTTCTCCCCGAATATAACGCTCTGCTTCAGGCAAACGGCAAACCCACGGTTGACGTTGACGTTGACTGTAACGAAAACTGGGCAGCCTTTACAGCCAGCCCCGACCCCGAAAGCTTCGGCATCGGCGTTTATTCCGCAGGCGTAACAGACTTCCATTACGGCGTGTTCCCCGCAATTTATAACGAAGATCAGGTTAAGCAGGGCAACCTTGTTGAAAACTACAGACACACTGCTTCTCTTAACCCCGCTATTGAAAGCCCCACATCATATATCTCCCCCGTTGGCGTTATGACATTCGAAAGCTATAAGCCCATCGAATATTCATATTATGTAACAACAGGTACAGAAGAAGAAATCCGCGAAGACTTCAGATTCGCTGTTGCCAAGGACGAAGCTGCTGCAGTTGCAGAAACAAAGATTGCTGTTCCCGAAACAGTTTATATGACACCTGTCAACGGTGCTTCAACACTTGGTCAGTACTATGTAAACAACATTCTTGATGTAGCAAACTACTATGATGTCAAGACTGTTGCACAATCCGACGACAAGATGTATTTCGGTGTTCATATTGACAAGGCTGAATCTGTTACAGTTGATATCACCAACGTCACAAACCCCTCTGACGATATCAACCTTGTTGATAACAACGGCACAAGCTGTGACGGCGCAACGCTCCTTCTCAACTATTCTGCCGGCACAGGCATATTTGACGAACAGTATAATCTGAAATTCGCAAATACAGGTCTTAACCCCGGCGAAAAGGCCACCGCAAAGTGGGAAATCACGGCAACACTTGAAGACGGCACAAAAGCAACATATACAGCTTACACAGTTCTTTATGCACCCGGCAGAACTGTCGGTGCAGTTGCGGAAGCCCGTCAGGTTGCAGCTTCACAGCATGAAATTTCATCGTGGATTACCGGTGCTACCGGTGTTGACCACTCAGTGTGGTCACCGTTAGGCTCCCTTAAGGGTGACTACAAGGGTGCAGGTTATTTCACTAATGACCCGTTATATAATGAAAATGCTCCTTCAGGCGGTTCAGGCGGAACTGCAACAGACTACATTGAAGAACAAATTACCGGCGCAGATGTTGATAATAACGTGTATAACGAAAATAACTACGTTATGCAGACAGCAACCAACGACCATGACTCTTCAAGAGCACGAAGCTACCTTGGCTTGCTCGCTATCGATAAATCCCGTTATTCAAACACAAACCAGATTCCCAACCTCAAAATCGGTTATGATGTTCTCCGAATCGGCAGCTACGTCAAGAACTCACTCGGTAAATACACCACTTATTACACCTTGGGCACCGACGATTCCTACACAGCAACAAGCCTTTCCGCCGCACCCAGCGGCTGGACTGTATACAGCGGTACTTACACCGACTTTGCAAACAGTCATACTCTTCCTTACAGAGAATCCTTCGTTCCTGCGTTTGAAGTATCATCAGACATTGACGGCATGTATATCCACGCATTGAACCAGGGTGTTGCGGACCAGAACATTAATGCAAACCAGTACACAACCGCAGGTACATCTGTTCTTATCGATATCACCGATAAGAGCGAACTTCGTGACCTTGTAATTGAAGGCTACACCAGAACAGAAACAACTCCCGAGCTTGAGGAAGCCCTCAAAGACGCAGCAACAGTTCTCGGCGATCCCTCAACATCTCAGGATGAAATCGACGAAGCCAAGAAAGAACTCGCTGATGCTCTCTATGAATATCACTCACTGAAATATGACAACATTTTCAGTGCTTATGAGTTCTCACTGTATCCCAACAGCATGACTGTTGTTTCAGGCAGAGGAACAGCATCCTACAATAACGGTACTATTACAATTAAAAACGATACAATCACCGGCGGCGAAGCATACACCAACTACGGTTCAGGCAACGGCTACTATCTGGTTGATTTGAAACCCAACACAGAGTATGTTTTCGAATACGATGTAACAACAACCGTAGAATCTCAGGCATTCATGTTCTTCTATAAAGAAGACGGTTCCAACGGAGATGTGCCGACAAACATGTCTATTCAGACAAACGGCGGTGCATGGTCGTCAAAATCCGAAAGTAATCCCTGGTGGGGTAATTACGGCAACGCGGGCACATACCACTATGTCATAAAGTTCACAACAGGTGCCAATACCGCCAAGGCAAGCTTCCGCTTCGGTAACACAACAAACGATCCCTGCGAATCAACATTCTCCAACATCAAGCTGATCGATTCTGCAAGATATTACGAAGATGTTGACTATGCAAAAACCGAAGACATTTATCTGAACGGTCAGTCTTACGGTACTCTTCCGACCCTCACCAGAACCGGCTTCACATTCGGCGGTTGGGTTGATGCAAACAACAAAGCCGTAACAGGTTCAGATACCGCAACAGAACACAAATCAATTTACTCGGTATGGACCGAAAACAGCTACACCATCGTTTACAACTCAAACGGCGGTTCAGGTTCAATTGCAAGCCAGACGGTTAAGTACACCGGAGAAGTTGCCCTTGCTTCAAGCGGCTTCACAAAATCGGGCAGCGAGCTTCTCGGCTGGTCAACCGATTCCGCAGCAACCTCGGTACAGTATCAGCTCGGTGAAACCGTAAGCAAGCTTGCCGAAGTTAACGGCAGCACAGTTACCCTCTATGCGGTATGGGGCGAGTCATGGGTTAACGTTACATTTGATAACCTGTTCGATTACAATGCGTTCAACATCTCCACAAGCAAACTGACTGTTAACGAAAAAACGGACACCGGTTTCAAGGTAACATCAACCGGCAGCGATGCAAACACCGGCTTCTCCTACGCTATTGATATCGAACCCGGAAAGTCCTATGTTCTTACCGCAGACATCACCACCTTCACTCCCTCGGCAAACAACGCCTATGATGTATATGTTCAGGCTCTCAACGCAAGCCAGTCAGGTGATTCATCCTTCACGGCAGGCAGCGGTGTCGGAGTTGAAAGCAATGTTTATATGGTTAAACACGGCACTTCGGCAGGCAAAGTTTCGCTCAGTTTCACAGCAGGTGCAACCACCGAATATGTTAAAATCAGATTTGACGCCAACGACAGCGGAAGCGTTCTCGCAGTTAACAACATCAGAATCTCCGAGGATACGGGCATTGAAGTTTCGCCCGTTAACAAGAAGGTAAGAAGTCAGACCGCATACGGCACTCTTCCCACACCCACAAGAGAAGGCTACACCTTCAAGGGCTGGTATAACGGTGATACTCAGGTAACTGAAACAACGGTACTTACTCAGACTTCAACCGTTTACCTCAAGTCAAAGTGGCAGCTTGCAGACACAGCTCTTACCGCTGACACTGCAGTTATCGACTTCAGCACTCCCATTACAATTGATGCTGTTGCAAACGATACAATATTCACAGACGCCGCAACAATCTACGGCGCAACAGCCTCCATCGTCGGCGTATCAACCGACGGCGATGCCTACACTTCAACCGCCAACGGAAAATACGGTATATTCAAAGTCGAAAACGGCAACATTGTTTACACTCCCACCTCTGTCGTTAACGGCATAGAAACCGTTTATTATCACACTCAGCTCGACAAGGGCGACTCAACTGTTGTCAAGAGCCAGATCACCGTTGCCCCCGCTTCAAACGTTCTCTACGAAGAAAACGTATTCACCGTTACCGGCACGGGTCGTGATTGGAATCGCGACGGCACAACAGCAACTGTAAATCAGGATGCTTCAACCGTAAATGACGTTTACGGCTATGACAGCAACACCGCAGGTTACAACCAGTTGGCTAACTACTCAAACGGTTCTGCTCTTAAAGTAACCGTTAGCGAAACATACAAGCGTTCAAAGAACATCAAATTCGACTTCACAGGCGAAGGCTTTGACCTCAACGGCGCTTGCGGTCTCAACACAGGTGTTCTGGTTGTTACTCTCAGAGATAACGACTATAAAAACGATAAGGGCGAAAAAGTAGGCAAGATGGTTAAATCCTACATTGTTGACACCTACTACAGCGATCTTGATGACGAGGGCATCGACAGATACAGCAATACACTTTATCAGGTTCCTCTCATCAGCGAAAACGGACTTGAACACAGCAACTACACGGTTCAGATTGTTGCTTCTTACCTTCCCACTATGTCCGGTGCTATCAACAACAGATTAAGCACTCAGGCAGTTGACGATATGCCTGTCGGCACCGCATCATACACAGATAACGAGTCCCTCCGCGAAGCTCTTGCCGAAGCGGGTCTTGAACATGTTCTTGATGCTGAATCGGTTGAAGTTATATGGTTCGATGAAAACTCAATCTTCAACGGCGGCGAAGGCGTGAACACATTTGAAGAAGGTGTGGTTCATACTCAGGGTCCCTCAGATCTTCTTAACATTATCGACTCCGTAAGAGTTTATAATCCTCTTGAAGACGGCAACTCATACTACATTTCTTCTGAAACAAACGCTCAGTATTACAATGTTATTGATAACCTTGTTAATGTTAAGGACGGCAACATAATCACTCCCGACAATGGCGGCAACTTCGCTTATGTTTCGGGTAATGATGCAAACGAAATCTCCGTTGAAAAATATGCGGAAATCGGTCCGAAGGATGAGCTGTATCTTTCCAAGGCATCATTTGTTGACAATAAGGCGGTAACCTTTACTATCAACGGTTTCGATAAGAACAGCATGAAAGTCATGGTCAGCCTCAGAGCTGCTTCGGGCATCCCTACGGCTAAATTTGGTGGAAGTCAGTTCGCTGTTAAAAGTAATACCGAAATGTATTATGACATCACAAACTATATTGACGAAGACGGTACTGTCACAATCCAGAATGTAACAGAAAAAACGCTTCTCTCTGTGGGCACCCTTAAAATTACAAGCGAAGCAATTGAAACCGCTTCTCTTTCAACGGAATTCAACCTTATGACAGCAAGAACCATGATGATGGCTCCCGCAGAGGATGTCGAACCCAACATTCCCGATGCAGAACCCGAAGAACCTGTTATCCCTGAAGAACCTTCGGAAGACGACAGCTCATCAGAATGCTGGCTTGTCAGATTTTTCAATTGGCTCATCTCAATGTTTACAAAGTTCATCGATTTCATCAAGGGCATTTTAAGCCTTTAAGAAAGGAGAATAAAATAATGAGCAAATACATAAAACCAACTGTTTCACTTCTTTCTCTGAACGCTAATGCTGCTGCAGCTTCATCATGCTCCACAAGCACTGAAGACGCTAAAGAAATCAAGGATATCCTTATATCAATGGGTTACGATATCAACAATGCCTTCGGTATGATGGAACCTTGCACAGAACAGGTTATGTTTGAGGATTACTGCAAGTTTTCATCAAGCATCCAGGTGTTCTTTTCCTGATTAAAAGAAATAACCGTCTGCAGAAATGCAGGCGGTTATTTTTTTCGAAAATCCGTCTTTTAATCTTTTTCGGACTATGTCAAATTAGAAGGAAAATAATAAAAATATACAAATATATGTTGACTCAATATTGCTTATATAGTATTATATATAATATATAACTATTATTAGTGGAGGTGCGCCTTGGTCGATATTCATTGCCATATTCTGCCCGGCCTTGATGACGGCTCGGATAACTTTGAAGAGTCGCTCAGGATGGCGCGTCTTGCCGTAGAGGGCGGTACAAAGACAATAATAGCCACACCCCACTGCAACATTCCGGATTCTTTTCAGAATTATTTCGGAAGAACTTATGCAGATATATTTAACAAATTCAAATCAAAACTGAAAAAAGAAAATATACCGCTGAAAATCTTTCCCGGCCATGAAATTTTCGCCTGCGGAAATCTTACCGACCTCATAAAGGAAAAAAGACTGCTCACCCTGTGCAAATCCGATTATCTGCTCGTGGAATTTGATTTTTCAGAACACGCAGACTCGGTTTATGCAAAGCTTCGAGCCCTCATCTCCGAGGGGTTGATTCCTATTGTTGCTCATCCCGAAAGATACGCCTTCGTTGCAGAGGATGAAACAGCACCCTTCCGTTTAAAAACCATGGGCTGTCTTCTGCAAATCAACAAAGGCAGTCTGAAGGGCGGCTTCGGAAAAGCAGCATATGACGCCGCACACAATATGCTCGGAAACGAGCTTGCGGATTTTGTGGCAAGCGATGCTCACAGCCCTTATATGCGAACTCCGTATCTTGCGGATGCATACGAATTAATCAGCAAAATTTATTCGGAAGAATATGCAAATTTGCTTCTTACTCAAAACCCTTCAAAAATTCTTGAAAATAAAAAAATCAGCTAAGGTGAAAAAAATGAAAGCAATGAGAATTATCATATCAATTGCATTTGTCTTTATCTCAATTGCAACGCTGACGGTTTTTATCAGCGAAAAAATCAACACAGATAAAACAATCCCTCAAATCAAGGTTGAGGAGGACGTGATAGAGGTCAGCCTCAAGGCAACCGACGAAGAACTTCTCAAGGGTGTTACAGCCCATGATGAAAAAGACGGTGACCTTACAGAAAAAATCATTGTTGAATCGATTTCACGTTTCACCGAAAAAGGTGTCAGCAAAGTTACCTATACCGTCTGCGACAGTGATAACAACGTTGCAAAAGCAACAAGAAAAATCAAGTTCAAAGGCTATAAGTCTCCCAGATTCAAGGTTTCGGGCAATCTTTGCTTCTCACTGTATGAGCGAATTGATATCAAAGGTCTCATAACTGCATCGGACAGCATTGACGGAAACATATCAAACAAAATAATTATAACATCTGAAAAGTATTCCAACACAAACGCAGGCGCATACACGCTGGATGTTACCGTAACAAACTCAAAGGGTGATACTTCAACCATACAGCTTCCCCTTATTGTTGAAGACCGACCCGCTTCCGTTCCAAAGATAGAACTGAAAGAATACCTCATCTACATAAAGAAAGGCGAAACAATCGATTTCAAAACGTATTTAGTCGATGCTCTGGATTCAAAGAAAAATAGCCTGAAAAACAAAGTTACAATTGAGCCGGATATTGATTTCAATAAGGAAGGTACATATCAGGTTCACTATTATGCCACAGACAGCCTTGGACAAAGAGGTCACAGCGTTATGACCGTTATAGTCGGAGAATGATAGCTTATGAATAAAAACAAAATCACAATTGAATGGCACAGCATTATCAAGGATGTTGTAAAAAACATATGGGTGGTTATCCTCAGCGCTCTTATCGGTGCCATGGGGTTCTATGTGTTTACTCACAGCACATACGAACCTGTTTATACTGCAAACGCAACTCTGGCAGTCAACGCAGGCGGTAATACAACAGCTTCATATTCAGCTCTTACCATATCAAACGAAAAAGCAAATGTTCTTGTTAATATTTTTACAGAGCCTTCCATTAAAGATGCTGCTGCCGAATATCTCAAAGCAGACAGTTTTGACGGAACAATTTCGGCAAATGTTCTTGAACAGACAAATTTCATTGAACTTAAAGTCACTTCGGATCATCCCGAAAAATCATACAGACTTCTTAACGCTGTAATCAAATCACACCACAAGGTTTCAAATAAAATTTTCAGAAATGCCGGTGTCTCTGTTATCCGTATGCCGTCCGTTCCGAGCGGACCGTCAAACAGAATCTCTGACACTAACAGAAACCTTGTCGTTGCAGCCGCTGTAACCATTTCTCTTGCAATTATACTTATATTATCACTCGTGCGAAATACCGTTAAGAAAGAAAGCGACTTCAACGAAAAAATCGATTCGAAACTTATCGGCACCATTTCTCACGAAAACAAAAACATGACATTACAGGAAATCAGACAAAAAAAGAAAAAAGGTCTGCTTATCCACAGTAACGCTTATATCAGTCTGCGTTTCACGGAAAGCTTCCATAAAATAGCCGCAAAGCTTGAACACTTGAAAAACCACAACGGAGATAATGTTTTTGCAATAACCAGCGTTGCAGAAAACGAAGGCAAGTCCACCTGCGCCGCAAACATCGCAGTTTCACTTGCAGACAGAGGAAACAGGGTTGTGCTCGTTGACTTTGACTTCAAAAAACCCGCACTTTTCAAAATTTTCGATGAATCCCCCGAAGAAGAAAGCGAGCTTTCGTCCCTGCTTAAAAAAGAAGTTTCTTTGGATGATTACTCTTTCCGAACTTTTAAAAAAACCTCCCTTTCGCTCGCAATCAACACAAAGCCCGATTCGGATTATCAAGCCATGATATCAGACGGAAGCATCACAAAACTTATCAATCAGTTTAAAAAAGACTTTGATTTCGTCATTATCGATACAGCTCCGCTTTCAATTGACTCGGCTGTTACGGATTTTATACGCGATGTTGATAAAACCATACTCATTGTCAGAACAGACACAGTAAATGTAAATATCCTTAATGATTATATTGCAACAATCAGTAAAATCGGTGCAAATCTTGCAGGATGCATTCTCAACGATGTCTATATGAATCTTCTGCCGTTCAGCTTTACCGGTAACGACGAAAGCAATAATTACGGCGGCTACGGTTACGGAAAATATTCGAATTACGGACATTACGGTCACTATAAAAACCAGCACAGCAAGAAAACGGAACATCCTTCCGAAGAAAACGGCTAAAATAACAAAGAAGAGAATTCCGGAAACAAAAATGCAAAAAACGAACAAAATTTTTCCGGAAATAATGATGCTTCTTTTGTTTCCTGAGATAAAAATTCTCCAATAAAAAAAGCAAACGAAAACTATAACAAACCGAAAGAAAGATTGAAATGAATCAGACCGTTAAAACCAATCAGGCAACAGAAAACAAAAAAGACGTATTTGTCACCGTTTATCTCAGCGATATTTTAAAAGGGCTGAGAAAATTCTGGTGGGTTTGTGTTGCTGCAGCAGTTCTTCTCAGCGGATACAAGGTTATAAATGAAAAAATAAACTATGTTCCCGAATATACTTCATCAGCAACACTTACCGTAAACACTCAGCACGCTGATACCTCTATCGGCGGTGTTTCAGTTTACACATTCTACTATGATTCAACAACCGCATCTCTGCTTTCATCAACATTTCCGTTTATTCTGTCCTGTAATCTTCTCCAGGATGCAATATGCGAGGATCTTGATATTCCCGCTGTGCCGGTATCTTTGAAGGCAGAAGCGGTTCCCGGTTCAAATATGTTCACTCTTACCGCCAAGGGCAAAGATCCCCAGATAACATATGACGTGCTTATTTCGGCAATAAAAAATTATCCGTCGGTGGCCAAACACGTTGTCGGCAACATCGAATTTGATATTCTCAAACAGCCCTTTGTTGCAACATCACCTTCAAATGATACCGATTACTTCAGCGAAGCCGTAAAAGGTGCGATTATAGGTGTTTTCTTCGGGCTGCTGTTCATCCTCGTTTATGTTCTTCAGAGAAAAACAGTTAAAACAAAGAATGATATTCAAAACTCACTTAACCTTGAACCCCTTGCCGTTGTTCCGCAGGTTATTTATAAAAAACGGGCAATGCCCGGCGATAAATCCCTGCTTTTCACAAACTCCGACATAGGCAGCGGATTTCCCGAATCATTCAGGGTTCTGCGTAATATTTTCACTTCTTCTGTTAAAGAAAATGAAAAAATAATAATGGCAACAAGTTCTGTTCCCGGAGAAGGCAAAACAACAATCGTAACAAATCTCGCTCTCGCTCTCGCTGACCAAGGCAAAAGAATAATTTTGGTTGATGCAGATATCCGTCATCCGAGCATCGCACCTTTGCTTGGGATTGACCCGGAAAGCATAGAATACGAAACCGTTACAGATTTGTATAAAATCGCTTCTCTCGAAAAGTTTAAAATTCATCTTCTGAGTCCCATAGCAGGCGAAGAAAGTGAAGAAGGCCCCGGATACTTCAACTCCGGTAACATTAAGAAGATGTTTGAAGAGTTGAAAAACGAATATGATTATATTCTTGTTGATACTCCCCCGTGTGGACTTATTTCCGACGCAATGTTCATCGCTCAATATGCAGATGCCGCGATCTTCGTTGTATATCAGGATGCCGTAAGAATTTCGAGGGTTAAATCCACTCTTGATAATCTTATGTCTACCGACATCCGTATTCTCGGCTGTGTTCTAAACGGAACAATCAGCGGTCTTTCCGGCTACGGCTATGGTTACGGTTACAGTGGCTACGGCTATGGCTACGGCTACGGGAAATACGGTTATGGCTATAAATACGGATATGGCCACAGCGAAGAACACAAACGCAGAAAGAAGATATACCACAGAAATTCAAAGCAGACTGAAACAAAACAATAAAAGGATTTGATTTGATTGAAATTATCGAAGCCACCCTCCGGTAAAAACAAATTTCATCTTGAAACCTGGCAAATCAAGGCTGTCTTTCTGATGGTCTATGATGTTATGGCAATCAACATCTCATATTTTATTGCTTTATGGATAAGATTTGACGGCGTTTTCTCGGAAATACCGGAAAAATATCTTGACCCATATACATATTTTATCCCATTGTATACGTTGCTGAGCCTTGTGATCTTCTATCTTATGCGTATGTATCACAGCGTATGGGAATATGTAAGCGTCAGAGAACTCATGAGAGCTGCACTCGGAAGCATTGCAGCCTCAACCGTTCATATCATACTTATAACGCTCATTTTCGGCAGAATGCCCATTTCATATTATCTCTGGGGCACTTGCTTCCAAGTTCTTCTGTTGCTTGCAGCAAGATTTTCTTACAGAATTTTTTCTGCCGTGCCTCAGTTTTTCGGAACAGATACGGGAAATCATTCATACCACAGGGTTATGATTATCGGTGCAGGCGATGCAGGAAGAATGCTTCTTGAAAACATACAGAAAACAAGAGCAAACAAAGACCGTGTTATATGCATGATTGACGATAATCCCGATAAGCAAAACCGCTTCTTTGACGGCGTGCAGATAGTCGGCGGCCGTGACGATATTCTTCACAGCGTTGAAAAATACAATATCGACAGGATTTACATCGCAATGCCAAGTGCATCCAAAGAAAATATCCGTGATATTGTTAATATCTGCAAAGAAACCGGATGCGAAACAAAAACACTCCCCGACTTCTATCAGTATGTCAACAGCGGAATTACAGCAAGTGCCCTTAAAGATGTATCCGTTGAGGACCTTCTCGGAAGAGAACCTATAAACACGGACATGAAAGAGGTTTACAACCTCATCAAAGAAAAAACAATCCTCGTTACGGGCGGAGGCGGCTCAATCGGAAGCGAGCTTTGCCGTCAGGTTGCGGCTCATGAACCCAAGCGACTCATTATTTTTGATATTTACGAGAACAATGCTTATGCAATTCAACAGGAGCTTCGTGATAAATATCCCGAAATGAAGCTTGAAGTTCTTATCGGTTCGGTCCGTGACTCAAGAAGACTTGACTATGTTTTCAAGAAATTCAAACCTGATATTGTTTATCATGCAGCGGCGCACAAACACGTCCCCCTCATGGAAGACAGCCCCTGCGAAGCAATAAAGAACAATGTTATCGGCACATACAAAACAGCCTATGCCGCAATGGTAAATAACTGCGGCAGATTCGTTCTTATCAGCACGGACAAGGCTGTTAATCCCACGAATATTATGGGAGCAAGCAAGCGCCTTTGCGAAATGGTTATCCAGTCGTTCGACAGAAAAATCAGAGAAAATAAACAGAACGAAATTCACAGAATGTTTACTCACCTTGAAGAAGGATCTGTTACATATAACGGTGTGCCCGAGAATGTAAGAACAGAGTTTGTTGCGGTAAGATTCGGCAACGTACTCGGCTCAAGCGGCTCTGTTGTCCCCCTTTTCAAGCGTCAGATCGAAAAAGGCGGCCCCGTTACCGTTACACATCCCGAAATCATCCGTTATTTCATGACAATTCCCGAAGCGGTATCCCTTGTGCTTCTTGCAGGCGCAGATGCAAAGGGCGGCGAAATCTTTGTTCTTGACATGGGCTCACCCGTTAAAATCGATACTCTTGCACGAAATCTTATTAAGCTTTCCGGACTTAAACCCGATGTCGACATCAGAATTGAGTATACAGGTTTAAGACCGGGTGAAAAACTTTATGAAGAAAAGCTAATGGAGGAGGAAGGTCTCAAAACCACTCATAACAAGCTCATTCATATTGGAAATCCTATTCAGTTTGATACAGATTTATTCCGGAAACAACTCGACGAGCTCATGCTCGCAGCTTACGAAAACAGCGAAGCTGTCACCGATATGGTAAAAGAAATGGTTCCCACGTACAAAGCCGGAAATTAAGAAAGAGGTAACTCTATGGTAAACATACCTTTCAGCCCTCCCGATATAACGGAGGCAGAGATAAGTGAAGTTAGCGAAGCACTCCGTTCAGGCTGGATAACAACAGGTCCGCGGACAAAGGAGTTTGAACGCAGGCTTGCAGAATACTGCGGCACTAAAAAGGTCGCCTGCCTCAATTCGGCAACTGCAGCACTTGAACTTAATCTGCGTGTGCTCGGTATCGGTGAAGGCGACGAGGTCATCATACCTGCATACACATATACCGCTTCGGCATCGGCGGCAATTCACGTCGGAGCAAAGGTTATATTCATCGACAGCAAACCCGATTCATTTGAAATGGACTATGACCTCATGGAAGCGGCTATAAACGAAAAGACAAAGGCAATTATTCCTGTTGACCTTGCAGGTATCGTCTGTGATTATGACAGAATTTATGCAGCAGTTGAAAACAAAAAGCATCTTTTCATTCCCTCAAACGATATTCAGCGTGCCATAGGCAGAATTGCCGTTTGTGCAGACTGTGCACACGCTCTCGGCGCAACAAAAAACGGCAAGAATGCGGGACAGATTGCCGATTTCACATCATTCTCATTCCATGCCGTTAAAAACCTCACCACCGCTGAGGGCGGTGCGGCAACATGGAAAACAATTAACGGAATAGATAATGATGAGCTTTACAAGCAATACATGCTTTTCAGTCTCCACGGTCAGTCCAAGGATGCCCTTGCCAAAACAAAAGCAGGCGCATGGGAATATGACATTGTCGGTCCGTGGTACAAATGCAACATGACGGACATAGCCGCCGCAATCGGGCTCAAACAGCTTGAGAAATATCCGTTACTCCTGGAAAGAAGAAAAGAAATTATCGGTAAATATAACGAAATGTGCGATTCTCTCGGAATAGCTTATCTCTGTCACTACGGTGAAAACCATTCTTCTTCAGGACATCTTTACATCACAAGAATTCCCAATATTACTGAAGAAACACGAAACAGCATCATAACCGAAATGGCGGAAAGAGGAATTGCCTGCAATGTGCATTATAAGCCGCTTCCGATGATGACTGCTTACAAAAAACTCGGCTGGAATATTGCGGATTTTCCCAACGCATATGACTTTTTCATAAACGAAATAACCCTTCCCCTACACACAAAACTTTCGGATGACGATGTGAAAACTGTCTGCGAAAACTTTTCAGAGGTTGTTAAGAAATATATCTAAATTTATTAGAGGGAGAGAGCTATGATACTGCGAAAATGGAATAACCTTCCCAAAGAAATGCAGATCCCCGAAGTCAGGGAATACTACGATTTGCTCAGCAAAAAGAAGTTTCAGCTCGTGTTAAAACGTATCTTTGATATAGTTGTGTCATTTTTGCTTCTGACAATACTTTCCCCCGTGTTTATCATTCTCGCAATTGCAATTAAGCTGGATTCAAAAGGTCCCGTTTTCTACCGTCAGACAAGAGTTACTCAATACGGTGAGAAATTCCGTATTTTCAAATTCCGTTCAATGGTAACCGATGCCGACAAAGGTTCACTTCTTACCGTCGGCGGTGACTCAAGAATAACAAAAACAGGAAAATTCATCCGTAAATACAAGCTTGATGAACTCAGCCAGCTTATTGATGTTTTGAGAGGCACAATGACCTTTGTGGGCACTCGCCCCGAGGTTCCCAAATATGTTGAAAAATACACTCCCGAAATGATGGCAACTCTTCTCATGCCCGCAGGCATAACTTCCGAAGCAAGCGTTTACTATAAAGACGAAAACGAGCTTCTTGATGCGGCTGAAGATGTTGAAAAAACATATATCGAGGTTGTGCTGCCCGATAAAATGAAATATAACCTTGCCGCAATCAGAAGCTTCAGTTTCATTGACGATATAAAAGTTATGATACTTACCGTTCTTGCGATTTTTAAATAAGAGGGAACAAAAATGAAAAATAAGAAACACCTTGTCGCGCTTCTTACGAATAATGATGACGATATCTATTGCTTCCGAAAAGAACTTATAGAAGAAATCATCGCCGCTGGTTATGAAATGCTCATTTCTTGCCCCGACGGTGAAAAGTTCGAACTGATGAAACACATAGATTACCGCTACGATAACCCCGTTATCGACAGACGCGGAACAAACATCATTGCGGATGCGAAACTGTTCATTCATTATTTCAAGCTCTTTCTTAAAAACAAGCCTTCGGTTGTGCTCACTTACACCGCAAAGCCCAATGTTTATGCAGGACTTGCGGCTTATCTTCTCGGAATACCCGTTATCAGCAACGTTACGGGATTCGGCAGCGTGCTCAATGAAGGCGGATTCAAGCAGAAACTGATAATGTCGCTTTTCAAGTTTTCCTTCCGCCGTTCAGCCTGTGTCATGTTTCAGAATTCAACCAACATGAAGCTTGCCGAAGAAACGGGAATGGTTAAGGGTGAACACCGTCTTATTCCCGGTTCAGGCGTTAATACAGACCGCTATCCCCTTCAGCCTTATCCCGACGGAGGAAACGGAAAAGAAGGCGACAAAGTTGTTTTTAACTATATCGGCAGAATTCTTCACGATAAAGGCGTTGACGATTATATTGAAGCCGCCAAGAGAATAAAAGCCGAATATCCGAATACAGAATTCAATATGCTCGGATTCATAGAGCCCACCGAAATGCACTATAAAAAACTGCTTTCGGAGCTTGAAGAAAAAGACATTGTCAAATACAGAGGCAGTCAGAAAGACATAAAACCGTTCGTTACCGCTTCTCACGCAACAATTCATCCTTCAACCTACGGAGAGGGAATGAGCAACGTGCTTCTCGAAAGTGCATCAAGCGGCAGACCGATTATTTCAACAGATAACCCCGGATGCCAGGAAACTTTCATCGACGGCGAAACGGGATTCATCTATCACGGCGGAGATGTTGGTGCCCTCTGTGAACAAATCAAAAAGTTTCTCGCTTTGCCCAACAAAGAAAGAAAAACCATGGGTAAAAAAGGGAGAGAATATATAAAATCAAACTTTTCAAGAAGAATCGTTGTTGAAGCATATCTTGAAAAAATAAACAGTCTTTGCAGATAAGGAAGGGTAAATATGTATACAAATCTTTACGAAAAAATTCTCGCAAAAGAAGAAAAAATTTCACTCGTCGGTCTCGGCTATGTTGGCATGCCCATCGCCGTTGCATTTGCTAAGAAGGTTGATGTTATCGGCTACGATCTCAATGCAAAGAAAATCGAACTCTACAAAAACGGCATTGACCCCACTCTTGAAGTAGGCGATGAGGCAATAAAGAACACAACTGTTGACTTCACTTCTGACGAAACAAAGCTCCGTGAAGCAAAATTCCACATTGTTGCCGTGCCCACACCAGTTAACGATGACCACACCCCCGACCTTACACCAGTTGAAGGCGCAAGCCGTATTCTAGGCAGAAATCTAACAAAAGGTTCAATCGTAGTTTTTGAATCAACCGTTTATCCCGGTGTAACAGAAGATGTCTGCGTTCCCATTCTCGAAAAGGAATCGGGTCTTAAGTGCGGCATTGACTTCAAAATCGGTTATTCACCCGAAAGAATCAACCCCGGTGACAAGGTGCACAGACTTGAAACAATTGTTAAAATCGTTTCGGGTATGGATGCAGAAACTCTCGATGTTGTTGCAAAGATTTATGAGCTTGTTGTTGAAGCGGGCGTCCATCGTGCAGAGAGCATCAAAGTTGCCGAAGCCGCAAAGGTTATTGAAAACAGCCAGCGCGATATCAACATCGCATTCATGAATGAGCTTTCAATTATTTTTAACAAAATGGGTATCGACACAAAGGCGGTCCTTGAAGCCGCAGGTACAAAGTGGAATTTTCTCAAGTTCTTCCCCGGTCTTGTCGGCGGACATTGCATAGGCGTTGACCCCTATTATCTTACATACAAAGCAGAACAGCTCGGATATCACAGCCAGGTTATCCTTGCGGGCAGAAGAATCAACGACGATATGGGCAAATATGTTGCAGAAAATATTGTTAAAAAGCTAATCGCCGCAGGCAAAAATGTAAAAGAATCAAAGGTTGCCATCCTCGGCTTCACATTCAAGGAAAACTGCCCCGACACAAGAAACACAAGGGTTATTGATATTATGAACGAGCTCGGCGAATACGGCATAACACCCGTTGTTGCAGACCCCGTTGCAGACACGGAAGAGGGTAAGCAGCACTACGGCATTGAGTTCGTTGATATCAACACCGTTAAAGATATGGATGCGGTTATTATTGCTGTCGGTCACACAGAATTTATGAGCTTTGAAATGAGCGATATCGATGCAATGTTCAAGAGCGGCGATAACTGCAGCAAGGTTCTTATTGACGTTAAGGGCGTTCTCGACAGAAAAACTTACACAGAAGCAGGTTATCAGTATTGGAGGCTGTAAAAATGGGTTACAGACATCTTGTATTCCCCAAAAACTCATTGTTTCTCGTTACGGGCGGTGCGGGCTTCATAGGCTCAAACCTCTGCGAAGCCATTCTTGAAATGGGCTACAGAGTACGCTGCCTTGATGATTTGTCAACAGGCTCACAAAAAAATGTTGATATGTTCGTCTCAAACCCGAATTATGAGTTTATAAAAGGCGACATCAAAAACCTTGATGTGTGCATGAAAGCTTGCGAGGGCGTTGACTATGTGCTCAATCAGGCTGCATGGGGAAGCGTACCCAGAAGCATAGAAATGCCTCTTTTCTACTGTGCAAACAACATCAGCGGCACTCTCAACATGCTTGAAGCCGCAAGACAGAATAATGTCAAAAAATTTGTCTACGCTTCTTCTTCATCCGTTTACGGCGATGAACCCAATCTTCCGAAGAAAGAAGGAATAGAAGGAAATCTCCTCTCCCCCTATGCGCTCACAAAGAGATGCGACGAAGAATGGGCAAAGCAATACACAAAGCACTACGGTCTTGACACCTACGGAATGCGTTATTTCAATGTTTTCGGCAGAAGACAGACTCCCGACGGTGCTTATGCCGCTGTAATTCCCAAATTCATAAAAATGCTCATAAACGGCGAAACCCCGACAATCAACGGCGACGGCAGACAGAGCCGTGACTTCACATACATCGAAAATGTTATAGAAGCAAACCTCAAGGCTTGCCTTGCATCCCACGAAGCCGCAGGCGAAGCATTCAATATTGCATACGGCGGCAGAGAATATCTGATTGATATTTACTACGGTTTAACAAAGGCTTTGGGCGTTGATATCGAACCGAATTTCGGACCCGACCGTGCAGGCGATATCAAACACAGCAACGCCGATATCTCAAAGGCAAAGGAAATGCTCGGCTATGACCCCGAATGGAGCTTTGAAAGAGGAATTGAAGCTGCTATTGAATGGTATAAGGAAAACTTATGAGCAAGGGTACAATAATTTATTACGGCGGATTCACTCTTCCCGATAAAAGCGCATCGGCAAACAGAGTTGCTTCAAACGGCAAAATCTTTGAAAAGCTCGGATATAAAACCGTTTTTATCGGCGCATCTGATGATTCCTTCGAAGATTTAAGACCCGTTGCTGGATATAAGAATATGTTTGAACATGCTCACCCGAAATCAACCAAGCAATGGCTGAAACACATGCTGACTGTCGAGCATATCGAAGCAGTTGCCGAAAAATACGGCGATGTGTGCAAAATAATTCTCTACAACGTGCCAATGTTTATCCTTATAAAGGCTAAAAAAGTTTTTTCGAAAAGAAATATTGAGGTCTGTTATGACTGCACCGAATGGACAAAGGATACCGACGGCTCTTTGCCCAAAAGAATTTTTAAGGTGTTTGACGAAATTCTCATAAGTAATTTCGCTCATAAAGTTGCAGACGGCATGATTGCCATCAGCAGAATGATGGAGAGAAAATATAAAAAATCAAAAAAGCTGCTTATCCTCCCCCCACTTGTTGATATCAATGACGATATCTGGCATCAGAAACCCGAAAACCATGACGGTATTTTTGAATTTTGTTTTGCGGGTATTCCCGACGGCAAAAAAGAAAGCCTTGATAAAGCTGTTGAAGCATTCTGCAGCATCAACAAAAAGAACACTCATTTGCGGATTATCGGTATAACTGAAAATGATTTTAAAAATATCTATCCCGATTGCTTCATACCGAAAAATGTTCGCAACAAAATCACATTCATGGGCAGACTCTCACATTCCGAAACAATAAGATTTGTTCTCGGCTGTGACTGCTATATATTCATTCGTCGCTCAGACAAGCGCAACAATGCAGGTTTCCCGACAAAATTCGCTGAAGCCTTTACTTGCGGAGTGCCGATTATAACAACCGATGTCAGCAATGTGGGTGAATATATCAAAAAAAGCGGCAGAGGCACTCTTTTAAAGAATATGTCAACCGAAGGCATAGCTCATGCAATGCTTTATCATATTGAAAACAAGTCCGATAGCAAAGCCCTCAACACCGCATTCCATTATGAAACATTCATTTTGCCAACAGAAAACTGGCTGAAATAAAAAAGGAAGGAGGAAAAACATGCTCAAAAACGGATTATCGTATGGACTTATTCAGAAAATCGCTGTACTCTATCTTATCATTTGGACAATTTCTCCTCCTTTGCAGGTTGACACAATCTACCGAATCATTGCACTTGCATGTGCTGTGATATGGGTATCAATATGGTTTATCAGAGAAAATCCTATCTCCCTGGGCAAAGAGCAAGTTGGTTCCATTATATTTCTGATAGCGGTTTTGGTGGTCGTATACTTTGAAAAATATGATTTTTCAGCACTTATAAAACAAATCGCCCTGATTATGCTTGTTATCTGTTTTATAATGACATATTTCTATGATGACAAATGGGATGAGCTTGCAGGAATTGTTCCGATTATTCTCATTCTTCTGACAATTTGGAATTATAACACGGTGAAAATTCTTGTTGAGGATCACACTGTTGCAAGACTGCTTGTGCGAGACGATGAAGCAACCTATGAATATCTCAGACAAGGTATTGGCGGATACAGCCTTATATATCCTCAGGTTTGTATATGTCCGCTGATATTTGCATGGACTTTCAAAGCGTTCAAGCATAACAAAATATGTTTTGTTATAGGTGCTGTGTGGGCATATGAATATGTAAGACTGCTTGAACTTGCGGGATATTCAATAGCACTCTTTGCAAGTACCATAGGTCTGATTCTTCTGCTTTTTTACAGGGGTAAAAATGTGATTCCGGCATTTGTCTTAACAATCTTGATTTTTGTCGGAATAATGGCAGCTATATTGTATATCACACCTTTCAGAGAATGGATACTTGAAACATTCGACGGCATGGCTGTCGCAAGAAAAGTTAACGACCTTGTTTCAACATCCGACACCGGTGTAACCGGCGACTCTATTCAGGTTCGAATCAATGCTTATTCAAACAGCCTTGTCGATATGCTCAAATATCCGATTGTCGGCTCGCTTTGGCGTGAAAGCGGTGGCGGACATTCCGCGCTTTTGGACATCACCTCAAAATACGGCTGGCTCGGCGGATATGCATTTGCAATGATGTTTTATCATGTGCCGTTCCATTACAAACATCATTGCAATGATAAATTCATCATAACAGTGGCAAATGCCACTCTTGTAACGCTGATGTTCGTTTCTGTTTTGGACTCATTCAACTACTCATTCACATTAATGGTTATGATTGTGTCATCGCTTTTGTTTGAAGATATTATAAAATGGACAGGAGCAGAAAGAACATGAAGGTTTTATGGACAGTAAATTTAATACCTGCCGCAGTTTCGGTTAAGCTCGGCAAAAACTCCGAAGTCCTTGGCGGCTGGGTTGAATCTATGGCTGAGCAGCTCAGCAAAAATAACGATATTGAGCTCGGTATTGTCTGCAAATGCGAAGAAAATATTAATTTCTGCGAAACGATTGACGGCGTGACTTATTTCAGCCTTCATTACACGTCTTCAACTTCTCTTTCTGAACTTAAAGAAAAGTGCGATAAGCTTGTTTCGGATTTCAAGCCTGACATAATCAATATCGAAGGCACCGAGTTTCTTCACGCAAGAGCAATGCAGCTCACGGCAAAAAAACACGGTATCCCTGCCGTTGTGTCTTTGCAGGGCATACTGAATGGTCAGTATGCCTATCAGTGCGGTCAGCTCCCGATTGATGACATGATGTTTTCTAAATCTCTGACCAATGTCTTCTCTGCATGGATTATGCACCTTCGCAAAACAAAATGGTATAAGCCCCGCATGAAATCCGAAAAAGAAATAATAGAAAATGCCGACTATATTCTCGGCAGAACCACATGGGACAGAGCACATTCCTATGCGATAAATCCCAACGCAAAATATTATCCCTGCAGCCGTATTCTCCGAACTCCTTTCTATGAAGAAAAATGGAGTCTTGAAAAGATGGAGCGCCACTCGATTTATGTCGGAAACGGCTACAGTGCACTCAAAGGTGTCCACTTTGTTGTTATGGCACTCCCCTATCTGATAAGAGAATATCCCGATATCAAGGTGTATGTTGCAGGATATAAACCCTATCAGGAAAATGACAAGCGTTCCATACTAAAAAAAGGTTATGCTTCATATCTCAAAAAACTTATATATGACCTTGGTGTTCAGGAACATATCGAATTTACGGGTCCTCTGAAAGCACCTCAGGTTGCGCAAAAGCTTTCAAATGTAAACGCATATGTTTTATGCTCAACCGTAGAAAACAGCCCCAACACTCTCGGAGAAGCCATGATGGTAGGTACTCCCTGTGTTTCGGCATATGTAGGCGGTGTTTCGGATATGGCAGAAGACGGAAAAGAGGCTCTTTTCTACAGAAACGATGACCCGAAGCTTCTCGCATGGACTCTTAAAAGAGTGTTCGATAATGATGAGCTTGCTCTTTCGCTTTCCGAAGCAGGAAAGAAAAAGGCGCTGATTAATCATAATGCCAAAAGAAATGCGCAGATGCTCATTGATGCTTATACCGAAATTCTGAAAGAAGGAAAATAATATGAGTTACGCACCGATTATAGTATTCGTATATAACCGTGCAGACCATTTTATTGAAACATATAATGCACTTGCTGCTTGCAAAGAAGCAAAAGAATCCGAGCTCTTTCTCTTCTCTGACGGTGCAAAAAATGATGCGGGCAAAGAAAAGGTTAACGAAGTGCGCGCTGCTGTCAATAATGTCAGAAATTCGGGCGATTTCAAATCCGTTACTGTTACAGAAAGTCCCGTCAACAAGGGCCTTGCCGCATCGGTCATTTCAGGCGTCACCGATGTCATAAATAAATACGGTAAAGCAATCGTTGTTGAGGATGACTGCAAGGTTTCGCCTTTTTTCCTCAGCTTTATGAACAAAGCTCTCAATTACTACGAAAATAACAAAAAAATCGGTTCAATCGCAGGCTATACACCTATGCTTGATTTGCCCGATGATTATAAAAAAGATGTTTTTGCCGCATACCGTTCATGCAGCTGCACATGGGCAACCTGGAAAGACCGCTGGGACGGGGTGGATTGGGAGCTTAAAGACATGAAAGATTTCTATAATTCTCCCAAGCTTATCCGCCGGCTCAATTCAAACGGAAGCGACAGATTTATGCGTCTTTACCGCCAGACCAAAGGCAACGGAAGCTCGTGGTCGGTAAGATTCGGCGCACATCTTGTAAAAAACAATCTTCTTACGGTCTATCCTATATATTCGTATATCTCGAATATCGGCTGCGATGAATCGGGCGTTCACAGTAAATCCGAAGATGCAGAAAAAATGCGTGTGGATTTATCAAAAGCAATTGAAAGCCCCGTTTTTACGGATGTTGAAATCGACAGCAGGATTCAGAAAATCATGAAAAAGCATTATTCCTACGGTTTTATTTCGGAAACAAAAAAATTCATTGCAACGGTTTTAATCGTTATCAAAGAAAGACTGAGATGAGATAATGGAAAATCAGGCTCTCATAAGCGTAATAATCCCCGTTTATAATGTTGAAGATTATCTGCGTGAATGCGTAGACAGCGTTCTTTGCCAGACATACGGAAACTTTGAAATAATCATTGTCAACGACGGCTCAACCGATTCCTCGGGCGAAATCTGCGATGAATATATTGAGAAAGATGAACGTGTTACCGTTATTCATCAAAAAAACGGCGGACTCTCCGCCGCAAGAAACACCGGATTAACAGAAGCAAACGGTGATTATATTTATTTTCTTGACAGCGACGATTATATTGCCGAAAACGCACTTGATATTCTTCTTAACATTGCCGAAAAAGACAGCAGCGATATTGTGTTTTTTGATGCTGTTTCTTTTGCCGACACAGACGATTTTGCCGTTAAGCAAAACTATATAAGAAAACATAAGTATCAAACGGACAACGGTATTAATATTTTTGGTCAGATGACTGAAAACAAGGAATTCCACAGTGCTGTTTATCTTATGCTGTTTAGAAAATCATTTATTGATAATAACGGTTTGCGTTTTGTTCCAGCTCTTTTACACGAGGATATGGTTTTTACCTATCAAGCACTCTGCTTGTCCGCGGTAGTTTCTCAATGTACAGATGCGCTCTATCATCGCAGATACCGCAAAAACTCAATCATGACATCCTCTAAAACAGTAAAACATTTCAAAAGTTGTATTGAAGTTTGCAAAATCAATACAAATTTCACTCGTGAAAAATTCGGAACAGATCTTCCTTTTGAAAATTATAACTATCTTTCTCGCTGCGCATTCAACGTTTTCAATGTTTATGAAAAGCTCAGCAAAACCGATAAAAAAAGTTGCAAAAACGAACTCAGGAGTTTTAAAAAAGATGTTCTTCAAATAGATGCATTCGGTAATACTGCGTTGAAAATGCGTTGCTACGGAAAAGCATCCTGGTTTATATATAAAATGTTTGAAAAAACAGTCGGCAGACTGCTGAAGGGGAAGCAATGAGTAAGAAAAAACAGCTTATGTTCATAATGCCCGTTATGAAGGGCGGCGGTGCAGAAAAGGTTGCTGCACTGCTCCTCAATGAATTCAATAAAAACGGTTATGAATGTGAGCTTGTTCTTACAAATTCCGACCGAAGCGAAGTTATTGACCGCGGTCTTGACAAGGATATCGGCGTTACCGTTCTGCGTGAATCCTTTGTCAAAAGCGGAATAATCAAAAAAATGTTTCTCGGACTTTTCAGACTCATATCATCATTCATCTGCAAAATTCCCGAAACGATTCACAAAAGAGTTCCTGCCGCATGGGCAAGACTTTCATTCACAGCGCAATACTGTGACGAGCTGAATGCGCTGAAAAAATTATTCAAATCCAATCCGAATGCGGATATAATCTCATTCCTTCAGCCTTCAATCCCTCTCACCCTGCTTGCGGCAGAAAACCTGCCCAACAGAGTTGTTGTTTCCGAAAGAGCTGACCCTTACCGTCTTCTCAGAAAACGCT
>JAZNSX010000093.1:0-44476 GCA_045591425.1 Acutalibacteraceae bacterium | reverse complement strand
AAGCATAAAATTAACCCCTTGAGGGGTAGCTGAAAAAGGAATGCGGTCGGCAAACCTTTCAGCGCCCCTTAAGGGGTTTCGTCCGTATAATGCCCTTATAGGGCTTAATCAAGCCTCCGGCTTAGCCGGAGGTCCTGACTTCTATATAACGGTAAAGTGTTATAATGCATCAGAATGCCTCGACAGCCGCCTTTTCGGCTGCAAGTCCCTTCTTATAGTTTTCAAGGAATGCTTTGAAGCCCGCAATGTCGTCAGCATCGGGAGTAATCTCTGTTGAATCCTGACCTGCAAACACTTTGTTTTCAAGGTATGCATCGAGAGTTTCACCCTCGGCCTTGCTTACCATGTATTCTGCAAGAATTGCAACGCCCCAGGGCCCGCCTTCGCCTGCAGTTTTCATAACAGAAACGGGAGCGTTGAGTGCCGCACCCATGATCTTCTGACCTGCAACGGGTGCTTTGAAATAGCCGCCGTGGCCGAGAATTCTATCAATCTTAACATCTTCATCTGCAAGAATTTCCATGCCTATGCTGAGAGTAGCGGCTGCAGAGCAAAGCTGAACTCTTGAAAAGTTTTCAAGAGTGAACTTGCTGTCGGGGCCTCTGAAGAACATAGGCTTGCCGCTGTCAAGACCTGTGATAACCTCGCCCGAAAGATAGTTGTATGCAACAACACCGCCGCAGTCCTTGTCACCTGCAAGAGCGGATTCAAACATCTTGTCGAGCACCTTGTAAATACTGATGTCAAAACCGAGTGCTTTGCACATTGAAGTGAACATTCCTGCCCATGCATCGATTTCGCCAGAGCAGTTGTTGCAGTGAACCATTGCAACGGGTTTGCCTGCGGGAGTTGTTACCATGTCGATTTCGGGATAAAGCTTTGAAAGTGCCTTTTCAAGAACGACCATAAGGAAAATGGATGTGCCTGCGGAAACGTTTCCGGTTCTTGCCGCAACGGAGTTTGTTGCAACCATGCCCGTTCCGGCATCGCCTTCGGGCGGGCAGAGAGCAACACCTGCTTTGAATTCGCCTGTTGGGTCAAGGAGAAGTGCACCTTCTTCGGTCAGAACGCCTGCATTTTCGCCCGCAATAAGCACCTTGGGCAGAATTTCTTTAATGTTCCAGGGAAACTCAGATGTCTTTTCGGCAAATTGAGCAAGCATTTTCTTGTCATAATCATTTGTTTCGCTGTCAATGGGAAACATACCTGAAGCTTCTCCGATGCCGATAACCTTGTTACCGGTCAGCTTCCAATGAACGTAGGCTGCAAGGGTTGCGATGAAATCAACATCCTTGACGTGTTCTTCGCCGTTCAGAATCGCCTGATAGAGATGAGCGATGCTCCAACGCTGAGGAATGTTGAAATCGAAAAGTGCGCTGAGTTCTTCCGCTGCCTGTGCGGTTATTGTGTTTCTCCATGTTCTGAAGGGAGCAAGGAGATTTCCGCCCTTATCAAATGCGAGATAGCCGTGCATCATTCCGCTGATGCCGAGTGCGCCGACTGTCGTGAGCTTGACGCCGTATTTTTCAAAAACGTTGGCCTTGAGCTTTGCAAACGCGCCTTGAAGCCCTTCCCATACCTGCTCGAGAGGATAAGTCCAGACTCCGTTGTCGTAGCTGTTTTCCCAGTCAAAGCTGCCTGAAGCAAGGGGTTCGTGATTTTTGCCTATAAGAACGGCTTTGATTCTTGTTGAACCGAACTCGATACCGAGTGCGGTCTGTGCATTTTCAATTGCAAGCTTTATTCTTTCCATTGTGTATCACTCCGATATGTAGATTTCTAATATTTTACTTTAATCAATAATATCAAATCAAGCCTACCCAGTCAAGAAATAATATAAAATTTAACAAAACAATTATTATATGTTGCAATTTTTTGTGAGCTTTGATATACTTATTTCTATATGAGCTTTAAGGAGGAAAATTATGAGTCCTATCGGAATGGTAAAAGAAGGTTTTTCCAAGGTTAAAACCTATTGGAAAACACCCCCTCTCGGCAACTACATGAATTTTAAGGAAATCGTTTCTCTTGCAGGCGGCGGAATAGGTGTAAAATTTATTATAACCTGTGTTTCGGCAGTTCTGCTTTCCGCAACAAACGTTTTCGTCGGCAACACCATCGGTATTGAGCCGATGAATATGTATTTCATCTATATTATTGCTGTTATTATCAGCTTCCCGCTGACGATGCTCAGAGCATACATAATCGACAATGCCCGAAACCGAAAAGGAAAATACAGACCGTATATTTTAACCATGGGTCTTCCTACCGTTGTTCTTGCAATTGGTTATTTCTGGATGCCTTATGAAAAGATGAGCAGTCAGCTCATGAAATGCGCCGTTGTTCTTCTTTTTAATATTGGTTTCCAGTTCTTCTATAATTTCCTTTATGATGCATACGATAACTATATCGTTGTTCTTTCCCCCAACACTCAGGAGCGAGCCAATGTTTCCTCTATCAAGTCGGTTACAGATTCGCTTGCTCCCACAATAACCAATGCGGTTATTCCCTTGCTTGCTACGACATTTATCGGCACTAACAATCTCAACGATATCAGACTTTATAGATATATATGGCCTCCCATACTTATTATTGGATTTTTGCTCAGTGTTATTGTTTATGTTAATACCGAAGAGAAAATCGTTCAGGCAAAAACTCACGTCGTTCAGATTAAATTTATCGATGCTGTCCGTGCTGTTGCAAAGAACAAGTATTTCTGGGTTATTTCTCTTGCCGGCTGGCTCGGATTTCTTGAAAGTGCATTCCTCAATATTCTCAATTGGCTTTATTCTTATCAGCACGCCTGCACCGGTGGCGAATATTCACTTATCGTAACAATTTACGGCAATGCATCTCTCTGGGGTATGCTTCTCGCACCTCTTTCAATCAAGAAAATCGGTAAAAGAAACACCCTTATTCTTACCAATGCGCTCAATATCGTTTTCATAGCTGCAGTTTATCCCGTTGTAAAATATGCAGGCATGGATATCATGATATGGCTTGTTATGATTTGTCTCTGGTTCAATGCGCTTGTAGGTTCGTTTGCGCATATCCTTAATCCTGCACTTAACGGCGATATCCGTGACTATCAGCAGTATATCACGGGTGAAAGAATTGACGGTATGTTTGCTGCAGTCGGTCTTATCGGCAGCGTGATTACTATGGCAACCAGCTCAGTTCTTCCTGCTATTTATGAGAAGGTTGGTTTCAACGAAACAAAGCTTAATGAGCTTCTTCCCGAGATTATTGCTCAGGAAGGTGAGCTTATAGATCCGACAAATGTTTATAATGTTCTTTACCACAGAGAAACATTCATAGGAATTCTCGGAACTCTTATTGCAGTTTCCGTTCTTGGCGCGGTTATGAATGTTATTCCGTATTTCTTCTATGACCTCTCCGAAATCAAGCAGCAGGGCATGATTAAGGTTCTTAAAATACGTGCTTTGTTCGAAGACTACGGCAACGGTGTTCTTAAGGACAGAGACCTTGTTGAAGCGATTGAAATAATCAAAGAAGCAAATGAGCTCGAAAATGCACAGCCGAAAAATCTCAAAGAATTCAAGGCAGCTAAGAAAAATGCTTCTGACAAAGAGGAAAAGAAAGCAGCAAAGAAGGCTTATAAAGAAGCAGTTGCATTCAATCAGAATATTGAAATTTCAAAGTTCGTTATTGATGAAATGAACCGTTTTAACACTCCCTTCGGAAGGATGGGGCTTGAAGAAGCAAGAAAAACCGCAAGCGCAGGCTATGAGGCAATTTATAATTATGATGCTTCCGGCATTCGCGAAGCAAAGTCTCTTCCCACAGGTACGCCTGAAGAAAAAGAATATAAAAAGACAGCTCTTTCAATTGCAAAGGATTTTGTTTATGCAAAGAAAGCTGCCAAAAAATATTTCCCCAACGGCATAAAAGAATTTGATACAAGCATATTTGAAACTCTCTTCAATAAAGAAGATAAGCTTGCCGAAGAACTTGAGACGGCATACAAAAAGCTCTATGATGCAAGAGACAGAAAAGATAAATCCGCTGTTGAAAAGCATATGCAGTCAGTTAAGTCAATCAGAGCGGAACAGAAGGCTGTTGAAAATGAAATCAAGAAGGCAACAAACGATAATTCTGTTTATAACCGTGCAGCAAAGCCCTATATCAACGCAAAGAAGCTTTTGACTCAGAGCGAAAACTATGCAAAATTCGATGAAATTGCCGCTATGTATGAGGAAGCAAAGCTTCGTCATGAGCAGGCAATGGTTGAAGAGGCTGTTGAAAGAGAGCGCAAAGAAGCCGAAGAAAAGGCTTATGCAGAAAAACTTAAGGCTGAAAAGAAGGCAAAGAAATAATTCTATATCAAACAGCAGCCGCCGTAGCATTAGTGTTACGGCGGCTGCTGTTATTTCTTTGTTTATTCTTCTGCTTTTTCTTCGGGAGTGATTACATCTGCCGGTTCGTTTTGGCTTTCTTCGCCGGTGGCTTCATTTTCCGTAAGGCTTATTTCTTCTTCAATAATCGAAAAATCTTCGTCTGTGCTTTCAAATGCCGATTCGTCTTCGGGAATATCAAGTTCAATGTTTGCTGCTTCTTCAACCGCAAATTCCTCAACCTCAACCGGTGCAGGAACAAACGGAGCATCAACATTGCTGTTTCTGCGCTTCTTGAATATGATTGCCGCCGCAATAAGAGCGATAACCGTAAATACCGAAATTCCCGCGCCTATCAGAAGGCCCTGGGGCATGAAACTGATTTCTATTTCATGCTCGCCTGCAGGCAGGTTAAAGCAGAGGTATGCATCCTGAAGAGCAACATAATCCTCCTCTGCGATTTTGACGCCGTCAACCTTAACCGACCAACCCTTGTCGTAGGGGATTGAGGTGAAGAAGAGTGCATCTTCTGCGGTTGAAACCGTGCCCTTAATATTTGTTTCTTCAAACGAAGTAACATTCAGAGTGCGGCTCCTGAGGATTTCATAGCCTTCGTTAAGCTTGCCGTCATTGACATAATAGGGGAAGAAATCGATATATCCGTAGTCACTGTCTTCAATTGTAATGATAACGGCAACCTCTTCTTCAGGGGTAACAACGCCGAGGTCGTAAATATAAGGTTCATCGGTATATTGTGTGAAGTCTTCGCCGTCTTTTCTGATGATAATGCTGTCAAAATCGTATGAATCAACAAACAGATAGCAGTGCTTTGTTTCATCGGTTTTAAGGATGAAGGTCAGCTCGCCTTCGCCGGCACCGCTCTTGGTGTAATAGATGTCACCGGTTTCAAGTCCTGATGTGATTTCGTCCATGTTGTAATACTGGATTTCATCAATATTCATCATTCCGAAAACATCGGAAACGCCTGTTGAATATTCAAACCAGTCGCTCTGAACGGTGAAGGGATTTGTAATATCCGTCTGCCAGTTCAGAAGGTCGCTGTTAACTGCAAATCCTATGGGCAGGAAGTATTTGTTTTCATAGGCGGTGAATTTGCCCGCGCTCATAAGCTGAGTGTAATAATCGTCATCAACAGTAACTGCTTCATCGTTGTCAACAATATATTTGAGCGAATGCATCATGTTGTAAATCGGCGTCTGAAGATGATAGGTGTAGCTGTTGATATAGTTGCCGTAAATGCCGAGGTCGCTCTGGACGTTGGACATTCTTTCATATGCCATTGACGAGAAGGTGGAAACGCCGTTGTAGCCGTACCATGCGGGGTCCATTCTGGCTCTGTTATAGGTCAGATCCATTCGGTAGAAGTCGCTGCCGTCATATTCGTCAAGTTCTTCTTTGAGAGTTTCAAAATCGCCGTAGTCGCCGACAAAATTGCTCTTGAGCTGGTCCATGCTGTAGCGGTCGGTGTTTGCGCACGAAACCTCGCCGATAACGCAGCAGAGAAGAAGAACCGCAACTGCGGACTGCTGATATTTCGGATCTTTCATAAGTGCGAATACCAGGCAGTAGGTAACAACAAAGATTATGCTGATAAGAACGGTGATTTCTTCAACGTTCTTTGAGCCGATTTCCTGAATAAGAATGATTGCTCCGAGAACCGCCATGCCGGCGCCGAGAATTGCGCGACCGCTGAATTCATGCAGGCGGGTGAACGCCTTATAAGCAATCATGAGCAGGATGAAGGAATACATAAATGACCAGCGGTAAGGAAGGTCGTTGGGATAATGGAAGCCGTGCCAGATATAGTTGAGAACGTTGATGTTGAAGCTGAAATACATAACTCCGAGCAATGCAACGTGTGCAACCTTTTCTTTGAGAGGAACGGACCTTGTGAAAAGATAGAGCGGCACGAGAATGACTGTTGCAATGCCGCAGTAAACATTGGGAAGAACGTCTTCACCGCTGCTGCGTATGGTCGGGTTAACGCTTGCAAGGTGATTTGCGAGGAAATCAAATATTGAATAATAGGATTCATAATTCTGCGGGAATGTGCCCGAAGTTGCCGAGCAGTTTCTGAGAATCATGAAAGTCGGGATAAGCGAAACGGCAACAAGTCCTGCCGCAGCAAGGCTTGCAAAAGCAAAGGTGAAGCCGCTTCTGAGGAAAAGACTGCCTTTGACTTTGTCTTTAAAGGCGTATTTTTTTTCTCCGTTTTCGCCAAGTGTATAGGGCGTTGATTCGTGAAGCGTTGCGCCTTCGTTTCTGCTGAAATAATAGATAAGGAAATATATAACCGAGAAAATGCAGGTCATATACCCCATGTAGTAGCTTGAGAGAAGTGTCAGCGCAAGAAACGCAATATAAACTCTGGGGTTACGCTTGTTGATGATGTTTTCGATGCCGAGCACGACAAGCGGAAAATAAACCATCGTATCAATCCACATAACATTCCAGTAATAAGCGATGAAATAACCGCTCATGGCATAGAGAATGCCGAACGCCGCGCTTGTATAGTCATGTCTGCTTTGGGATTTTTTTAGATAATAAGTGAAGGAAGCTGCTGAAAGCGCCGCTTTTGCAATAATCATTCCCGCGATTGCTTCGGGCATGTTTTCATGACCCAGCAGAAGCATAATGATTGAGGTCGGGCTGGAAAGATAGTTGAAATAGTTGCCGAGGAACGGCGAACCCAGACCGGTCTGCCATGAATAGAGAAAACTTTGCAGATTTGTTACTCTGTCATAAAACTCGGAGAAGAGAGGACCATATTGATGATAGAGGTCCATTCTCAGAATTGTTGTTTCGCCGAAGGGAAAAAGATCATAGCAGTAATAAACAAGCATCATAACTCCGATTGTGCAAAGACATGAAAGCCAGCAATAGGAGTTGTTTAAAAAGAAACGCTTGAATATTGACTGCTTTTTATCAAGACGTGTCATAAATGTTTCCTCCGTAACATAATTTTACCGTATACTCTATTAATATATCATAATGTCATGTCTATTTCAAGTGAACAAACTGTAAAAATACTTTGTTCTAAATGCGGACAAGGCGCAATATACTTTTACAAACCGATAAAAGGAATGAAAAGAAATGGATAACATAAAGCGCTTTGACCTTGCGGTGCAAAATCTTTCAAGCCGATTGACGGAGATTTTTTTATCACTCGGCAAAGAAGATAAAAACAGAATCCGTGAAATACGTCTGCGAAGCAGAAAGCCCGTTGCTGTCATAACCGAAAAAGGCACGGAATTTCTCATGAAATCAGGCAGGCTGACGCGGGTTTATTCCGACCTCTTGATAAAAACCGATGAGAGGGAGGTTGAAGAAGTCTTTAAAAGACTTTGCAGCTACTCCGTTCACAGCTTCAGGGATGCCATAAACCGCGGCTATATAACCGTTGCCGGCGGCCACAGAGCGGGTGTTGCGGGTACTGCAGTGACGGAAGACGGCAGGGTTACTGCGGTAAGGGATATATGTGCAATCAATCTGAGAATTGCCCGCGAAATCAAAGGGGCGGCGGATGAAATATATAAATCCGAGTTTTTGCACGGGCTTTGCTCCGTTATTATTGCAGGACCGCCCGCAAGCGGGAAAACGACCGTTTTGCGGGATTTGGCGCGGCAGCTTTCAGGATGTGAAGGAGGCGAATGCTTCAAAACCTTTGTCTGTGATGAACGCGGCGAGATAGGGGCGTCGTTTTTCGGTGTAGCGCAGAATGACCTCGGAGTAAACTGTGATTTGCTGACGTCTTACCCGAAAGGTGAGGGGATAATGATAGGCTTGCGTTCGTTTTCACCGGATATCATCATTTGTGATGAGGTTGCAACAGCTCAGGAAACCGAAGCTGTTGAAGCGGGAGTCAACAGCGGGGTTTGCTTTGCTCTGAGCATTCATGCGCGAAATGAAAAAGAGCTGAGAACAAAATCTGTTTTGAAAAGGCTTTTGCAAACAGGCGAATTCGGCAGGGTGATTTTGCTTTCGGGCAGAAATGTGGGCAAGGTTGAAAAAACATTCGGGGCAGGTGAGTTGATTGCTTAAAGTGACATCTATGATTATGATTGCTGCGGCATTTGCTCTCGGCGGCAGATGGCTTGCGGCTTATCAGTCAAAGCGGGTTTCGGCTGTGAACGATGTTATTCTCATGCTCTCGGTTGTTGAAACTCAGCTCCGCTATGCATGCTTGCCTGTTCCGGAGCTTTTAAGAATTCTAAGTGAGAATCCGTCGGTTTCAAGGCTCGGATTTATAAGATGCGTCAGAGAAAAGGTGTGTTTCGGAGAGCCGTTTCCCGATGCGTGGAAATGTGGCATTGAGGCGCAACCCGAGCTGTGCAGGCTTCTCGGAGACACTGTGCATCATTTGATTAGGCTGGGTTCGGATATAGGTGCAACCGACCTTGATGGACAGCTTTCCTGCTGTGAATATTATAAAAATATTTTTGAAAAAGAGCTTGAAATTCAGGAAGAAAAAAACCGAAGATACGCAAAGCTTTTTCCTCCTTTGGGTTTGCTTGCAGGCGTTTCGGCAGCGATTCTGATTATTTGATTTGAGGTGGTTTCATGGATATAAGCATTGTTATCAAAATCGCCGCCGTCGGCATTCTTGTTGCGATTCTCAACTCCATTCTAGTTCGTTCAGGGCGTGATGACTATGCGCTGATAACCATTCTTGCGGGCATTGTTGCGGTTTTAATGATGCTTATTCCGCAGTTTATCGATTTGCTGGATACGGTCAAAACCATAGTCGATTTCTGATATGGATATCGTCAAAATTGCGTTTCTCGGCATTCTGACCGTTTTGATTTACGGATTTTTGCGTCAGATAAAACCGGAGTTTGCTCCGCTTGCTGTTCTCGCAGGCATGGCGGCTGTTATTATAACCCTTACAGACAGTCTTTTGGATGTTTCCAGCAGCGTTGACAAAATGATTGAGCTTGCGGGGCTTGAAAAAGAAAATGTTTCACTTCTTATGAAAGCACTCGGGATATGTGTTGTGACTCAGTTTGCGTCGGATATATGCTATGACAACTCATGCTCATCCGTTGCCGCGGCAATTGAGACGGCGGGCAGAATAGGAGCAATTTCGATTGCAATGCCGATGATAAAAACCGTGGCACGACTGGCAATTGGATTAATAAACGGATGATAAATATGAAAAGGATAACGACATTTTTTATTTTTACAATGCTGTTTTTTGTGCTCAGTCCGCGAGCGAGTGCAGCAAATGTTGATGAATATTATAAAGAACAGCTTGAGGCAAGCGGGGCGGCGGATTTGGTGGATTATCTTTCCGATGAAACACAAGGCTATCTTAAAAAAATCGGCTGCGCCGAGATTGATTTAGAAAAAATAATGGATGTGTCGCCATCGGCAATTTTTGAACTGTTGCGCGATTTTTTTACGCAGGGTATCTCAGCACCGCTTGCGGGTCTTGTGAAGGTCGGCGGCGCGGTGATGCTGATAAGTGTATGCTCCGGTTTCTTTCCCGACGATGAGAAAAGCAGGGCGATACTTAACATTATCTGTGGCTGTTTTATTATTATTGCGGTTTTTTTGCCTGCAATGCAAAGTGTGAGAGCGGCGGTTTCGGCAATCGGTGCATGTGCGGCGTTTGAAAAGGCGCTGATACCCGTGCTTGCGGCAGTTGTGGCAGTCAGCGGCAATCCTGCCGTTGCGGCTTCTGTTCAAGGTGCAACGTTTGCAGCGGCAGAAGTTGTTGAATCTCTCTCGAAAAACTTTGTGATGCCGCTTGCGGGCGTTTCGGGATCTCTCGGAATTACGGGAGCGATGCTTCCGACGCTGCGACTTTCGGCAATCAGCGAAATAATCAGAAAGACAATGACCACGGTGTTTGCGGCATCGTCAGGCTTGTTTGTTGGTTTTCTTACCTTGAAAAGTGTGCTTTCTTCAAGCGCGGACAGCATTGCGGTCAAAGGGGTAAAGCTTGCGGCAAACACCTTTATTCCGGTCGTCGGAGGAGCAATCGGTGAGGCGTATACATCAATTGTCGGTAGCCTTTCTCTGCTTAGAAGCACGGTGGGGATATATGCGATACTAGCGTTTTTTGCAATCGGGATGCCTGTTATTATAAATCTTGCGTTGTGGGCGCTTTCGATGCGTATTGCGTGTGCGGTCAGCGATTTGCTTAATTGCCGCGAATGCTCCGAAATTCTTAAAAATACAGCCTTTGTTTTTTCTACGGTCAACACCTTACTGATTCTTTGCATGGCGGTGTTTATTATATCGACAGGGCTTGTTGTTGCTATAAAATCGGGGGAGTGAATGGAAACGGAAGCTTTCA
Organism: Acutalibacteraceae bacterium; assembly: GCA_045591425.1. Taxonomy (GTDB): domain Bacteria; phylum Bacillota; class Clostridia; order Oscillospirales; family Acutalibacteraceae; genus CAG-177. Next base: position 33,799 of record JAZNSX010000093.1, on the reverse strand, counting down.
GACAGTGGTGCCTGTGTATTGTAGCTGCTTCAGCGGCGGCAACGTTTGTGACGGTTATCATGCCGAAGGGTTCGATGGAAAAAACAGTCCGTGCGGTGATTGGAATTTTTGTTGTTTCGGTGATTTGTTCACCGCTTGCGAAATTTGATAAATCCGATTTTTTGGTTGAAGCATTTGCGGATTATGATTATGAACACGCAAATATGCAGGAGCTTCGGGAATGCATGGTTTCGGCCTGCAAGACGGCAATCGACAGCAATATAAGAGAGGCGGCTGAGGCTTTCGACGTTTATCCCGAGTCGGTTCAAATACAGATTTCGATCGATGATAAAAATTGTATAATTATACATAAAATTGCAATTAAAATTCTGGATTTGTCCCCAAAAAACAAAGAGGATTTATCCGAGAAGCTTGAAAAAAAGCTCGGAGTGCCGGTTGAAATAGAATAAAATCCACGTTAAGGAACGGTATTTCAGTGTGAAAAACATTACCGAAAAAACAAAAAAACTGGTTGAAACAATCAGCACTAAGACCCGCTTGAGCAAAAAGCTGCTTCTGACAGCGATGTTGCTCGTTGCGGGCATTGCCGCCTTGCTGCTCAGCGAAATTACGAATCCGAACGAAGCTGTGTCCGCGCAGACAACCGCGGTATCACAGGCTGGTACTGTTTATGAATACGAAAAAAAGCTTGAAGAACGTTTGATTTCAATGATTTCAAGCATCGATGGCGCGGGAAACACCAAGGTTATGGTGACTCTTGAAAGCGGCAGCGAGGATGTTTATCTGCATAATTATAACTATGGCGAAAACATTGAGCCGAGCGGAGAAAACAGCATGGAGCGCAAGGACGAATATGTCATTGTTGACGGCTCTGCGGGCGAGCAGGGGATAGTTGTCAGAGTTGCCGAGCCGAAGGTGAGGGGTGTTGCCGTTGTTTGCGAGGGCGGCGGCTCTGAACTGGTGCGGGAGCAGATAGTGAGCACGGTGACTGCGCTGCTTGATATCAGCAGCGCGCGGGTGAGTGTGGCTAAAATGAACTGATACGTTCATTTTGCATAAAAATACAAATTGTTTTGGAGGAATAACCATGATTATTAAAAAAAGACAGCTTTTGCTTGCAACGCTTATAATTGCTCTTGCGGCGGCGGTTTTCGTTAATTGGTATTATACCAGACCCGACATTCAGTCGGCGGGGGCGGATGTTGCAGCAACAACCGTGCCTGAGGTTCAGGAGGGTGCAAATCTCGGCGATGCACGCTATGTTATTTCAACGGATGCAACCCTTGATGACGTTGCGGCGCAGGCTCAGGCGAGCGAATATTTTGCGGGCGCAAAGCTTCGCAGAAAGACAGCTCATGATGAGGCTGCAGAAGCGCTTAATGATATTATCAAGGACAGCTCATCGTCTTCCGAGGCGGTGGGTGAAGCGAGCGATGCGTTGAAAGCGCTTGCTGAAGCAATTTCTCTTGAAAGCGACATAGAAAATTTGATAACCGCAAAGGTCGGCTGCGAAAATCTTGTTATTCTCAACGGCGGAAATGCAGAGATAATTGTTGAAAATGGCTCGCTTGATGATGTTTCGGTGGTCAAAATCAAAGAGGTGGTTGTTAAGCAAACGGGCTATCCCGTCGATAACATAACCATCATCGAAATGGAATATTAATAAAATTTTATAAATTATAGTTGTATATTTATAAAATCAATGGTATAATTACGGATATCAAGTATCCGGAGGAATAATATGTTGACAAGACGTGAAGAGAGAGAACAGGCGTTTATTCTGCTTTTTGAAAAATCATTTAACGATGAAACCGATATTTCCGAGCTTTATGAAATTGCTCTTGAAAATGAGGTTGTTGCCGACAGTGAGTTTATTAAAACCCTTGCTTTCAAAACAACGGAAAACAAGGATGAAATAGATGCGGTTATTGAGAGAAATCTGGTTAACTGGAAGATGAGCAGAATCTCAAAGGTGGCTCTTGCGGTTTTGCGCCTTGCTGTTTGCGAAATGCTTTATTTTGACGATATCCCCGTCGGAGTTTCAATAAATGAAGCGGTTGAGCTTTGCAAAAAATATGCGGCAAAAGACGACTATGCTTTTGTTAACGGTGTTCTCAGCGCAGCTTCAAAGGAAGATAAATAATGCTTACTCTCGGTATTGATACAAGTAACTACACAACGTCGGTTTGCATTTATAACAGCGAAAGCGGCGAAATGCTTCAGAAAAAGCTTCTGCTTCCCGTCAAAGACGGCGAAAAGGGATTGCGCCAGAGCGATGCGGTTTTTCATCACACGGTGCGTCTTTATCCGCTTGTGAATGAGCTGTTTTTGAAGTTTGACGGTGAAATTGATGCAATCGGAGTTTCTGAAAAACCGAGGGATGTCGAAGGTTCATATATGCCTTGCTTTCTTGTCGGAGTAAACGCCGCAAATTGCATTAGCGCCGCATTGCGCAAGTCTTTGTTCGGCTTTTCGCATCAGGCGGGGCATATCGCCGCCGCGCTTTATTCAAGCGGGAAAACCGAGCTTGTAAATAAAAGATTTATTGCCTTTCATGTTTCCGGAGGAACGAGCGAAATGCTGCTTGTAACTCCGGATGCTGAAAGGGTTTTTGATATTAAAATCATCGGCGAAACGCTGGATTTGAATTGCGGACAGGCTGTTGACCGCGCAGGTGTTATGATGGGCATTCAGTTTCCATGCGGAAAAGAGCTTGAGAAGCTGGCTCTTAAAAGCGATAAAATCTATAACCCAAAAATCTGCGTTAAAGATGGCAACTGCAGCCTTTCGGGACTTGAAAATCAATGCAAAAAAATGCTTGACGGCGGCGAATCAAAAGAAAACGTCGCCCGCTATTGCATAGATTTTGTTGCGAAAACCGTCGAAAAAATGACAGAGTTCGCTGTGAATGAATACGGCGAACTTCCGCTTGTTTATGCCGGCGGAGTTATGTCAAACACAATCATAAAAAAACGCATTCAAAGCAAGTTCAATGCAAGCTTTGCCGCTCCCGAATTTTCGTGCGATAATGCGGCAGGCGTTGCATATCTCGCTTATCTGAAGGGAGCGGCTGCAAATGGCTAACGGAGTTGTTCTGAGCGTCAGCCAGCTCAACAGATATGTTAAATCGATAATCGAGCAGGATATGAACCTGCAAACGGTTTTTGTTCAGGGCGAAATCTCAAATTTCACCAATCATTATAAAACCGGTCATTTCTATATGACAATCAAGGATGAATTTTCATCAATTAAGGCGGTTATGTTCAAATCCGCCAACATGCGCCTTAAGTTCATGCCCGAAAATTCAATGAGTGTTATTATCAGGGGCAGGGTTGCTGTTTTTGAAAGAGACGGTCAGTATCAGCTTTATATCGATGATATGCAGCCTGACGGCACGGGTGCTTTAAGCCTTGCTTTTGAGCAGCTTAAGGTAAAACTCGCAAAAGAAGGTCTGTTTGATTCCGAAAGGAAAAAGCCGATTCCCGCATATCCGATGCGAGTCGGTGTTGTCACATCGCCCACGGGTGCCGCGATAAGAGATATTATCAATGTTATTTCCCGCCGTTTTCCGCTTGCGGAGCTGATTCTCTGTCCCGTTGCGGTTCAGGGCGAATACGCCGCTCCTCAGATAAAGGCGGCAATAGAGCTTTTTAATTCCGAAAAAGCTGCCGATGTTCTTATTGTCGGCAGAGGTGGCGGCTCTGTGGAGGAGCTTTGGGCTTTTAACGAAGAAATTGTTGCAAGAGCCGTTGCGGCGAGTGAAATCCCCGTTATTTCGGCTGTCGGTCACGAAACGGATTTCACAATCTGCGATTTCGCGGCAGATTTAAGAGCCCCGACTCCATCTGCAGCGGCAGAGCTTGCTGTTCCCGATTTGTTTCAGCAAAGAGAAATGCTTGCATCTTTTACAAGACGAGTTAATTCTGCGGTTGCGGACAGAATCGGCACTCAACGCGCCGTTGTTGAGATGCATAAGGCTGCGCTCAAAAGGCTCAGCCCTCAGAATTATGTTGACAATCTGCGCGTCAGGTGCGACCGTGCGTGCATGGAGATGGATTCCGCGGTGCGTCACGAAATAACTGTCAAATCAAAAGAGCTTTCCTCTCTTTGTGCGAAGCTTGATGCAATGAGTCCGCTGAAAATTCTCGCCAGGGGATACAGCGTTGCAAGCAGGCAGGGAAAGATAATAACCGATATCAAAGATGTTGAAAATGGCGACATGATTAATGTCAGAGTCAGCGGCGGCGATATCGAATGCGAAGTAACACAGGTGAAAGGCAGATAAACATGGAGAAAATAAACTACGAAAAATCCGTAGCAAGGCTTGAAGAAATTGTGGACAAGCTTGAAAACGGCAATCTTTCTCTTGAAGAGATGATGAAGCTTTATGAAGAGGGAACGGCTCTTGCTGCAAAATGCTCAAAGAGCCTTGACGCAGCTCAGCTGAAAATAACGGAGCTGTCCTCGGGAAAGGTAAACGAAAATGATTGATTTCGATAAAAAATTTGAAGAATATGTCGCTTTGATAAACGAAACGGCAGATGGATATGTTTCAGAAGCTGCTTTTAGCGGCAGGGAGTCCGAGGGGCTTGGCGTTATGCTTGAGGCAATGGCGTATTCTTTGAAAAACGGCGGCAAGCGTATTCGTCCCATGCTTGTTCTCGAATTTTGTCGTTTGTGCGGCGGCGATTTCAAAAAAGCTCTTCCGTTTGCTCTGGGCGTTGAAATGGTTCACACATATTCGCTCATACACGATGACCTGCCCTGCATGGATGATGATGACGTGAGAAGGGGCAAGCCTTCAAACCACAAGGTTTACGGCGAAGCGAATGCTCTTCTTGCAGGCGATGCGCTTTTGACTCTCGCGTTTGAAACCGTGCTTTCTGCCGAAGAAATCAGCGGAGAAGCAAAGGCAAGAGCGGGGCTGGAGCTTGCAAAGGCGGCAGGCTGCTCCGGAATGATTGCAGGTCAGGTCATGGATTTGGCAAACGAATCGAAAGAAGCTTCTCTTGATGAAATTAAAGCCACAGAAAGACTAAAAACAGGCAGAATGATAAGTGCTTCGGGTTTGATCGGCTGCCTTGTGGCGGGGGCTGATGAGGAGAAAATAATTGCGGCTGATAAATATTGCAGGAATATCGGTCTGGCATTTCAGATAGTTGACGATATTCTTGATGTTACAAGCGATGTTGAAACGCTTGGCAAGCCCATAGGAAGCGACAGCGTAAACGGAAAATCAACCTTCGTTTCGCTCCTCGGGCTTGAAGAATCTGCTTCTTTTGCAAAAAAACTTACCAATGAAGCAAAGGAAGCTTTGGATATTTTCGGCAGTGAAGGAGAATTTCTTGCAGAGCTTGCGGACAGGCTCTTAAGCAGAAAAAACTGATTTTATGAATCAAACAATTCTTGAGAATATAAAAAATCCGTCTGATGTTAAAACACTCAGCGATGAATCGCTTAATGGACTGTGCGCCGAGATACGCAGGGTTTTGATTGATACAGTTGCTTCAACGGGCGGCCACCTTGCTTCGAACCTCGGCACGGTGGAGTTGACCGTTGCCCTGCATAAATGCTTTAACTCTCCGGATGATAAAATAGTCTGGGATGTAGGTCATCAGGCTTATACTCACAAGCTTTTGACAGGCAGATATTCAGATTTTTCAACCCTTCGCAAGGAGGGCGGCATTTCGGGCTTCGTTCGCCCCGATGAAAGCATGCATGACAGCTTTTATGAAGGTCACGCAGGTGTTTCGATTTCTCAGGCTGCGGGCATTGCGGCTGCAAATGCAGTTAAAGGCTCAAAGAATTATGCTGTTGCCGTTATCGGCGACGGCTCATTCGGTAATGGAATGGCTTATGAGGCGCTCAATCACGCAGGTTCAACCAAAACAAAGCTGATTGTTATTCTCAACGACAATGAGATGTCCATTTCGGAAAATGTCGGTGCAATGGCGCGCTATCTTGCTTCCGTAAGAGCAAAGCCCGAATACTATCGTTTCAAAGCAGGCACGGAAAAGGCACTTAATCGCGTTCCCGTTGTCGGCAAATCCCTTGCGCGTCACCTTGTTAAACTGAAAGCAACTCTCAAAAGCATGATTTATTCAAGCTCGTTTTTTGAGGATTTGGGATTCAAATATATCGGACCTATCGACGGCCACAATATCGGCAAGCTTTGCGAAGCCATGAACAGCGCAAAAATGGTTGAACGCCCCGCCGTTATTCATATCAATACGTTAAAGGGCAGGGGCTATGACTTTGCCGAATCTTCTCCCGAAAAATTTCACGGAATTTCAAAATTCGATATAGATACGGGCGAGCCCGTAAGCTCGGGTGACAGCTATTCCTCCCGCTTCGGCAGTGCTCTTTGTGAATTTGCCGCGAAGGATAAGCGCATATGTGCAATAACTGCGGCAATGGCTCTGGGAACAGGGCTTGAAAGTTTCTCAAAAGCCTATCCCGAAAGATTCTTTGATGTCGGAATAGCCGAGGAGCATGCCGTAACCTTTGCAAGCGGTCTTTCCTCCGCGGGTATGATGCCTGTTTTTGCAGTCTATTCAACCTTTCTTCAGAGATGTGCAGACCAGTTGATTCACGACGGCGCGTTGCAAAGGCAGAAAATGATAATTGCGGTTGACAGAGCGGGTTTCGTCGGTGAAGACGGCGAAACGCATCAGGGACTTTTTGATGTTGCCCTTCTTCAAAGTCTTCCGAACACAACCGTCTATTGTCCCGCAACCTATGCGGAACTCGGTAAATCACTTTACAATGCGTTTTATAAAGACGAAAATCTGATCGTTATCAGATATCCGAGAGGCAGAATGCCCGATGATGCAGTTGAAACAAGCGGCGCCGATTTTGAGGTTTTCGGCAGCGTGGATGCCGAAACGGCAATCGTTACTTACGGCAGGCTGTATTTCAATGCGTTCGAAGCGGCGAAATGCCTTTTCGAAAAGGGGATTAATGTCAAAATAATCAAGCTTGAAAAAATTAAGCCCCTGCCATACGGCGCGGTTGAAGCGGCTCTCGGATGCAAAAATGTGTTCTTTTTTGAAGAAGGAATGCGCTCAGGCGGAGCAGGTGAAAAATTTGCTTCGGTTCTGCTTGAAAACGGCTATAAGGGCAGCTATTCATTAACCGCCGTTGACGGCGAGTTTGTTGCACACGCAAGTGTTACGCGGCTGATGGAAAAATATTCCATGGATGCTGCGGGTATGGTTCGCAAGATTGAAGAAGAGGTAGCTTTATGAGTGAAAAAATGCGGCTTGATGTTGCTGTTTTTGAAAGAGGATATGCCGAAACCAGAGAAAAAGCGAAAGCCATGATAATGGCGGGCAGCGTTTATCTCAACGGTCAGAAGGCTCTTAAAGGCGGAGTCAATGTCAAAGAAACCGATGTTATTGAAGTAAGGGGAGCTGTTAATCCCTTTGTCAGCAGAGGAGGTCTGAAACTTGATAAGGCAATGAAAAGCTTCGGTCTTGACCTTGCGGACTGCATTTGCATGGATATCGGAGCTTCAACAGGCGGCTTTACCGACTGTATGCTCACAAACGGCGCAAAAAAGGTTTATGCAATTGATGTCGGCTACGGTCAGCTTGCGTGGAAGCTGCGCTGCGACGAAAGGGTTGTTAACCTTGAAAGAACAAATTTCAGATATGTCACAAGGGAGCAGGTGCCCGACGAGATAGATTTTGCCTCCGTTGATGTTTCATTTATTTCACTCAAGCTGATTTTGCCTGTTATGCATACTCTGCTGAAAGACGGCGGACAGTCGGTGTGCCTTATAAAACCTCAGTTTGAGGCAGGAAAAGAAAATATCGGCAAAAAAGGTGTTGTGCGCGACATAAGCGTTCATGAGGATGTTGTTGAAAACATAACATCCTTTGCGGCGGAAAACGGCTTTAAGGTTATCGGCGTTGATTTTTCGCCTATCAAAGGTCCCGAAGGAAACATAGAATACCTGATGTATATTGAAAAATGTGAGTGCGGCGAAATGCTTTGGAGCGGCTCTGTTGCCGAGCTTGTTGCGCGTTCGCACGAAAATCTGGATAAATGAGGATTGGTAAAATGAGAATAACTCTTATGCCTAATCTGACCCGCTCCGAAGCCTTTGAGGTAACTGCGGGGATATGTGAGAGACTTAAATCTTTCGGTGCAGAATACTGTTTTTTACCCGAACATAAGAAAGAATTTGAATTCACGGGTGCGGATTTTCTTGAGCCTGACGCGGCGCTTTCAAATTGCGATGCGGTTATTGCAGTCGGCGGAGACGGCTCGATTATTCACGCCGCAAAGCTTGCGATTATGAAGCAAAAGCCGATTCTCGGCATCAATGCAGGCAGGCTTGCTTTTATGGCGGGGCTTGAAGATAATGAGCTGGCTTTGCTCTCAAGGCTTATCGACGGCGATTATACACTTGATAAAAGGCTGTTGCTCAAAACCTCGGTGATTAACAGCGAGGGCAAGACTATCTTCAGTGATTATTGTGTTAACGACTGTCTTGTAACCAACGAAGAAAAGCAGCGCATGACGGCAATAAACGTTGCGCTTGACGGCAAGCAGTTTAACAGCTATCTCTGCGACGGCATAATCGTTTCAACTCCGACCGGCTCAACGGCATATTCACTTTCGGCAGGCGGTCCGATAGTTGACCCCGAGCTTGAAAGCATTCTTTTAACGCCGCTTTGCCCTCATTCTCTTGTTGACCGCTCCCTGATTTTCAGACCCGATGCTGTTATAACCGTCACATCGGCTGAGAATCTTCCGCTCTGCATTTCAAACGACGGAATGCAGCCTATTATCATTGAGCCCGGCAGCAGGGCAGAGATTTCAAGAGCCGAATTTACGGCGGATTTCATAAGAATCAAGTCGGATAATTTTATCGACATACTTTATAAAAAACTTGCTCAGAGAAGATAAAAAATAAGGAGTGTAAAAGTTGAAGAAGAAAAGACACGAGGCGATAATCAGATTGATTGAGGAAAATTGCCTCTCAACCCAAACGGATTTGCTTGAAATGCTCAGAAAAGAGGGCTTTGACACAACTCAGGCAACCATTTCGCGCGATATTAAGGATTTGCGCCTTATCAAAAAGGTTGACGAAATGGGAAGAAGCCGTTATGCCGTTGATAACGGCGACTCAGGTGAGCTTTTGGGCAAATACAGAAGCATTTTCAGCCATTCCGTGCTTTCTGCGGATTATGCAGGTAACACACTTGTTATCAAATGCTATACAGGCATGGCTCAGGCTGCGTGCGCAGCTCTTGATTCCATGCACTGGGAGGGCCTCGTGGGCACTCTTGCGGGTGATGACACGATTTTTGCCCTTTGCAGAACTCCCGAGCTTGCAAATCAGATGAAAGAAGCTATTGCCGAGCTTATTGGCTGATAATTCGGAAGGAATATTTAACATATGTTGGTCGGTTTAAAAATCGAAAATATAGCCGTCATTGAAAGCGCTGAACTCGAATTTGATTCGGGTCTTAACGTTATGACCGGTGAAACGGGCGCGGGCAAGTCGATTGTCATTGACTCAATCAATGCCGTTCTCGGTGAGCGTACCTCAAGGGAGCTTATACGAACAGGTGCAGAGAGCGCCAAGGTATATGCCGCCTTTGCGGATATCAATGACGAAACGGAAAAGCTGCTTGACGAAATGGGCATTGAAAAAATGCCCGATAAAACGCTTGTGCTCAGCCGTTCGCTTAATAATTCGGGAAGAAATGTTTGCAGAATCAACGGCTGCCCGGCAACCGTCAGCGCGCTGAAGGAAATCGGCGCAGGGCTTATCAATATTCACGGGCAGCATGACAGCCAGGCGCTTCTTTCGCCTGAAAAGCACTGCGGATTTATTGACAGCCTTGCGGAAAATCATGAGCTCAGAAGTGAATACAGGCAGGTTTTTACCCGCCTTGTTTCGGTTAAAAAAGAGCTTGATTCTCTATATGACAGCCGTGACGAAAAGGCGGCAAGGCTCGATTATCTGAATTTTCAGATAAATGAGATTACCGAGGCAAACGTGCGTACAGGCGAGCGCGATGAGCTTTCAAAAGAAAAAGAGCTTCTGCAAAACAGCGGCAGAGTTATCAAGGCGCTTGAAAAGGCTTATGCCGCGCTCAGTAATGATAACGGTATACTCACAGGAGTTGAGGACTGCGCCCATGAGCTTGAAACGGCTTCGAAATTCTATGATAATGCATCTCAGAGCGCCAAAAGCATGAGAAGCATTTCATATGAGCTCAATGAAATCTCTGCTCAGGTCAGAGACCTTGTTGACTGCTTCGATTACAGCCCCGAAAGGCTTTCGGAAATCAATGAAAGGCTTGATTTTCTTTACCGCCTTTCAATGAAATACGGTGCAAACGAAGCCGAAATTCTTGCAACTCTTGAAAAAGCGGTTGAAGAAAGAAACGCAATCGAAGTGTCCGACGAACGAATATCGGAGCTTGAAGAGCAGCTTTATGCGCTGTCTGACGAAATAAAAATCCTTTCCGCGCGCCTTACCGACAGCCGCATGCAGGCTGCAAGGGATTTTGAAAACAAGGTTAAGGCGGAGCTTGAATTTCTTGATATGCCCAAGGTCACTTTTGTTGTTGACAGAAAACAGACGGCGTTGACCTCAAAGGGTGCGGATGCGATTGAATTTCTTATCAGCGCCAATCCGGGTCAGGAGCCCAAGGCAATTGCCAACATTGCATCTGGGGGCGAGCTTTCAAGAATAATGCTCGCGATTAAAAATGTTCTTTCCGATAAGGACGGAATCGCAACTCTCATATTTGACGAAATTGACACGGGTGTCAGCGGCTCGGCTGCCGAAAAAATCGCCCTGAAGCTTCATCAGGTTTCAAAGGGCAGGCAGGTTATTTGCGTAACTCACCTTGCACGCATCGCCGCTCAGGCTGATAAACACATGAAAATCAGCAAGTCTGCTGACGATTTGAAAACATACACAAGAATAGAATCGCTTGATTTTGCTGGCAGAGCTGCCGAAGTTGCGCGTATCACCAGTGGCGGCAGCGTTACCGCGTTGCAGATAGAAACAGCGAAAGAAATGATTATCAATGCAAAAAAGGGGAGTTGAAAAATGAAAATAGGCGTTTGCGTAGGAACAGATATTGAAAAAATGAAGCTAATAAAGTCTCTCGGCTATGATTATGCAGAGAGTCACTGCCAGGAAATTGCAAGAAAAGACAAAGCTTATCTTGACGAAATGAAGGCAACGGGTCTGTCTGTTGTTGCGGCAAACTGCTTTATCGGTCTTCGTGTTGTCGGTGAAGAAAAGAATTATGACGAAATTGATGCATATCTTGCAAAGCTTTTTAAAAATGCCGCTTATCTCGGCATAAAATACCTTGTTTTCGGTTCATCCGCCGCAAGAAGAATTCCGGACGGAATGAGCCTTGAAGTCGGCAGAGCGGAAATTATTGATTTTCTCAAAAATCACGTTGTGCCTCTTGCTGAAAAATATAATATAATCATTGCTATTGAGCCTCTCAGACCCGAAGAATGCAACGCGATAAATACCGTTGCAGACGGCGTTGAGGTTGCAAAGGCTGTCGCATCGCCTTTTGTAAAGGTGCTTGCCGACGTTGCACATATGTATGTTCAGAACGAGAGCATGGAAAGCCTTCTTGAATACAGAGATTGGGTTGTTCATGCACACACCTCAAATCCCGACCCCGACAATTCTCTTGACTGCAAAAGGATTTTTCCCGCCGAAAACGATGAATTCAGCCAGGCAAGCTTTGTTGAGCCGCTCAAGGCAATCGGTGTTGAGCATTGCTCAATTGAAGCAAATGTTCTGGATTTTGAAAGTGATGCAAAAAAAGCATACGAAGTTTTAAAGCATTTAAGGTGAACAACTGACGTGAAAAAGAAAAACATAATTCCCTTATTGTTTACCGCTGCGGCAATTGTTTTTGAAATTCTGCCCTACGGTGCAAAGCTTACCTTTGCTCTTGACGGTGGAAAAACAAAGGAAGAGCTGTTCAGCTATTTCAGTCTGACTCCGTACGGATATGCCAATTTTCTTCCGTTCATAACGGCAATTCTGACTTGCATTTTATTTATAATAGCGGTTCTTATTCTTTTCAAAGATTCCGAAAAACTGAAAAAGGCTTTCAAAATTCTTGTAATAATAGTCTTTGCACTTGCAAGTCTGTCTTTTGCCTTTATGAACCTTACGGTTACGGCTGCACTCATTTCTCTTATGCTGGCTTCCGCATGGCTTGGTGCGCAGCTGATATATAAGGCTTGACAAAACATTATTTTGTAATGTATAATACAATGCAATGGCAATGACGGGAAGAAGTAACCGTTCAGGTCCGTTTCAGAGAGTCTTCGGTTGGTGAAAGAAGATAGCGGGCAGCGTGTGAAATACATCCCCGAGCCGCTTTGCTGAAAATTGCAGTAGGCAGAGCCGTGTGCGCGCGTTAAAGCGTAAGAGTAGAAATACTCGCCGAGGGGTTTGCCGTGAGGCAGGCTCAAATAGAGGTGGTACCGCGATAATTCGCCCTCTGTCAGCAATGGCAGAGGGTTTTGATTTTATAAATAATTCTGAAAGGATGTTTTAATATGCAGATTTATGAAGAACTTGTGGCAAGAGGACTTATTGCACAGGTGACAGACGAAAAAGAAATCAGAGAGCTTATCAACAACGGCAAGGCTGTTTTTTACATCGGCTTTGATCCCACGGCTGACAGCCTTCATGTCGGTCACTTTATGGCTCTCTGCCTCATGAAAAGACTTCAGATGGCGGGCAACAAGCCTATCGCTCTTCTCGGCGGCGGCACAGGCATGATCGGCGACCCCTCGGGCAGAAGCGACCTTCGTCAGGTGCACACCAAAGAAACCATCCAGCACAATGTTGATTGCTTCAAAAAGCAGATGAGCCGTTTCATCGATTTCAGTGACGGCAAGGCTATGCTTATCAACAATGCCGACTGGCTTCTTGACCTCAACTATGTTGATGTTCTGCGCGAAGTCGGTGCATGCTTCTCTGTTAACAACATGCTTCGCGCAGAATGTTATAAGCAGAGAATGGAAAAGGGTCTTTCCTTCCTTGAATTTAACTATATGATTATGCAGAGCTATGACTTCTATCATCTCTATAAGGAATACGGCTGCAATATGCAGTTCGGCGGCGATGACCAGTGGTCAAACATGCTCGGCGGCACAGAGCTTATCCGCAAAAAGCTCGGCAAAGACGCTTATGCAATGACAATCACCCTTCTTCTCAACTCCGAAGGTAAGAAGATGGGTAAAACCGCTTCGGGCGCAGTTTGGCTTGACCCCGAAAAGACCTCACCCTACGAATTCTATCAGTATTGGCGCAATGTTGCCGATGACGACGTTCTTAAGTGCATCCGTATGCTCACCTTCCTTCCCCTTGAAGAAATTGATGCAATGGATTCATGGGAGGGCAGCCAGCTAAACACAGCAAAAGAAATTCTTGCTTTTGAGCTCACAAAGCTTGTTCATGGCGAAGAAGAAGCTGCGAAGGCACAGGCAGCCGCAAAAGCTATTTTCAGCGGCGCTGCTGACCTTGACAACATGCCTTCAACCCTTCTCGCTGACGAAGATTTCACCGACGGCGCAATCGATATTCTCGATATCCTCATGAAGGCTGAAATCACAAAGTCAAGAGGCGAGGGCAGACGCCTTGTTCAGCAGGGTGGTATTTCCGTTGACGATGCAAAGGTAACGGATTTCACTATGAGCTTCTCACAGGCTTCACTCAAAGAAAAGCCCATCGTTGTTAAAAAGGGTAAGAAGATTTTCCATAAGATTGAGGCTTAACTATGTTGAATCCCAAAGAAAAATGCGCGGTTTTTCTTGATATTGACGGCACCCTGCTTGCCGACAGCTTTAAAATCCCTCAAAGAAATCTTGATGCAATTGCCGCCGCAAGGGCAAAGGGGCATCTTGTGTTTATCAACACAGGGCGCTCTCTCGGCAATATTCCGCCGGTGCTTATGGAGCAGTTTCGCGATTTCGACGGAATAATTTCCGGCATCGGTTCTATGATAATGATTAACGGCGAAATTCTTTATGAGTCGTTTATGCCCGAAGACCTGATAAAACGTGTTATGGAATATGTTTTTGCTCATGAGGAATATTGGGCGCTTTTTGAAGGCAAAAAGGATGTTTATGCCATTTCAAACGATATCCGCCGAAAGCAGGATTATCAGATTCCGCTTGAAACACCCGATGATTTCGTGAAAATTTGCGAAAATGACCGTATTCAGGTTATTGCCATGGGCAAAATTGTTCCTCAGGAATTTGTTGAGCTTTTCAAAGATGAACTCACGGTTTTTCAGTTTGAAACCTATGCCGATTTGGTTGTTAAAGGAATCAACAAGGCGGTCGGAATCGAAAAAGCGCTTGAGCTTACGGGCGTTAAAAGAGAAAACACAATCGCTGTCGGCGACAGCAACAACGATTATGATATGTTAACCTATTCGGGAATCGGCGTTGCGATGGCGAATTCTCAGCAGTCCATTCTCAATATTGCCGATTATGTGACGGATTCAAACCTCAACTGCGGTGTCGCAAAAGCGATAGAAAAATTTTTGCTTTAAATTATAAGAGTCGATGCTTGCATCGACTCTTTTGTTATATAAATGTAAATATTATGTAATTATTTGTAATTTGACAGCTTCGATTTGCTTGCTCTATAATTAAATTATGTAAAAATGGAGGCGTAAAAATGAGGAAAATTATTTCGGTTTTATGTGTTATGTGTATTCTGGCTACGCTTTTGAATTGCTGTGCAAAAGACAGTTCAAACGAAGGAGATACAACAACTGTTTTTGAGAATGTATCTGAAACAACATCGGGAGCTTTAATTGAAGAATCTGAATCTTCAACAGAAGAAATAACAACAACACAGCCTGTGACTCATGCAGAGGCAGGCGAAATAATAATTGATGACGGTGAATACCGATATAGAATTAATAAAACCGATTTCGAAAAAAACTTTGATGAAGAACTGCTTTTGAAATTATCGGAGACAATTCCGATGGAATTCGGCTACGAAGATTATGATAAATGGAATTCTTCAGCTAATATTATTTTGAATGATGTAATTCTTGGTTGTTCTTCCAGATATGACTGTGGGTTAGAACGATATGATTTTGAAAGTGAACAAGTTAAAAAGGCTCAAGCAGAAATGATGAGTTATAGTGAAGAAATGAAATTTCATGAGTATTTTGTTACAGATATTCCCAAAATAAATGAATATCTGATTAAGCTTTTCGGTCCTGATGCCGGGGTGATCGACAAGGATAATTTTGAACGTTATAGCGTTATTACAAACAGCGAAAAATATCCGTTTGAAGATTATGATTATAACTATAGGTTTATTTATCTTCCCAAAAGTGAATTAGTTGTGTGCGGTGTTAATGAGTTTTTAGGTGAAGAGTCTAAAATGCCTTATATGTGTGATGTTAAGGAAAAAGATGGCTTATATATAGTTAGAGCCGTTTCGGGATGGTATGGATATTATTACGGTAGTTATACGTTTTTGACTAAACAAAATGACTGTCTTGATGCTCTTGGTTGGGATAATAGAGGTTACCTTGAAGAATGGATATATACAATCGCTTGCGATGATAACGGCAATATGTATATGAAGAGCACTGAAATATCATATATTTTGCCTGAGAATGCTGAAAAGAACTATTATGCTGTTTCGGATGCTGAAATAAAAGTCATAAAGTATTATACGGACGAATGGACAGATGTTGATAAACTATCTAAAAATGAAAAAGTTTATTCTCCCGGATTGTATTTTGGCGGAGATAGACTTGTTGTTACCGAGAAATATGTAGGTATAGTTGAAGAAGAACTGTTGAAAGAAATAGAGTGATTAATAATTAATCCCCGAAAAGGTTAAAGCCTTTTCGGGGATTTTTGCTTATATTAAAGAGTTGTCAAAGTTTCCATAACGTAGTTACCGAAATCCTCGCAGGTTGCGCCGTCTGCTCTGCCTGTGATTTTAAGCTTCTTTTCTTCATACATGCAGATATCGAGCGCTCTTTCAAGCTTGTCTGCTTCAGCCTGCTTGCCGATGTGTGAAAGAAGCATAACTGCTGCTCTGAGCATTGAGCAGGGGTCTGCATACTGTCCGCGACCCTCTCTCATCATTCTGGGAGCAGAGCCGTGGATAGCTTCAAACATAGCGTATTTCTTGCCGATGTTTGCGCTGCCTGCGGTGCCTACGCCGCCCTGGAATTCAGCAGCCTCGTCTGTAATGATATCACCGTAAAGATTGGGAAGAACGAAAACCTTGAAGTCTGTCCTTCTCTTCTTGTCAATAAGCTTTGCGGTTGTGATATCGATATACCATTCGTCGGTTGTGATTTCGGGATAATCTTTGCCGATCTCTTTGCAGAGATTGAGGAATTTACCGTCTGTTGTCTTGATAACATTAGCCTTTTGGATGATTGAAACTCTGTCCTTCTTGTTTCTTCTTGCATAGTCATATGCAAGTTTTGCGATTCTCTGTGTGCCCTCTGTTGTTGTCACAACAAAGTCCATTGCAAGGTCGTCTGTAACATTAATGCCCTTTGAGCCGACTGCGTATGCACCCTCTGTGTTTTCACGGAAGAAAGTCCAGTCAATGCCTTCTTCGGGAACCTTAACGGGACGGAGATTTGCAAAAAGGTCAAGTGCCTTTCTCATTGCAACGTTAGCTGACTCAATGTTGGGCCAGGGATCGCCTGCCTGGGGAGTGGTTGTGGGTCCCTTAAGGATAACGGGGCATTTTTTGAGCTCTTCAAGAACGTCATCAGGAATTGCCTTGTTAACGGCAACGCGGTTTTCGATGGTAAGACCGTCGATTGTCTTAAACTCGATTTTGCCTGCTTCAACATCCTCTTTGAGGAGAAATTCAAGAACTCTTGCAGCCTCGTTAGTGATGATGGGGCCGATGCCGTCGCCGCCGCAAACGCCGATTGTCAGCTTGTCAAGAGTTGAATAGTCGATGAAATCGCCCTGCTGTTTGATATTCTCGCTTCTTGCGTCCTGTTCTCTGATAAGAGCTTCAAACTTTTCAAGAGCAGCCTTAATCTGTACTTCAGTCATTTTTATGTCTCCTTATTTGCCGATATTCTTTGTGTAGTTGAGAAGTCCGCCGTCAAGAATCATCGCGGTCTGTCTGTCCGAATAATCATATGCAAGTTCGTATTTTTCGCCTTTGGTTACGTTTTCAAGAATAACCTTTGCACCGTTCTTGATGTTATCTCTGATATTGTTAAGTGCAAGAATATCGTCGGTTTCAATCTTGTCATAATCATCGGGGTTTGCAAATGTAAAAGGCATAATACCTGCATTTATGAGGTTAGCGCAATGGATTCTTGCAAATGATTTGGCGATAACAGCCTTGATACCGAGATAGAGAGGAACAAGCGCGGCATGCTCTCTCGATGAGCCTTGACCGTAGTTTGCGCCGCCGATGATGAAGCCCTTGCCTGCTGCCTTGCAGCGCTCTGCAAAGTGCTCATCGCACTGTTTGAAGCAGAAGTTTGAAAGGAAGGGAATGTTTGAACGATAGGGGAGAATCTTTGCGCCTGCGGGCATGATGTGGTCGGTTGTGATGTTGTCGCCGACCTTGAGAATTGCGGGAGCTTCGATATCTTCGGGGAGTTCAACGCTTGTGGGGAAGGGCTTTATGTTGGGTCCGTATTTGATTTCAACGCTGTCAGCCTCTTCAACGCTTGCGGGAAGTTCAATCATATTGTCGTTGATAATAAAACGCTCGGGCATTGTGATTTCGGGCATTTCGCCGAGTGTTCTCGGGTCTGTGAGATAGCCTGTGATAGCCGATGCTGCCGCAACCTCGGGGCTGACAAGATAAATGCCTGCATCTGCTGTGCCCGAACGACCTTCAAAGTTTCTGTTGAAGGTGCGGAGTGAAACACCCTTTGACTGGGGTGACTGACCCATGCCGATGCAAGGACCGCATGAGCATTCAAGAAGTCTTGCGCCTGCGCAGAGGATATCGGAAAGTGCGCCGTTGAGCGAAAGCATGTTGAGAACCTGCATTGAACCGGGTGAAATTGTGAGGCTTACGTTGGGTGCAACCTTTTTGCCTTTGAGTATAGCCGCAACCTTGAGAAGGTCAAGCAGTGATGAGTTTGTGCATGAGCCGATGCAAACCTGGCTGATTTCAATGTTGCCGATTTCTTCAACGGTTTTAACGTTGTCGGGCATATGGGGCATAGCTGCCATGGGAGCAAGCTTGCAAAGGTCGATATCTATGATTTCATCATATTCCGCATCATCATCGGGGAGAAGCTCTGACCAGTCATCCTCTCTGCTCTGAGCCTTGAGGAATGCTTTTGTGATTTCATCTGAGGGGAAAACGGAGGTTGTTGCGCCGAGTTCAGCACCCATGTTGGTGATGGTTGCTCTTTCGGGAACGGAAAGGGTTTTAACGCCTTCACCGCCGTATTCGATGATTTTGCCAACGCCGCCCTTAACGCTCATGATGCGGAGAACTTCAAGGATGATGTCTTTTGCGCCGACCCAGGGCGAAAGCTTGCCCGAAAGGCGGACAAGTGTCATTTTCGGCATTGTTGTGTAATATGTACCGCCGCCCATTGCAACAGCAACGTCGAGCCCGCCTGCACCGATAGCAAGCATGCCGATACCGCCGCCTGTGGGAGTATGGCTGTCGGAGCCGATAAGAGTCTTACCGGGTTTTCCGAAGCGCTCAAGATGAAGCTGATGGCAGATACCGTTGCCGGGCTTTGAGAAAAGAAGACCTCTTTTCTTCGCAACGCTTTGAATAAATCTGTGGTCATCTGCGTTTTCAAATCCGTTCTGAAGCGTGTTGTGGTCGATATATGAAACGGAAAGCTCTGTGCGCACTCTTTCAACGCCCATTGCTTCAAATTCAAGGTATGCCATTGTGCCCGTTGCATCCTGAGTGAGTGTCTGGTCAATCTTAAGACCGATTTCGGTGCCGGGAATCATTTCGCCGCTGACAAGATGGCTCTTTATCAGCTTCTGACCGATTGTAAGTCCCATATCCATCCTCCTGAGTAATAAAAATCGATGATATTCAATTATATTGCAAATCTGCCCGATAAGTCAAGGGTAAAACCTACATAATATTATATTTTTTATGTATAATTATTGATTTAATATACAACATGCTAAATGGGGCTGTAAAAAACAGCCCCATTTTTAAAAACTCAAAATTTCATCTAATGTCGGCATGGATGCCGCGGCACCCATGCGGCTGACCGCTATGCTTCCTGCTCTGTTGCCCAGGTTGCATGCCGCAAGGATATCTCCGCTGCGCTTGAATTCCAATGCCATTGCAGCTGTGAAGCAATCGCCCGCGGCGGTTGTGTCAACAACCTTGCTCGGGTATGCGGGGATTATATGCAGGTCACTGCCGTCCCATACAGAGCAGCCTCTTTCGCCGAGTTTGAGCACGGCAAATCTTGCTTTGCTTCTGTCAAGAAGAGTTCTTGAAGCTTCGACAATACTTTCTTCATTTTCGGGAAAAATTCCCGTTAAAGCCTTTGTTTCGCTTTCGTTGGGTGAAATAATATCCGCACCCTGCATTTTTTCAAGAGCAAAATTCTTTGCCGGTCCGCAGTCAATAACGGTTGTGATGTTTTTTTCTATTGCACGGTTCACGCATTTGATAACAACGTCTTCACTCGTTTCAAACTGGACAAGTAAAAGCCCGAGTTCATCATTTATACATGCTGCCGCCTCGTTTGGCTCAATTTCAGCGTTTGCGCATTCGTAAACGATGATACGGTTTCTGCCTTCGCCGTCGAGAATAATCGCCGCAAGACCCGTCTGAGAGCCTGCGGTTGATACGCCGGAAACATCAATTCCGTTGTTTGTCAGGTTTTCAAGCAGCTTTCTGCCGTTTTCGTCATTTGCAACTTTGCCTATCATTCTTGCAGCTGCACCCAATCGCGCCAGTGCCGTTGCCTGGTTTGCACCCTTTCCGCCGTTTGCATAGCCGTAGGTTGTTCCGACAACGTTTTCGCCGATATCGGGAACATGGTTCATTTTCATGATAAAATCCATGTTTATGCTGCCGACAACGGCGGCATTAATGCTTTTATACATACAAACCCTCCTGAACGGCGGCCCTGAATTCTGCTGCAGATTGCTTTATATCTTTGTTTTTCATGAAAAGACTGCTTGTTCCGAGAACAAAAATATCCGCGCCGCAAAGGCTGAGCTTTCTGCCGTTTTCGGGGCTTATGTTTCCGTCAACCTCGATGGGTATATCAGCGCAGCCCCATTCGTTAAGAAGCTCACGCGCCTGTTTTGTTTTTGTTTCTGCGCCCGCAAACATTTTTTGTCCTGCAAACCCCGGACTGACAGTCATTATAAGAGCCATGTCGATATATTCCGTAAGATGCTGCATGCAGACGAGAGGTGTTTGAGGGTTGAGTGCAAGTCCCGTCTTGCAGCCTTTGTCACGAATCTGAGCAAGAGTTCGCTGAACATGAAGGTCGGATTCATAATGAACACACAGAATGTCATTTTTGTCTAAGCTCATTCTGTCGATGAAGCGTGAAGGTTCATTGACCATCATATGAACATCGAGCGGAATATCCGTGATTGACTTGATTGCATTGACAAGGTCAAAGCCCAAAGTTATGTTAGGCACAAAGGTGCCGTCCATTATATCAAGATGCAGATAATCTATGCCTGCTTCTTTAAGTTCTGAAACAGACTTTTCAAGCTGCATTAAATCTGCGCACATCAGCGATGCAGATAAAAATTTGTTCATTGTCAATCACTCCATACTGATCGGTATTGAATATTTTGAGTATATCACAAATAAACATCCGTGGCAACTTTTAATTTCATATAAAAATAAAAGCCGGATAAAGCCGCAGAAATTTCAGCCTGAAGCCTTATCCGGTATTTCGTTTAATGTTTGATTTATAGATTACAGATTATAATATTTGTCAAATTCAGCGGGATGGGGAATAGCAGCAAGCTGGCTGCACTCTGCTCTCTTTGAATCAATGAACTTCTTGATAAGCTCTTCGGGGAATACGCCGCCTTCGGTAAGGAATGCATAGTCTGCTTCAAGAGCATCAAGAGCTTCGGGAAGAGATGTGGGAAGCTGAGTAAGCTTTGCCTTTTCTTCATCGCTGAGGTGATAGAGGTTAAAGTCATAGGGACCCCAACCGTTTGCGTGAGGATCGATCTTGTTCTTAACGCCGTCAAGACCCGCCATAAGGATTGCAGCGTAGCAGAAATAGGGGTTGCAGGTAGCGTCGGGGTTGCGAAGCTCAAATCTGCGCTTGTCGGGGCTCTTTGCATAAGCGGGGATTCTGATGACCGCGCTTCTGTTTGAGGTTGCATAACCAACAGTTACGGGAGCTTCGAAGCCGGGAACAAGGCGCTTGAAGGAGTTGGTGCTGGGGTTTGTGATAGCACAGAGAGCACCGATATGTTTAAGAAGACCGCCCATGAAGTAATGAGCTGTTTCGCTCAGATGTGAATATCCGTTGTCATCCGAGAACACGGGTTCACCGTCCTTGAAAAGGAGCATATGAACGTGCATGCCGCTGCCTGCTTCGCCGTAAATGGGTTTAGGCATGAATGTTGCGGTTTTGCCGTATTTGAGAGCGGTGTTGTGGATGATATATTTAATCATCATTGAAGCGTCTGCCATGTGAACAACTTCGCCAAGCTGGGGTTCGATTTCAAACTGACCGGAAGCTGCAACTTCGGGATGATGATAGTTGATTTCAATGCCGGCATCCTTCATATGCATGCACATTTCGCTGCGGCATTCGTAAGAAATATCAAAAGGCTTTGCAATGTGGTAGTTTTTTTGCTTTGCAACAATAACGCCTTTACCCTCGTTGTTGGAGTTCCAATAGGACTGTTTTGCATCTACGGTAGCACCGATGTGTCTTCCTTCAACGCTCCAGGTAACATCGTCGAAAAGATAAAATTCAAATTCGGGAAGAATCTTCATTTCATCTGCAATACCGCTGTTTTTCATATATTCAACAGCAGCCTTGATGATGTTGCGGGGATACTGAGCAAGAGGACGGTTTTCAGGTGAGTCGATAATCATTGCGTTGCCTGTCATTGAGAGGGTTGCAATTTCGCAGAAGGGGTCAATAACAGCGGTGTCGGGGTCGGGAATGAAAACCATGTCGCTCTTTTCAACAACAGCGTAGCCGTAGTTTGAAGCATCAAAGCCTATGCCGCTCTTCATTGTGTCTTCAGAGAAGTTTTCTGCGGGAATTGTAACGTGACGGTACTGACCGTTGATGTCAACCATCTTGAAGTCGACCATCTTTATATCGTTTTCTTTGATGATTGCCAGAATATCCTGTATGCTTTTTGCCATTTAGGAACACTCCTTTTATTAAAATACAGGTAAAGTATAGCAATTTTCAGAACTTTCGTCAATAGTATAAATGGATTTACAAAATATAAGCATTTTTTGGAGCTGTTACACAAAAATATATTTACTTTCTCAAAAAATAATGTTAGTATTGATATATATTTAAAAAATATTTAAAGAAGCGAGGTATGTTTATGAAAAAAACAGTTATGGCAATCGTTTCTCTGATTCTTGCAATTACAATGATGCTTACGGGCACGGGTTTTGCAAATGCAGCAGACGGAGAAGCAATGGATAACAGCGGAATTATGTTCTGTACCAATGCAATAAACGGAGTTCTTAACGCTGTTTTCATGGGCTTTGGTGCGCTTTTTCCCAAGGATTTCAAAAATGTTGATGAATACAAAACCGAGAATTTCTATAGAGGAACCGAAAAATTTCTTGATGAACCTGCCGAAAATGCAAAATGGTATCTCGGCTTCGGCAAGGCAAGTATGGTTCCCGAAAACCTTAAAGACGGTTCAAAGCAGTACTACACGGGCGGATATTTCACCCAGAAAATCAATGGTGTTTATGATGACCAGGGTGCAAATGCAGTCGCAATCAGCGATAACTCTGGCAGGGGCACGGTCGTTATGGCTGCGATTGACGGTATCGGCGTTTGCAATGCGGATATCCGCACCATCCGCGCTGAAGCTGAACGCAAGCTTAAGGACAAAGGCGTTAAAAGCGATATTGTTGCAATTAATATCAACAGCACTCATTGCCACACGGTTATCGATACTCAGGGCTTCGGTCTCGAACCGCTTCTTAAAACAATATTTCAGAATCTTTTCTCATTCCTTCCTTTGGTTGAAAAAACAAGAAGCATTGATCCTGAGTTTTATGAGCTTATGATTGACGGCGCATCAGACGCAATTGTTGAAGCTTATATGAACAAAGAACCCGGTGAGCTTTATTATTTTGAAACCGCAGGTATCGGCTACAGCGAGAGGAACAATAACTATCTTGACGATGAATACGGTTATATCTTCAATAAAAGATATGATATGGAAGGCTATCAGCATGTCATTGCCTGCTTCAAGTTTGTTCCCGATAATACAGAGTCGGCTCCTACCGTTTTTGCCAATGTCGGCGGACATCCCACAACAATCAACAGAGAAACTAAGCTTCTCTCTGCCGATTATCCCAACTATATTGAATACAAAATGAACGCCGAAGGCATGAACTTCATGTTCATTCAGGGTGCACAGTCTCCGATTTCGGTTAATGCCGGCGGTGTTCAGACTCAGGAAATTCTTGACGAAATCAGCAAAGAAATTGAAGCTGAACCCGTAGCAAAAGACTATGAGAAGGCAAAGAAACTGGGCTATGAATTTGCAAGAATTATTCTTGATGCCGAAGAAAACGCAGAGCGCGTTGAACCTATGCTCAATGTTGAAATGGCAGAGGTTACCGTTCCTCTTGAATACGGACTAATGGAGCTTGGCGCCGTTTCGGGACTTCTCGGAATGACGGTTGTGCGCGATAAATCCGCGCCGGCAGGATATTCAATCATTTCCGAGGTCGGTTATCTTGAAATAGGCAAGGATATAGTCATGCTTACCGTGCCGGGTGAGCTTGTTCCTCAGCTTGTTTACGGTAATGTTGTTGATAAAACGCAGTCATATCTCGGTGAGGACTGGACTCTTGATTACACCGCAGACCTTGTCGGTGAAGGAAAAACCGTTCTTGTCATGGGTCTTTGCAACGATGCAATCGGATATATTGTTCCCGATAACGACTACGCGCCCTTCATTGCCGATTCACTTTGGAATACAGACCTCGGCGAAAAACTCTGGGGTAAGCCTCAAAGGCATTACGAAGAAATGCTTTCAACCGGCAGCAAGGCGGGTTCAACCATTACAGGCGCACTCAATTCAATTGCCAAAGAATATAATTAATAGTTTCAAGGAATGAAATTATGTCGGCAAAGATTAATCGGAAGTATTCAGGAGAACACGTATGGAAGTGAGATTCATCAAACCAAACGAAGCGGCTGATTTTCAAAAGGTTTCTGCGGCATCATTTATATGGAATTTTAATGCCGAGAAAGACAGCCGGGTCAATGTGCCTGTTCTTGCGGCATTTGAAGACGGCAAACTTATTGCAGGGGTTGAAATGTTTGATTTCAAAACCAATTACTGCGGAAAGTTTCTCAATTCTGTTATCGTAAGCGGTGTGTGCAGTCTGCCCGAATACCGCAGAATGGGCGGAGTACGCGAGATTATGAAAAAAATCGGTGAAACGGCTCTTGAAAACGATTGGGTATTCGGATTCTTGCATCCGTTTTCGATTTCGTATTATGAAAAATTCGGATATGCAAATCTTAACCGTATGTTTGCAGTAAAGGTTCCGTTTGAAAATCTGAAACATATTCCCCGCAGCACGGATGTTATTCTCTATACGGGTGAGCAGTTTGAAGAGTTGAGTGCTCTCCACAAAAAATGTGTGTTAAAGGAAAATTTAATGACTCTGCGTGATGATAAAAAGCATTTCTGCG
Organism: Acutalibacteraceae bacterium; assembly: GCA_045591425.1. Lineage (GTDB taxonomy): Bacteria > Bacillota > Clostridia > Oscillospirales > Acutalibacteraceae > CAG-177. Next base: position 8,903 of record JAZNSX010000093.1, on the reverse strand, counting down.
ACACGCCACTTGAAAGTGCAGATTACACATATTTCAGGCGTGATGCAAACGGAGTTGCGGACGGATATGTGCGTTTTACCGTCGAAAGACCTGATGCACTTAATGTTGAGGAGCTTTTTGCCCTGACTCCCGAAGCGGTTTACGGCTTAATCGGTTTTCTTCGCAACTATGACGGAATAGTCAAAAACCTTAGGGTGAGAAAGCAGTACCAGGGCAGTGACTTTGCCTGCATTGCAGACCGTATTGACAATGTTACCTATGAATACGACGGCGGCGCGGCGGGCAGAATCTATAATTTGGAAAAGCTTCTTGAAAATAACAGCTATCCCGAAGAATACGGAAAATTCCGCATTCTGAGCATTGACGAATTTGAGCAGAATAACGGAATTTTTGAGGTTGAATATCAAAACGGAAAAGCTGTTGTCACACGAAAAGCTGACGGCGATTATGATATTTCTCTTACCGCACCTGCCGCCGCAAGGCTCATGCTTGCTGGCGAAGGTCATACGGCACAGACCGCAATTTACATAGACGGCGTTGAAATCAAAGGCAATGCGGATGATTTCTTCAAAGCATTCCCTTACCGTCACACACGTTTTGTTGACAGCAGTTGGTCTGTATAAAGAGAAAAATGAGCGCAATCAAAAAAGCTTGTCGGTATTATATCAAATCAAAAGCCTTACAAACGGTAAGTTTGCAAGGCTTTTGATTATCCGAAAATTATTTCAATTAATTTTCTTATGGGTGACAGCAATCTGTCAACGGGGCTCCCGCCTCCGAAAAGGAAGAGAGTGCCTTTGCTCATTGCGCAGGTTATATCCTCAAGAATTGGAGCGGTGGGGGAGGGCTTTTCGGGTTCGGGATTGTCATATCCTTCTGCACTAACTTTGCAGAGAATTGCGACGAGTCTTTTTTCTGCCGCCTCAACTCTCGGCTGGTCGGCAACGGTTATCTTAAGCACGGCCTCGACCTCAGCGATTGCCGCTTCAAGCTCTGCCTTGTCTTCTACCGAAAGCGTTATTTCGCCCTTTGCATCCTTTTCAAGCTGTTTCTTTGCATCCGGAAGCTTCCGGCGGCGTATGCTCTGGGTGTAACACGGACCGTTATACTGAGGATACATTTCGGGATTGTCGTTAACATCGGTTACTTCGCCGAGAATGATTGCCTTTGCAAGGTTGAGAACAACGTCGTTATATCCCACCTCGTGGTGCTGGTTAAGGAAAATCCATGTATTTTCGGGAAGAATAGCCGTTGAAGTGTCAACCATATTGTCGGGTGAAATATGATTGTGTTCGGGATTTTTGCAATATGTGTTCTTTTCATATTCAACATCGGCAAGGGTGTTTTTGCCTGCCGCACCCGTTGCGCCGAGGGTTGTTGAAGAGAGGTTTACTATTCCGTCGGAATTAACCTTTTCCGCTGAAGCAACGATGTTGAAATATGTATACATTTCTTCACCAAGGTCGAGATTTGCACCCGCGATTGAATTTACCTTGACGCCGTCTGCAACAGCATCAAGAATGTTTTTCTTAAGGTTGAGCCTTGCTTTCTGGAAACTATCTGTTCTTTCTTTTAGAACAGGCTTATCGCTCAGATATCTTTCGGCAAGCGCTTCATATCTGTATGACGGAAGCATTGCCCAGAACTGGGGGCAGTTAAGCATCAGAGTGTCGAGAATCCCGTTTGCGGCACCCGAAAGCAGTGCATTAATACCTGAACGGGGGATTATGTGCAAAAGGGAGTTAACGAGATATCCGGGGGTCGGGTTGCCTTTCGATTCAACAAAAATGTTGGCCATAAACTGATGGTAGAGGTATTCGTCATCAAGGCGCCATTTTCTTGCAAAGAGGTCGGCAACAATATCCGTGCCGTCAAGGCAGGCAACCGCATTAACAACCCGGTCGATTTTCTTGTGCCCGTATTTTTCGAGATATGCGGTGAGAATTGTCCCGCCGAGGCTTACGGAGAGAAGCGTTACTTTGTCGTGCCCCGTCTGTTTTTTGACCATTTCGATATATTCATCAAGCTCATCTGCCGAATTCATGGGGTCTCCGACAAGATTGAATGTGAAGAAAAAAACGTGGTCCTCACCGATTTCATCAACAAGAGCTTTCATGGGAACCATTCTGTATGTCCAGTCAAGATCTTCGCTGCTCATTTTTTTGAGAGAATAATTCCATCTCTGAGTTTTGAGATTTTCAACATGGTTACCGTTTTCATCACATCTCTGATATTTGAAAATATCTGAAACCAGGTTGTACGCAGCCTTATCAAGACCGACATTTGTCTGGAAGGCGATTGTCGCAAGTGCACTTGCGGCGAGTTTCATAATGACGTTTGCCGAATGTGCCGCTTCATTGAGAATAAAAAGTGTGCCCCCTATATGATTTCCGTTATACATAACGGGCTTGTCCTTTCCGTCGTAAAGAAAGGTGGGCGAATGGTTGATGCCGGGGAGAACGATTACAGGTGAATGCCCGCACTTGCCGCCGCAGTTTGTTTCCGATGCAGATGCATTTATCGTACGCGCCGAAGTAAATAATGGTGCATAAATCATAAAAGCTGTCACTCTTTTCAATTGTTTTATCGTTTTCACACGCTTCTTATAGATTAAAACTCTGCAGTAATGGGTTGAGTCTGCGTTTCGCAGCAGTTTTCTGCGACAGTTTCAAGGGCAACGTTTCCTTCCGGAAAATTCTTGCTTAATCTTCACGGTATAAGGCATATGATAACGGTAATATTGCGGAACTGTTTTTACTGCGGATACCAAAAGAAGAAAAATTGAACTGTGTAATATTTCGTGATTTCACCTTTAGCATTTTTGATAAATATATGCTATTTTAGCACAGATAAAAACAAATTACAACATTTAGAATTTATGCGTTGTGTGTATTTAAAACAAAAAATACTTGATATTGATTTGAAATAATGTTAAAATTAACTAAAATGCTGTTCTGGAGATGATTTAATGTTAAAAGCAAAAAAATCAAAGGCTTCGGCAAAGAATCCGCCGGCTAATGCTCTCTCGCCGCAATCGGGCAAATATATAACCAAATTTGAATATGTATGCCTGATGCTTGCCCGCATAGGCGGTATGTTTGGAACAACCCTTACCGGTACGCTTGCTGCCGCCTTTTTGCATGAGCTTTATTATGGCCCCGTCGGAGTCGGTTCAGATGAAATAGCAAGCATTCTTGCTGTCCAGACAACCCTTACAACAGTATGCGGTATACTGTTTGGTTTGATTTCCGGCGTTGTTGTGCAAAAATGGAAAACCCGTTGGGGCAGATATCGCCAGTGGTACATCATTTGCCTTATACCTATTTTCCTTCTCACCGTTTTCTATTTCTATGTTCCCGAAGGCTGGACAATACAGCAAATGACATTGTTCCGTTACGGTATTGCCTGCTGTCAGACAATATTCAACGCTTTCAATAACCTTGGTCAGAATGTTGCTCAGGTTATTTCGCCCAACCATAAGGAAAAGAAAACCGTTGCTACAATATGGCAGTTGTCTTACTACATAGGCTACGGTGCGGCATATCTCGCCACTTTTGTTTACGGCCTTTTCAGCGACGATAAAAACAAGATGTATATGACCCTCGGCATTGTGGCCGCTTTTGTAACACTTTTCGGAAATCTTATGTGCGGTCTTTTCTGTCAGGAGCGTATTGAACTTCCGAAAAAAGAAAAGGTCAAAATTTCAAAAGCAATGTTCTCTCTTTTTAAATATAAAAACTATCGGGCTTATCAGTATATGTCATGGGTAAACGTTTTTGCAATGCTCGGAAAAATGTCTACTTATCTTGCGGCAATCACTGTAGGTTCTTCAAAGAATATTCTTCTCACTCTTCCCACAGCTATCGGCACCGTGGTGGGCAATCTTATCACAACAAAGCTTTCGAAGAAATATGAACCCACAAAGCTTCTTAAATTCTGCGGTCCCTATGCTATGATTTCAGCAGGTGTTCTTTTTGCGATATGTTTTGCCGAGGCGAAAATAGGGCTTGTGTTCTTCTCCGGTTGGAACAGCATATTTTTCTATGTGTTCTACTTCATTTTCGGCATAGGTATCGGTGTTCAGGAGCTTTCAAACTCTCACTTTACCGTTGAATATTATGATTATCTTGAATGGCAGACCGGTGAACGAATTGAAGCTATTCAGGGTATAGTGCCGGGTTGGATACTTACGGGACTTAATTACCTCAAAGACCTTATGATTCCCTTTATGATTGCATGGGTAGGCTATCAGTCATCAAGTGAAGGCGACCTTGTTGCGACAATGCAGGCTCAGCCCACATATATGAAAACCTGTCTGTGGCTTCTGGTGTTCCTTCTGTTCGGTTATGCGTTAAGTAACCTTTTCAAGGCAATTATACTTAAAACAATGTATAATGTTGAGGGTGAAACAAAGGCTCAGATGTACCGTGAGCTTGAGGTAATGCGTCAGGAGCGTCACAAGGAAAATGAAAGCATAGCCGAAGAAACAGAGCCTGCTTCGACAAAATAAGCAAAGGAGAAATCTGATGAATAATAACGGATATAGATGGTATGTCGGTGTGCCGCATTGCCATACAACAGCTTCAGACGGAGGATTAACGCTGGAGCAGGTTATTGATAAGGCGAAAAAAAACAAGCTTGATTATCTTATGATTACCGATCATGATGTTAATTGCAACGAGTTTCCGAAAGTCGATGGGTTAACCCTGATTTACGGTGCCGAGCTTTCAAAGAACGGAGGCCATTGCAATATGTGGGGCGTTAAGGATGTTATAGACCAAGAGGATTATGATACCTGCGAAACCTATGAGGACTTTTTGCGAGTTAAAAACAAAGCAAAAGAACGCGGCGCTGTTATTTGTATGAATCATCCCCATTGTAAGCAATGCCCATGGAGATGGGAAAAGAATGCAGCGGATGTTGATGTTCTTGAAGTGTGGAATTCTCCTACTCATTTTGATAATCTTGAATGCACGGAATGGTGGCATGAGCAGTTAAGAAACGGTCACAAGCTTCCCGTTGTAGGCGGAAGCGATTATCACAGAGACTATGTCGTGACAAATCTTTTGACTTGGCCCGTTACATATGTTTATGCAAAATCAAATTCACCCGAAGATATACTTGATGCCATTGTTAAGGGCAGAACAACCATTTCGTTTACCGTGGGAACAACTTTTATTGATATAGTAAGCGGCGGTGCAATTCTGGGTGACACGGTAAAGCTTGACGAAGATACCGTGGTTACAATCAACGTGAAAAAGCTTCGCAGAAAACACAAATTGATTGTTTTCGATTCCGACGGAGAATACTTCAGCTACACGGCAAAGAAAACGGAGGATTATTCCGTTACTCTTCCCGTTAAAAAAGAAGGCTTTATATGCGCTCATGTTGTTTTTGAACCCGGATTCTTATACAGCAAAATCCATGATGTTGCAATTGCTTCAAGAATCCCAGAGCAAAAAGGGATGGATTTGCCGCCTTTGATTTTTGCTCAAAGCGGAGCAATTTATTTTGAAAAATAATACAAAAACCAAATAAAAGCAAAAAATCCGAACTTTTCACCTTGTAGTGAACTGTTCGGATTTTTTATGTGTGTTACTGTGCGTTTGTTTCGCAATATTTACCGATGATGAACGCTGTTTTCGGGAATGACAGATGTTTGCCGCAGACGGTAATATTATCAAGCTCAACCTGAACGGTGTTTGTATTGCTGTCTGTGCCTGCTATTTTCGGCTTCATATATGAGGTGTAGGAAATGTTTCTGAAAGTAACATTTTTAATCTCAAAGTTTTCCGCTTCTTCGTCATAAATTTTCACAAGAATAGGTCTGCCTTCGTCACGGAATATTTCAATGTTTTCAAAAAGCACGCCGTCAATGCTGCCCTCGGTCTGCTCTGCAACAACAACAAGTGAGCCTATTCTGTCGTTATCCCAGATGCCGTCACGGTAAACTACGGCGCAGTCACGGAAGGTAACATCGGAAATCCTCTTATTGACTTCACCCGTTATGCCGAAGCATCTCGCATAACCGCCCCATGCTATGCAGTTTGTGAATTTGATGTTTCGGCTGTCCATTATGCCGCCAAGTGCTTTGACTTCAAAGGTGTCGTCGGCAACTCTTGCAAAGCAGTTGTTTACCGTAACATTATGGCTGTTGCATATTGCAAAGCCGTCGCAGTTGCCGCGGTTACCGATGATATCAACGTTATCAATGTTTACATCGGTGCAGCAATAGGAAATGAAAGACCATTCGGGTGAATTGATGATTTTGATTCCGCTAACGGTTATGTTACTGCAATTTGTGAAAACAACACCGCGTCGTTCACGTCTGTCAAGTCGGGTGAGGTCAATAACACCTCTGCCGGTAAGGATTAAATTGTTGCAATTATTAAAGTTCAGGAACGGATATCGTGTAAGTCCGATTGAATTATGGTAAGGCGCACTTTCCTCAAAATATTTGTTTTCATCCTCGGCACAGTCGATATCGTAAAGATGGTTTGCGATAACATAAGCACCTTCACGCAGATAGATTACCTGATTGTTCATTGCGTGAAAATTGACATAGTCATACTCATATATGCCCTTGTCAAGAACAATCACATTATCTTCGCCGTAGTCTGCGATATATTCTGCAATTTCGGCATCCTCATCAACCTTCTCACGCACCATAAGGGTATAGCCGTAATACTGATTTGCACCGTTGAAAAGGAAGGTGTAAACACCTGTTTTATTGATTGATGCGGTTACCGTGTTGTTTTCGCAATGTGCTTTTACACCGTGAGATTCGGGCAGAACAACTGCGTTTTTGAGTGTCACATCGGTACCCGTTATTTCAATATTGAAAGAAAACTCCGTGCTTGTGTCAACATAAATTTCGGAAAAAGAGTGAAGTGTTCCCGTGTCATCAACACGGATAAAAACCACCGAAGCATAAACGGGAATTTCCTCTCCGCTTACCTTTGCGGTGTAATACGGCGATATTATTATGCCGTTGATATCGTCATATCCGCCCGACTGAACATATTCGGGAAGCTGAGCCGACGCACGGCCCACGAGTTTCTGCTCGGTGAGTCCTGCTTCTTCAAGAGTGATGATTGCTTCGTCGGGATATTCGAGAAATGAAAAGGCGAAGCCTTCGCTTTCGGGATAAATTGTAGCAGGGAAAAACAAATTTGAACAAAAAATTGAAATAGTTGTTATAGCTGTAAACAAAAGCTTAACGATAGCTTGCATAAGATTGTCTCCTTATTCTTTCAAGCAATTTTTCGGGAACATAAAACCCTAAGAAAGTATAACAGAATTCAAGTCAGAAATCAATAAGAAGATAAAAGCCCTTACTCAAACCGACCTTAATGTTTCTGATGTAAGACTTTGTTTAAGTTCAACAAAAAAGTTAATTCTGTATCAGTAATAATCTACCTAAAATGGTTTACAGATAAGTTGACAGATGTAAATGTTAATGATAAAATTTATGCTGACATTTTGTTGATAACGAGGAAAATCAGATGAAGAATCAGATTGAACAACTGAAAAAAGAAAAAAATGCAGTTATTCTTGCTCATTATTATGCTCCTGCCGAAGTGCAGGAGATTGCTGACTATGTAGGAGACTCTTTCTATCTTGCAAAAATTGCAAAGCAAAGCAAGGCGGATATCATTGTTTTTTGCGGTGTTTATTTTATGGGCGAAAGTGCAAAAATTCTGAATCCCGATAAAAAAGTGCTTATGCCGGACCTTACGGCTGACTGTGCTATGGCTCACATGGTTGCCGACGACATTATTGATGAAATGCGTAATAAGTACGATGACCTTGCGGTTGTGTGTTATATCAACTCAACAGCAGAGCTGAAATGTCAGAGCGACGTTTGTGTCACTTCATCAAATGCAGTGAAAATAGTCAGGTCACTTCCGAACAAAAACATTTTCTTTATTCCCGACAGAAATCTCGGCAGATTTGTTGCCGAACAGATACCTGAAAAAAATATAATCATTAATGATGGCTACTGTCCGATTCACGCAAAAATCGCAGCGGATCAGCTCACGACAGTAAAAGAAAAATATCCTCGTGCAATTGTTTTGTCACATCCCGAATGTGAACCTGAAATTCTGAAACTATCCGATTTCATAGGAAGTACGGCAGATATAATTGCATACGCCAAGCAGAGCGATGCCGTTGAATTTGTTATCTGCACCGAAGACGGAGTGAACTATAAGTTGGTTACGGATAACCCCGATAAAAAGTTTTATTTTCCGAATCCTCATCCCTGCTGTGCCGATATGAAGCTTAACACCCTTGAATCCGTTCTTTCAGTTTTGCTGAATGAAGACAAAGAAGTTATTGTTGATGATGCGGTTCGCATTGGTTCACTTTTACCGCTCGAAAGGATGTTGGAGCTTGGAAAGTGAAATGAATACAGATATTATAATAGTAGGTTGCGGCGTAGCGGGTCTTTACTGCGCATTGAATATGCCGCAAGATAAAAGAATAACGGTAGTTACCAAAAACGAAGCACCCAAAAGCGATTCGTTCCTTGCGCAGGGCGGTATATGTGTTCTCCGTGACGAAGAAGATTACAAATCTTTTTTTGAGGACACAATGAAGGCGGGTCACTATGAGAATAATCCCGATTCTGTTGAGATTATGATTCGATCTTCTCAGGAGATAATCGAGGACCTTGTTTCTTTCGGTGTTCGTTTTGAAAAGGACGGAGAAGCCTTTACTTACACCCGTGAAGGTGCACACTCAAAGCCGAGAATTCTTTTCCATGAAGATGAAACCGGCAAAGAGATTACTTCGCACCTGCTTGAAACCGCAAAAAGCAGACCTAATATAACGCTCATAGAAAACTTCACAATGGTGGATTTGATTTGTGATGGCAATATCTGCTACGGTATCATCGGAAA
>JAZNSX010000092.1:0-10923 GCA_045591425.1 Acutalibacteraceae bacterium | reverse complement strand
ACAGAGCAAGGAAGATATGCTGAATGTCGCAAAGTTAATCGGAGACAAATACGGATGTGCCGTTTTGCTTAAAGGCGGGCACAGTATCAACGATGCAAACGACCTTCTTTATTCAAACGGCAAATTCAAATGGTTTGAGGGTAAAAGAATAAATAACCCCAATACACACGGAACAGGCTGCACTCTTTCGTCAGCTATCGCATCAAATCTTGCTAAGGGATTATCCCTTGATGAATCAATACGAAATGCAAAGAATTATATCTCGGGAGCACTTTCTGCTATGCTTGATTTGGGAAAAGATTCAGGTCCGATGAATCATGCATTTAAAATAAATTGATTTTGAATTTCGATTAAAAATAAAAAATAGCAGGCAACATTCAGTATAAATGTTGCCTGCAAAATTTTATCTCATATCTGATAATGGTGTGTAATCTGTATTATTTAGCAGATATTCTTCCATCTTACCGCTGAGCAGTAGTCTGACATAACTCATCGGTTCGTTGTAGATGAGATAATCAAGTTCCGATGTTTCGTACATATTGTTTGTGTATTCGTTTTCAATGGCGATGCAGTCAACTGATACCATAGAACCATCGGTGAGTTTGACTTCAACGCAGGCAGTATCGATATTAAATTCACAAGAAATAATGCTATTAATCATAAACAAAAAACTCCTTTTATTTGTTTGAAAAAAGTAGGAAAAGTACGTTCTGAAATCGTTGGGTTAATAGTGATAAGGAACTATTAGAAAACTTATCAATGTTAGCTGACGGTTTCACGGTGCAAACGGAAAACACCGTCTGATTCCTAACAGGAATACAGGCTGTATTATAATTTTAATAGTAACCAAGGAGATTATCTATATGAATCGTATTAAATCTTGTGAGTTCAACATCGATACAACTTGTGTTGAAGTCAAACTCACCGACGGCTCAATGGTATCAATCGACTGCGATGCAGTTGAAGATGAATATGCTAACAATATGTACGAAACATCTGAACTTGATTATCTCATCTATAATGAACCGACGAGCTATGTCAGATTACTGTTAAGCGGAAAGATGGAAGAATACCTGCGAAACAATACAGATTACACGCCATTATCTGATATGAGATAAAATTTCAGCCGACAACATCATTTGAAGTGGTGTTGTCGGCTACCTTTTTGCCAATTCAAATAGAATTTACAACTTAAAATCTCGCCTTTGTAACGCATAAAATGCAAAATCGGGGGTACAGGTTAAACTATACGCACCTTTCAATTACCGCACTTCAAATCCCTTATATATCAAAGGTTTCAGAACGGCTATTTGTCTACTTTTCACACTTGAAGTTTCTTTTGTTTTACTTTTCGTATGTAAATACCGCCTGAACAATAATTGTTCAAGCGGTAATTTTTTATAAATTCTTTCTTGATTTCGTAAATCTGTATTCTGTGTAGAGTTCCAGACCAAGGGGCATAAGACAAAGAACAGCATAACCTGTGTAGAAAAGATAAGACACAGAAGTTATAGGAGTAATAATTATTTTCGGGTCATAGACTATTTCGGTTTGTTTGAGCATAACGCCCATTACCGTCAGCGTTATATTTGCAAACATGGCAATAACATAAGCACGGTCACGGTTATCAAAACGATAAATTGAAAACGCTTTTCTGCCCCGAAGCAGACTGCCACGACTCTGCATTGATTCGGATTGCAGAGAAAGAGAATCGATTATCCATGTTATCATTATTGAAAAAATACGAATACAGTTTCGAATACGTGAAAAAATATTCCCTTGATTTATACCTCTGCCGATTCCTCGCTGTGCGGTGTTTATTTTCTTTGCCTCGTATTTAATTCTCGGCACCATTCTCAGAATAATAGAAAGGAAAAGCGAAAGCTTGGGACTTGCTTTACCGAAAAGATAAACCACCTTATCCGATGTGAATACGGAATAAATGCAGGAAAACCATATCATTGCGCCCGAAACCGTAAGACCGATCGCTGCGCCGTAAATCAGCGATTCAAGCGTGATGCTGTTGCCGATAAGATTCTGCTCAATAACGGTAACTCCGAAGTGATTGTACGTACTATAATAAAGAGCAAACGCACTTGTTAACGGCAACAACACAGCATCAAAAATAACCGCTTTCATACCGTTTCGTTTAATGCTGTATGCAACAGCACTCAGAAACGAGATGGCGAGAAAAATGGGATGCCTGAAACAGAGCATACCGTACAATACCGATACAAAATAAATCAGGTTAACCGCAGGATGACAAAGCTCAAATCCCATTTTCATCCTCCAGCATTCCGTATTTCTGCTTCACTCTGTCGAGTTTTTCAAGAAGCGGTTTTCCGAAAACAAGCATCATAAGTGCGGTGCAAAGCCCTTGACTTACATTCACGGGGAATCCCGATGCGAGAGATGCTGTTATTGTTGAAATATTGATTTCGGGCATCATAATGAAGATATGTGAAGTGTCAAGCAGAGGTCCTATCCAGATAACAACTGCAAGGAATCCGAATATTGCCATAATCCACGGCTTTTTCGGGATTTTATTCTTAATGAACACAAAGCCTGCGAGCATTCCGCCTGCACCGTAAGCCATCATCTGCCACGGCATATATGCTCCCTGACCGTAAAAAAAGTTACTTGCGAATGCAGTTGTTGCTCCGACAATAAATCCCGCTTCGGGGCCGAAGGCAATGCCCGTAAGCATAATTATCGCAAATGCCGCTTTAAAATGCGGAATGGGAATTGCGACACGCCCTATAACGGCAAGAGCAATCATAACAGCCAATATAACAAGCTCTCTTGCCTGCGGTTTTCTTTTTTCAAATGCCATAAAAAACGGAATCGAAAGGTCAATTATGATAAGAACACCTGTTATGTAGTAGCCTTTTCCGGGAAGTTTATCTCCGAGAAACAAAGTTAAAGGAATTAAAGCAAGAAACACAATCAGCATTGCAACGTTTGATTTTTTCATACTGTTCCTCCCTTGTTTTTGCGGTAAAGCTCAACAACATTTTCTGCGGTAACGGCATTTTTGAAAACGTGTTTGCTCATACGGTTTGCCGCTGTTGTGTAAAAACTGTTGCCGCCGAAGAATTTCTGCGGAGTTTCGGTTGTAAGCACCTGACCGTCAAAGAACATACTTACTCTGTCGGCATATTTTGCGCAGAATTCAACGTCGTGCGACACCATAAGAATTGTTATGCCTTGACTTTTGAGCTTGTTGAGTATAGTCGCAAACGTTTCTTTGAAGAAGCTGTCCATACCCTTTGTGGGTTCATCGAGAAGAAGGATTTTCGGTTCTGTCAAAAGAACTTTTGCAAGAGCAGTCCTCTGCTGTTCACCGCCCGATAAATCATAGGGATGATTATTCATCAGCTCCGTGATTTGGCAGATTTCAGCAACTTCGTTTATCTTGTTTTTATCATTTGTCATTTCTTCAAGGTCTTCACGGACTGTCTTTTTGACAAACAGACTTTTGGGGTCTTGAGGTAACATTGATACACAGTTTTTGAAAAGCTCGCCCGATTTGAACTTGTTTACGGGCTTGCCGAAAACCTTGATTCTGCCACGGTAAGGCTTACAGATTCCGCAAATCGCCTTTAATGTTGTGGATTTACCTGCACCGTTGCCGCCGACTATTGCGGTTATACTGCTCGCAGGAATTTCAAGGCTGACACCTCTGAGAATATCGGGGGTGTCTTTTTCATATCTGAACCATAATTCTTTGAGCGACAATGCAGGATTTTCGATGTCATCATCGATATTTTTGCAAGGAATTTCGGCGATTTGAGGTTTGATTTCAAACTCTTTATTCAGCCACGCTCTGCCTTCTCTGACTGTTAGGGGGCAATCACCGTCGCCGTCTGCGTTATAGAAAACACGAACGGGAGTCGGCATTGCCGTAAACATGGGATTATTCTGTTCAAACAATAATTTGCCGATGTTTCTCGGTGTATCATCGGCAACGATTTTGCCCGAATCTATAACAATTGCTCTGTCAGCATAGGAAAAAATATCCTCAAGGCGGTGCTCGGTTATGATAACGGTTGTGCCGAGCTCGGTGTTGATTTTTCGCACTGTGTTAAGAAAATCCGATGCTGCAATGGGGTCAAGCTGACTTGTCGGTTCATCGAGAATAAGCACTTCGGGCTGCATTGCCATAATTGAAGCAAGGTTGAGAAGCTGCTTCTGACCGCCCGAAAGAACTGCAACATCTCTGTGAAACCAATCCTGAATACCGAAGTAACAAGCCATTTCGGCAACTCTTGAACGCATGGTTTTCTGGTCACAACCGAGACTTTCAAGACCGAATGCAAGCTCGTGCCATACTTTATCCGTCACAATCTGGTCATCGGGATTCTGCATAACATATCCGATTTTTGATGACTGTTTACGGTTGTCAACATCATTCAAAGCAACACCGTTGAAAAAAATTTCACCCGCTCTTTTTCCGTGGGGAGTGAGAACGGTTTTAAGATGTCTGAGAAGAGTCGTTTTGCCGCTTCCCGATTTTCCGCAGAGAACGATATATTCACCTTTTTCTATTTTGAGCGACACATTATCAAGTGATTTTTTATCTTTTGAGGTCGGATAATAAAAACTCAGATTTTCGATTCTGAAATGTTCCATTGTATAACCTCCTTAACGTTTAATATTGTTGGAATCATAAGATATCCGAGATACGCGATAAATCCGATTACATTAAAACCGTTTATCGGTGTGATGTTTCTTTCGGGAAGAAATTCGGCGTTCATTCCGCCGTTTGCGGCAAAAAAGATAACAATTCCGAGCAAAGCAAGCATAATAAAGCTTAAAATCCAATCGATTTTTGTCATTCTGTAAACCATAAAGCTTGTCCGCTTTGCCGTACCGTAGCCTCTTGAACGCATTGAATCGCTTGTTGTGATGCTTCCTTCAAGTGCCCATGAGGTGAGAACACCGATAACGGTCATTCCCGAACCCAGTTTATCTTTTATTGATGATTTTCCTGCCGTTCCTTTGCCGATTGAACTTCTGACACCTATAATCTGTTTTACTTTCTGCAAAAGATTCGGTATCATTCTGAACACCATAACGAGAAGAAGCGACAATGACGGTGCGAGATTCCCGAAAAGGCAGGTGAATTTGTCACCCGTCAGCACTTTTCCGTAGCACCCGAACCATAAAATCATAAGCACGAATGTTGCCGCAACGGCAACACCGTAAATCAACGCTTCAAGGGTGTACGGTCTGTTGAGATAACTGAAAAGAACAGTTACACCTCTTGTGTTCACAATGGGGTTGAAAAGTGTGATGAATATGAAAAGAGGTATCATCAGCAGAATAGTTTTAACTCCTTTTCTGCCGTTAAGCATAAAGTAATACACTCCGCTTGCAAATATGCCTGCAAGCAGATAAACAGGGTGCTGCAGAAGAACACCGAAAGCTATTGCTCCGATGAAAAACAGCAGATTCACCGCAGGATGAAGTTTTGAGAATGCGTCATCTTTCATATTATTCCCATCGTTCTGCACCAACATCTTCACCAAGTCCGTTACAGGTGTAGCACCAGACGATTTTTTCACCGCCCGTTAAATAATAGCTTGAACAGCCGTAATTCGGGAACCATCCGTTCACTTTATACATCCATCCCGATTCGCTGCCGCAGTCAAATTCATAAAGATTATTGATTCCTTCAATATAATAGCTGTCATACATAGGTGTCCAACTGTACTCAATCGGAATGTTATACTGTCTGCAAACTCTGTTCAGAACATCAAATACTGTTTCGCCTTCTTCAAATTCAACCGTCACTTCCCTGAGAATGACTCCGTCATCGGGAACATACGGTGCTTTTGCCGGGTCGAGATTATCCATATTATTGAGAATTGTATCACAGCGTATGGTTATCGTACAGGTAAGCTTTTCTTTTGCTGTTTCAACAGGTTTTGTTGTGGTCGGTTTTGTAGTTGCAGGTTTAGTTGTGGTTACCGGATTGGTTGTGGTCGGTTTTGCGGTTGTGGGTTTGGTTGTAGTTGTAGCTTTGGGTCTTGTTGTTCTTTCATTATTTGTCTCAGACGTTGTTTCAGTAACAGTTGTTGATTCGGTTATGTAAACAGAGTAATCACGCCTTGTTGTGGTCGGTCTCTTTTTTGTTGTTTTTTCTGTGGTTGTCTGTGTTTTGGATGTTGTCGGTTTTGTGGTTGTTTCGGCAATTGTTGCCGTAGGCTCTTTCTTTTCCGTGATTGAAGATGTTGTTTCTTTTTTAGTCGTTTTTTCGGTATGAGTTGATGTTACGGTTTCTGTTGAATTGCTGACTGTTGTTGTTTCGCTTGAACCGTGCATCTGTTCCCATCGTTCATTTTCGAGTTTATCCAGATCATCATTTGAGAAAACGAGAGTTTTTGTTCCGTTGGCTTTTCGTATTTGTGAAATGTTGAAACCATTGAGGCTTTTAACAGAGAAATTTCTTACGGATTCCTTATCGCCAACCCATTCAAGCATCTGACCCTCGGTTGCTTCACCGACAGAGCCTTGATAAACGCTGATACTTTGTGCACCTTTGCGGACACTCAGGGTTGCAACCGTATTACTGATTTCAGTCTGCTTGTCAGCAAATTCAAGAGAAGCCGAACCGTTTGTGTTAACAAAAGCTTCGCCGACATTAACTTTAAGGGCAAACTCGTCGGAAACGGGATTTATGATTTCTGCATCGGCATTCTGACCGAGAGCAATATAGTTTTCGCCCAAAGCAATTCTGACGGTTGCACCGGGGTCACAGGTGATTTTATCTCCTTTGCGAAGAACAGTTTCATCAGTTGTTGCATAGGCAACTCCGTCACGCTGCAAAGTTATGATGCCACGGAAATCCGTAAGAACTGCGGTGCTTTCATCGGATTTGTCAAACCAACCTTTGATATGACCGACACTCAGGATTCCCGATACTGCGATAGCAATAATGACAGCGACCATCACTATATTTGATATTTTCTTCTTTTTCATAAAATTGCCTCCTGACGGTCTATATACATTGCTATATAACAAATTATTTTCAAAATTAGGGAGTTGCGCCGGTTGTTTTTTTAAGAAACAGCCAACTTTTGGAGTTATCAGAATGAGAAAATGTTTTGGAAAAGTGTGATTACCCAATTGAATGCATTGACAATCCAATTGATAAGCTTCTCAAAGAAGCTGAGTTCTTTTTCGGCAGTAAGTTCGCTGTATGTTGTTTCTGCTGATGTGAGAGTTTCATAATTTTCAACAAGAGCTTTCTGTTCGTCTGTAAGCGCATCATAAGCAGCTCTTGCTTCTTCGATAGCACCCTTACTTTCTGCGGTAACTGTGCCGATAGCGGAAATCATTGCTTCAACATCGTCCGCAGCCTTGATATCATTTTCAATTTTTGCAAGTGCAGTTTCGGCAGTTGTGAGAGTTTCATAGTTTTCAACAAGCACTTTCTGTTCGTCTGTAAGTGCATCATAAGCAGCTCTTGCTTCTTCGATAGCACCCTTACTTTCTGCGGTAACTGTACCGATAGCGGAAATCATAGATTCAACTGCATCGGCAGCCTTGATATTATTTTCAATTTTTGCAAGTGCAGTTTCGGCAGTTGTGAGAGTTTCATAGTTTTCAACAAGTGCTTTCTGTTCATCTGTAAGAGTATCGTAAGCAGCTCTTGCTTCTTCGATAGCGTCCTTGCTTTCTGCGGTAACTGTACCGATTGCGGAAATCATTGCTTCAACTGCATCGGCTGCTTTTTCATCTTTTGTGTAAATATCAACATCGCTCATATCATAAAGTGATGTTTTGCCGTCGAGGAAACGGAAATATGATGCCAGAGCATACTGTGCCTGCTCTGTTGCCATACCGTTTATGCCTGCATCGGGAATATGTGCAAATCCGCCACCTTCAACAGCAAACAGACACATTGCATCAACAACGGAAACACCGTTCTTTGCAAATCGGGGATCAGTTTCGGGATTGATGCCGAGCGTAGTTAACGCAACGATAACCTGCGCGCAGGATTCGCTGCAAATGCCGTCGATTGAACCGAATCCGCCATTATCATACTGTTTTTCAGAAAGACAGATAATTGCTTTGTCAATCGCAGCTTTGACTTTGGTATTTGTTTCGTAATACGGAGCAAGTGACTGAATTGCCATACCCGTCATATCAGGGTCGGCAACTTTGCCCGAAAGTGCCCAACCGCCGTCCTCAAACTGTTTTTCAAGAATATAAGCAATAATCTTTTCACGGGTAGCTTGCTCGGTTGCATCTGCATTAACGGGAATTTCATAGCCGTGGCTGTCAAATGCAATCAATGCCCATATAGGACCGTTGATACCCTGCTTTTTCAGATATGTCATATCGGTCAGACCCATAAGAAGATTATGACCGTCAACATCGGTTACATCATAGCCTGCCGAGGTAAGAGCGAGAATAACTCGTGAATTATCTGTTGACTTTGCTCTGTGGAGCTGCTCTTTATCATTGATATTTTCATTTACATAATCAACAACGTTTTCATAATATCCTTCGGGGCAGTCGTAGCCTGAACGGGTAAGATCGATTACCATCCATTCGCCACCGGTTGAACCGACAGAAGGCGTGCCGAGAGCACTGATATATGCACCCGTTTCTTCATAAACAGCTTTGTGGTCAGCCTTTGCGGTTTCTGCAAGCAAGGCTGCAAAAACAATCTCCGCATCGGTTAAAACTGAATAATTTTCTACAAGATTTTTCTGTGAATCGGTGAGTGCATCGTATGCTTCACGGGCAGAATAAATATTCTTATAGTTGAAAATTGTTACCGAGCCGATAGCTGAAATCAGTTCTTCAACAGCATTCGCCGCCGCTTCATCGGCAGCTGCCTGAGCATCCATCAAATCATTATAAACAGCCTGTGCTTCTTCAAGGTCTGCAAAATTGAAAACAAGTTCTTTTTCCGAATCGGTAAGTGCATTGTAAAGCTCCCAGGCAAAGCTGATAGAATCTCCGCTTTCTGCCGTTACCTCTCCGATATCATCAATAGCAATAATAACTTCAATTATCTGTTCGGTCATAAGAACCGGTTTAATAACCCAGCTTCCCGGTTTGTTGTAAGAATTCTCAAGACCGAGAATAAGATAGAATTCGTCATAAGCTTTGTTGTTATCATCCGTGTAGCCAAATCCGTAGCCTACACCTGAATCGTCACCGAAATCCCAATAATCTTCATGTGCGGAAGAATCTTCAATGAGATAATTGACACCGTTGACATTCCATCCCATTATGTCGCTGTCAACATAAAAATCGATATATACAATATAATTGTCATACTCATCGGCTACAAATGAATATGATGTTGTTTTACCTGCTGTGGCATTACCGTCCCAGAACTCGCTTTCATCGCTGAAATTATAATTGATGATACCACCCTCATAAACAGAGTCATCAAGTTCTGTCAAGTCAATTGTGAACAGAAGGTCGGGTTCACCTTTTACCTTTACGGTTGCAAAAGCAGGTGCAGAAACTATATCCGTAGGATTTTCCATGCCGTAACCGCCGTCAGTCCATACATACCATGTTCCTCCTGAGGGAAACGAAATATTTACAAGTCCGTTATCGTCTGTGGCTGCGCTGCCTGTGGGAACACCGTAAGCGGTTCCGTAATAAACGGTATAACCGGTTTCAGGGTCAAATGCCGCTGCGCCGCCGTTTGCCCAGTCCGAATAACTGCGGACAAGACCAAGCTCGATTTCTTCGTTCACAGTTGCCGTATATGCATGATTGAGATTTCCTTCCTTATCGGTAAAGTAACGGAATCCCGTTGCACTGTCGCCCCAGAACGCCCAGCTTGTGTAGTGCGCAATATTCAGAAAGTCACCGTCGTTGAGAACGATTCGGTCTGCCGTAAGGCCCCAACCGTCAACTGCAGGATAAGCACCGTTCAGGTCATAGCGGAGATTTTCATCGGAGAAACCGAAAAGCCCGCCTGCAAAATAAATACTTCCTGCACTTCCGCTGACGTTAACATCCGACCAATCAAGTCCGAGTATTATTTCGTGAACATAAATATAAAGGTGAAGTGCGGTGAGCTCGGGAACATTGTCACCGTCTGCATCGTATACATATCCGTCAAGATAATAATCGCTGAGATCAATCTCTGCAAGTTCATCAAGGGTCACGGGATAAAATGCCATTGGAGTGCCGTTGCTGTCGGTTACAAACTGACTGTCATCGCTGATTGAAATATAAACTGTATCAGGTTCGCTAGCAGATATTGTTAAGGGTATTGCGGTTAAAATCATCGCAAGAATGATAAATATACTGATAATTTTTTTAGTCATTGCCGTTTGTCTCCTTTTTGAAAGCTGTCTGTTGTTTTTTCTTCTTTTTATTTTTGGAGGGCATTATCTTCGGTTCTTTCAACCCTGCCGTCTCCAAAGCTCTCGGCCACGGACCCAAAAAGGCTTTGATGCGTGATAAAGTCACCACATCAAAATCATCCTTTTTCGGGAGCCTGCCAAGCTCCTTGTTTTTTTCTCGCAGTTGCTCCATTGCCCACTGCTTCTTTTCCTCAGTTATCACATTTTCACCTCACAAAAAACAAAACTCTTTCAACCGGAAACAGGTTGAAAGAGTACAACAGACATATCAAAAGGTTGGCAACACGGCATTGTTATTACTATTAAACAGTCAGCGGATACTGTGTTTTTTAGGTAACAAAAAAAGAATGCACGATTTCAAATGCCTTATCAGCTTTTGAATAATCGGTTGCACTCTTCTCACCAAAGTTGTGTTTTAACCTAAAAAAGACACGGCAGGTGTTCTGACTTTATAAAGCATAAACTCTGCTTCAAATACAGTAATGGCGGTTGTTCAGGATTCGAACCTGATTTCCCTTTTGATTTACTCAGCGTACAAC
Organism: Acutalibacteraceae bacterium; assembly: GCA_045591425.1. Lineage (GTDB taxonomy): Bacteria > Bacillota > Clostridia > Oscillospirales > Acutalibacteraceae > CAG-177. The sequence goes on along the minus strand of JAZNSX010000092.1, from coordinate 35 downwards.
TTTTCAAACCGTATCTTATCAATTCATATTCAATT
>JAZNSX010000091.1:0-3761 GCA_045591425.1 Acutalibacteraceae bacterium | reverse complement strand
GTTTTCGGCGGTTGAAGATAACCAAATATTCAGCGGTGTAATCGATGTAACACCGTTTGTGCTTTATTTTATTGAAAACGTTTACAACAAGATGAACAACTCAACGGATACCCTTTCAGCTTATGATGAAGCGGTAAAGTCGGGCGAACTCACCGCAAAGGAAGTTGCATTGTGGCAGTTTGTTATTTCGTGCTACGGAACGGAAGAATTCTCCACCAAACAGCTTGAAAAAGACTTTGGTGATGCTGCCTATGCAACAATCCGCAGTTTTGTACTCAAGCTCGAAAAGCTAGGACTTCTTACATCAGTCAAATACGGAACAAGAACTAAATACAAGGTTGCAGAGTAAAATAATAGCCGTCCGAGTAATCGGGCGGCTTTAGCATTTATACATATATAAGTTCTGCGTTTACGATTTCGGTGGCACGGTGGCAGATGTTATTCATTCGCTGTACCCATTCTAGTTGGTTTTGCTCTTTGAGTTGTTCGGTGATGCCTTCGGCATTTGCCATTTCTTCAACAAGCCGAGAAAACATTTTCTCTGCCTGACTGTCGATTTCAGCGAGGTGAGAAAACAGAGTGCCGGTCATCAGCATTATATTGAACTGCACGCTTTTATTATGCAGGAGATAATCACGGTGAGCGATGCCCCATCTGCCGATGGGTTTACTGTCCTCGGGTGAAAGTGTGATATTTGGGATTTGGTAATCGCCGACGGTGCGGTAAGTGATATTCATTTCGTTCATCCTTTCTTCTTTTCAATAAATGTATCGTATGTAAATCTTGCGCCGAGTCTGAAGCCGACGGTGAAGCTGTCTGCGTTACTTATACAAAGAAATTCGCTGGATTGACCGGCATATTTCATAAACAGTGCTATTTCTTCTTCGTTTAATTTTGATGTTAACTGTTCTTCTGTTTTAGTAAGCAAGTCAAGCTTCTTTTTTAGTTCAAGGCTGTGTTCCGTGCTGATTTCCTGTGGCTCGATGTTTCCGTAATAAAAATCCTCAATAAAGTCTGACACGGTATCACCCCTTATCTCTCGGATTTGCTGATAATTTTAATGAGCAGTTTGTCAACATCTTCTGTGGGGGATACCGTCCGAGAGAAGCATATTTCGGAACTCGTTCATTCCGTTGATTAAAAGATTGCACTCAAAGTCCGTAAGTTTTAGTTTGGTTTTCTTGCTGAACATAAAAATGACCTCCTTGTATTTGGTAACACCATTTTACAAAGAGGTCTGTGTTTTGTCGAATGTGTGAGATATATTTATTACATATAGTTTGATATTAATATGTTTTATACTTTGTATTGAGTTAATTTATATTTAGTGGTATAATATTGTCAAAATTTATCGTATTGAGGAAAATAGTATGATACTAGAATATCTTTTCTTTAATAAGAATATACGCGAAAGTGTTGAGAAATTCAACACATCGACACTGTCAATCGAGAAATATAAGAATGATAAATTAAAAATAGTTTTCAAAGATTTTGAAGGTGCTGAATATTGGGCTGTGAGATATGAATACGGAAAAAATTCAGAATCAGATGCTTTATGTTTATCAGAGCTTAATGAAGACTTTATTTCTCAATTCTCTCCTGTAACTTTAATTAACGAGAGCGCGGAATTCTTTAATAAAAAACTTTATCCATTAGTTAACAAATTTGAACGATTGCTCAGAAAGTTTTTGTTTTTAAGGGCTGCAATGTGTGATGAAGTAAAATTTGAACATATTATCAAAGATATTGAAAGCAAAGATTTTGGTGAAATCTACAATATTCTTTTTGTTGATAGCAAATTTTGTAAAGATGTCCGTGAAAAAATAAAAAATGCACACACTAAATTTGATATGATTCAAATTTTAAAAGAATCAAAAGAAAATGCTGCATGGGATATATTGGTACCTAAAGATAAATTGTCACTAATCAAGGATAACTTTGATGTTTTAAAATCATACCGAAACGATGTAATGCATGCTCACAATATGGGAGAAACAACATACAAAAAAGCAAAAAACTTATTTAATGATGCAAATTTACAATTAGAACAAGAAATTAACAAGTTAATTGAGTTTACTGAGACTTACCAAAAGTCTGATGAGCATACAAAATCACTCTATGAAAAACTAATAATTGCTAGTGAAAACGCATCCAAGATAAATACCGGAATGATTAAAGTTATGGAAATGCTGAATAACAATATTTCTACTGTATTAACACCAGAAAAAATAGTCGGGATAGAAAAAACAATAGAGTTATTGGTTGAAGCACTTTCAAAATATCAAGATAATGAATCCAGTCAAAACCAGCCTAAAGAAAACGATACTGAAATTGGTACTGATGATAAAAATGAATAATAAAAACGCTTATCATTTGAAAACATAATATTAAACACTTAAAAACTCCGTTTGCCAATTGTTCGGTAAACGGAGTTCGTTTTTGGGTTATAGATTTTTATATCCTATTTTTCGATTTTTCTTTTGATTTCTTCTGCTCTTTTCTCTGCTATATCAGCCTCAACATCGTAACCTCTGCTGCGGTAGATATCTGCCATTTTTATGCATTCATTATAAGCCTTTTCATATTCTCCCATTTCTTCATACAGACCGACTTTGCAATCCATTTCATCGCAGAAGTATGTTCCGATTTCACCTGCTTTGTTGTAGTATTCTAGTGCCTCATCATATTTTTTGAGTTCCTTTGCAATGTCACCGCCGTGAATATACATCCGCCAATCATCGGGAAATTTTTTGATTGCATCTCTGAAAAGATTATAGGCATCATCAAATTTTTCTGCCCATATAAGAGCAATCAGAAGATTGTCTGTTTCTCTCGGATTATCGGGATTTAATTTTACTTTTTCTCGGAGTTCGGAAATAATTTCATCTTCTTTTTTCAAAAGAAAGAACATCCATATTCTCTGCATGCAGGCAAGCTGATAATTTTCGGGGTCATCGTTCGGGTCATCGCTGACTGCTTTGTCATACCATTCAACTGCAATGTCCCTGCAATAATTCATCATATACATATGAATCCAGGCGTAGAGCCACTTATCCTCAGTTGACAGCTCACCGTTTTTCATAAGCTTTTCGTATTCGATACGGCAACGCATAAAGTCCTCGGGGTCACGGGATTTCTCATAAACAGAAGCAAGACGCTGTGCGTAGTTGTCATAAGCAACGGTGCTCTTTTTGTAGAAATCATCAACCGTCACTTCGTAGAGCCTTGCGAGTTCGGGCAATGTCAGAACGTCGGGCAGAGTCGTTCCGCATTCCCAACGGGAAACGGTCTGAGAATTTAGGCTCAGTTTTTCTGCAACCTGCTCCTGAGTGAAGCCTTTTGCAAGACGAAATTTCTTGAGATTATCGCTGAATATATTGTTCATCGTTTTCACCTTTTCATTTTTTCTCGAAGCTTCTGATATGATTATATCATTCAAGTTTGAATTTGATAAGGTCTTATTTTGTGAACAGACTCTTGATTTATGTATAGTCAAACGCAAAAACTCCGCTTACCGATTGCTCGGTAAACGGAGTTCATTTTTAAATATAGAGGTTAACTTCAATATCTCGCCAGCCTCTTACACGCTTTGTCGGAGATATGGAATACGCATATTCCTGTGCATCCTCAAGTGTCAGAGTAAACTGAGCGAACTTGAAGAAGTTCTCCATTAGTCCTTTATAGCTGCCTGAGCTGCTGCGAGGCGAGCGATCGGAACACGGAAGGGTGAGCAGGAAACGTAGTTAAGACCAATCTTGTGG
>JAZNSX010000090.1:0-15371 GCA_045591425.1 Acutalibacteraceae bacterium | reverse complement strand
TGCTCGCTAAGACTTATGCCACGGACAAAGCCGTGGTTTTGTTTTGCCTTTCGGCTGGTACTAAATCATAGGCATCAACTCCTTATTTTTTTGATGAAGGGCAAAAACTTCTCTCACTTATTTGGAATTTCAGAGGGTGTTTTGTATAGTCTGTTTTCATAAAATTTAAAATTACCCCTCATTATGTTTGCACTGGGAGAGGGCAAATTGGGGTGATTTTTCAGAGAAAATTTAAATATCCCTTCACTTATTTGAACAAGCACCCCCAAAATGGACACCCAAAATTCGCTGTTTTCGGAAAAGTTCAAAAAGTTTTTTAAAAATACCCTCCACTATATATGCACTGGGAGAGGGCAATTTGTAGGGTGTTTTGCAAAAAAATTTAAAATAGCCTTCATTTATTCCCACTGGGAGAAGCCATTTGCACACACAAATTCTGAATTGTTTACAAAGAGTTTAAAAATAACCTTTACTTATTCCCACCGAGAGAAGACATTTGTACACCCTAATTCCGAAATATTTACAAAGAATTCAAAAAGTCCTCTCATTATGTTTGCACTGGGAAGAGGCAAATTGGGGTGATTTTTCGAAAAGAAATTTTCAAAAAGTGTAATTGTGACGGCAAAAGTGCCGTCACAATTACAATAATTATTCCGTGTTATCTGTAGGACGACGGCAGAATTGCCGTCACTTTGCAAACGTCCTTCACTTGTTTGGAATTAGAAGGCATTTTTGTACACCCTGATTCCCAAAAATACTTTCAGACAATAAAAAATGCCCTCCCGAAAAATCGGGAAGGCAAAAAAGAACCGCACCTGATGTGGGCACGGTTCGTAAAACAGTTTTCGATAATTCTTATTCCTAAGTCTACAGAGGGTGAAAAAGCAGGCAACATCATTTGAAGATGTTACCTGCGTTCTATATTAGAAAACCAATTTTGATGTTCCGTTTTTTACTCCGAAGCAGTCATACTCTACCCATTCTTCAGCATAGAGATATGAGTCAACATGAGCTCCGCCGGGATTACCGAAGTAACCGCAGCATTCATAAGTATAATTCCCCAAAAATGCGTTGGCAACCAGAACGGGGCTGAGATAAGGAACAGCATCTCCGCTGTCTGCCACTCGGTGCAAATCGCCCTCACGTTTTCCTGTAATTACAAAAGGTGAACCCATGGTAAGGGTATTTATTATATTATAACGGCTCTTCATTTCTTTATCTGCCGAAAACTGCTGGGCAATCATTCCGCCGAGGCTGTGTCCGATAAGAACAACGAAAGATCCCTCGGGAATTTTTGAGATTGCTTCATTTTTTACGGCTTCAAGATAATCGGTGTTAAATGAAAATCCGCTTTTAAGGCAGTTTTGAGTGCGGTTCAGGTCTTCTTTATTCCAAGTGAAATCAGATCCTCTCAAAGCAATTAAATAAACCTTACCGACATATTTTTCTGCAGTATAGAGCGATGCCTTACGAACAGTAATGACATCCTCATGTTCTACAATAAAGTTCATTGCATCGTTTACATTGGCTATAGTATATGAATTGCTTGCATAACACGGGAGCCCGCACGATAAGACAATCAAAACTGCCGTAATAAGAATCAAAAATATTTTCTTTTTCATTTTTCTCACCCGATTATTTTATTTTCAAAGTAACTGTTGTTGCTCCGCCCTGTTCAAAGGTTACGGGTATTTCGAAAACACCGTTTTTGCCCGTAAATGTTTTTGACTGACCTGCAGCAACACCGACATTGCCGTTTTCGCTTTGATTTACGGGAGTAAGTGTAAGCTTATTACCGCTTTCATCGAGCGACCAATGACCGTCTGACCACATTGAGTACTCCTCGCCGGTTTTTACATAAGTAACATGGAGCTCATAAACCTTGCCTTTTTCTCCCCATTCATTGGGAGTGTCAATGTTTTTGAATTCCATATAACATTCACCGAGTATTCCTGCCCAGATTTTTGAGTTGCAGTTTGCCCTGTAGAGAGTACCTTTTTTCTCTGTAACAGTTGTGTTTTCGGTTAAAGCCTGAAGGCTTGTTGTTTCGGTTTGTGCCAATGTTGTGCCGTCAACAGTTTCGGTCACATTCATTTCCGTACTGATATCGGTTGTTGCAGAACTTTCGGAAATGTTTTCGGTTGTTCTAGAAGTGATTTTTGTTTGCTCTGCCGATGTTGTGGTGACAGCAGCATTATCGTCTTTTTCGGAACCGCAGGCTGCAAAAGAAACAACCGACATTACGCATACAATAATCAAGCAAAGAATTTTAAATGTTTTACTCATGGCAAACGCCTCCTTTTTTCTTAATTATATATCCTTATCATAATTTGTATTGCAAAATCATCCATAATATTGTAAAATTATCTTCGAGGTGACGATGATGAAATCTGATGAATATTGCAAACTGTTTTATGCTTCTCACTATATACCGATTGCATACTATGATTCCCGGGGCAGCTGTTTTTCTGTCGGTTTTTCGGGAGAAGAAGATCCGTATCTTAAAATAAAAAACGAATTTAAAATGTCAGCCGTACCTTGCGTGTATGATTCCGGAGATTCGGGCTGTTACGGTTATGTTTCCTGTTCAGACGGGTATTATATCATCGGTCCTGTTTACAGTACTGCAATCAGCGATGCCGCTGCCCGTGCATTTATACGCATTCATTCCTTAACGAAAACCGACATAGACGAAGCGCTTCAGTTTCTTAACGGTATTCCGAAAATAACATACAATCAATTCACTAATCTGCTTGCTTTTCTGCATTATTCACTCAACGGCGAACTTATAAATGTATGCGATATATTTAATTTTGAAAGTGCCGGCAACGAGCATAATATAGCAAAAAAGCAGATTGAATCTGCCTATCTCGAAAGAGAAGAAAACATTTATCACGGAACATATTTCTTTGAACGCAGAATGCTTGACACGATAGAAAAAGGCGATTTGCAGGCTGTTGAGAATTTCTTCCTTTCCGCTCTGGATAACGAAAATCTCAGGGAAGGTCAGCTTGCAGACACACCGATACGTCAGGCGAAAAATCTTCTTATCGGTACTGCAACAATGGTAGGGAAAGAAGCTGCAATTCCTGCAGGAGTAGATATTGAAGAGGTCTATCAGCTTATAGATGCGTATATTCAGGAGTGCGAGAAGCTGCAAACTATTGAGGCGATAAAATCTTTGCAGTACAATATGATAATTGACTTTACAAAACGAATTGCCAAAAACAAGCTCCCCGATAATATTTCGTCTGATGTAAGACGGTGCATTCAGTTCATTCACAGAAACCTCAATATCACTCTGACTGTAAACGATATAGCAAACCATATAGGAAAAAGCCGTGCTTATATATGCGACAGATTCAAACGTGAAATGGATATGGGGATAGCAAAATATGTAACAATAGCAAAACTTCGCGAGGCACAGTCGCTGCTTAAGTATACGGATAAATCCTTGAGTGAAATCAGCACTTATTTGAGCTTTTCAAGCCAGTCGTATTTTCAGAACACATTCAAAAAATATTACGGCATAACTCCGCTTGAATACAGAAACGCATCAGGAACGGAGTTATGCGTTAAATCAAAACTAAAGAAATAATTACAATAATTAAGACGATTTTACAATACCTGCTGTTCTGCAAATGATATTATATAATTACAATATTTACCTACAGAGGTGAAAAAGTATGAAACAGATACAGCTTCTCCGACATGGCCTTTTTGAAAAGCCGTTTATGGACAGCAGGATTCACACACAATCCGTTTCAAAGAAAGAAAAAATACTTGGTCACGTTATCGGCCCGCTCGGACTGATTTTCGTTGTAAACACCGTTGCGGCACTTGTTGAAAAGTTTTTCACCCAGCAGGTCGGCGCAATGTACGGCGTTGATAATATCGAAATGATAAGGATAATGGGCGGCAAATACGAAGTGGTAATGACTCTCGCCAAAATTCTTGCCGTCGGCACAAGTCTGCTTAACGGATGGCTTTTGCAACACACCAAATCACGTCAGGGCAGAATGCGTCCGTGGCATATTATATTCGGATTTGTTTCTATAGCAATCGGAAGTCTTATCTTTGCTTTTCCGAACACAACACTCACCGAAAATTATTGGTATTATTTCTTCTTCCTTCTGATTGCGTACCATACCGTCGGCTCAACATATTTCTATCTGTTCAGAGATAATATCTGCTCTCTTATCACAAGAAATCCTTACGAGAAAACGCAGATAAGCTTTTTGAGAAAAATGAGCTGGACCCTGATTTCGGGAATAATCATCGGTATGGTTATCAATATGGTTGTTCTTCCGATGTGGCTTGAAAAGAACATAAGAGGCTATATGGTCCTTATGGCTGTAATTTCTGCAGTTGCCGTTCCGTTTCTTCTTATGGAATATTACTATACCCGTGAACGCATTATTGAAGACGTTGCAAGCAGAGCAAGCCTCGGAAGCGAAAACCGTATTCCTCTCGGTGAGCAGATGAAGGCACTTTTCACCAATAAATATTTTGTTATTCTGATAATTATCGCCACGGTTACGGGTATTGTTGATAACTTCAAAGGCGGTAATGTTCAGTATTTCTATATCAAATTTCTTCTCGGCGGTGCCGAAAATCCTCTGATGTATACCATTTATCAGGTTGTAACGGGAATTCCGCTCGGCATCGGTGCGATAGCCATTTACCCCATCGCAAAAAAGGTCGGTATACGCAACCTTACCGTTGCGGGATATGCAATGGTGCTTGTGGGAAGCATAATCGGCTGGGTATTCCCCGATAAGCTCGTTCCCGCACTTATCAGCGGATTTCTCAGGAATATCGGTTGGATGCCCAACGCATATATTTTCGCAACATTGCTTTGCTTTGCGTTTGACAGCATTGAATACAAATCAAAGCTTCGTCTGGAAGGCTTGCTTGGTGTGTCCGTAATCACGGCGGCTCAATGGCTTATTTACGCACCGTTTGCAGGCGGCTATGAATCATCCATTCTGAAGCTCGGATTCGTTGACGTTGAAGGAATCATTCCTTCTCCTGAAGTTATAAAATATATGACCGCCGCATTCTATCTTTTTGATATTATACTTGCTGCAGTTGTTGTTATCCTGCTTCCGTTTGTTGATGTTGAAAAGCAACTGCCGACAATCAATGCAGAGCTTATCCGCCGCAAAAAAGAGGCTGTTCTTGCAAGAGGCGAAGAATGGATTGATCCCGATGAACTTGAACGTATTGAAAAGGAACAGGCAGAGGCGGATTTTGAAGAAAACAGAATTCAGGATTTAAAGGCATACTGTCAGAAGAAAAATCTTGATTTTGACACAGAAAATGCAAAATATCTTGAAAAGAAAATGAAAAAAGAAGCAAAGAAAGTCGCAAAACGATAAATAAAACTGTGAGGAACGGAAATGAAAATAAATATCAGCCGTAATTCAAATACAAAACCGACGAATTTTTCGTGGCAGGCAGGTTTCGGAAACTGTCACGCTTATCTTCTTCACCGTACGGATATCATTGAACATATCAAGCTCGCTCACGACGAACTCGGCATCAAATCAATCCGCTGTCACGGTGTGCTTGACGATGATATGCTGACCTATCAGCGTATGGGTGACTGCAGAATGTTCAGAACCGTGCCCGGCAAAAACAAAATCAAAGAAATAAATTTCCGTCAGATCGGTCATATCTATGACAATCTGCTTTCAGTCGGCGTTAAACCGTTTGTTGAGTTGTCGTTTATGCCTTCCGCTCTTGCAAGCGGCAAGAAGCTCGGGCTTCGCTATAACCCTAACATAACAATGCCGAAATCCCCGAAACAATGGTCGGAATATATTACGGGTTTTATCTGTTTCCTGATTGACCGCTATGGCAGGGATGAAGTGGAAAGCTGGTATTTTGAAGTCTGGAACGAACCCGACCTTTCCTGCTTTTTTGCAGGCAGCCGGAAGGATTATTTCAAGCTGTACGAAGCCACCGCCAAAGCGGTAAAAAGCGTTGACAGAAATCTGCGTGTGGGCGGACCTTCAACAAGTGCCTGCAAATGGATTCCCGAGTTTCTTGCGTTCTGCAAAGAGAATGATGTGCCGTGCGATTTTGTGTCCACGCACCATTATCCCGGTGATGCATTCGGCAATTTCATTAATCTTTCCAATGTAAAGAAAATGTTTTCCGCATCAAGGAATGCGGTAAAAAACAATAAAAAACTCAGCGAAGCAATGACAGAGATGTTTTTTCTGCCCGATGACTGGAAACGGTGGGAAAAAGGCATTTTAAAAAAAATGGATAAGAAAGCAAAAGAGCAGGCAGGAGATTTACCGCTTATAATAACCGAGTGGAATTCAATGGCGGTTTTCGGTTCGCCTGTTCACGATGAAAAATATTCTGCTGCTTTTGCGGTAAAAACCTGTCTTGACCTTGACGGCAGTGCAGAGGGATATATGTTCTGGTGCTGCTCCGACTTGTTTGAAGAACAGTTTATGCTTCCCCGACCCTTTGTGGGCAGTTTCGGTGTTGTTTCTTCCGACGGCATTCCCAAGCCTAATTTCTGGGGCTTTAAAATGCTCAGTCAGCTTTATCCGAACCGCCTTGAGCTTGCTGATACGGGGAATGTTGACTGCGGAGCATTTACCGACGGTAAAAATGTTCAGCTTGTCATTACGCCGCAGGACGGTGATTACTGCAAAGATGAGCAGAAAAAGCTTGACATAACTTTTGATTTTGAGGCTGCCGATGTAACGGTGCAGAAAATTGACGATGATAACTGCAATCCTAAGCGTATCTGGAAAGAAATGGGTTCTCCCAATAATCTTACGAAATCGCAGGTTGCCGAAATAAAAGAGAAATCAAGCCTTCGTGAAGAAAAAATCCCGTTTGCCGTAAGTAACGAAAAAACCGATGTCAAGCTTTCACTTCGTACAAACGATGTTGTTCTGATTACTGTGAGGTCAAAATAATGGAAGATTATATCTGTAATCCGATTTTTCCGCTCAATGAGTATGTGCCTGACGGAGAACCGCACGTTTTCGGCGACCGTGTCTATCTTTACGGCAGCCACGATGCTGCAGGGTCCGAACGCTTCTGCGTTGAAAACTATACTATATGGTCTGCGCCTGTTGACAATCTTACCAATTGGACAAACCACGGAATAACCTACAAAAAAACGCAGGATCCCCGTTCCTCCCCGGTTAAAAGCGTGGATTTCTATGCTCCTGACTGTGTTGTGGGCAATGACGGAAGATATTATCTTTATTATTTTTCGGCAGGACCGAATACAACTCCTTTCGGTCCGTTATCTGCGGCAGTCTCCGATTGTCCGTGCGGACCTTTTGAATATCTGGGCGATGTACGATATCCCGACGGAAAAACTGTGCTCCGATATCTGACCAACGATCCTGCGGTTCTCAATGACAACGGCAGAATTTATCTTTACTACGGTTGGGGGCTCGGAAGAGATTTCAGAAGTAAAATCCTTCAGCCTCTTTACCGGTTTGTTCTCAGTAAGCTGACACACAGGTCATATGCAGAGGTAAAAAATACAAAGCCGAGCATTCTTTCCTGTGCGGTGACAGAGCTTGAGGATGATATGCTTACGGTGAAATATGAGCCGAAAGCAGTTCTTGACAGCAAAACAACCGCCGCAAAAGGAAGTGAATTATATAATCATCCATTCTACGAGGCCCCGTCTGTAAGAAAATTCGGCAATCTGTATTATCTTGTCTATTCTTCGGGCGAAAACAACGAGCTTGCTTATGCAACCTCTGAATATCCTGACAGAGATTTCAGATATCGGGGTGTTATAGTTTCAAACAGCGACCTCGGTTTCAACGGAAACACTGTACCGAAAAACAATTCGGGCACAATTCACGGAGGAATTGAGTGCATAAACGATAAATATTATATTTTTTACCACAGATGCACAAACAATACGGATTTTTCAAGACAGGCGTGCGCCGAGCCGATTGAAATTGCAAGCGACGGCACAATCCGTCAGGTTGAAATTACCACTCAGGGACTGAATGCTAAACCGCTGATGGGAAAAGGAACTTTTCCTGCATCAATCTGCTGCAATCTGATTACAAAAAAACATATCCGTTTGGGTTTGGGTAATCAGCAGTCTCTTCCGCGAATAACCGAAAAAAACGGAATATCCTGCCTTGCCGATATAACATCGGGAACAAAAGTGGTATACAAATATTTCGATTTGAGCAATGCTGAGTCAATCACCGTTGAATACAAAGGCGATGCCGAATTATCGATAAACGGAAACAAATTGAATGCTGATAATAGCACTTGCTTAAGCGGAAACTGCCGTGATGTTATTACAATAGAGGTTACAAGCGGCAAAGCAGACATACTCTCGTTTACGATTAAGGAGAAATAAATATGTTGGAAATCCGAGATATCACTGTTGATAATCAAAAGAACTCTATTGTTACGGATAATTCCGTGCCTGAAGTTGGTTTTGCACTTCACAGCGATATCCCGGATACTTTTTTGCAGTCTGCAAAGGTGACTGTTTTTGATCGGGTTTTTGATTGCGGAACAAATCAGGTCTGCATTCCGCTTGACGGAATTGGTCTGAAACCTTTTACGGTTTGTCCGATAGAAATTTATGCCACGGATAATCACGGCAACAGTGCGGTAAGCGGTTCGAGCTTTCAAACCGCACGGCTCGGAATGCCTTGGGATGCCCGATGGATTACCGATAAATCATATAATTTCGGCAAGAAAACATCTCCCGTGCCGATGACATTCAGCAGAAAATTCAGTATTCACAAGCCTATAAAAAAAGCGTATATTACATCAACCGCAATGGGAATTTATGAGCTGATGCTCAACGATAAAAAGGTTGGTGAGGATTATTTTGCTCCGGGATTTACAAGCTACAGAAAAAATCTTCAATATCAATTCTATGATGTAACCCGACAACTCAGGCATGATAACACATTGGTTGCTGTTGTTGCGGGCGGATGGGCAGCAGGCAGATTTACTTATGAAAGCAAAAACAAAATCACCGTTGACCGTCAGGCATTTCTGCTTGAACTTTTTCTGGAGTATTCCGATTCAAGCACAGAAAAAATCATAACAGACGAAAACTGGCTTGTTACTATGCAAGGCAACTACCGCTTTGCCTGCCTTTATGACGGAGAAACTTATGACGCCACCGTTAATTTGAATAATGCACAGTGGAAACCTGCCGATATTATAAAGCTGAAATTCAATCCCCGGATAACTGTCAGCAACGGTAATATGGTCAAGCGACACGAATTATTGAAGCCTGTCAGCAGTTTTCACAACGGTGACAGGGAACTGATTTATGATTTCGGTCAGAATTTTGCCGGCGTTGTTTCTTTAAAAATACAAGGTAGACAAGGGCAAAAAATTACCGTTCGCCACGCAGAAGTGCTTGACGGCGAAAGGCTTTATACAAAATCCCTGCGTACTGCCAAAGCTACAGCTGTTTATATTTGCAAGAACGGAATACAAACATATTCTCCGAAACTCACCTATATGGGCTTCCGCTATATCGGTATCACGGGAATATCACCTGAAGATGTGGAAGTATCTGCTTATGCTCTGTATTCGGATTTTTCGCAGACAGGCAGCTTTGAATGTTCGGATCTCCGTCTCAACAAGCTTCAGAATAACATTCTTTGGGCCGGCAAATCCAATTTTGTCGATATCCCCACGGATTGCCCTCAACGGGACGAAAGACAAGGATGGACAGGCGACATCTCAATTTTTGCCTCTACCGCCTGTTATAACTTTGATTTAAGCCGCTTTATTGCAAAGTGGCTGAAAGATATCCGTCTTGAGCAAGGTCGCGGCGGAGGCATTCCGATGGTTGTTCCCCGACACGGAAATACAGCTCCGGTTGTGGCTACAGCCTGTTGGGGTGACAGCTGCATATTGGTTCCGTGGGCAGAATATCTGGCACGGGGCAGCACTCGCTTGCTCCGTCAGCAATATCCGTGTATGAAAAGATTTATGAAAGCCGTTAAATTCTGGTCATCGCTTTACGGTCCGGGAGACCGAAGATATATTTTTAAATGGCTTTTTCAGTTCGGCGATTGGTGTGCTCCCGAAGGAAAAATAACAGATTGGCTGAACAGAGGGAAATGGATGGGCACGGCATACTATGCCAACTCTGCTTATATTATGTCAGAAATTGCAACAATTCTCGGTGAAACCGAAGACAGCAAATACTATAAAAATTTGCAGAAAAACATTTGTCGGGCATTCCGCAATGTTCTGACCGACGGTCACGGAAAGCTCAGAAAAGAGTTTCAGACGGGATATGTGTTGCCTCTTTATTTTGAAATGGAAGCGGGAGAAAACCGACAGCGTATGGCTGACAACCTGAACAGACTGGTGAAAGATAACGGTTACCGTCTGTCAACAGGATTTCCCGGAACTCCCTATATTCTTTTTGCTCTTGCAGATAACGGGCATAAAGATACAGCTTTTCGTCTTCTGTTGCAGGAAGACTGTCCGTCGTGGCTCTACTGCGTGAAAATGAGCGGCACGACTTTCTGGGAACAATGGAATACCATAACTCCCGAAGGCGAAATACGTGAGCCTTCTATGAATCACTATGCATACGGTGCCGTGGGAGACTTTTTCTATCGCCGCATCCTCGGAATCGAGGCAACAAGCGGCGGATATCGTAATTTCTGTGTCAAACCCGTGTCGGGTGGCGGAATCGGTTGGGCAAAAGGCAGTGTTCAGACACCTTACGGTATGATTTACGTGAGCAGGTATACCGAAAACGACGAATTCATAATAACCACGGAGGTCCCTGTTTCAACCGAATGCGAGTTGATTATGCCGAGCGGCAAAAAAATCAGGCTGACAAGCGGAACTCATACACATTCTGAAAAGATTACAAAGGAGCAGTCTTTATGAAATTTCAATTGCTCGGTACCGATTCACCGAATGAATCTCAAAGAGAACGAAACAACCGTGCTTTGGCAAGAGAAGTTGCGGCAGAGGGTATTGTGTTGCTCGAAAATAACGGAGTTCTTCCTTTGACTCCTCAAAAAATTGCACTTTACGGTCCGGGAAGCCGAATGACAGTTAAAGGCGGGTCGGGCAGCGGTGATGTTCAGGAGCGTTACAGCGTTACCGTTGAAGATGGTTTGAAAAATGCGGGATTCACATATCCCGATACTTTATGGATGGACCGCTTTCAGAAGAAATATGAGGATGAAATTGCCACCTGGAAAGCGGAGCTTGAAAATCAGATTAAAAAATATAATCCCATTCAGACTATGCAGATGTTCATTTATATAGGAGAACATCCGAAGCCTTATCCTTCCTGCACTCCGATTCTTGAGGATGAACTGACGAAAGAAACCGATAACGCAGTTTATGTTATTTCAAGACAGGCGGGAGAAGGTCATGACCGCAGAGTAGAAAAAGGTGACTTTCTTCTTTCCGATATTGAAGAAAACAGCCTTCGCACGCTGCGCAAACACTATAAAAACCTTATTGTTGTTCTTAATTGCGGCAGCGTTATGGATTTGTCTGTTTTTGATGAAATCAAACCCGATGCAGTGATCTTGTCAGGTCAAGGCGGTGCAGAAGGCGGCAATGCGCTTGCGGATGTGATAACAGGCAAGATTACTCCGAGCGGAAGACTTACTGACACTTGGGCAAAAGAATACGAAGATTATCCGAGCGCCGAAACCTTCGGCCACCGAAACGGTGATTTGGAAAATGAAGAATATTACGAAGATATTTATGTTGGCTACAGATGGTTTGACAAGCATAATATAAAACCCCGATATCCGTTTGGACACGGACTCAGTTATACGGAATTTTCATATAAAACCGAAAATATCAGCGAATGCGAAGCGGTTGTATCCGTCACGAATACGGGAGCATATAACGGCAAAGAAACTTTAATGGTTTTTATTTCAAAACCTGAAAGCGAAAACGGTTGTGAAAAGAAAAGTCTTGTTGCTTTCGCAAAAACAAAAACACTTTCACCCGCCGAAACTCAAAAAATCACTGTCAAATTCAATTTGGCGGATATTGCTTCTTTTTGTGAAGATAAATCAGCATTTATTTTAGAATCGGGAGAATACACCGTCTTTCTGAACAATACCGAAATCGGAAAATTTGATTTAAAAGAAAAGGTTTTGGAAACAGTAAAACCTATCGGAAAAGATATTCCTGAACAAATTATCAAAACATTTTCTTCTCCGATACAGTCTTTGCTTGACAGCCTCTCGGAACGGGATAAAATCCGCCTTGTAACCGGTGGCGGCTATGATATACGCTGCTATAACAATGTTATGGGGGCGGCAGGACGCACCTGTACAAAGCTGTTGAAAAAGGGTATTCCCAATATTGCAATGGCAGACGGGCCTGCAGGTCTGAATGTAAATCAATCGGCTTCTCTGACAGCTAATGCAATTCCTCGTTATCCCGACGGGTTGCCAAAAGATTGGAATTGGGGTTGGCTCAGAAAAATCAGCCCGATTCTGAAAAAAGCTCCGGGCAGATACAAAACCGTTTATCGCTATATGACCGCCTGGCCAAGCGAAACCGTGCAGGCTCAGACCTGGAATACACAGCTGATAGAAAAAATCGGTGCCGCAGTAGGCAGAGAAATGCTTGAAATCGGCGTTTCTGTCTGGCTTGCACCGGGACTGAATATTCACAGGAATCCTCTTTGCGGCAGAAATTTTGAGTATTATTCTGAGGACCCTGTTGTTTCGGGCAAGATAGCGGCAGCCATCACCCGAGGCGTTCAGAGTGCCGGCGGAGTGGGCGTTGCTCAAAAGCATTTCTGTTGCAATAATCAAGAAGACAATCGAATGAATGTCTCTGCCAATGTTTCTCAAAGAGCATTGAGGGAAATTTATCTTCGTGCATTTCGTATTGCTGTTACAGAGGGGAAACCTTGGACTGTTATGTCATCTTATAACCGTGTCAACGGAAAATATGTTTGCAACAGTTATGATTTCTGCACTCGTGTTCTCAGGGATGAATGGGGCTTTGACGGTCTGGTAATGAGCGATTGGAATGCAACTGAGCAATGCTCATATCCTCAGGCAATAAATGCGGGTAATGACCTGATTATGCCCGGCACAAAAGCCGTTGCAAAAAAACTTGAAGAAGAATTGAAAAACGGCAGACTCAACAAAGCTGCATTGAATTTGTCTGCGGGACGGGTTCTTGAACTGGTTTTCAAGAGTGAAGCCTGCAAGGATTTTCGATTGAAAGGATAAGAATTATGAGCGATACAGTATTTCCCCGAAATTTTCTTTGGGGAGCAGCATCCGCATCCGCACAAATTGAGGGCGGATGGAATGCAGATGGCAGAACTCCGAGCATCTGGGATGCTGCAAATCCGACACAGATAAAAAACAGCGAAAACTGTCACGATGCCTGCGACCACTATCACAGATTTCGTGAAGATATTGCTCTGATGAAGAAAATCGGACTTAAAAGCTATCGCTTTTCCATCAGTTGGTCAAGAGTAATTCCCGAAGAAGGTAAAATAAATGAAGCAGGCATAAAATTTTATTCCGACCTCGTTGATGAACTTGTTTCTGCAGGAATAGAGCCTATGGTTACGGTTTACCATTGGGATATGCCAATATGGGTATTTGAAAAAGGCGGATGGATGAGTGAAAAAATTATTCCTCTGTTCCGAGATTACACCAAGCTTCTTGTTGATGCCCTTTCCGACAGAGTCAGCTGGTGGATGACTATGAATGAACCGGGCTGCTTTATTATGAACGGATATATGCAGGGTGTTCATGCACCGTTCAAGCGTAATTATTTCGCACTTTCACGGCTTTCAAAAAACTGTATGCTTGCTCACGCAGAAGCGGTAAAAACAATCCGCAGATATTCAAAGAAAAAGCCTGAAGTTGGCGTTGCATTTTCTTCGGGGGCATTTGTTCCGCCGAATGATTCTCCCGATGCAATTGAAAAAGCAAGGCGAATGACAACCGAAACCTCTAATGGTTTGATGAGTAACCGTTGGTGGATGGATCCTATGATACTCGGGAAGCCTGTCCGGGCTTACGGAATTTATCATTCCGATGCAAAGAATATGGAGGCAATATGTCAGCCTCTTGATTTTATGGGGCTCAACATATACACATCGTTTAACTATGCCGGATGGGGAAACGGTAAAGAAATACCGCCCGAAGGTACACAGAAAAATTCTCTTGGCTGGGTAATAGATGAACGCTGTATGTATTGGAATGTCAAGTTCATGTATGAACGCTACGGTTTGCCGATAATGATTACCGAAAACGGTCTTGCCGCAAATGATATAATTGATAAAGACGGCAAGGTTCATGATCCGCAGCGAACAGATTTTATCCGACGTTATCTCGGTCAGCTGAGTCAGGCAATTTCTGAGGGCATTCCCGTGCTGGGCTATCAGCATTGGTCCGTTATGGATAATTTTGAATGGGCCGAGGGATATGAGCCTCGCTTCGGTCTTGTGTATGTGGACTATAAAACTCAAAAAAGAATAATCAAAGACTCTGCTTGGGAGTATAAAAAAATCATTGAAACAAACGGAGCCGAGCTTTGACAAAGCTGATGTTGTTGTACAGATTGCTTTTATAAAGTATTGGTCTTAGCGAGCAATGGATTTGTGCATACAAATCCGCAATTAAGGGGTTGCCCCTTGCACCCCACAGAAAAAGCAGAAGCAGAAAAAGAAACTCAGGTGCAGCAGGAATCAAATTCCGTTGCACCTGAATTGTGTTTTTAGAAATAATTATGCTGTAAAAATCAATTCGTGATTAACAATCTCCCTTGCCCTCGCTTCTATATTGTTCATACGAGCAACCCATTCCATTTGGTTGTCTGCTTTCAGTTGTTCCGTTATGTCCTCATTGACCTTCATCTTTTCTACCAGCCGAGAAAACATATCATATGCCTGTTCATCAACCTCTGCAAGATGAGTCCACAATGTGCCATTCATAAGCATAATGTTGAACTGAACTCGTTTATGATTTATAAGATAATCTTTGCGTTTCAGTCCCCATACGCCGAGTGGTTTGTTTGCTTCGGCAGGTAATGTGATGTTCGGTATTCTGTAATCTCCAACCGTTCTGTATGTGACGCCGCTTTGTTCAAATGATGATTTCATAGATAAAAACCTCCTGTTATTTGGTAGCTTCATTCTACCGCATAACAGGAGGTTAGTCGAATGTATGAAAACCTGAATTGTAGGTAAACAAACACAATATTATTATTTTATGTCGTTAAATGTAACAAAAAGGATTTGTTTGTTTTGTTAATAAAGTAGAAAAATAAAATTTTTGAATTTTTTTGCGTAACATTTCGAGTTTTCTGTCATATATAAATAAGAACTTTTTTCATTAACCATCTGTTTAGTT
>JAZNSX010000089.1:0-17131 GCA_045591425.1 Acutalibacteraceae bacterium | reverse complement strand
CACCGCTGCCGATTACGGCATTTATCAAAAACATAAGTCCCATAAGGACAAGCGCAAAGACCAAAGCCGTCAAAACTGCAGTCAATACTGTTTTCTTTTTGTCTGTTTTTTTGCCCAGCGCTATTGAAAGCAAAGCTCCGCCAAGGCAAACAACAAAGCCAAGAATAAACTGAAGCGGTGTATATTCAAAGCAGAGATACTGCATATGGAACTAATACAATCCGACGATTGCAAAAGCTATGCCCAAAACAAGACAAATTGTTCCGGATATTTTTGCTTTCAAGGTTTTTTTCATAAAAAATAAATCCTCCTGAATTCTGATTTATCGAACACATTATACCACCCGCACGAAAAAAAGCAACAGTTTTCAGACTGTTGCTTTTGAAGTTTCAGTTTAACAAATTGGAATTTGCTAATTACATTGGGGTCCCTACTTCAATTAAGTTACCGTCCAAATCGTAGAATCGTATTACTCGTTGCCCCCAACTATGTGTCATAAGATGATTTACATATTCAATCGTGGGGTATAGTCTTTCTAATTTTTCAACAAATGATTCGATATCCAGCTCCTCAAAATACAATTCGCAAGAGTTGCTCTTTGGCACGATATCTCTATCTAAAAACGATTTCCATATTTCCTCGTCTTGAAGGACAAGACCTTCTGTTAAAATCATATTGCCATCGTTGTCAAGCACCAAATCTATGCCAAACAAGTCGTGATAGAATTTTCTCGATTTTTCTATGTCTTTAACAACAATCAGAATATTCTTCAATCTCATAACATTTCTCCGTCAAATTCCAATTTATCTGCTTCTTCTTTTTATTCTGCGGTAGGCGGCTTGTTATACGTTTCGCTGAAAATTTACCGAAAACTTTCGCCTTGCTGTTATTCGAAAATATCAATAATTAGTTTGCGTATTTCTTCAATTGCTATATCAAATGCTTGGCGGATAATTCTAACAACTTTTTCAAACAAGCTTTCTGTTTCAAGCTCGGCATTCTCTCCGTCAGCTGAATAACAGCCGATGTTGTTGCTTGTTATTTCATTGCCGTAGAAATCTGTCATGCAGCCGTCCTTAACCTTAAAGCCTGCACCGATTAAAGGTGAGCCTTCTGCAAGCTGATATGCTTTTGTCGGGTCATCACCGCCCATAAAGCCGGGAAGAGTGTTTAAGGCGTCTTTATCAAATGAAGGATTAAAAGTATTGTAGTAACAGTTATTTGCAAACACATTATTCCAGGTTTTTGATTCTTCATTTATATGATAAAACTTATGACCGTCTTTGAAAACTATAATATTGTTTGCAAACAGTGAATCATAAATCTGGGTCATCTGGAATTCCGGAGAATTGATTATAGTATTGTTGTAAAAACTGAAATTCCATTCTCCGTCGGATACGCCGATTTTATTTCTGCCCTGATTATCATTAACAGACAGACAGTACCTTACCGTGTTGCCTCTGTTACCGCCTTTAGCAGGATTGTTGCACATAAAGCGCATATTATCGTGAGAATAAATATATTCGTACGTGCAGTTATATGAGCCATGGTCAAAATCCACGGTCATTCCGTCGCCGTAGTTTTTCTGACCCGCTATTTCACAGTAGCTGAAAGTACAATTTGAAGAATAATGAGTCCACATTGCGGCGGTAAAATAGAGAATTTCTCCCTTTTCATCAAGGCCGACTCCCTGGCAGCAGTCTATCGCGCGGCAATGCGTTACCAAAGCTCCGTCACAGCCTTCAAGAACAACGGCTTCCCCGTCCATATTGTAGAACTCGCAATTCTTTACAAGTGCGTTTTTGTTCAGGTCCTGGGATCCTGTAAAGAATATACCGTTTCCGACATCGTATATTTTGCAGTTCACAGCCTGAAAATCATTGACGGGATAAGGTGAACCGCCGTAACGTTTGATAACTATTGCGGCTCTGCCTGAAATCGGACCTTCGGTATAATTATCACGGTAAGTTACCTTATAATTCTGAATATCGTGGAATTCGCAGTTTTCGATTCTGACACCCTTAGATTCTTTTGTAACGCCGTCAACCCAGATGCCGCCGCCGTTGTGTGCCGTAATTTCAAAACCTGAAACAGTTACATAGGAGCAATCAAAAAGCTTCATAACCGCATCTCTTGCATCGGTGTTGAGATGCGGCTTTTCACCTTCACCGTAGGATGAAATGACAATGGGATTATCCTGAGTTCCCGAGCAGGTGAGCATAATGGCGCAGTCATAGTCGCCGCCTGCCTTGAACAGAATTTTGTCACCTGCTTCAAGTGTTAAAGAGGCGATGTTATCAACTGTTTTCCAGGCAGAGGCTTCGGATAAACCCGTGTTTTCGTCATTACCCGATATGCTGTCGATATAGTAAGTTGTTCCTGCAGCAAACACAAACGGAGTTATGGTCAGGGTGATTACAACAGCAAGAATTATCGATAAAAGCTTTTTCATCACAATACCTCCTTAGATTCTGATATTTCATAAGTGCTGTTATCAAGGTCAATTATAACCGATGTGCCGTCGGAATATGTAGCTTTTTGCTTACGGTAGCTTCCGAGAAATTCGTGCTTCACCATTTCTTTGTTATAGAGCTTTGCCTGCAATTCGCAAAGAGGCTTAATCCGCTCCAGCTCCTTTTCCAGTTCCTCGTCGCTCATCATTTCAACATCGGCGGTACGGTTGTCCGTACCTATTTTACGAAGCTCGTTGCCATATGGATGAATGTAAGGCATGCCCGCATTGAGTGCACCGTACAATCGCCGTCATCGCCCTTTGGAATTCCCCAGTTATTGAACCAATTCCAGGGTACCATTATGCAGTCGTGATAAACAAGGTTACCGAGAGGAACGGGAATTCCGACAGCCTTGCCGTTTTCCTGCGGGATAAGTGCATGTGGCCCGTGGTGAACAAGTGCAAGATGATTGAGCATCTGCATGCCGGGTTCTTCCGACGACACAACAAAACCTTTTCCGTTAAGGTAATCGAAGCATTCTCCCCGAAGCTTCATGCTTTCTTCTCTTGTGATTCTGTGGTCTTTATGGAAGCACTCGTCACCGGGCATAATTGAAAAAACATCAAGATATGCACCCTGAACATCTACACCGTTATCTTCAAGCTCCGCATAGGTTTTCTTAACAGCATCAAGAGCAAAGTACGAACAAAGATAAGTGTGCTCACCGCCGTCCCAGATTGAACAGTAAGGGTTTGAAGTGTCAATGTTTGTTACGGCTTTATCTTTATCAAAAACGGGGCTGTCATAATAATAATCCCTGTATTGGTCATGAAGAGCAAAGACATAGCCGAGTTCACGGCTGACACGGGAAAATTCCTTAAATCCGTCCCATCCGCCTGCCTGCTCGCAGGGTGGAAGAATATACGGATGGTTGTTGTCATAGCCGTCTTTACCCCAGCCGTCGGTGTGTATATACAGCTTTTCGAGTCCGAGTGATTTAAGCTTTTTGATTTGTTCGGTTCTTTCATAGAATGTGGCACAAAGAATTTCGTTAGAGCCGTGTTTATCATAGAACTGCGATTTCTCATTGATCTTGGAAAAGATTTTGTGATGAAGAACAGGTGCACCGATAATATTTTTTATGTTTGGATTTTCAGCGATTTTCTCATCAATTGTAACAAGCTGATTGTTTTCAATCAGATAATTACGGTAATCCTTTGCAATGGTGTTGTAATCGCCGTTTTCGTGGAATATGAAACGGATTTTTCTTTCATATGACAGCTTTCCGAGAGATGAAAGCCAATAGACGGAGTTGATGAACGCGCCGTGTTTTCCGAAAGAGGAATAAATTGAAGCATCATACGGCGTTTCAACAATGGCAGCAAACGAGTGGTTGTCACACACCCTGCCCCAAACGGGCAAATACGCATCTCCGGTATTTATTTGACGTTTTATATGTGTATAGCCAATCATGGGTATGATTTGTTTTATCTGACCGTCGGGCAGAATAAAGCCTTGACGCATAGGGTCAACATGATATGAATTCTTACCTTTGCGTTTTGAGTTGAAAGGTGCAGGGAAATACACAGCCTCAATGTCATAACCTGTTTCATTTTCAGCCTTCAAAGAAAACTCAACCGTATTTTTATTTATAATTTCAGCGACACATATAAGACGAAACGGAAGCTTCTTGCCGAATGCAGCAAAATCCGAATAAACGGTAACCGTTTTGTTTTCGGATATTTCTGTTTCTTTTTTTCGTGCAGATTGCAAAGAACAATCCTTGCTGATATATTTCCCCTTATTGTTCTTTTGCCGAACGGTTATATACGCCTTTCTTCCGTCGCTCACCCACGAAAACCCGTTATGAATAATTTCATAGTTTCCGTTGGATTTGTTGAAATTGAGTCTCAATGTATACACCACCAAATTCTTGTTTGTCCGAACAAATCTATCATAGCACGAGCAGATTTTACTGTCAACAAATCATCGGAAGTTCAGAAAAAATCTCAATATTAAACTTAGCTGTTTTACAGGTCACGGCAGATTATGGCAAGCAAAAACAAGGTAATCGAGGACACCCTCATGTTCTCAAAGAGATGATTTTCCCCGAAGGAGGATTATCAAAAGCCCTTGGAATCAAAGCGGTTTCAAAGACTCCTTTTTGTTTATGACAAAGTATTTCTGTTTTCAGGTAGAAATTTACATATTCATATGTTATAATTCAAAAGAAAATATATATTCGAGTTCATCACTGCATGGCACTGTTGCCCATTATTTTATAATAAGGAGTTATTATGGATTTTATAAAACTTGCAACCGAGAGATATTCGGTTAGGAAATTTACGGACAAGCCTCTTGAGAAAGAGGTTATAGACAAGATTCTTGAAGCAGGGCATATTGCACCTACGGGCTGCAACTATCAGCCGCAGAGGATTCTTGTTATGAGCAATGAAGAAACCCTTACAAAACTGAAAGATTGCACTCGCTGCCATTTTGACGCTCCCTGTGCAATGCTTATCTGCTACAACAAAGACGAATGCTGGACAAGGCCCTATGACGGTGCACAGTGCGGCATTGTTGATGCGAGCATCGTTACAACTCATATGATGCTCCGTGCCTGGGAGCTTGGTGTCGGCTCAACCTGGGTTATGCACTTCAATCCGTTCAAAATGCGTGAAGCATTTGAAATTCCTGAAAATGTTAAACCCGTTGCACTTCTTGTTATGGGTTATCCTGCACCCGATGCAGTCCCCAACGAAAGGCACACGGCTTACAGACCGATGGAAGAAACAGTTTATTATAATAAATTCTGATAAAAAGCTGAAACTTTGAGGTGTTACCGTGAAGATACAAATAAACAGCAGCAAAAAATTTCAGAGATATGAAGGCATTGGCGCAAGCGGTGCGTGGTGGGCACAGATTGTCGGCGGATGGGATAACAAGGATGAAAACGGCGAAGAAATCCGCAACGTTATATCACGCCTGCTTTACAGCAAAGCCGACGGAATAGGTATGAATATATACCGCTATAATATCGGCGGCGGCTCTGCTCACAGCGGCAACGGCGAATACTCAGATTTTGCACGCAGAACGGAGAGCTTTGACACCGATGACGGCGGATATGATTTCAGCCGTGACAAAAATGCGGTGTATATGATGCATCAGGCTGTCCGTGACGGTGCGGAAGAAGTTATTCTTTTCGTTAATTCACCCATAGAGAAGCTGACCAAAAACGGCCGGGCACATCTCAAAAAGCATCAGCTTTTCAGAACGAATTTAAGCCCAAAAAACTATTTACCTTTTGCGAAATACTGTCTTGATGTTACCGAGCATTTTGTTGGTGAAGGCTTACCCGTGAAGTATCTTTCACCCGTTAACGAGCCTTTCTGGATATGGACTGGAGGTCAGGAGGGCTGCCACTATTCGCCCCGTCAGGCAGGTCAGGTTATGCGTGTTTTTGCCAAAGAACTGAAAAAACGCACAAAGCTTTACACAGTAAAGCTTTCGGGTGTTGAAAACGGTGATATCCGCTGGTTTAATAAATCGTATACCCGTAATCTTTTGAAATATCCCGAAGTGCGTGACTGCATTGACTCCGTTGACCTGCACTCATATTTTCTTCATCAGCCGCTGCCGTTTTTTAATGACAGAATAAAATTCCTCAGACGATACAGAAAATGGATGGATAAACATTATCCTGATATGCCGATAAAAATGAGTGAGTGGACTCATATGGTTGGCGGAAAGAATCCGAATATGGATTCCGCACTCGAAACTGCAAAGGTTATGATTGAGGATTTAACCTTGCTCGGTGTCACCTCGTGGCAACATTGGATTGCCTGCTCGCATTATGATTATCACGACGGTCTTATTTATCTCGACATTGAAAACAAGAGCTTCGAAACCACGAAAAGGCTTTACGCAACAGGCAATTTTTCAAAATACATTCCATTGGGTGCAAGGCGTGTTGAAGCAGTTTGCGACGATGACGATATTATGCTTGTTGCCTTTGAAAACGAAGAAAAAACCGTTCTTGTTATCATTAATCCGACAAATAAAGAAAAAAAATATACTTTGCCACGTAATGCAGTTACGGCTGTTACAAATAACAAAAAAAATCTTGAAGAAAGCAATGTCTATGCGAATGAAAGCATTGCAATAACCCCCGAATCCGTTACAACTGTTGTATTTGAAAAACAATGAGGAGAATTCGCCTATGAACATAAAAGACAAAGCAATCGGATTCCTCGCTTCTGCAAAAAAACATTGGAAAACTCCGCCCGAAGGCAGATATATGACATACAAGGAAATCGCCTCTCTTGCCGGCGGCGGAATAGGTGTCAGAATTATTGTTTACTGCTTCCAGCAGATGACAATTTCCACCGGCAACACTCTTCTCGGCAACACAATCGGCATTGATCCGATGGCTCTGCAGATAATTTATATTATCAGTCTGCTGACTGCATTTCCGCTGACAGCACTCCGTGCGCAGATGATAGACAACACCCGCAGCATGAAGGGCAAATACCGCCCTTATCTCATAACAATGGGCTTGCCGACGGTTATTCTCGGCTCGGCGTTTTTGTGGATGCCATATGAAAATATGAGCCTTTTGGCAAAATGCGCGGTTGTTCTCGGATTTAATATTGCATTCCAGTTTTTCTATAGCTTCTTCAACGATTCATACGAAAGCCTGATCAATGTTTTGTCACCGAACAGCATTGAACGCTCCGATGTTCTTTCGGTCCGCTATGTTGTGGAAAATATTTCGCCTTCAATAGTCGGCATTATTTTTCCGTTGCTTGCAAAGCTTGTAACGGGTGAAGATAAATTATACGATATTAGAATATACCGTTATATCTATCCTCCTATGCTGTTTGCGGGATTTCTTGTGTCAATGATAATTTATGTCAACACAAAGGAAAAAACGGTTCAGGCGAAAATGCACCGTGCACAGATAAGATTTATTGACGCCTTTAAAGCGGTGGCAAGAAACAAATATTTCTGGGTTATATCTCTTGCGGGCTGGATTGGTTTCCTTGAAATCGGTTTTCATAATATTATGCAGTGGATGTATAACTATCAGGGAGCCTGCTCTGCGGGGCAGTACGCCATAATTACCGCCATTGCGGGCAACGCATCCTTCTGGCCGAATCTTGTCGGTCCGTTTCTTATCCGCAAATACGGCAAAAAGAAAATTCTTGTAGTTACCAATGCTCTGAGCGTTGCCTTTATTCTGATGATGCTGCCCGTTATCCGTCAGGCAGGCAAGCCCGGAGCAATATGGATTCTTCTCATGTTCACTTTTATAAATCAGTTTATCACTTCTCTCGGTCATCTGCTCGGACCAAGCGTTAATGCGGATATAAGGGATTATCAGCATTACATAACGGGCGAAAGAATTGACGGTATGTTTGCGGCGGTAGGTCTTATCGGCAACGCAATAACAATGGTCACGGGTCTTGCGCTTCCTGCGATTTATGAGAAAACGGGTCTGAACAAAGAAACGGCAATCTCGTTAGGATATGACGGCTCCGTTGTTTATGAGGTGCTCAATGACAGGGGCTATTTCATAAGCATATGCTCTGTTCTGATTATTGCATCAGCAATTGGTGCCGCACTCAATGTTATTCCGTATTTCTTCTATGATTTCACCGAAACAAAGCAGAAAGCAATCATCAAGGTTTTGAAAATCCGTGCAATGTTTGAGGATTATTCCCAAAATCGGCATAACGATGAAGCGTTTGCCGAAGCGATTGGGATTATTAAAGAATCGAGAGTTTTGAGCACCAAAACGCCCCATGACCTTGAAGCAGAAAAGAAAAAAGGCTTGAGTAAAAAAGAGCTTGCAATCCTGAAAAAAGAAAATGAAGAAGCGGAAATTGCACGGTTTGTTATGGAAGAACTATGCAAATACGACACCCTCGAAGGAAAAGAAGAACTTTATGAAGCACGGCTGCTTACGGCAAACGGTCCTGAAAGCTTTATGACGGTTGAATTGCCGACAAAGAGAGAGATAAAGGCTTATCCCGTGCAAACACAGACTCAGATAAACCGCAGAAGAAACGCTCTGATGCGTGCGGAGAATATTGCAACCGCAAAGCGTACATTCAAAAAACACTATAAAAACGGAATTAAGTTATTTGATACAACCGCACTTGATGAACTTTATGAAACGGAAAACCGCATTCAGACAAGGATTCTTGATGTTACCGATAAAATAAAGGCGGCAAAGGAATCCAAATCAAACGAAGCATTGCCGCAATTAAAGCAGAATTTCAAGAAGTTGAGGGCTGAAAGGTCAGAAGTTCAAAAACAAATCAAATCCGAAGAACGCAGATATTCTCTTTTTTGCCGTGCCGTAAAACCCTATATTGATGCACAGCGCATAATCGAGCAGGCAGAGAGCTATGCAAGACTTGAGGAATTGGAGAAAGCTTGATTTAACCGCATATTTACAGAGCTCATCTTCGGATGGGCTCTTTTTTCATATACACAAAGCATTTTGTGCACATCTGCAATTGTTCTGAAAAAAGCTCTCTGAAAGACACTAATGTATTCCTACGAAGAAATTTTTGCAAAAACGGGCGATAACAAGTGGGCGGAAAGGCTTGAGGTTCTTGCATTCAACGCTCTTCCCGCAACACTCAGTGAGGATATGTGGACTCATCAGTATGTTCAGCAGGTCAATCAGACTGCCTGCCAAAAAACAATGATTATGGCTCCGTTCAGTACAAACGGTCCTTATGCACACACATTCGGACTTGAGCCGAATTTCGGGTGCTGCACGGCAAACTTCAGTCAGGGCTGGCCCAAATTTGCTCTTTCGGTTTTTATGCACAGCGAAAACAAAATAATAAATTCTGTTATGGTGCCGTCTGTTCTGAAGGCTGACGGAATTACAATCAAGCTTGAAACCGACTATCCGTTTAACAATAAGATGCACTATTATATAGACGCTCAAAAGGATTTTGATTTTGTAATCAGAATTCCGTCTTTTGCAAAAAATCTGAAAGTTAACAGTAAAAACGCAGAAACCAAAGACCTTGAATTTGAAATAAAGCAAGGTAAAACGGAAATTGAAATTGAATTTACGGCAACACCGTATTTTAAAGAAAGACCTAATAATCTTTATGCCTTGCAGATGGGTTCATTGCTTTTCTCCATGCCTGTTGCTTACGAAAAGAAAATGCGTGAATACACCAAAAAAGGAGTCGAACGCAAATTTCCGTATTGCGATTATCAGTTTATTCCCAAAACACCATGGAATTACGGATATGCCGATTCGGATTTTGAAATAATACAGAATAAAATCAGCGATATTCCGTTTTCGCAGGCAAATCCTCCCATATCAATCAAAGCAAATATGTGTCAAATTGACTGGGGACTTAAATCCCCTTATAAATCTGTCTGCAGAAAAACTCCTAAATCAAGAAAACCCATATCCGAAGTGCAAAAAATTGAACTCTGCCCTTACGGTTGCGCAAGACTCCGTATGACCGAAATGCCGCTGATTGATCTTCATAAATAATAATAGCACAGGAGCTGTCTCGCGAATAAATCGAGGCAGCTCCTGTGCCAAAGAAGCCTATGTCACAAAAATCAAACACACAAATTCTTAACGAGATAGTTATATCACGCAAGCAAAGAAGAAAGCAACAGTTTGAAACTGTTGCTTTTTGTTCTTGGTTTACTTTTACAGATATTTTCTCGTGTGTCAGTCTGTCATATAAACATGCTCTGCATATGCCGCACCGTCGGAGTCAACTGTTATCACTGTGCCGCCCATCAGACCGTCGGTATAATAAGCACCGTATCCGGTTTTGAGCGTATAATTGAGTCTTATACCTTCGTGATAAATCTGGAAATTATTTGCATGATCATGACCTGCAAATATATTTTTTGTGCTTCCGAGTTCTTTGCAGACGCCAAAGAAACCGTTATTTACGGGAGGACAGCATACACCTTCACCGTTAATGCCGATTGCTGCGGGAGCGAGCTCAGGGGTAAGAGTTCCGTGCTCATCGCTTCCATAGGCTTTCGCCCATGCATCTTTGTACTCACAAAGAGGGATGTGTAAAAACACAGAACTTTCAACAGTTTTGCCTTCAATTCCTGAAATACCTTTAACTGCCCATTTGTACCACTCAATCTGATTATCCCAAAGATGGTCATAACCGCTTACCGTTGAGCCGTCCTCAAGAGTAAATTCCGCATTATTATGAGTGTCAACCATAAAAAGAGTGTGGATGATTTTGCCGTTTTCGGTAATGTTTATGATGTAGTTGCCGTAGCCCATATTTTCGGGGCCAAACTCAAAAAGACAGTTTTGGGCTGTGCAGAGAAGATAAGCTGCCCAGAATTCATTTATGAGACATTGGCCGTCGTGGTTACCCATAACGGGTGCCCAGGGAATACCGTAAGAGTCAATCTGATGGATAAGCTTGATATATGCTATCGTGCCCCATGCGTTGTCGCCCGTCAGTGTGATAAGATCCGGCTTGGTTTCTTTAATGAGATTGTCAATCATCTCTTCCGTCATTTCGCCTTCGTTTTCATAAACCAGATCATCTTTAAGCTGAATATCGGCAAGATTGAGAATAATAAAATCTTCGCTGGGATTTTTTTGGATTTCCGCGCAACAATCTGCCGTAAATTTATCCGTCGCCGACCATTCGGCAAAGAAATTGCTTTCGCCGAAATTCACGACAAGCGCTGCTACGGGAGTAAGAATCTGAAAAAGCGAAAGAAAAAAGGCTAAAATAAGTTTTACGGTTGCCATATTGCACCTCCGAACAAATATTACATCAATAATTATAAATCCAAAACCCAAAACTGTCAACTTTATCCTGTTTTAAATATAATCTTAAACCATTAAAAAAATTTTTTAAAATATTGACAACTGACACAAAAGCATGTTATAATTTGAACATATTCAATATTGAGCGTGTTCAAATTGATTTTGGGGAGAGATTTTTATAAGAAGAAGAAAAGTCAATACGACTAAAACAGAAATTATTCAGGTCGCAACGAATATGTTTATTGAAAAAGGCTATTCATCAACCACCTTCAGAATGATTGCGGATGAGCTTGATATAAGTTCGGGTCATGTTGCGTTTTATTTCCCGTCGAAAGATATTCTGCTTGCCGAGCTTGTTGGGATACTGTGCGATTATCAATGGAAGCTGATGAAAAAAGAGGCGGATGACGGAATAAGTGCATTGCTTGCGATTTGTTTTGAGCTGATGACAATGGCGGCGGCTTGCGAAGAAAGTGAAATTGCAAAAGACTTTTTTATTTCAACATATCAGAGCAAGAAATGCCTTGAAATCATTCAGAAGAATGATACGGAGCGAGCAAAGGAAGTTTTTGCGGAATACTGCCCCAATTGGACAGACGAACAGTTCAAAGAAGCTGAAATCCTTGTTTCGGGTATCGAATACGCAACTCTGAATGCCATTGATGAATCCGTACCGCTTGAAACACGCATTTCGGGTGCGCTTAACACCATTATGACAATTTACAATGTACCCGAAGATATCAGAAAGATAAAGATTGAAAAGGTGCGGGCGATGGATTACCGTGCGGTCGGCAGGAGAATTTTTAAAGAATTCAAAGATTATGTTGAACAGACAAATGAGCAGGCGTTTGAAGCGTTGCTTAAATAAGTGCAGAGTTCAAAGTTTGAAGTGCAAAGAGCGATTAAATATAAAACGGGTGTGGGCGAAGCTCACCCTTAACTTTGCTCTTATAACTTTACACTCAACAAATAAATAATCCTTAAGGAGGTTAAACAAATGAAAAAAACTAACAAACTCATAAGCATTCTGCTTGTAATGGCGATGCTTCTGTCGATGGCACCGCTGAGCCTTACGGCTTCTGCGTCGGCTAACGACAAAGTTTTTATCGGAAATGCCTCAATAATCCATTTGAAGGGCAATGCAGCTACTATTGAAGCAGGTTCAAAAGCGAACTTCACCAAAATCAAGATCGGCAATGAATACATTGATTTTTCGAAGTACAAGTATTCTTCTAACGGAGAAGCTATGTTTACTCTCGGTGACAGCAACTATGAAGCTGACCTTTCGGGGTCAAAGATTACTGGTGCACAGTCTAATTCAATGACCGGTGATGTCAATATAACCATGACCGGCGGTGTTGTTAAATATCTTAACGGCAGCTGCACGAACAGCGACGCCGTTCTCACGGGTAATGTAAACATCACTATGACCGGCGGTAAAGTTAACTATATATGGGGCGCGGAATACGGTGTTGACGGAAATGTTAATATTACTGTCAAAGGCGGTACGGTCAGTAGTACAATTTATATTATGTATAGAGATACGACCATAACCGGTGATGGCAATGTAATTATCACCGGAAGTTCGTCCTGCACCGTAGATAAAGTGTATACTTATGGTAATATCAAAGGCTCAACTAATCTGTATTCCACTGTGCTGCCTTATGGATATGATAGAGATAGTTTTACCAATTTTGTTTACAGAGACGGCTCAAATTGGAAATTCGGCGGCAACACAGCAACCGCACTTAACGGCAATACCCTGACAATTGCTTCCGGTCAGACCGCAACGGTTGACAGCGGCAAGACCCTTTCCGGCACCATTGTGAATAACGGCACAATAAATGTTAAAAACGGCGGAACTCTTTCAGGAACAGTCACCAACAACGGAACAATCTGGGGTTACGGCAATATCAGCGGCGTAACCAACAGCGGTTCGGGCAAAACTATCAAAAAAGTGACCGCAAGCGGCACAAACGTTACTTTCAACGACAGCGCATGGCAGAATAACAAAACCAACTATGATGATGCTTACAACGCAACCCTTACGGCTACAAGCGGATATGCACTCCCCGCTTCCGTAACGGTAAAGGTTGGCGGCACCACTCTTGCAGAAAGCGCTTATACATATAACGCATCAACAGGCGCTCTCAGCATTCCTTCTGCAAAAATAACGACTGATACAACCGTTTCCGCATCTGCCCCCCTCAATCTTTCCGACAGTGCAAACAGGTTCACTCTTGAAAAAGCGGAGTATACCTACACAGGCAGTGCCATTACCCCCGCTTTAATGGTAAACGGAGTAAAGGCGAATGCAAACAATTATACCGCAGAGTATTCAGATAACACTAATGTCGGCACGGCAACAGTAACCGTAACGGGTAAAAATTCTTACACAGGTTCAAAAGTCCTTACGTTCAAAATTCTTCCTGCAAATATCAGCGAAGCAACCGTAACTCTCGGCGATTCTCTTACATATAACGGAGCAACACAGACTCAGACTGTAAAATCCGTTACAGTCAACGGCATTACTCTGACCGAGGGTATCGATTACACAATTTCCGGCAACACCGGTATGAACGTAGGCAATTACACCTTAAAAATAACGGGCATCAATAACGCAATCGGTGAAATCACCAACGACTGGGAAATCTCCCGTTTGCCCATAACAGTAACAGCAACGGATGTGTCCAAGACCTACGGTGAAGCAGACCCGACTCTTGCATATACGCTCAGCAATGAGGCTTTTGCATCGGAGATTGTCGGTGAACTTGCAAGAACATCGGGCGAAAATGTTGGTGTTTATGCAATAGGTCAGGGCACTCTCACAAACGATAATAACCCCAACTTTGATATTGCATTTGCCGGCGCTCTGTTTACAATCGAAGTCGATGCAAGCGGAATTGAAGGCATTACTCCTCTCAATGTCAAATCTTCCGACAAGGCAAAGATTGAATATGTTTATAACCAGCTTGACAATGCATTCAGAGATTATGCTGATGCAGAAAAGAGAAACGAGTGGGATAACAACAAGTCTCATTGCGTTGAACTGCTCAAAATGATTGAAAGCGTTGCAAATCATATTGAAAGCTTTGAGAATGATTTGGCAAAATATGATATTAATACCGTAACATCAGATGATGCTGCTGATTTGGAAATTTTCCAGAATAGTGTCGGCTATTTCTATGATAACTATTTTGACAATCTGACAGATGAACAGGAAAAGAAAACAAGCGATATTTTTTGGGCGATTGAAAAACTTGAAATCAGAATCAGCGATGTTGTAAACGAAATTGAAAGAATCAAAAACGCTGTAAACGCCTATGACGAAGCAACCGTCAAGTCAAGCGATAAGGCTGACATTGAACAGCTCATCGCCGACATCAAAGACCTCACCGACGGTCAGAACATCACCGCAGATGAAAGAGCAAATCTCGAGAATCTTGATGAAACCTGCGATATGCTTCTTGAAAAAATAGCAGAAACAACTGCCGAATATGACAGAGTTGTTGCACTTGCAAACAGCTATGACAAAGAAACCGTAACCTCAGCTGATATGGATGCACTTGCTCAGCTTGATACCGATATTTTTGCCCTTGCACTTACAGATAACGTAACAAGCGAAGAAAAGAATACTCTTATGTATGCACATTCCAATGTTTTCGATTGCATTCAAAGGGTTACATATGTCAGCAATGAAATCAAGCGTATTGTTGAAGCGGTTGAAAAGTATGTGTTTGAAAGCGTAAAGTCAGATGATAAGGCTGATATTGAGAAGCTTATTGAGGATATCAAGGCTCTTACCGATACACAGAACATCACCGCAGACGAAAGAACACTTCTTAAAGGTGCAGACGAAACCTGCGACAAGCTCATTGCAAAGATTGATGAAACCGTTGCAGAAGCTAACCGCATCAACGAGACAGCCAATGCTTATGACATCAACACAGTAACAAGTGACGATAAAGCTGATATCGAAAAGCTCATTTCTGACATCAAGGCTCTCACCGATGGCGATAACATCAATGACACAGAAAGAAATCAGCTTAACGGCAACGATGCAACTCTTGATGCACTTCTTGAAAGAATCAATGCAACCGCAGAAGAAATCGCAAGAATTGAAGAAGCGGTAAACGGCTACGATGAAAAATCCGTCAAGTCAACCGATAAGGCTGACCTTGAACAGCTCGTTGAGGATATCAAAGCCCTCACCGATGCAACAAACATCACAGAAGAAGAAAGAGCAGACCTCGGCAAACTTGACGCAACGGTTGATTCTCTTATCAAGAAAATCGATGACACAGCCGCAGAAATCGCAAGAATTGATAAAGCAGTAAGCGACTACAACGAAGAAACCGTTAAATCAAGCGATATTCCTGCTCTCGGCAAGCTCATCAACGATATCAAGGCTCTCACCGACGGTGATAACCTCACCGAAGATGAAAGGGCTGCTCTTGAATCAAACGACGAAGCAATAGACAACCTCGTTGAAAAGCTCGCAGAGGTTGCAAAGGAAATCAAAAGGGTTGATGAAGCTGCTAAATCCTATGACGAAAACACAGTAAAATCCTCTGACAGCGAAGCTCTTGCACAGCTCAAAAAAGATGTTCAGGCTCTTATCGACAGCGACAACACAACCGAAAACGAGAAGACCGTTCTTGGTGAAATGATTGAAAAAATCGATGCGCTTGAAGATAAGATTGCCGAAACGGAAGCTAAGCTTGAAGAAATCGCAGGCATCGAAAACAGCTATAAACCCGAAACCGTAACAAGTGACGATAAGGCTGATATTAAAAGAACAATTGCTGAAATCGAGAAGGTTAATCCCGACAATCTCACCGACGAGCAGAAGGCTGAATACGAAGAAATCAAGGCATCCCTTGAAGAACTTCTCAAAAAAATCGCTGCTGCTGAAAAACAGGTCAAGGATATGAGCACAAAGCTTGCCGTTTTTGACGAAAAAACAGTAACCATCTTCAAAGAAGAAGAAATCAAAAATATTCTTGATGAAGTCAATGCTTTGATTGGCGATACAAACATGGGCGAAAAAGAGCTTGAGAAGCTTAGCAGTCTCAAGAAACAATCTGAAAATCTCATTGAGGTAATCAATAATCCCTGCAAGTATTTCTCGCTCCGCTTGTTCTACTTAATCCGGGATTGCCTTAACTGGAAATGGGACGGAATTAAACACATCTTTTCTTTCATTTTCGGTTGATGAAACCCAATACGGTAATAACCTCATAATAATCAAAGCCGACGGATTAAAATCCCGTCGGCTTTTTTCGTTGATTATATTTATGTTAACATGAAATATCTTGTCGCAGACTTACGGAAAGTGCATCTTTGACGGCAATGAT
This sequence comes from Acutalibacteraceae bacterium, assembly GCA_045591425.1. GTDB lineage: Bacteria > Bacillota > Clostridia > Oscillospirales > Acutalibacteraceae > CAG-177. The sequence continues at coordinate 518 of JAZNSX010000089.1, read as the reverse complement.
TACAGCGTTTTTTGATATCTATCCTGACTATAAGAATACCCACGGACTAAATTTTGTTCCGTGGGCTTTTCATTTAATCTTTTTGCATTCAGATTTAATAATTATTCTTAACCGCTTTTCCGACAGCGTTGAGCAATGAATCCTCATGGGTTGAAGGCAGGTCACAGTTATAATGCCATATCATAACCCCTCCAAAGCCGTTATTAATTGCATATTCGGTTTTGGCTTTTATAACATCCGGAGTATTAAACCAAAAATCTTTGCCGGTTACATCGCAATGATACCATCCGTCATCGTCAATTTCTTCATAGCACCCGTTATAGCCGTACCAATAAGCCGACATATCTGTGGGTCGTGAATAGAAAGGAAGTCCTATGTTGACCTTTTCAAAAATCATGCCCTGAAATCCGAGTCTCTGAACAGCTGCTACCGTGTCCTCATAAGTGGCGTGTCTGCCTTCACCGTCTACCATGTCGTAAATCATAAGCTCAAAAGTATCAATAGCGTTGAGAGCTTCA
>JAZNSX010000088.1:0-12171 GCA_045591425.1 Acutalibacteraceae bacterium | reverse complement strand
TACTCATTTTTTCAACTTCTTTTTGTTCTTACAAATTCTTATTTGCAGAGGTGATTATATCATACGCATACGCAAAACTCAACTACACATTTAATCAAAACTGGTTTCGTTGCTCTCTCTGAATTGCTCAATCGCTCTGCCAATTGCTTCGGGATGAAACGCAATTTTCAGAATTGTTTCAACCTGCTCGTCTGTCAGCTCATTGGGACAACCGAGAAATTTTTCAAGCATTGCTCCACGGGTGCAGAGTCTATGAGTGTGTTCTTTTCGTGTCAGCAAATTTATCTGTGAACAGTATCTTTCTGACGTTTTGTTAATCCTGTTTTCATTTTTCCTCCTTTCTGCCGGATGTCGGCTGATTTTCGTGATTTTTTCACGGGTCAAGAACCGTAAAAAACACTGTGTTTCCCGATGCATTTTCTCAAAATGATGCGTTGGTCGTTTGGAACGTTTCTATCGTCTCATTTCTAAAAACCTCCTTTCGGGCATCAAAAAACAGCCACGAAATTAATCGTGACTGTCTTTTCCTGAATTTTGAAAATTTTTATTATTCGTAAAAAGCATCGGTTTGTTTCAGAAAAAATTACCCCCTCACTTATATATGGAGCGAAGTCGGATAAATTTTTCCTGAGTTTAAAAAAATTACGAAAATTATCCGAGAATACTTTCTGCAAACTCAATTATTTTTGCATAGACATCGCTGAATGCATTTATGAATTCGGATGTATCCGCGCCTGTGATTTCTGAAATCATCTGAGCGATATACATAGGGATATCACTGAGCATTGCAATAATTGCCATCATTATGATTCACCTCCTTTTGCATAATTACATTTTATCAGTTTGGTTTATGTATTTCAATAGTGTTACTGCCGTTCGGAGAAGTATAAACAAAACTTTAACATTCCGCATACATTTTTCTAACCGTAAAAATATATATTATCTCTGTTTTAATGCTCGGAATTTGTAACAAAAAGGAGAAACTTATGAGTAAAGCCAGCGATTATTCGAAATTTCATACAGTCAGAGATCTTATTGACAACAGTGCGGAAACATACGGCAAAAAGCCTTTCATAAAATATCTCGTTGATGACAAAATAATTGAAAAAAGTTTTATTGACCTCAAAGAAAACAGCCTTGCAATCTGCAGATATATCCGTTCTGTATGCCCCGAAAGAATGCACATTGCAATTATCGGCAAAACATCATACGAATATATCACCGCTATGACAGGTGCGCTTGTAAGCGGAAATGTTTTTGTTCCGTTTGCGCCGAACACTACGGTTGAAGAAGGTGTTGAACTTTTTGAAGCGGGCGATATCGAAGCTCTGTTTTATGAGGATGAATTTGCAGAAACTGCAAAGGCAATTGCTGAAAAATACGGCAAGCTGAAAGTTCTTGTGAATATGGGCAACGCTGATTGGTTTGCTGATATCTATGAAAAATACGGTGACAATTCGGAATATGCTTTACTTTCCGAAGTTGAACTCAATCCCGAAGAATGTGCAACGATTATTTACACATCAGGCACAACGGGCAAAAGAAAAGGCGTTATGCTTTCTTCGACAAATCTTATTGCGAACATAACTTATACAGAATTTGAACACGAAAAAGAAGAGGTTCTTCTTTCTGTTCTTCCTATGCATCATATTTTCTGCTTCACAAGCGACTATTTCAAATCTCTTCTTGAGGGCTTTACGGTTTGCCTTAACGGCGAAATCAGCAATATCGGTAAAAGCTTTCAGATTTTCCAGCCCACAACAATGCGAATGGTACCGATGATTTGCGAAACACTTATCAGAAAGGTTGGTATTCTTCATAAAAGATTCCCTGACCTTACTCCGAGAGAAGCCGCTGAAAAGGTGTTCGGCAAAAATCTGAAATGGGTTGCGGTAGGTGGTGCTCACGTTTCACCCGCTCTTATTGATGAATACGAAAAATACGGTATTCTTTTGCGCCAGGGTTACGGTATGACTGAAACAAGTCCCAAAATTACAACGGGAGATAACGGTAATAATCATAAATACTCCTGCGGCAAGCTTATGAAAAGCATCTTTGACACAAGAATTGTTGACGGTGAAATTCAGGTTAAGGGCAAGTCGGTTATGATGGGTTATTACAAAATGCCCGAGGAAACCGCAGCGGCATTCACCGAAGACGGCTACCTCAGGACGGGTGACCTCGGCAGATTCAGCGATGACGGCGAGCATCTTTATGTTATAGGAAGAATTAAAAACCTTATTATTCTTTCAAACGGCGAAAACGTTTCACCCGAAGAGCTTGAAGCAAAATTTGCCGATGAAAAAGTTATCAAGGAAATCGTTGTAAGCGGCGAAAATGACAGAATTGTTGCCGAAGTTTTCCCCGATACGGAGTTTGCGGCGATGATGGGAATTGAAGATATCGAAGCGTATCTTAACGAAAAGATAAAAGAAGCAAATGCCGGTGAAAAACCCGAAAGAGAAATCGCTTCTCTCCGTATCAGAGAAACACCCTTCCCCAAAACATCATCAAATAAAATCAAGAGAAGCAATATCAGCTTCTGAAATACGGAGGGCAGACTATGAAAATCAAGCTTAAAGACGGCAAAAAAGTCAGCGCATATCCTCTTATTCCTGCACAGTCGCTTATGCTCTATCTTTCGGAGCATCACAGCACGGATGCCCCCGTGCTTAACATTGTAACCGGTTACTACTGGCAGGGTGAATTCGATACCGGACTTATGAAGGAAGCTCTTTATGAAGCTATGGACAGATGCGATGCAATCCGTCTGCGTTTCACCAAAAAGCCTTTCAACAAAGTTTATCAGTATCTCGCACACGAACACGAAATTGAAATCATTGAGGAAGATTTAACCGAAATGAAATGGGATTATGCCCACGAATTCCTCAAAAACCGTTCTCATTCAATTATTGATATGTGGGATAAACCTGTCAACGAAATCAGAATAATTCATCTTGAAAATAATTATCACGGCATTTATATGAAACTTCACCACCTTGCTTTTGACGGCTATTCATCAAAGCTTTTCCTTGCGGATGCGCTTTCAATCTATCTTCATAAAAAATACGGAATGGCTTATCCCAAGCCGATGAGAAGATACAGAGATATGGTCGAAAAAGAGCTTGAATATCAGAAATCCGAACAGCACAAAAAGGATAAGGAATTCTGGAAGGGTACAATCAAAAACTATCCCGAACCGATTTATACCGACTATGTGCGTCCGAGCAGACTTATTCAGCAGAGAGTTGAAAAGAACAAACCCAATCTGCGAAAAGCGGAGGTGCTTGACGCAAATCCCGAGTCAAGAACAATCAAATTCAGCCTTGATGCGGAAACATCTGAAAAACTGATAAAAATGTGTGCCGAAAGAGGTCTTTCCGTTCCTTGCGTGCTGATGATGGGTATGAGAAGTGCGCTTTCATCATTCAATAATGACGAAAAGGATATTTCATATAAAATAATGGTCAACCGCCGTGCAACCCTGCTTGATAAAAAAGCAGGCGGTGTGAGAATGCATTTCTATTCAATGAGAAACATTGTTGAGCCCGAAATGACATTCACCGAAGCTGTCAGAGTAATCGAGAAGGCTCAGACGGAAATATTTGAGCATTCCAACATCAGCCCGATGGAAGCGGTTATCCTCAGGCACCTTGCGATGAAAACGGGCACAAGATACACTTATGAATGCATAACTTTCTCATATCATCCGCATTTCCCCATGCCCTATTACGGCGAAGAAATGAAGAAAACAAGCAGAGGCTTCTGGTATAACAACGATTCATCCGTTCAGCCTCTTTATCTGACCGTTATGCACAGAGCAAACGATAACGGTCTTGATTTCAATTTTGAATACAGAATTGTAAACAACCCCGTGGACGAGCTTCATCATTTCTACGATAAAATCCACGACACTCTGCTTATGGGCATTGAAAATCCCGATGTCAGAGTTTCTGAAATTCTTGCAAATATTAAGGAAGATAGAGTGACGGGAGCAATCTGAACTATGCCTGAAAGCGAATCTTTTCAACGCTTTTCGGCATTTCGGGATTGAAAGGCGTCAGCCTTCCTGCTCCCTCAATTGCCAAAAATCATTTAAAAATCTTTCACTTTCAGGTCGAAGATTTTTTATCGTGAGGATTTTTGGCTTTTCAAGGCACAAAACGCAGCAAATCCTTGACGGATTTGCGAGTATTTTAACGAAAAAAAGGCGGAAATCATCCGATAAAAAACACAGTTCGGATTACTCCCGCCACTCTGAGGTGAAATAAAATGGAAAAATTAATCGAGCTTATTCTTAACTATGTTGAACCCGATGATGAAATAACTGCTGATACAGACATCAAAAGCGGTCTCGGAATGTCATCCTTTGACCTCGTATGCCTTTCGGAAGAAATTTTTGATGAATTCGGTGTAAAGCTTAATGCCGAAGTTTTCAGAGATTGCGATACAATCGGTAAACTTGCCGATTACCTTGAGGAGCATAAAAATGGCTAAGTTTACAATAAGGCAGATACCGACTCTCTTTTCGGCATCGCTCGGACTTGCCGAACTTGCAAAGCTTAAAATTTACAGCAAAAGAGCAAATAAAATGCAGGAAAAGCTTTTGCTTTCTCTTATGAAGAAGAACAAGTCAACCGTTTACGGCAAAGCAAACAATTTCAAAGATGTTCATTCGGTTGAAGATTACCAAAAAACTGTTCCTTTAACGACCTACGAGAACTATGCCGATTACGTTCAGCGGATGATGAAGGGCGAAAAGGGCCTTATCACAAACGCTTATTACCGCCGTTTTGCCGCTTCTTCGGGCAGCACGGGCAAGGCAAAAATCATTCCTCTGTCCGCAAAATCGGAGTGGGTATGCCAGTGCTTCGGATTCAGTGCCCCTGTCGGAAGTGCATTTAATTATTTCAGAAAACAAGGCAGATTAATGCCTCCGCAGAAAGGACTCAACACAGCCGAAATCGGTTGTGAAAAACTTGAAAACGGCAAAAGTGTGAGCTGTATTTCTTCTGTTCCTTTGCTGAATCTCAAACCTTTTGTGCCAATTTTTGCAAGCTCGCCTATGGAATTGCAGTTTGTTGATGATGACACAAAGATGGATTCGCATTATCTTAAACTGCGTTTTGCACTTATAAAAAAGGATATCAGCTACCTTACCACAATTTTCATTACAACCCTTGAATCTATGTTCTTCTATATGGAAGAAAACTGGGAGATGCTTTGCGATGACATTGAAAAAGGCATAATCAATCCGGGCATTGAATGTCCTCCCGAAATGCGTGCGAAGCTTGAAAAAAGACTGAAGCCTGACCCCAAGCGTGCAGAAGAACTCCGCAACGAGTTTCGTAAAGGCTTTGACTGCTCTCCCATAGTTCCGAGAATCTGGCCGAATATCAGTTGGATGTTCGGTATGGGTACAGGCGCAGTTGCGATTTATCAGAAAAAGCTTCAGCGTTATCTCGGAAAAATTCCTGCGCATTATCTCGGCTATGCCGCTTCCGAAGGTCTGATGGCTGTTCCTCTTGAGCTTGATTCTTTTGAGTACGTTATGCTTCCCCATAACGGATTTTACGAATTCCGCCCCGTTGATTCGGATGATTACAATAATCTGCTCACAATCAAAGACCTTGAAGTAGGCAAGGAATACGAGATAATTCTCACAAACACAAGCGGATTCTACAGATACAGAATTGAAGATGTTATCCGTGTTACGGGTTTCTATAACGAACTGCCGAAGATAACATTCTGCTACAGACTCAATCAGGTTGCAAACATCAGCGGAGAAAAAATGACACAGATGGCATTTGATTATATTGTCAACGGTATATCGGAAAAGCTCAGTGAGCTGTTTGTCGGTTACAGCATTTATGTTGACCACAACACTTCGCCCGGTCATTATGTTCTGCTTATAGAAACGGCAAAACAGACCGATAAGAGCCTTGAAAAAGAATATGCAAAGCTGTTTGAAGATTTGCTTTGTGAAAATAATCCGTCTGCAAAGCCTGCATTTCAGAACGGCAGTCTCGGTCATTGCGAGGTTAAATTTCTTCGTCACGGCACTTATGACGATTACCGTCAGATGCTTAAAGACAGAGGTGCAAATCTCAATCAGGTCAAGCCCGTAAAACTTATTAATAATGAGGAAAGAAAAAACTTCTTCTTCTCTCATATTATTGAGGAATAATTATGATTTCAGAGAAAACAAAATCCCTTAACAGAGCAAATGAGCTTGCTTCAAGAGGTCTTTCCGACGAAAAGATTATCAATGATATAATCAAAAATGAAAAGCCGATTCCAAAAAGACTTCCTGCGGAGTTGTATGACAAGGTCAATTATATGTGCCGCAGGTGGATGGACAGAATTGCACGCTTTGAAATTGAATACGATTTTATTCCGAATATAAGAGTTCTGAAAACAGTTCTTATATGTTTGGTTGAATCCGCTCCCGTTTTTCATTCAAAGTTCATTGACAATCACATAAATCCATACTGGAAAGTTTCGGATTATCATATTGACGATGTTTTTTCGGTAAGAGAAACAATGAATTTAGAGCGTTCCGCAGATGATTTTCTGCTTCAGGGTATTCCCGTCGCAAGCAATGTTCAGATTAAAATCGGTCTGTTCTTCTGCGAGGGAAAAAGCAGACTTTGTTTTATCTTCAATCATATGTGTATGGACGGAGGCGGTCTGAAAAGCTTTCTGAATGATATGTTCAGAGGCTATGACAGTTATATGAAAAACGGAACGGTTTCTGTTTTTTATTCAGGTAAATCCCGTGCGTACGAGCGTGTTTATGACGATATGAGCGAATCGGACAGAAAGATTGCAAAAAAGCTTTTTGTCGCTGTTTCTTCAAAAGATAAACACACTCTGCCTTTCACCAAAGTAAGAGAAACCGACAGAAAAATGCTTGTCCGCAAGAAAATCGTAGCAGATGTCTTTGAGCCTGCAAGATTAAAAGCGAAAGAATACGGTGCAACGGCAAATGACCTCATTTCCGCTGCATATATCAGAGCTTTTTATGATGTTTCGGGTTGTGACGAATCTGAAAGAGTCGGTATTTCTTCCGCTGTTGATTTGAGAAGATATATAAAACATCCCGAAAACATCGGCTACACCAATCATACAGCGTTCACACCCTGCATTGTTGAATCCAAAGGCGAAACAATGGCGGATACATTGAAAGCTGTTGCCAAAAGCACAACCGAAGCGAAAAAAGATAAATTTATGGGGCTTCACGGTCAGCCTTTGCTGAATCTCGGATTTTCAACAATGATTTATGCCCAGGCAGAGCTTATAACAAGCCTCGGATATACAAATGCAAATCTTTCGGTCAGCAACGTTGGTGCGATGAAACCCGAATCACTTGCTTTTGAAAGTATTGTTCCGATATCGGTATGGGTCGGCGGCGGAGCTAAAGAAAAACCGTGTGCCGCACTCAATGTACTTTCGTATAACGGAGATTTAATGCTTACTACCTGTATAAGAGGCAACGAGAGCGACAGAAAAATGCTCGCAAACTTCTTTGACAGAATTGAAGAAAACTTAAAACTCCTGTAATTGGGGATGTTAAAATGAAAAAATTATCATATCCGATTGTGTTTGTGCACGGAATGTTCGGATGGGGACAAAACGAAGGCATAAACAAGAAAGCTCCCTATTGGGGAGCAACAAGCGGAAGCATCACAGAATATCTTTCTAACGAAGGAACAGAATGCTATGCCGCTTCGGTCGGTCCGATGTCAAGTGCCTGGGATCAGGCTTGCGAGCTTTATGCACAGCTTACGGGAACAAGAGTTGACTACGGCGAAGCTCATTCAAAAATCCACGGTCACAAACGCTACGGACGAACATATGCTAAACCGCTGTTTGACGGTTGGAGTGCCGATAATAAGATTCATTTAATCGGCCACAGCTTCGGCGGTAATTCAAGCCGTATGCTTGCTCATCTGCTCGCAAACGGAGCGTCCGAAGAAGTTGAAGCAAGTGAAGATGTTTCTCCTCTGTTCCTCGGAGGGAAAGAAGGTTTTGTCTGCTCTGTTACTGCTATATGTTCACCTCTTGACGGCACAAAGGCTTATGAAACTGCCGAAAAGTATAAGCTCATTAAACCTCTTAAATTTATCGCCTACAATTACGCAGGTGTTTTCGGCAGGACATCAGTCGGGCATAAATTTGCGGATTTTCACCTTGAGCAGTTTGGCTTGACAGATTCGCCCGATAATAAAAGCAACGCATCTTTTGTTGAAGTAATGAAAAAGCTCTTTAATACAAACGATTGCATTGCCTATGATATGTATGCTCAGGGTTCAAAGGAGCTTAACGAAAAAATATTTATTTCACCGTCAGTTTATTATTTTTCATATCCGTTCAATGCGGTTGATGAAGTAAAAAAGAAGCCTTTGAACACAGCTTTCATTCTTATGAAAGCAACATCATCGCTTATGCTTCACGACTGCAAAAAGAGCGGCAAACCGATTGTCGGCAATGACGGGCTTGTTGATGTTGAATCGGCAAAGCATCCGTCAACCGAGCCGTTCAAAAATTTTGATAAAAATGATATAAGGCCGGGAATGTGGAATGTTATGCCCGTAAGCACAGGCGATCACGGCACACCAATCGGACTTTTTGCAGACAAAGAGAAAACTCATTCTTTTTATAAAAACCATCTTTTACTTCTTTCCGACATTGAAAAAAAGAATGCAGAAACGGTGAATTTATGATATAATCGTCACGGAGGTGCTTATTATGCCTAAAATTCTTATAGTTGAAGATAATCAGGATTTTAACAGAGCGGTTTCGACCTATCTTTCTCAATACGGCCACGAGGTTTTCGGATGTTTCAACGCAAATGAGGCTTATGATGTTCTGTATGAAAATCAGATTGACCTCATTATTTCCGATATTATGATGCCCGGTGCAGACGGCTTTGAGTTTGCCGCCGCAGTTCGCGAAACAAACAAGGAAATACCCATCCTTTTTGTTACTGCAAGGGATGACTTTATGTCAAAGCGCATCGGTTACGGTGTTGGTGTTGATGATTATATGGTAAAACCCATTGACCTTGACGAACTTAATCTCAAAATCGGTGCTTTGCTCCGCAGAGCAAAAATTGCCGTAAGCAAGAAAGTTGTTATCGGTAATCTTGTTCTTGATGCCGAGGAACATACAGCATATTACGGCGACGAAGAAATCCAGCTTACCGTTCGTGAATTTGATATCATCTTCAAAATGCTTTCTTATCCAAAGAAAACATTTACCCGTTCTCAGCTTATGAATGAATTCTGGGATGTTGACACCAATTCAAGCACAAGAACGGTTGATGTTTATATGACAAAGCTCCGTGAGAAATTCTCTTGCTGCAATGAATTTGAAATCGTAACCGTTCACGGTCTCGGTTATAAGGCGGTGCTGAAATGATAAAAAAGCTGCTGTTTGCTTTTTACAGATTTTTTCTGTTCTTTTCAGTTGTTGCGTTTGTCATATCCTGCAGTCTGATGCTTTTCCTTAACATTCTTCAGCAGAACACAGGAATTGTTTACACCAAAGAAAACATATACTTTGCCGCTATTTTCACATTTTATAATGCCTTGTTCCTCGGGCTTATTTTTACCGTCTTTGATTTTATAAGAAGAAAAATTCTTGTTCAGAGACCGGTTAAAAAAATTCACGAATTCACAGAGAAATTAACCCACGGTAATTTTGAAACCCGCCTTCAGCCTATAAGAATCGGTGAATACAACACGGTTGTTGCCGATCTTAATCAGATGGCGGAAGAACTTTCGGGTATTGAAACATTGAGAACCGATTTTGTCGCTAATGTTTCTCACGAGCTCAAAACACCGCTTTCCGTTCTGCAGAATTACGGTTCATTGCTCGAAGAACCGAATCTGCCGGAAGAAAAACGGCTTGAATATGCAAAGTCAATCAACAGAGTAACAAAGCATCTTTCCGAACTAATCACCAACATTCTGAAGCTCAACAAGCTTGAAGCGCAAAAGCTTTATCCCAACCTGAAAAAATGCAACCTTAGTGAAATGCTTTGCGAATGTCTTATCGGCTTTGAAAGCGAGTGGGATAATAAAAATCTTGAAATCGAAACCGATATTGAAGATGATGTTTATATTAATACCGACCCCGAAATGCTGACCATAGTCTGGAACAATCTCTTTTCAAATGCACTTAAATTCACACCTGACGGAGGAAAAATAAGCGTAAATCTGAAAAAGAGCGGCAATTATGTCACCGTCAGCGTTTCCGATACGGGCTGCGGAATGAACGAAGCCACAATGAAGCACATATTTGATAAATTTTATCAGGGTGACACATCTCATTCAGAAAAAGGCAACGGACTCGGGCTTGCTCTTGTTAAACGGGTTATTGATATTCTCGGTGGAGAAATCACCGTTGAAAGTACACCGGGTCAAGGAAGCACTTTCACAGTAAAGCTTAAAACAAATTAACAAAACAAAAACATAATTATATCATTTTAAAAATCTTTGCAGGGTAAGATATATTCAAATTAATTCGGAGGATAAAAATGAACGAAAAAAAGAAATATTCCTACTCTTATTCTGCTGCGGAAAACAAAGAAATCAAAAAGATAAGAGAAAAATACACAGAACCCGATGAAAGAGAAACGAAGCTTGAACAACTTCGCAGACTTGATGAAAGTGTTAACAAATCTGCAATGGCAGTTGCACTTACCGTCGGAATACTCGGTGCTCTGATTCTCGGCTTCGGAATGAGCTGTGTTATGGTATGGACAGATAAAATGTTTGTGCCGGGTATAATTTTCGGCATAATCGGAATTGCTGTTTGTGCTTTTGCATATCCTGCTTATAAAATAAAAGCAACCCAAAAACGCAAAGAAATTGCACCGCTTATTCTTAAACTTACAGATGAACTCATAAAATGAAAAGAACCGGCTCATTCGAGTCGGTTCTTTTTGTATCAGTTATATTTTCTTGCTATTTTAAGAGTTGTTGTTTTGGGGAATTCCTCGTCACGGATTATGATTTTATTTATGTTTTTGAAAGAGGGCATCTTTCTGTTGAATGCATCAACGTCGCCCTTGAGTCTTGCTCTTGCATCGGGATAATCCTCTTCATTGAGGAAAAATTCACCGATTATTTTCTTATCATCGGCATAAACAAGAACTTCTGCAACATAGTCGATTCTTCTGAGCTTGTCCTCAAGCTCTTCGGGGGAAACATTCTTGCCGTTTGAAAGACAGATGAGATTTTTCTTTCTGCCCACCATAAAGAGGAAACCCTCTTCGTCAATTCTTCCGAAGTCCCCCGTCTTTAACCATTCACCGTCAAATGCGGCGGCAGTTGCTTCGGGGTCACCGTAATAACCGACCATAACGTTTGTGCCCTTAACATATATTTCGCCGACACCTTCGTCATCGGGATTTACAATTTTGATTTCACAGCAGTCAAGCGGAGTGCCGACAGAACCGAATTTGAATTTATCTGCTCTGTTGCAGGTAACACCGGGTGAGCATTCCGTCAGACCGTAGCCGTTGAAAACATCAATGCCGAAATCGTGCATTCCCTTTTCATATTTGGGGTCAAGATTTGCGCTTCCGCAGATAATCATATCAAGATTTCCGCCAAGATTGTCGAGAATGGTTTTGAAGATTTTGCGTCTTTTGTCAATGCCGAGCTTCATAAGGAAATTGCTGATTTTGAGGCCCTTTTTGAGAACATCTTCTCTGCCCGTTTTTCTTGCGGTCTTCCAGATTTTATCATAAATTGTTTCAACAACAAGCGGAACTCCCGAGAAATTGTAAGGCTTGATTTTAACAAGGTCTTTCTGAATATCCTTTATGCTGTCGCACATATAGCCCCATTCAATAACAATGTATGTTGCGAAAAGTGCGCTTACCCACGCATAGGTATGGTTAAGAGGAATGAAGCCGATAACATGTCTGCCTGAATGCGCACGGCAGGCAGCTGCACAGTTGCTTGCAATGTTTTTATGGGAAAGCATAACACCCTTGCTTTTTGCGGTTGTGCCGGATGTATAGGAAATGCAGGCAAGGTCATCGGGTTTAACTTCGATATCCTCAAATGATTTGTCGCCGCTGTCATAAATTTTCAATCCGTTTTCAATGAAAGAATCAAAAGCATCAATGCAGAACCAGTGCTTAACGGGCATTTT
>JAZNSX010000087.1:0-10765 GCA_045591425.1 Acutalibacteraceae bacterium | reverse complement strand
GGCAGTGGGGGTCACCTTCAAGAACGGAACGGTCCATGAATGCGCCGGGGTCACCTTCGTCAGCGTTACAAACAACGTATTTCTGGTCAGCAGCGTTAGCAGCCGTGAAGCTCCACTTTCTGCCTGTGGGGAAACCGCCGCCGCCTCTACCTCTGAGGCCTGAATCGATAACTTCCTTGATAACGTCCTGAGGAGTCATCTCTGTGAGAACCTTGCCGAGGGCAGCGTAGCCGTCCATAGCAATGTATTCATCGATGTTTTCGGGGTCGATAAGACCGCAGTTGCGAAGAGCAACTCTCTTCTGGGTCTTATAGAAGTTTGTGTCGTTAAGAGAAAGAGTTTTGCCTGCTTCCTCGATAACACTTTCATCAGCATCCTTATAAACAAGTCTGTCAACAAGACGGCCCTTGAGAAGATGCTCAGAAACGATTTCTGCAACGTCACTTTCCTGAACGCGGCTGTAGAAAGTGCCTTCAGGATAAATGATAACAACGGGGCCGAGGGCGCAAAGACCGAAGCAGCCTGTCTGAACAACCTTCACTTCTTCAGAGAGGCCGTTCTTTTCGATTTCGCTTTCGAAAGTGGAAATGAGCACCTTGCTGCCCGATGAAGTACAGCCGGTACCGCCGCAAATCAATACATGGGAACGAATCATATTATTTTAACCTCCATTATGAGATAGCGTTACTGATGGTATATTCCGAAATAACCTTGCCGCCCTTGAGGTGCTTCTCAACAACCTCGGCTGCCTTTTCGGCTGTCATCTTAATATAAGTAACCTTTTCTTTGTCTGCCTCAAAGATTTCAACAACGGGCTCATACTGGCAAACGCCGATGCAGCCTGTCTGAGAAACAGTAACCTTTTCACCAAGGCCCGCCTTGGTAACTTCTTCAACAAATGCGTTGAGCACGGGTCTTGCGCCTGCAGCGATGCCGCAGGTTGCCATGCCGACAACAACTCTGATTTCGCCTGTGCCTTCGCGAAGAACAACCTTGTCCTTCATTTTTTCTCTGATAGCAGCAAGCTCAGCCAATGATTTCATAACATCTATCCTCTCTTAAAAAATTAACTATTTTAAATGGATTCATAGCCCTCTTTGAGGTAATCTTCAATCCATTTTATAACCTCGTAAGTATCCAGCGGAACATCGCCGAGAATTTCGCGAAGCTCTCTTGTGTCCAGCTCAACCGCACCGCCGTTTTTCTTGTGTGCGAATTTCCACTCAATATCGGGCGAGCCCTGAATCAGCACCGTAACGGTAGAGATTATGTCGCCCAGCGGAGTGCAGTCAATGTGGTCTGTGTAAAATTCCGCCGTAACGGTTGTTCCGTGTTTTTCGGGGTTGTCGTTTTCGCTGACGGATTCGATTTTTATTCCGCCGCCCGTCTGCTCTGCTGCAAGCTTAAGCAGCGGTATGCCGAGCCCGACATTCCTTGTTGTTCTTGTTGTGTAGAACGGGTTCATCACGTTTTCAACCGTTTCTTTGCTCATTCCGCAGCCGTCGTCCTTAATCGTGAGAATAAGTTTTCCGTCCGCTTCGATAAGCTCAATCAGAATATTCTCCGCCCTTGCCTTTACGGAATTCTGAGCGATATCGAGAATATTCAGCGATAATTCTTTCATAATCCTTTCAGCCTTTCAAAAAGCTTTCTGCGGATATTTTCGGGGGCTTCCTCAGCAACATCAAGCTCAAAGCAGTTGAGCCTGCCGCTTATATCCCAAAGATAGTGGGCATCCGACGAAACAACGCACGGCTTGTCCGAAAGAAACGGGAACCTGACGATATATTCGTCTTTTTTGTCGCCATCGTGCAGCTCATAGCACGGAAAAAACGGAAATTCGGGAAAAACGCCGAGCGTTGCAACAATTCCGTTTGCCTCCCTGTCGATATGCGCAGGGTAGCAGATTCCGCCATGCTCTTCCACAAGGGCGGGCGCATCGTCAACGGTTATCATCGTTGCGTTTGAAAGCAGATTTTCTTCGGTGGCGATAACCTCATCGTTTTCGTCCATTATCATCTGCTCGCCGAAAATATCGACGCGGTTTTTAAAAGGTATCCTCTGTTTATTAACGGCTTCGTCGAATTTCATCGCATCCTCAAGCTGCTCAAAAAGGCAGACAAGGTGGATGTCCTCAGCCGTTGTCAGCTCCATGCCCGCAACGGGAACAATTCCGTTTGCCTCGCAGGTTTTGAAGAACGCGGGGCAGTTGCGGCAGGTGTTGTGGTCCGTCAGCGCCATGATATCGAGCTTTGCGACCACGCCCATGCCCGCCATGTTGTTGGGGGTCATTTCGTCATCGCCGCAGGGCGACAGGCATGAATGCATGTGTAAATCGTAATAATATTTTTTCATATCAAAGCTTTTCGCCGATAAGCATCGCCGTTTCGTAGGCAGGCATCTGCGATGAGATGATGTTGACACCCTTTGCCTTGGCGGTTTCAACAACCGTTGCGTCAAGAGCAACGCCCTCGGCAAGAATTATGCAGGCAACATCGGCAAGGGAAGCAACCGCAACGATATTGATGTTGGACATTATCGTTATCCAGGCATTATCCGCCTTAGCTCTGCCCATTACCCAGCTGAGCAGGTCGCCGATGTAAACGCCGTCTATTTCTCTTTCCCCTTCGGGCAGAGCAACGGCAGCCAAGCCGTTCATTGCGGCAAGCTCATTAACCGTCAACCGACTCACCTCCGTCATAATTCTCTATATACTTTTTAAGCAAATCTTTATAAGCGATTATGCATTCGTTTCTGTCTGCATTGCCCATAACGATATCCTCGGCAAAGGCGCGGCAGTTAGGAGCGCCGCAGGAGCCGCAGTCAATTCCCGGCAGCTCTTTTCTGAGAGCCTGGATTTTAGACATGAGCCTCATTGATTCGCCGATGCTGTCGCTCAGTCTGTTGAGCGGCTTATAATTCGGCAAATCACCGAAAAAGCTGTTTTCGGGGATATATTCGTTATCAGCCGCAGAGCTGAAAGAAACGGGCATATAACGCCTTAAGGTATGAAGCCTGTTTTTGGCAACATAGGGATTTTCGATTGTCAGCACTCCGCCGACGCAGCCGCTCGGGCACGCATTCAGCTCAACAAAATCAACGGGCGGAATGTTGCCGTCCTCAATCTGGTCGAGCACCGAAATGACATTGTTGATTCCGTCCGCCGCAATGATTTTATCATTGAGAAGGGCGGAGCCTTCGCCGCCGCATATTGCCCAGCTAAGGCCGATTCTGCCTGCCTGCGACACCATGTCGCCGGGTTTGTCGCGGTTCATAACATTGATAAGCTGAAAATAAATTTCGCTCATTGAAACAACGAGATCAACCTCGCTCTTGTAGCTTCCGAAGCCGTTCTTTGCATAGCTTGCCTTTGCGGGGCAGGGAGAAATAAAGCAGGTGCATATATCCTCTCTTTTAAGCTCGGGATTCTTTTTCATCGCTTCTTCAACCGCCAGATGAGCGGCAACCTCCATGGGAGACAAAAGCGGAATAAGATTATCCTTAAGGAACGGGAAGCGCAGCAGAATGAGTCTTGTCACAACAGGGCAAGCCGTGCTGATAACAGGTTTTTTGATTCCCTCGGTCTGAAGATAAAGCCTTGTGTAAGCCGAAACCAGCTCAGCCGCCCTGGCAACCTCAAAAACTTCATCAAAGCCGATGTCGAGCAAGCCCTGCAGAACATAACCGATATTGTCAAGGTTATCAAACTGAGCAAGCAGGCTCGGCGCGGGAAGCGCAATTTTGTGCTTATAATTCTTTATTTCGTCAAAAGAGTTGCAAATGCTCTTTTTGGCGTTGTTGGGGCAGTTGCGGATGCATTCGCCGCAGTCAATGCAGCGCTCCGCGTCAATCACGGCGCATCCGTTTTTGATTCTGATTGCCTCAGTCGGGCAGTGCTTCATGCAGGTTGTGCAGCCCGTGCACTTATTTGCATCAAGCGATACCGAATGGATGTATGTATTCAACGGAACCACACTCCTTTCCGTAGAGTGAATCAGTAATTAACTCTCATTGTGATTGTTGTTCCCTCTCCGACGACGGAATCTATCTGCATATAATCGGTATATCTTTTCATGTTGGGCAGACCCATGCCGGCACCGAAGCCGAGCGAACGGATGTTATCGGGGGCTGTTGAGAAGCCCTCCTGCATAGCCTGCTCAATGTTGGCAATGCCGGGTCCGTGGTCTATCAGTTTAATTTCAATGCTTTCGTCGCTGACGGTAACCTCTGCCTCGCCGCCGCCTGCATGGATAACCATGTTTATCTCGCCTTCATACATGGCGATGGAAACTCTGCGGATGGTTTCGGGGTCAATGCCGAGCTGGCGCAGGTTTTTCTTAACCTGAACAGAAGCCTGACCCGCCGAGGTGAAGTTTTCGCCGTCAACATCAAATTGAAAAATCAAGGGTTCAGCCATTTGTTTCACCTCTGAGTCCGTTTGAATAGAGGATGCCGCAGGCATCATACATGCGCTTAGGCGATGTAAGAACCGCGATTCCGCTTTCTTCGGCAAGGTCAATCATATCCTGCGACGGACGCTTTGAACGCACAAAAACGATGCATTTCATATCCATCATTTCCGCCGTGCGGATAACCTGGGCATTAACAAGACCCGTGAGCAGCACCGCCTGGTCTTTAACATATGCCAACACGTCGCTCATCATGTCACTGCCGCAGGCAGAATGAATTTCTTTTTCAAGGCTCTCACCGCCGCATAAAACCTCTGCGTCAAGCAATGCTTTGATATCGTTAATTTTCATAGCCAATCCCTCATTTTCCGCTTTGCGGCTGAAATCAGTTATATTTTGCAAGAATGTCGGGGATTTCGTCGGGAGTTACTCTGCCGTAAACATCGTCATTGATTGTGAAAACGGGAGCAAGACCGCAAGCACCGATGCAGCGGCAAGCTTCAACAGAGAACTTAAGGTCTTCGGTGCATTCGCCTGCTGCGATGCCGAGAACTTCACAGATTTTGTCAAGGATTTCCTGAGAGCCCTTAACATAGCAAGCTGTGCCGAGGCAAACTGAAACATTGTATTTGCCCTTGGGTGTGAGGGAGAAGAGAGCGTAGAAGCTCGCAACGCCGTAAACCTTCTGAAGGGGAACGTTCATTCCTTCGGCAATCATTGTCTGAACCTCGATGGGAAGATAGCCATAGATATTCTGGGCTTCCTGCATAACATGCATGAGCATGCTCTTGTCGCAATTAGCCTCAGCAATAATTTCCTTGAGCTGTGCTTCCTGCTCGGGAGTGCCTGTAAAAGGCAGTGTGCTGATCTTTTTAACCATTAAGTCATTCCTCCTGAATGATAAATTAAACAAGTGAATGTTTATGCAAAAATGCGCCGAAACAGCCGCAATCCTGCATTCTAAGTCATTATAACATATAAATATAAAAAAAGCTACTTTTTTATCGATTTTTTTTGACGATATAAAGTAACTTTTATTGTTATTTTTGTATATTTTTACTGTATTTTTAATTAGCGTTTGCTAATCTGCCGATTTCTGTGGCGTTGACAACGAATGACATATTATGATATTATATTTTTGCAGCACAACTTAATGTCAGGAGAGAAAATTATGTTTTATAAAAGCTGGATGTCATATATAAAAGACGATGCAAAAATCACAAAAATCGCCATGCCGGGCTCACACAACTCAGGCACAATGGGCATGAACAGATTCGCAAGATGCCAGAACGGCTCGCTCTATGAGCAGTATGCCTGCGGTGTCAGATTTTTCGATATCCGACTTAAGGCAGATAAAAAAGGCACGCTGCGCGTTGCCCACGGAATATGCTCGGGCATGCCTGCGGAGCATGCTTTTGAAAGCCTCAAAATGATTCTTGATGAGTCAAATGAATTTTTTGTTTTGGGCATTCAAACATACATGAACCAAAAAATCGGACCGATAAAGCTCAGCTATAACGGCAACACGGCAGAAACAAACCGCCTCATAAGAGAATATCTCGGCCCCGAAAAATATGCGCTTACCGACTGCGAAAACATCGGCAGCCTGACCATTGGAGATATCAGAAAATCAGGCAAAAAATATATCATTATCAATGAAAAAAAGGAATATGAATTCAGCACCGACTGCCCGCTGTACGGCCCTTGGAATTCGGTTGTTTACGGCTATAAGCCCGAGAAATTTGCAAAGGAAATTCTCAAATATTTCCGCGATGCCGACAAGGAATGCTTTTTCTGGTTCCAGACTCAGCAGACCCCGAACCCCGGCACGGAAAACGGCTGGACAAAATGGCCCGACGGCCTTGATAAAATCAGCCGCGTATATTTCCCGCAGATTCTTAAGGATATTGCCGCCGACCCGTCAATGCTGGAAAGAGTCAATATTGTTGCAGGCGATTTCATGACCCGCGACCTGATGAAGGCAAGCAAAATTCTGGAGCTTAATCTGCTCAAAAACATTGTTAAAGATGAGCTGAGAGCGGAATACATAGCAAAAATTTCTTTATAAATGCCTATTAACAAAATATCCTACAAACGTTTAAATTGAATTCATACCGAATTAACAAATTCGGGTTATTATCTGTGTGTACCGAGCGGGAGCCGCAACCCGCAAGGTGCAGTACGCAAATACCCCTCCTCAATTCAACCCCATGCAGAAAAAGATGCTTTCCGGCATCTTTTTCTTGCTTTTGGGGCTTTTTTATATCTTATTTTCGCGGCAACAGACCATATCAAGCCGTCCTTCAAACATTTCCCTCGGAGTAATTCTGAAATTTTTATAAATATTAAAAACTATATCCGCGCCCATCTTCAAAGGGCACTCGCCTGCTTCAATTTTATTAAGGCTTTTAATGCCAATTCCCAAAAGCTGCGCCATTCGCTTCTTTGGAATCCCATAGTATTTTCGTATGCAGACAACATTCTCCAAAAAAATTTTCAGTTCGTTTTGTTTGTGTTGCATTTTATGCCTCCTAAAAAAACATTTTACAACTATTTGGTGTAAGTAAAACAATTTTACACCTGTTAGATGTATTTGTCAATACAACTTTTAGATGTGGGTTAAAATGAACTCAAATAGTAATAGGAGAACATATATGTATAGAATCAAAGATTTGCGCGAAGACAAAGATCTTACTCAAAAAGAAATTGCAAAAGTTATCAAAACAACGCAACAGCAATACAGTAAGATAGAGATTGGGCAATCTGATATTAGTGGCGAAAAGCTAAAGCTTTTGGCAGAATTCTATAATGTTTCTGTAGATTATATTCTCGGACTGACCGACGACCCAAAACCGCTCCACCCATAAACATAATTAAATTTTATGTTTTTTATAGGTCTGACTGCTTATTCGGAGGCTTGAAGTCAGGCCGCCCTGCTCTGCACTTAATCCAAAAACATAGTAAAAAACACAAAGGGGCTGTAAAAAACAGCCCCTTTGCATTAATATGTATGGTCACAGATTTCTTTTATTTTTCTTTGAAGCGCAAGAAAGTCTTCAAGTGCATCGGGCTTCTGGTTGGGGTTTCTGAGAAGCGCCGCGGGGTGGAAGGTACCCATAAAAAGTATTCCGCCTTTTTCAATAAAATCGCCGTGCTGCTTCGTGACTTTAAAATCCTTTGATATGAGCCTTTGAGCCGAAATTCTGCCGAGGCAGACTATGATTTTCGGTCTTATAAGTCTCGTCTGCTCTCTGAGCCAGCCTATGCACTGCTCCTGCTCTTCGGGAAGAGGGTCGCGGTTTTTCGGGGGACGGCATTTTACCATATTGGCAATATAAATATTTTTTTTGCGGTCAAGGTCAATCGCTTCAAGATATTTATCAAGCAGCTTTCCTCCCCTGCCGACAAAGGGCTCGCCCTGCAAATCCTCGTTTTCACCGGGTCCCTCGCCGATAAACATTACCTCGGCATTCTCGTTGCCCACGCCGAAAACAAGATTTGTCCTCGTTTCGCAAAGGGAGCATTTTCTGCACTGCATACACTCTGCCTTAAGCTGTTCCCATGTTTCATACATCGCCGCTTTCACCTCGTTTTTTGAATATTTCTTCAGACCTCTCGGCATCCGCATGAATCTGAATGCTGAGAGTTGCCATTGAATCGAATTTTATTTCATTGCGCAGATATTCAAGCAAACGCACCTCAATATCCTGACCGTAAAGGTTGCCGCTGAAGCCCAGAATACATGTTTCGCTGCGGAAATCCTCATTTTCAAACGACGGGCGCAAGCCGATATTGGTTACCGACGGATATTCCCTTCCGTCAACAACCGTCGCCGAAGCATAAACGCCCTTTTGCGGCTTGACAAAACCGTCATCAAAGCGCTGATTAATCGTCGGCGCGCCTATAAGCCTGCCTCTGTGCTGACCGTTTACAACAATATTTTTATAGCGGAATTCTCTGCCGAGCATCGCGTTTGCAAGCGGAATATCTCCATTTTCTATCGCGCGGCGGATTCTCGTTGAGCTGACAGGCTCACCTTTATAATCAACAGGCGAAGTGACCGTAAGCTTCACGCCGTTTTCCTCGCAAAGGATTTTCAGCGTTTCAATACCGCCCTCGTTGTTTTTGCCGAAGCGGTAATTCCAGCCGCAGCAGATGCCGCCCGCATTTAGCTTTTCAATGAGAATTTTTTCAAAGAAATCGCGGCACGACATATCCCGCACCTCTCTGAAAGAAACGATTCTTTTACCCGCGCCCGTTTCGGCAATCAGCTCATCGCGCAGCGCAGGCTGCAAAATCATATCAGGAGCTTTTCCCGAAACAGTCAGCATCGGGTGCTTATCAAAAAGAAGAACAAGGGGCAAAAGCCCGTGCTTTTTCTGCATTTCAAAAGCACAGGCAATAACCTTCATATGTCCTTTGTGTAAACCGTCAAAGCTGCCGAGAGTAACGGCAGTTTTTTGATTTGTCATATTATTTCTTCCTGAACTGCTGTTTCATTCTGAGCTCTTTTGAAAGAATGCGCTTGCGGAGTCTGAGCGAAGTCGGAGTTACCTCCAGAAGCTCGTCATCCTTAATAAATTCCATGCACTGCTCAAGGCTGAGCACGCTGTGAGGAACAAGGCGCAAGGCATCGTCCGAACCGGATGCACGGGTGTTGGTCAGATGCTTCGTCTTGCAGATGTTGCAAACGATATCCTCATTTTTGGCGCATTCGCCGACTATCATGCCCTCATAGACCTCAACGCCCGCAGGAATGAAGAGACGTCCTCTGTCCTGAGTGTTGAAAAGTCCGTATGCGGTGCTGACACCTGTTTCGTGAACAACAATAGAACCTCTTTCGCGGGTCTGAATGTCGCCTTTATAGGGTGCATAGCCGTCAAAAAGCTGGTTCATGATTCCGTTGCCGTTGGTATCGGTCAGGAATTCGGAGCGATAGCCGATAAGACCTCTTGACGGGATTTTGAATTCAAGATGGGTTGAGCCGCCTTCGCGCGCGCCCATATTTTCAAGCTCGCCCTTTCGAGAACCCAATTTTTCGATAACCGCACCAACATACTGCTCGGGCACTTCAACAATCAGCAATTCCATGGGCTCCATGAGCTGACCGTCAATCTCTTTAAAGATAACCTTAGGTCTTGAAACCTGGAATTCGTAGCCCTGGCGGCGCATTGTTTCAATAAGAATTGAAAGATGCAGCTCGCCTCTGCCCGAAACCTTGAAGGTGTCGGTTGATTCGGTTTGTTCAAGCCTCATGCTCACATTCGTTTCAACCTCTTTGAAAAGGCGGTCGCGAACGTTTCTTGATGTTACAAACTTGCCCTCTTTGCCTGCAAACGGGCTGTCATTAACAATGAAATTCATTGAAATGGTGGGCTCATCTATCTTAATGAACGGCAGTGCTTCAACGCATTCGGGATGACATGCCGTTTCACCGATATTGATACCTTCGATACCCGAAACGCAGATGATATCGCCCGCTTCGGCCTCCTCGCATTCAACTCTGGCAAGACCCTCAAACTGATAAAGGCGCGAAACCTTAACATTCTGGGTTGTGCCGTCGGTTTTGCAAAGAACAATCTGCTGATTCTTCTTTATTCTGCCCCTTTCAACTCTGCCTACACCGATTCTGCCGACATAATCGTCATAATCAAGGCTTGAAAAGAGAGCCTGCAGCGGTTGGTCAGGGTCGCCCTCGGGAGGCTCAATGTTTTCGAGAATCGCATCAAAAAGAGGCTGCATATCGCCTGCGCGGTTATTGGGGTCAAGGCTCGAATAGCCGTCTCTTGCGCTGGCATAGACAACAGGGAATTCAAGCTGGTCTTCATCCGCGCCGAGGTCGATAAACAGGTCAAGCACCTCATCAACAACCTCATAGGGGCGGGCATTGGGTCTGTCAATTTTATTTATGACAACAAGAACCTTTTTCTTAAGATTAAGTGCTTTTTTGAGAACAAATCTTGTCTGAGGCATGCAGCCCTCAAATGCATCGACAAGCAGCAAAACTCCGTCAACCATCATAAGGATACGCTCAACCTCGCCGCCGAAATCGGCATGGCCCGGGGTATCAACAACGTTGATTTTTGTGCCTTTATAATGAACAGATGTGTTTTTTGAAAGGATTGTTATTCCTCTCTCTCGCTCAAGGTCGTTGGAGTCCATAACTCGGTCCGCAACCTGCTCGTTATCACGGAAAGTACCGCTCTGTTTGAGCAGTTCGTCAACAAGCGTTGTTTTGCCGTGGTCAACGTGAGCGATGATAGCGATATTTCTTAAATCTTTTTTCTGGGACAAAGGATTCACCTGTTTCTTTTATTTTAGTGAACAATGAAAACCGTACTGTTTTTTAAGTGCAA
>JAZNSX010000086.1:0-18808 GCA_045591425.1 Acutalibacteraceae bacterium | reverse complement strand
GATATTTCCGAAGCTGAAAAAATCCTCTCAGAAATGCCGATTATGCAGAATACAAGAGATTATCATGCCATGTATATGTATCCCCACGATGATGAGAAGCGTGCAGCAGCGTGTGCAAATGGCATGGTTGAAATGCTTCGTCTTTTCGGTGAAATCATGAACAGACGCCACAAGAATTTTCTTGATGCGGACAACGATATAGCCGAGGCGTATATCAACCTTGTTGAGGCGGTCATGCCTGACGGCGACTACGGTAAGAGCCACTATCTCATGGTTATTCATCACCAGAGAATCGGGGTCAGAAAATATCTTGCAGGCGATGAAAAGGCAGCTCTCATGCACTTTGAAAAAGCTGTTAAGCTTGCCAAAAACTACGATGAAATGCCCGATGTCATTGTTCACACATCTCCCGCCGTTAAGGGCGTTGTGTTCGACAAATCCAAAGCGTACAGATTTTGGGAGAACTCATTCTGCGAGGATGTCAAAGACGGTCTGCGCAACAGACCTCAGCTTTCCGACGAATTTAAAAACAGCGAAGAATTCATCAGGATTATGAAAATCAGCTGATGAATGTTATAAAAAAACCGCTGAAGCTGCTGCTTCAGCGGTTTTTAAACATTTGATTTAATTATTTGAGCTCACCAATAAGAGCGGTAACGCCCTGCTCAAGAAGGTCGATAACCTTAATGAGGAGACCGGGGAGACCGATGCCTTTAAGAGCATCTGTTACCTTGCCGAGAATTTCTGTGAAATCGGAATAGTCAAGGTCAAGGAAGAAAGCCTCAACTTTGTCGCCCCAAGTGGTTTTCTTGAAGGGGCAGATTTCGATATGCTTTTTATATTCGGCCTCGCTCTTGAAATAAGCTGAGCATCCGTACTCTGTGTAATCACAGTAATAAAGAATGTCACCCTTGTTGTCAGCGAAAAGCTCGGGGCATTTCTTGGAAATGTGTTCGTTATAAGCTTTTTCCGAAGAGATAGCTTCGTTGCAGTAGGGACAGGTGAGGTCAGCAGCGAAAGCTGTTGTTGCGCATGAGAGCGCAAAAATAAGTGCAAACATAATTGCTAAAAACTTTTTCATTTTGAATTATCCTTTCAACGATAGATTTGCGAATGACCGCAATATACGGATTTATAATAGCATTTTTTTGTTGATATGTCAACGGTTGGAACGGAAAAGCTGATAATTTTTTGCCGTTAAATCATCCTCTGCATTCATGAAAGCTCATGCCGATTGCTACCGTCACTCTCACGAATACAGTTTTGTTCCGCTTTTGCTCCGGTCACTCTGCAGTGTTTTCGGTTCGCTAATATATGAGTTTTATAACATTTTCAGGCAAACATAAGGTAAAAAATTCACAAAAAATTGATATAAAATTTGATGCGGATTTACATGTTGACCGTAAAAATATGATATATTACTTACGGCTAAAATATTGACCTTAAAGATAAAAACTGTTATAATAAACTGATTATAATGGGAGGAGTATATTTATGATTAAAATTTCACCGTCGGTGCTTGCAAGCGATTTTTCTGCGCTCGGTTCAGAGGCGGCAAGAATGGAAAAATGCGGTGCTGATTATCTTCACCTTGATGTTATGGACGGGCTTTTTGTGCCGAACATAACCTTTGGTGCTCCTGTTATAAAAAGCATCAGAAGCAAAACCAAGCTTGTTTTTGATGTGCATCTTATGATAGCTGAGCCCTTGAAATATATCGAAGATTTCAAAAATGCGGGTGCTGACCTTATAACATTTCATATTGAAAGCTCCTCGCCTGCGGAAGAGACCGTCCAAAAAATTCTTGCCTGCGGCTGCAAGGCGGGTATCAGCATAAAGCCAAAAACCGCGGCGGAAGAAGTCTTCCCTTATCTTGACAAGCTCTCAATGGTGCTTGTGATGACGGTTGAGCCCGGTTTCGGCGGTCAGTCATTTATGCCCGAAACAATGGAAAAAATCAAGACCCTGCGCGAAGAAATCAAACGCAGAGGTCTTACGGTCGATATTCAGGTTGACGGCGGAATCAACGAAAAAACCGTTGAAACCGCAGCGGCAGCCGGCGCAAATGTTTTTGTTGCGGGCAGTGCGGTTTTCGGCGCGGAAGATGCGTCAAAAGCAATTTCGGATTTGAGAAGCCTTGCCGAAAAG
This sequence comes from Acutalibacteraceae bacterium, assembly GCA_045591425.1. Taxonomy (GTDB): domain Bacteria; phylum Bacillota; class Clostridia; order Oscillospirales; family Acutalibacteraceae; genus CAG-177. Next base: position 16,660 of record JAZNSX010000086.1, on the reverse strand, counting down.
GTTTATGCAGATTAAGGTGAATGGAGTAATCCGAACCTGCCCAAAAGCGAGTCTTTTTGCCGCTTTTCGGAGTTTCGGCATTGAAAGGCGTCAGCCTTCCTGCAACCTCAACAACCAAAAATCGGCTAAAAATCCTTCGCTTTGGGGTCGAAGAATTTTCACGGAGCGGATTTTTGGTCAATCAAGGCGCAAAACGCAGCAAATCCTTTCGGATTTGCGAGTATTTTAACGATGGGTGAACGAAAATACACCCGTGAAAATCACGGTTCGTATTACTCCATTCACCTTAAGCTTTCAGAATTCTGTCCAAAGCGTTTTCGCTGATTATTTCGTTCCAATGCTCTTTTGTAAAATCGCATTCAAGCGGATGGCAGTCTTCGCATGAGCCGAATTCTGAAAAACACCGACGGATTCCCGAAATGTCTTCGGCTGAGCTGACAATCAGGCGGTATTTTCCGCCGTTTTCATAAAGACTGCTTGAAATTTTCCTGCTTTCGGTGCCTGCCGCATGAGCGGCTCTGAAAAGAGAATCTGCGTTTTCAAATTCACACATTATTTTTTCATGAGGCTTTTTCAGAAGCTGCTGTTTAGGCAGATATTTTCGCTTTCCGTCGAGAATCGTGAAGCTCAGCACACAGCCTCCGCCGTTTTTCGGCATAGCCTCTATTATCATTCTGCGGGAAGGGTCAAATTCTCTTCCGAGAGCCTTGCCCGCTTCATCAAGCACGGTCCAGATAACCCGCCGTGTTTCAATTGTGGAATAATCCATTTCTTCATATGTAATCTCCAAATCAAGCATATCCTGCTTGGTTAAGTCGACAATTATTTTATCCTCGGCAGGGGAATTGATTTTCATGCTGTTGCCTCCCGTGAGTTTTTTTGTTGCTATATTATAATATGATTTTCGGCATCGGTATGCAATGATTAAATATTGGAATTTGAGGGGTGAAAGCCTTGGCCAACAAAGCCTCAAAACAAAATACAGTTAAAAGCTCGCAGATTTTCGGCGACTATCTTATAATGATGATTGCACCGTGTGCGGTTGCGGTCTGGCACTACGGAGCAAGCATGCTCAGCGTGCTTGCAGTCAGTGTGCTGACTGCGCTTGTGTGCGATTTTGCGGCGAGCGCCGTTATCGGCGGAAGCTTCAGGCTTAAAGATTTCAGCAACATTTTCATAGGTGCTGCGATTGCAATGATGATGCCGGCGGGTGTTCCGCTTTATATCCCCGCGTCGGCGTCAGCGTTTGCTGTTATTGCGGCGAAGATACCCTTCGGCGGAGCACTTCACGCGCCGTTTGTTCCCGCTGCGGCAGGCTTTGCCTTTGTAAATGTATGCTTCAAGGAACAGGTTTTTTCCTATGCCGTTAACACCGCGGATAAATTTCTCGGCTCAAATTCGCTCGGTGCGCTTCTTGCAAGAGGAAATTCCGTGCGTCTTAACGCCGCGAATGTTTTTGAAATTCTTTCGGGTAATGTTGCGGGTCCGATGGGAACGGGCTGTGTTATTCTTATGCTCAGTTGCTGTGCATATCTTTTTGTGAGAAGAAAAAAGGCTCTTCTTGCAACTGCGGGCTTTATCGCTGCCTGCGCCGTTTATGCGGCATGCTTTCCCAGAATCAACGCTTCTCCGCTCACAAGTATTGTGCTTGAGCTTTCGGCAGGCTCTCTGTTGTTTGCGGCGGTGTTTCTTGTTACCGACCATGCCACAATGCCGCGCAAGAGTGTTAACCGCGTTATTTACGGCGCGGTGTGCGGAGTTTTCTGCATGATTATGCGCGCGGTCGGTGTTTATGAAGAAGCTGTCTGTTTTTCGATTCTGCTTGCAAACGGCATGCGCCCCGTGCTTGATGCTTCGGTTAATGCACTCACTTCGTTTTCTTTCAAAAGGAAGGAGGCGGTTAAGTGAATAGCAATATTTCATTTAAAGACATGCTGATTAAGGGTGCGGTTATATTCAACCCCGTGCTTATTCAGCTGGTCGGTCTTTGTCCCATAGTTGCCGCATCAACAACGCTTTCAAGCGCAATTATGCTGTCCGCTGTGCTCTGCGTTGATTTGACGATAACCTGCGTTATTGCAAGCGCATTTTTTAAAAAAATCCCCAGATGGGTCAGAGTGGCGCTCTATCTTTTAATCGGTCTTGCACTCATCTGCCCTGTGCTCTGGGTTATCGAAACAAAAACTCTTGTTAATCTTAGTTTAGGCATAAAGATATACCTTCCGCTTATCGCAATCAATTCCGTAACCGCGGTTCACTGCGAGCAGTTTGCGGTTAAAAATGATATCAAGCCGGCGTTTTTTGATGCTGCCGCGGTCGGCATCGGCGGCTCGGTTATCTGCATAGCCGTCGGCACAATCAGAGAGATTTTCGGCACGGGCTCTCTTGCGGGGGTTAAGTTGGAGCTGCCCGTTATATTCAAAGGCATGGCACTGCCTTTCGGTTGTCTGCTTCTTCTCGGCTTCATGGCGGCGGCTTTGAAAGCGTTTATTGCCCACAAATATCCGCAGTATCTTGAGGAAAGCGAGCCCGATGTTAAGCCCGACGTTATCGGAAGACCGCAGCCCGAGGAAATTACAGAGGTTGAAATTTTCGACGAATTCTGGGTTGCTCCCGAGCAGGAGGCTGAGCCTGTTCAGGTTAAAGAAGAGCCCGTTTCGGTTCAGCCTCAGACAGCGGATGAAATCAAAGAAAGCGCAAGCCTTGATATTGAAGAATTCTTCAAGTCGCTGGGTCTTGATGTTGATGAAAAGGGGGATGAGCAATGAAAATAGTTTCGGATTTGCTTCTGACCGCCCTTTATACCGTGTTTATACAAAATCTTGTTCTCAGCTCGGGTCTCGGCATGAGCGAGGCAATCAGAGTTTCAACAAAGCCCGGCACTTTCGGCAAATTTGCTGTTATGATTTCGGGATTTTCCGTTGTCACAAGTGTGCTTTGCAGCCTTCTTGAAAGCGTGGCATTTGTTTCAGGTGCAACCTATGCGGTAAAAGCCGCTGTATACGGCGGCGTGCTTGCTCTTGTTTATATTGTTACGGCGGTTGTTTTGCGCTATGTTTTTAAGGTTTCGTCCAAATTTCTCGGAACTCTCGGAATAGCGGCGCTTAATACTCTTGTTTTTTCAATTCCTTATATCAACCATTCTGCGGCATATTCTCTGGCCGACAGCATCGGCTCGGGTCTCGGCGCAGGTGTCGCATTCGTTCTTGCGGCGGCACTTATCAGTAAGGGCTCTCAGCTTCTTGCCGAAAACAAGAACATCCCTGCCGTTTTCAAAGGCACGCCGACAATGTTTATTTATGTTGCGATGCTTTCATTGGCATTTACGGGCTTCAGCGACACAAATCTTTTTGTTTAACTGTGATAAACGCGGCGGAACATAAGCGTTTTTAACAATTAAACTGAAAAATACAATTATTTTGTTTAAGAGGCAGTTTATGATAGAAAAGGGAAAAATAGAAAAAACGATAAAGCCTTCGCAGCGCAAGAGCATAACCGAATTTTCAACCCGCTTCGGTGCGGGGCCGAGCTATGAAGAAAGAGTTCGGGCAAAAAGAATCGCGCTTGCTGTTCTGATAACGGCGGGTATTCTTGCGCTGATTGCAGTCGGCTATTTTTTTACCGATGTTCTGGTTAAAATAACCGAGCTGCCGTATCAGCCGATTTGCGTTGATAACACTTTTATTTTAAGGAACATTTGCAATGGATTTTATACCCTATAATTCACGTTTCAGTTACCACAAAAGCCCCTTCGGTGCCGTGTGCGAGGGTGAGAAAGTGACACTGAGAATCGTTATGCCGAGAAGCTTTTGCTGCACGGGAGCGAGCCTGGTTCTGACAGATGACGGCGGCGAGGGCGAGATATATCCCATGGTATGGGAGCGCATGGAGGGCTTTGACGAGGAGTGGTGGACTGTCAGCTTTACCCCCGAAAAATGCGGACTTTACTGGTATCATTTTGCTGTTGCAAGCAAGAACGGCGGCAGCGTTATAACAAAATTTGACGGGTCAACGGGCAGAATATCGCCCGACGGCACAAGCTTTCAGCTGACGGTTTATTCCCGCGATTTTCAGACCCCCGAATGGATCAAGGGCTCTGTTATCTATCAGATATTTCCCGACAGATTTTTTGCTTCGGGCGAAGAAAAAAAGAATGTTCCCGCCGAGAGGATTCTGCGCTCCGATTGGGGCGGTGCGCCCATGTGGGAGCCCGACAGCGAAGGCAGAATAACAAAATATGATTTTTTCGGCGGTGATTTCAAGGGTATCGAGCAAAAGCTTGATTATCTCAAATCGCTCGGCGTGGGCTGCATATATCTCAATCCGATTTTTGAGGCTCATTCAAACCATCGCTATGACACGGCAAACTATGAAAAAACCGACATGCTTCTGGGCACGGAAAAGGATTTTTCGCATCTGTGCAGGGCTGCCGAAAAAAAGGGCATAAAAATTGTTCTTGACGGTGTTTTCAGCCATACGGGCTCAGACAGCATATACTTCAATAAAGAAAAAAGATATGATACGCTCGGGGCATATAACAGCAAGTCCTCGCCGTATTATGAATGGTATAAATTCAGCGATTTCCCCAACGGCTATGAAAGCTGGTGGGGCGTTGACATCATGCCCGAAATCAACGAAGAAAACGACGGATATATTGAATATATAGCGGGCGAAAACGGAATTCTGCGCAAATGGCTCAGAGCCGGCGCAAGCGGCTGGAGGCTTGATGTTGCGGATGAGTTGCCCGATAAATTTCTTGATGCCCTGCGAAAAGCGGTCAAGGCAGAAAAAAGCGATGCCTATATTCTCGGCGAGGTATGGGAAGATGCTTCAAACAAGATAAGCTACAGTCAAAGAAGGCGTTATCTTCAGGGTGCGCAGCTTGACTCGGTTATGAATTATCCTTTTGCGGATTGTCTTGTGGATTTTGCGGTGAGCGCAAGGGCTGAGGGCTTCAATGACAGAATAGCGGAAATCTGCGAAAATTATCCGAAGCCCGCGGTTGACTGTCTTATGAATCATGTCGGCACTCATGACACCTGCCGCGTGCTTAACCGCCTTGCAACACTCGGAGAATACAGAAAAGGCTGTGAGGGCAGATATCCCGGCGGACTTAGCGAAGACTGCCGAAATTTCGGCAAAAAGCTGCTCAGGCTTGTTGCTGCCATGCAGTTCACCCTGCCCGGTGTTCCCTGCATTTATTACGGCGACGAAGCGGGTGTTGACGGCGGCGAAGACCCCTATAACAGAGGCTGCTATCCGTGGGGAAAAGAAGACAATGATTTGATTGAATATTATCGGCTTCTCGGAAGAATCCGCAGCGAACACAAGGTGTTTGCCGAGGGCGAGTTTGTGCCCGTTTCTTCTGCTCTGGGCTGCGTTGCCTATGAAAGAAGGGGCGAGGACGAAAGAATAATGACCGTTGCAAACCGCAACAGTCATTCCATCGTTTATATTCTTCCCGAAGAGGGCTATGAGGTTTTGACGGGGGGCTCCGTCACGGGCAGAGAGCTTTATGTTGATGAAGAAACTGCCGCTATTTTAATCAAACGATGAATTTGGTGACTTTGATATGGCAAACAGAAAGAGAAAAAATATAATGTTCAGCACCCGCAAGCAGAGCATGAGCAACGAAACCAAGCGGTTTTTTGGTATTTTCTTTACGGGCGTTGCGCTTGTTCTTGTTGTGTCCTGCCTTGTGATTCTCAGCAAATATGATTTTAATGTGAAAAGCGCGGTGAGCGGCGAGGCAGAAACACAGACAACAACGCAAGTTCAGGAAACAGGCATTCCCGAGGTTCGCGCAGAAAAAAAATACCTTTTCTGGTGCGCTTCCGAAGACAGGCAGAGCGTGCATTTTGCGTGGCTGGTTAATGTTAAAATGCCCGAAAGAAAGCTCATGATATATACCCTGAAGCCGGAAACGGTTGCTCAGGTGAACGGCAATGCAATGAGCCTTGAAAATGTTTATGCAAAGTATGGCGAGGTCAGGCTTGCCGAAGCGGTTGAAAGCGCATCGGGTATCGAGCTTGACGGCTATATAGGCTCAACCGAAGACAGCTTCAAAAACATGATTAATTACTTCGGCGGCGTGGATGTTACCGTTCCCGAGCAGGTGGAATACAGAGGCGACGGGCTTACCCTGCTGCTTATAAAAGGCAAACAGAATATGAAGGGCGATACGCTTTTTAAATATCTGAAATATATCGAAACTCTCGGCGTAAAAAGCAGCTCAATGCAGGCAAATGTGCTCGGTGCGGTTTTCGAAAACTTGTGTAAGCCGTCATATGCAAAGAAAAGCGAAGCGATTTTTTCGAAAATATCCAACACATTAAGAACTGACATGACGATTGTTGATTTTTCAAAGGCACAGAAGGCTGTCGGCGTTCTGACCGAAAACGGCTTCAACGTCATAAAAGCGGTTGATTCACCCGAAGAATTCACAACAGACGACTGATAGGACTTTGCTAATGAAAAAGCTTTTTTCTTTCCTGTTAAAGGTCATCATATGTGTGCTTGCGCTTTATATCGGCGTGTATATAGGCAATGCGATTCTCGACATGTCTGACCCGTGGGGAAATTCCGAACCCGTCGAGCTGACGCAGGTCGGAAGTCCGTATAAGGTCTATTACGACGAGCTCAGCAGCATTGAAAAGCATGCATATAACGAAATACTTACCAATATTTACGATTTACCCGAAAGCATCCGCATTCCCGGCATTGACGGAGAACAGCTTAACAGCGTGTTTACGGCATTGCTTTGCGATAATCCGGACTTGTTTTTTGTCGGCAGAAAATGCTCGCTTTCTTCAAAAATGGCGATAACAAACTGCTCGGTTGAATACATTCTGACAAAAGAGGAATATGCAGAACAGAAGGCGCTTCTTGAAGAAAAATGCACCGAGGTGATATCTTCGCTGACAGACCCGGATGACGAATGGCAGACAGAGCTTGAAATACACGATTATATAATTGAAAACTGCGAGTATAAAATAGTTGATTCGGAGTTTGTTTATTCTTCGGCTTACGGCGCAATCGTCAACGGCGAGGCGGCGTGTGAGGGATATTCAAAGGCGGCAAAGCTGCTGTTTGACATGGTCGGAATCGAAAGCGCGGTTATCAGCGGAAATTCAAGCACTCCCGAAACCGAGGAAGGTCCTCACATGTGGAATGCGGTTAAAATAAACGGCGATTTCTACCACCTCGACTGCACATGGGATGATCCGGTCAATGAAAACGGCAAACCGGTTAAAACCTATTCCTATTTTAATGTCAGCGATGAAATGATATCTGCCACACATTCGGATTTTTCATATGATTTCGGCTGCGAAGCAACGCATGAAAACTATTATGAAAAAACGGGCAGATATTTCACAAGCTACGACAGAAGCGACGAAAAAGAGCTTGCCGAGCTGCTTGTGAAAGAGCTTGAGAACGGCGGCAGCATGCTTCAGCTACGCTTCGGCAGCAAACAGGTTTATAAAAACGCGAAATCCGATTTGATAGACGGCGAAAGAATATATAACGTTTTAAGAATGGCAAAAGGAAAAACGGATGTCGGCTTTTCAATGGATTCGCTTTCGTACTATAAAGACTCCGATCGGCTTTTACTGACATTTATTATTGAAACAAACTGAAAGGCGGCATACGCATGGATAAAGCAAGAATAGAGGCGGCAGTCAGAGAAATTCTTATTGCCATCGGCGAAGACCCCGACAGAGAAGGTCTTGTTGAAACTCCCGCGAGAGTTGCAAGAATGTATGAGGAAATTTTCTCAGGTCTTGAAGATAACCCCGAAAGACACCTGAAGCTTTTCAACGAAACGGGCAACGAGGAAATGGTGGTTGTCAGAGATATTCCGCTTTATTCGATGTGCGAGCATCATCTTATTCCCTTTATGGGCAAGGCGCATATTGCCTATATTCCCGCAAACGGCAAGGTTATCGGTCTTTCAAAGCTTGCAAGAATCGTTGATTCCTTTGCAAAAAGACCTCAGCTTCAGGAAAGGTTGACAGCTCAGATCGCAGATTTCCTTGAAGAGAATCTGCATCCGATGGGTGTTGCGGTTGTTATCGAGGCGGAGCATCTGTGTATGACAATGCGCGGGGCAAGAGCTTCGGGCGCGGAAACGAGAACCTCAGCCCTTCGCGGCACGATGAGAAGCAACGCCAAAACAAGAGCAGAGGCAATTTCGCTTCTGACAGGGGGAAGGCAGTAATGTTCAGAGCCCGAGGTCACGAATTTCCGCTCGGCGAAAAAACCTATGTTATGGGAATTCTTAACTATACACCCGATTCATTTTCCGATGGCGGGCTTTATTTCAGCCCCGAAGCGGCTCTGGAGCATGCTCTCGAAATGCAGGCTCAGGGTGCTGATATAATCGATATCGGCGCAAACTCAACAAAGCCGGGTGCGAAAATTCTGGGAGCAGAAGAAGAGAAAGAGAGGCTTATGCCCGTTCTTGAAGCGGTCTGCGGAAAGGTTTCGGCAGCGGTGTCGGTTGATACTTTTTATCCTCTTTGTGCAAAGGCGGCGCTTGAAGCAGGGGCGGATATCATCAATGATGTAAGCGGTGTTTTTAATCCCGAAACCGCAAAGCTTGCGATGAAGCACGGTGCGGGATATATAGTCATGCACAATCCGTGCGGCTCGGGAGTTGAGGCGGAATACGGCGAAAACGGCGTTGTGGCGCATGTTCGCAATTTTTTTGTGGACTCGCTGAATTTTGCGGCTCAGAGCGGCCTTCCCAAGGAACAGCTCTGTCTTGATATCGGGCTCGGTTTCGGCAAAAGCTATGATGATAATCTTGAGCTTCTCCGAAACATTCAGTGGCTCAAATTCAAGGGAGTTGCGCTTATGGCGGCGGGTTCAAGAAAAAGGTTTATCGGTGCGGCAAGCGGCGAAACCGACAGCACCCTGCGCGATGCGGGCACGGTTGCGGCGCATACCGCTGCAATTGCGGGCGGCGCGGATATAATCAGAGTTCACGATGTTTTTTCGGGCGTTCAGGGCGCAAGAGTTGCCGACGCCGTTTACAGGAAGGTATAAACCATGGATAAAATACTTGTCAGAAATCTGAAAATTTTTGCTTATCACGGCGTTAATCCCGAAGAAAAGCGCGACGGGCAGAATTTTGTTTTTGATATTGATGCATCTGTTGACATCAGTGTTCCCTGCGTGAGCGACAACGTTGAGGATACTGTCAGCTATGCCAAAATAATAAAAGAAACAGTGCGTATATTTACAAGCCAAAAGGATGATTTGCTTGAAAGGGCGGCGCAGAGAGTTGCCGACGGGCTTTTTGAAAGCTTTGAGAAAATTCAGAGCCTCAGAATACTTCTCAAAAAGCCCGAAGCTCCCATAAAGGCGGATTTTGATTATGTGGGAGTTGAAATTTTCAGGGAAAGGGTTGATAAAAATGAGTGAAGCCGTAATTGCGCTGGGCTCAAATTTGGGCAACAGAATAGAAAATCTGAATGCAGCGGTCAGAGCGATTGCAAAGCTTTCGGGAGTGAAAATACTCAAAACTTCAAGCGTTTATGAAACCGAACCCGTTGACTGCGAGGACGATGCGAAGTTTCTGAATGCGGCGATACTTGTTGAAGCGAGTGTTTCGCCGGCAATGCTGCTCGGAGAATGCCTCGGAATCGAGGCGGCAATGGGCAGGGTCAGAACCAAGAAAAATGCTCCGAGAATAATCGACCTTGACCTCATTCTCTATGAGGGTTTCAAAAGCGAAAGCTTTGAAATGACGGTTCCTCATCCGAGAGTGCTTGAAAGAGCCTTTGTTATGGCTCCGCTGCTTGACCTTTATCCGTCGGGACGTGCACCGGGAATGTTTTTCGGCCCACGCCTCAGAGATTTGGGCATGGACGGCATAATCAAAACCGAAAAAGAGATTATTATTCCGATATACTGAGGTGAGAGATATGGCGGGGGCATCTTGCTGCGAAAGCTGCGCCTATTATGACTATAATGAAGAATATGAATGCTATGAGTGCCTCGTTAATCTTGACGAGGACGAGCTTTACAGATTTATGCAGGGCGGCGCATTTGAATGCCCTTATTACAATCCGTATGATGAATACAAGGTTGTAAGAAAGCAAAACTGAACCAAGGAGAATTGAAAATGAGCAACAAAAAGAATGTGAAAAAGAGCAATCAGCCTAAGCAGAAAGCTCAGAATTGCGAAAGCAAAAAGAAGCCGACCAAAATAATAATTGCTGCCGTTGCGGCTGTTGTTGTTATTGCTGCCGTGCTTATCGGCATTTTTGTGATAAAGCCCGCGATTGAAAAAAATCAGGGACTCTCCGATGAAACAAGCACAAATTCAGCTTCAAATGCCGACAGCAGATATACTTTTGTTGACTATAAGGGTGTGCAGATGGCAAAGGAGTTTGCCGATATACTGAACCAGGCGGAAGAGGACAACAAGGCAAGCTGTAAAAAATATGGCGTTGCAATGAAGCTCGGCGAGCGTGATATTTCAAAAAACCTTCTTGTCTTATATTATCTTGACCAATACCGCGCTCAGATGAGCGAAATCAATTATGCGATTGAGCAGAGAGGCTCAAACGTAACGGGCTATGACCCGATGGTTTTGCCCGACCAACAGAAGCATCTTAAAGATGATTATACATGGGCAGAGGATTTCTTGTTTAAGGCGGCAGAAGTTATGCAGTCATATTATTCTGTTTTTGATGCCGCGATTAAAAACGGAACAACTCTTACAGATGCCGAAATTCATGAACTTATGCAGATATATGGCAGAGTTAATGACTATGCTATGAACTCTGATGAGACTCCGGATGAGCATGTTGCTTCTGTTTACGGCGAGGGAACAACATTTGCCATGTTTGCCGCGCGTGAGATTATTAACACATATGCTTATAAATACGAAAATCTTACTCTTGATGAATACAGAAACAGTCTCACCGATAAGCAGATTGAAGAAGAATGCAAGGCAAACGCAAACGACTATAAGGTTATAAAAGCAAGGGTTTATCCGATTGAGAATGAATATGATGCTGTTGAGCTTTCAAAAATCAACACGGAAGAGGAGTTCCTTGAATTTGCCGTCGGTAACAGCTTGCAACCGAATTATAACGCAGAGGTTATGACTCAAAACTTTTATGTGCCGAAAAGCACTCTTGAATCAACCTTCGGACCGGAGGTTGCAGAATGGGCGTTTGACAGCCGAAGAGTTGCCGGCGAGGTCGGCGTTGTCAGAGGTATGCTTTATGAATATCTTGTTTATATTGAAGTGCTCCCGTTCTTCTCAACGACCCGCGACGTGATTGTTTATGAATATTATTTTCGGGGCGACGAAAGCTCTGAAACAATTGAAGAAAGCTATTATGAGGTTGAAGAGCTTTATAATTCGTGGAAGGGTTTGTCAAAGGAAGAATTTCTGGAGGCATGTGTTAACACGGGCTACGGAAGCGAAAGGACTGTCCGTACGGGCGAGTATTATTTCGAAGTCAACAACTGGATTCTGGACAGCAGCCGCAAGGAGGGCGACACAGCCTTTTTTGCCGATAAATCCGGTCTTTACATTGTTTATTTTGTGAAAAACAATCCCGAGGATTTTGACTGGAAAACAGATGTCAGACAAAGCATGGGTACAGAGCGGTATAACAGCGAATACAACGAAAATCTCAAAAATTATGAGGTTAAGTATTTTGATGACGTTATTAAAAAAGCATACAAAACCGCAAATGTAAGAATTTCGGAAAACATTAAAAAGGCACAGAAAGAAGAACAGTAATTTTTAAAGCCGCGGCAGTTATTTGCGATTGCTGCGGCATTTTTATAAAATTTTGTAATTTGTTAATTTCTTTTTTACATTTACAGGTAAAAATTCGTAAAATAGGTCTTTTATTTTATAAGTAATAGTGTTATAATACTAACCGATTATAGACACCGCTCGAAAACGGTGTTTCAAACAACGGGAGGAAAAAATGTCTGATATTATTTCTGTAAATAATCTTAGCAAATCTTACGGCAGCCACCAGGTTTTGAAGAATTTGTCTTTCAGCTTTGAGGGCGGTCAGATTATCGGCTTGCTCGGCCCCAACGGCAGCGGCAAAACGTCGCTTCTTAAAATCCTGACAGGTCTTATCCATGATTATTCGGGCGAGGTTTTGATTGACGGCGATGCACCCGGCGTTGTAACAAAGGCAAAGGTTGCTTATCTGCCCGAAAAAACTTATCTTGCGGATTGGATGCGCTGTGTTGATGCAATCGAATTCATGGCGGATTTTTATAAGGATTTCAACAAAGAAAAGGCATATCAGATGCTTGATGTTTTTCAGCTTCCGCCGAAGCAGAAAATCAAAACCATGTCAAAGGGTATGCAGGAAAAGCTGCAGCTTCTCCTTGTTATGTGCAGAAACGCAAAGCTTTATGTTCTGGACGAGCCCCTCGGCGGTGTTGACCCCGCAGCAAGAGCTTTTATTCTTGACACAATCATGAAGAATCACCCTGAAGGCTCAACCATTCTTATCTCTACCCATTTGATTTATGATGTTGAAAAGATTTTCAACTCCGTGCTTATGATTGGCAGAGGTCAGGTGCTCGTTAAGGCAAAGGTTGATGATATCACGGCTTCGGGCAGAACGATTGAAGATTTGTTTAAGGAGGTGTTCGCTAATGCTTGGCAAGTTAATTAAAAATGAGTTTAAAGCGAATATCCACACAATCGGTATGATATATGTTGTTGCCGCTGCGGCAATACTCATAATGATGGCGGCATTTATTGTTAAAATCACATGGCTGAGCGCGCTGGCAACCATTGTTCTCATTGCAACAGGCATACTTGCTGTTGTCATGACCTTTGTCAGTGTTGTTTCAAACTTTAAAAAGACTCTTTTCGGCGGTCAGGGATATCTGAGCTTCACGTTGCCTGTTACCAGCGGACAGCTTCTTGCGGCAAAGACAATAACATCCTTCTGCTGGATGCTTCTGAGCTATGCTGTTGCAATCGGTGTTTTCTTTGGCGTTTATCTTTATGCAACCGCTATGATAGGCGAGGATGTCAAAATGGCACTGCAAATGATGACTATGATGTTTGAGGGTCTGCCTTCGGGTGACACAATCAAGCTTGTCATCGCTCTTGTTGCTCTTATTGTTTTCATCAGAATAGTTGTTCTCATTGCTCAGCTTTATTTTGCGCTTACTCTTGCAAACACAAGAAGCATGCAGAAGCTCGGCGGCTTTGCAGCTGTTGTTATCTTTTTTGCTGTTTTCATTGTTATGCAGGTCATCAGCGTTCTTCTTGCCCAGTATGTTCCGCTCACAATCGTTGTTACGGCTGACGGAGTTTTTTATGACACTCTTTCAACCATGGCAAATCCCGTGGGTCTGAGCTTCGGCATTGCAGGCACGATTTTCAATGTCGTCTGCGCCGCCCTTCTTTTTGTCGGAACGGCAAGGATAATGAACACAAAGGTTAACATTAAATAAGGAGAGATTCCTATAAAAATCGGAGTTTTCGGAGGAACATTCAACCCGCCGCATGCCGGCCATGTGCGCCTTGCGAAGGAGGCGGCGGATAAAATCGGCATGGATAAGGTTTTGATTGTTCCCTCCTGCATGCCTCCCCATAAAATCCCCGGCAAGCTGGCTCAGGGCAGCGAGCGTATGGAAATGTGCCGCCTTGCTTTTTCGGTTGACAGCCGTTTTGAGGTTTCGTCAATCGAGCTTGACCGTGGCAACAAGAGCTACACGGTTGAAACCCTGCGTGAGCTTAAAAGGCAATATCCCGCAGATGAGCTTTATTTCATCATTGGCTCGGATATGCTTGAAACTTTCAGGCAATGGTATCTTTGGGAAGAAATTCTGGAGCTTGCCGTAATATGTGCGGCTTCCCGTGAAAACGGCTTTGAGGCGGATTTGTCCGGCTACACGCCCGAGCAGCGGAAAAGGATTGTTTTTCTTGAAACAGAGCCGCTTGAGGTCAGCTCAACGCAGATAAGGGTTGAAATTGCCAAAAACGGCAACCCCGAATTTTTGCATTCCGAGGTGCTGAAATTCATAGAAGAAAACGGTCTTTATGACGACGGGCTTTCGGAATACAGAAAAATACTTGCTGAAAGGCTTGATGATTACCGTTTGAATCACAGCGAGTGCGTTTGCGAATGCGCAGCCGCCCTTGCGGAAAAATACGGAGCCGATGTTGAAAAGGCAAGAATAGCCGGGCTTATGCATGACGTTATGAAAAATGCATCTGCTGTCGAGCATCTTGAAATGATGGAAAAAAGCGGCGAAGCACTGACTGTGGTTGATATTTCAAACTCAAAGGTCTGGCATCAGCTTTCGGGCGCAGTTTTTCTCAAAGAAAACGAGATAATCACCGACGAGGAAATTCTCGGTGCCGTCAGATGGCACACAACAGGCAGAGCAGGCATGACTCTGCTTGAAAAAATAGTTTACACGGCTGATTTCATTTCGGCAGACAGGGATTATCCCGATGTCGGCGTTGTGCGCAGGCTTGCCGAAAAAAGCCTTGAAGATGCGATTCTTTACACTTCGCGCTACACGGTAAATAAATTGGCTTCAAAAAATTTGCCGATTCATCCGGCAACCGTGGAATGCTATAATGACATGATTATCAATTCCGGGAAAGGATAAATATATGGATTCTAATGTACTTGTAAAAGAAATAGCAAAGGTGCTTGACGAAAAAAAAGCGATTGACGTAACCGCCATAAAAACCGAAGAGGTAACAATCGTTTCGGATTATTTTGTTATTGCTTCGGGCACTTCAAATACCCATGTAAAATCGCTCGCAGACGATGTTGAATATGAAATTAAGCAGCGTCTCGGCGTTGACCCCGAGCATATTGAAGGCAGGGCAACGGGCTGGATTCTGCTTGATTACGGCACGATTATCGTTCACATTTTCGGTCACGAGGAAAGAGAATATTATAATCTCGAAAGACTCTGGGCAGACGCAAGTATTGTTGATTTGAGCGATGTTTTAACAGAGGATTAATTCTAATGTAGGGCTCGATGCCCTCATCGACCCTTGCAGACCATAGGGCTGCAAAATGTCGCTGTTTAATAAATCGGCAGTTCGGCAGCGTTTTTATATTTTAATAGTATCTCGGAAGATTTGCTTTCGGCGATGCAACTATGCGGTTTTGCCGCATAAAGGTTGATGTGGGCATCGACCCCTACATAACGGAAATTTATCGCGGTATTTTACCCGATTAACATAAGGTTGATTACGAAAGGAAGTTGAGCAAAAATGGCTCAGTACGATTTTAAAAACGTAGAAAAAAAGTGGCAGGATATATGGGATAAAAACAAGACCTTTGAATGCTCCGAGGATTATTCAAAGCCCAAGTTCTATGCCCTTGTTGAATTCCCCTATCCCAGCGGCGCAGGCATGCACGTCGGTCATATCAAGGCTTATTCGGGTCTTGAGGTTGTTTCGCGCAAGAGAAGGCTTGAGGGATACAACGTTCTTTTCCCCATCGGCTTTGATGCATACGGTCTTCCCACCGAAAACTATGCTATCAAAACAAACACACATCCCCGAATTGTTACCGATAACAATATCGAAAACTTCACAAATCAGCTCAAAAGGGTAGGCTTCTCCTTTGACTGGTCAAAGGTTATAGACACCACCGAGAAGGGCTATTATAAGTGGACACAGTGGATTTTCCTCAAGATGTTTGAGCACGGTCTTGCTTTCAGAGACAAGACTCTTGTTAACTACTGCCCCCACTGCAAGGTTGTTCTTTCAAACGAAGACTCCCAGGGCGGCAAGTGCGATATCTGCCATAACGATATCGTTCAGAAGACCAAGGATGTCTGGTATCTCCGCATAACCGAATATGCAGACAAGCTCCTCGAAGGACTTAAAGAGGTTGATTATCTGCCCAACATAAAGCTTCAGCAGGAAAACTGGATTGGCAAGTCAACAGGCGCGTTTGTTAACTTCTCAATCAAGGATACCGAAGAAAAGCTTAAGATTTATACCACAAGACCTGACACTCTCTTCGGCGTAACCTTTATGGTTCTCGCTCCCGAGCATCCCATCCTTGACAAGTATGCTGACAGGATCACAAACTTCAATGACGTCGAGGCATATCGCGAGGTATGTGCGAAGAAGACTGAGTTCGAGCGCACACAGCTTGTAAAGGATAAGACCGGCGTTCGCATCGAAGGAATTGAGGCTGTAAACCCCGTTTCCGGCAAGAAGATCCCCGTTTATATCTCCGACTACGTAATGATGGGCTACGGTACAGGTGCGATCATGGCTGTTCCTGCTCACGACGAGCGTGACTACGACTTTGCAAAGAAGTTCGGCATCGACATCGTTGAAGTTATCAAGGGCGGCAACATCGAAGAGGCTGCTTACACCGGCGACGGCGAGATGGTCAACTCCGACTTCCTCAACGGCTACACCAATAAGAAGGACTCCATCGAGAAGATGACCCGTGTTCTCTCTGAGAAGGGAATCGGCAAGGCAGGCGTACAGTATAAGATGAAGGACTGGGCGTTCAACCGTCAGCGCTACTGGGGCGAGCCCATTCCGATAGTTCATTGCGAAAAATGCGGCATGGTGGCAGTTCCCTACGATGAGCTTCCGCTCAAGCTGCCCGATATGGACGAGTTTGCACCCGGTCAGGGCGGCGAATCGCCCTTGGCA